>NZ_JBVJKR010000010.1:363900-382900 GCF_055585125.1 Nonomuraea sp. NPDC054003
ACGTTGTCGGTGGAGGCGTTCCAGGCGAGGGAGATGCTGGCGCTGGTCACGCCGGTGGAGCGCAGGTTGCCCGGCACCGACGGGGCCTGCGTGTCACCGCCTCCGCCGCCGGTCGGCAGCCACAGCGCCGGCACGTTCGGCGGCTCCCAGCCGGGCTGCGACGTGTGACTCTGACGGCACTCGTACTCGACGCCCTGATAGGTGATCCGGGTGCCCGTGGTGTACGAGGTCCACGGCGCCCACTCGGCGAGCGCGGACATGCCCGAGGAGGAGGCGGAGGCCGTCGCCGGCACGGCGACCAGCACGGTGAGCGGCATGAGTAACGCGGCAAGGATGGCCAGGACTCTGTGTTTCATGATGCTCCGACATCCGGTTGGAGGGGTGAACAGGGGGGTGGGATGGGAGTCGCGCTGTCCAGGAAACTATTAGTAAAGTTTCCTTTATATTCGTTCCGAAGATAACCTCTGCCGGAGGCCGTCGTCAAGCAGCCTGCAAGCCGGACGATCGCCTCGTCCGGCACAATCGACGGCATGCCTTCGATCAGCGGCATCCGTCCCCTCCGCGCCAACGACCCCACCCAGATCGCCGGCTACGCGCTGCGGGGGCGCCTCGGCGAGGGCGGGCAAGGGGTGGTGTTCCTCGGCGAGTCGGACTCCGGGCAGCAGGTGGCGGTCAAGCTCCTGCACGCCGACTTCGGCAACGACACCGACGCCCGGCGCTACTTCCACCGCGAGCTGGCCGCGCTCCAGCGGGTCGCGCCGTTCTGCACCGCGCGGGTGCTCGCCGCCGACCCCGAGTCCGACCCGCCGTACGTGATCAGCGAGTACGTGGAAGGCCCGTCCCTGCACGAGGCCGTGCGCGACCGCGGCGTGCTGACCGGCACCGACCTGGACCGGCTGGCCGTGGCCACCGCGACGGCCCTGGGCGCCATCCACGCGGCGGGCATCGTGCACCGCGACTTCAAACCTGGCAACGTGCTGCTGGCCGCCGACGGCCCACGGGTGATCGACTTCGGCATCGCCCGGCCGTTCGAGGGCACCGCCGCTCCGGCCAGCGGGATCGTCGGCACTCCCGCGTACATGTCGCCCGAGCAGCTGGCGGGGCATCCGGCGGGGGCGCCGCTCGACATGTTCGCCTGGGCGTGCACGATCGCGTTCGCGGCCAACGGGCGCCCGCCGTTCGGGCAGGAGCCGATGCCCGCCGTGATCAACCGGATTCTCAACGGCGAGCCCGACCTGGGCCGGCTGTCGGGACGGCTGCGCGAGTACGTGGCCGCCTGCCTGGTCAAGGACCCGGCCCGGCGGCCGACGGCCCAGCAGACGCTGCTCGGCCTGATGGACAAGCGCCAGGAAGCCTTCCCGACGGCCAGGCCGGGATCCCTCCCGCCGCCGAGCGGCCCGCCGGTGCCGCTTCCCCCGCCCGGCTCCACACCTCCGCCCGGTTCCACGCCCCCGCCCGGTTCCACGCCCCCGCCCGGTTCCACGCCCCCGCCCGGGTACGTGAACACCCCGTGGGGGTCCGGGCCGACCGGGTCGCCCACCACCGAGCCCGGCCGCAGGCGCGCCGGGATGGCCATCGGCGCGTCGCTCGTCGCCGCGGCCGTGACGGTGGCCACCGTGGCCGTGACGCTCGTGCTCAACCTGGACCGCCCGGCGACCCCCACCCCCACCCCGAGCCCCGGCGGGTCGGCGGCCTCCGGCAGCCCCTCACCGGTCGAGAACCAGATCGCCCGCTCGCCCCGCCTGGGCATCGAGGTGTGGCAGGGCGGCGCGGCGAGCACGATGGCGTTCACCGACGAGGACAAGGAGTTCAGCGACAAAGAGATCAGCACCGTCTCCATGAAGGCGGAGCCGTTCGAGCTGCGCCTGCCGACGCTCCCGGAGGACACCGCCGCCCAGATCTGCGCCTGGACCGACGACTCGGTCTTCCGCATCGAGCGGGACACCAAGGTCGAGGACCACACCTGCTACAGCCCGGGCACCGGCATCGCCGACTACGAGCACGGCTCGGGCACGCTCTACCTGAACGAGGAGGCCCACAACTACCTGATCGGCGACCGGCTCGCCGAGCACTCGGACACCACGGACAAGGTCCTGTTCTCGACCATCCAGAAGGGGGACGCCACGACCCCGGCCGGCGAGTGGAAGGGCGACGTCCACCTGTCGATCTTCATCGACCGTGACGGCGACAAGCGGTTCGACCTGACCGGCCCGGCCGAGTACGAGTACCTGGTCCTCGACTTCCCGGACTAGGCGCGGGAGCGCTCGCGGCGGGCGCCCGTGGCGCCGATGCCGTGGCGGCCGTAGAAGTCGTCGACCGCCGCCAGCACGCCGTCGATCGTCGCGGGCGCGTACCCGCCGTCCCTGAGATGGCGGTGGTAGCCGTGCGCGGCGCGGATCGCGGCGGACATGTCGCCGAGCGGGTCGTGGCCCAGCACGCCGCGGGCGGAGGCGTCCGCGGTCCAGGTCAGGAAGGCGCGCACCCGGGTGAGGTAGCGGGACTTGCTGGATTCGGCGAGCCGGGCGCCGGCCAGGGCGGTGGCGTAGGCCGTGTACATCCCGTCGTAGGGCGGCGGGAGCCCGGCCTTGATGCGTGCGGTCACGAGCGGTCACTCCTCCAACGGTGCGAGGGCCTGCCAGCATGACATCGGCCGGTGGCGGTCCCTCGGTAGGGGCGGGGGTCACCGCCGGGAAGGACTTTGGCCCCTACAGCACCACCCGGCCCGCGTGCTGCACTGGCCACCATGGGCAGGAGTGTGCACGACGCCCCGCCCGTCCTGATCCAGGGCGGCATGGGCGTGGGAGTGTCAGGATGGCGGCTGGCGCGGGCGGTGTCCCGCGCCGGGCAGCTGGGCGTGGTGTCGGGGACGGCCCTGGACCTCACCCTGGCCCGGCGGCTGCAGCGGGGCGATCCCGGCGGAGACCTGCGCCGGGCGCTGGCCGCCTTCCCGGTGCCCGAGGTGGCCGCGCGGGTGCTGCGGCGCTACTTCGTGCCCGGCGGCATCCCCGAGGGCACGCCGTATCGGCCCGTGCCCCGGCTGGGCCTGCGGCAGAGCCGCGCGCTGGACGAGCTGACCGTGGTGGCCAACTTCGCCGAGGTGTACCTGGCCAAGGAGGGGCACGACGGACTGGTCGGCGTCAACTACCTGGAGAAGATCCAGATGGCCACGCCCGCCGCCCTCTACGGCGCGATGCTGGCCGGGGTCGACTACGTGCTGGTCGGCGCCGGCATCCCGGCGGAGATCCCGCACCTGCTGGACGAGCTGGCCGCGCACCGCCGGGGCGAGGTGGCCGTCACCGTGGCGGACGGCGACCGGCGGCCGGTGGCGGTCGAGCCGAACCGGCTGTTCGGGCGGACGCTCCCGCCGCTGCCGCGGCCCCGGCTGCTCGCGATCGTGTCCTCGCACGTGCTGGCCGCCTACCTGGCCCGTACGCCGCGCACCAGGCCCGACGGGTTCGTGCTGGAGTCGCCGGTGGCGGGCGGCCACAGCGCGCCGCCGCGCGGCCGGATGACGCTCGACGAGGCGGGCGAGCCGGTGTACGGGCCGCGCGATGAGGTGGACGTCGCCAAGGTGGCCGCGATCGGGCTGCCGTTCTGGCTCGCCGGAGGCTACGGCACCGCCGACGGCCTGGCCGGGGCGCTGGCCGCGGGCGCGAACGGCATCCAGGTGGGCTCGGCCTTTGCGCTCTGCCGGGAGTCGGGCCTGGACCCGGCGCTGCGGGACCGCCTGCTGCGGGGCGCCGCCGACGGCACCCTCCGGGTGCGCAACGACCCGCTGGCCTCGCCGACCGGCTTCCCCTTCAAGGTCGCCGACGTGCCCGGCACGCTCGCCGACCCGGTGGTCTACGCCGATCGCCCGCGCCTGTGCGATCTCGGTTACCTGCGCACCCCGTACGAGAAGGCGGACGGCGCGATCGGCTACCGGTGCGCGGCCGAGCCGGTCGACGTCTACGTGCGCAAGGGCCGCCCGGCGGAGGAGGCCGAGGAGCGGCGCTGCCTGTGCAACGGGCTGCTCGCGGCCATCGGGCTCGGTCAGCACCGTCCCGACGGCTACGCCGAGCCGCCCCTGCTCACGCTCGGCCAGGACACCGGCTTCCTGGCCGAACTGCCGCGGGACCACTCGGCGGCCGACGTGATCGACCGGATCCTGACGGGAGCGTGGGTGGGGACGGCCTAACCTGTGGGCCATGCGCCTGACCGCTTTCACCGACATCTCGCTGCGGATCGTGATGCGCCTGGCCGTGGAGCGGGGCGACGAGCTGATGACGACGCGGGCCATCTCCGACGTGCTCGCCGTCCCGTACACGCATGCCGCCAAGGCGGTGGCGCGGCTGAGCGAGATGGGGCTGGTGGAGGCCAGGCGCGGGCGCGGCGGCGGGCTGCAGCTCACGGCGCTGGGGCGCGGCGCGTCGGTGGGGTCCGTCGTGCGCGGCCTGGAGGGCGACGGCGAGGTGGTGGGCTGCGAGGACGCGCTGATGCCGTGCCCGCTGCGCGCCGCCTGCCGGCTGCGGGCCGCGCTCCGCGAGGCGCAGGAGGCCTTCTACGCCTCGCTCGACGAGATCACGATCGCCTCGCTGGTGGCGGCGCCCGCCGGGCCGGTGCTGCTGTCGCTGACGGCCCCGCCCGAATGAGGGACCGGGGGACCGCCCACTTAATATGCATCTCAGATTCCAATTATCTGGGAGGTTCCCCCATGCTTTCCGCGGAGAGCGCGGCCGTCGTCCGCGCCACGCTGCCCGTCGTCGGCGAGGCGCTGGACACGATCACCACCAGGTTCTACGAGACGATGTTCGCCGACCGTCCCGAACTGCTCGACGGCCTGTTCAACCGGGGCAACCAGCGCAGCGGCGAACAGCGCAGGGCGCTCGCCGGGTCCATCGCCGGCTTCGCCGCCGCGCTCCTGGAGCACCCGGACGAGCGCCCCGACGCCCTGCTGGCCCGCATCGCGCACAAGCACGCCGCCGTCGGCATCACCGAGGACCAGTACGTGATCGTCCACAAGTACCTCTTCGGCGCCATCGCCGAGGTGCTCGGCGACGCCGTCACGCCCGGGGTCGCCGCCGCCTGGGACGAGGTCTACTGGCTGATGGCCGGCGCGCTGATCGCCATGGAGGCCCGCATCTACGCCGAGGCCGGCGCGCGCGACGGCCGCACCTGGCGCCCCTGGCGGGTCGCCGACCGGCGGGAGGAGACGGCCGACGTCATGTCGCTCGTGCTGGCTCCCGTGGGCGACGAGCCCGTCCAGCCGGCCCTGCCGGGGCAGTACGTCAGCGTCCGGGTGCGCATGCCCGACGGGGTCCGGCAGCTCCGGCAGTACACGATCTCCGGCTTCGGCGAGGGCGGGCAGCGCCGCATCACCGTCAAGCGGGTGCGCGGCGAGGGCGCACCCGACGGCGAGGTGTCGAACCTGCTGCACGCCACCGTTAGGCCCGGCGACGAGCTGACCCTGTCGGCGCCGTTCGGCGACGTCGCGCTCGGCGACGGCGACCGGCCGCTGGTGCTCGCCTCCGCCGGGATCGGCTGTACCCCCATCACCGCGATGCTCCAGCACCTGGCGCTCACCGCCGACCGGCGCCGCGTCCTGCTGCTGCACGCCGACCGCTCGGCCGCGCACCACGCGCTCCGCCGCGACATGGAGGAGCTGGCGGACGCGCTGCCCGGCGCCGACCGGGTCTTCTGGTACGAGCACGGCCCCGGCGGCCGGGCCGGCCGGATCGACCTGACCGGGGTGGACGTCCCGGAGAACGCGGTCGCCTACCTGTGCGGACCGCTCGAGTTCATGCGGGACGCGCGGGAGCGGCTGATCGGCGCCGGGGTGGCGCCGCGTGACCTCCACTACGAGGTCTTCGGCCCCGACCTGTGGCTTCCGGCCGCCTGACCAGGGACCAAGGTCCCTGCCCGGCGCGGCGCCCGGCGGTGAGACTGGGGGCATGTGCAACTACTGCGGATGCCGCGACTTCCCGCTGATCGGACGGCTCTCGGCGGAGCACGTGGAGATCGGGGAGGTCGCCCGCACGCTGCGCATGGCCGTCGACCGGGCCGCCTACGCCGAGGCGCGCGACCTGCTCGACCTCCTGCTCGCCCTGCTCCTGCCGCACACCGCGGAGGAGGAGCGGGGCCTGTTCGCCGAGCTGCGCGAGGAGGGCACCCTGGCCGGGGAGGTCGACCGGCTGTGCGGGGAGCACGCGGAGATCCACGGCGTGCTCGCCGCCGTCGACCGGGCGGACCCCGACTGGGACCGGGTGCTCGGCGCGGTGAAGCGGCTGCACGAGCACATCGACAAGGAGGAGCACGGCCTGTTCCCCGCCTCCGTGATCGTCCTGCCGATCCCGGCCTGGGACCGGATCACGGCCTGACTCAGAGCGGCTTCCACATGCCGATGCGGACCGGCACGCCGGGGGAGGCGTGCACGAGGGGCTCGTCATCGGTGTCGGGCAGGCCCGCCGCGCGCCGCAGCGTCTCGTCCAGGTCCAGCAGCGCCGCGCGGTGCAGCGGCCAGGGCGGGTGCTCCACCTCGGCGGTGACGGGCCGGCCCGCGACCTGCGAGAACAGCCTGAACCTGGCCGTCAGGAAGTGCGCCGTCTCGTCCCGCTCGCGCTCCGACAGCACCAGGCCGACCTTGGACTCGGCGTGGCAGCGGGCGCCCCGCGGCCCCGGCCAGATCCTGCGGCACCGGTAACGCCATCGACCGGCGTCGACCCGTACCGACATGTCAGACCAGTGGTACGGCAGCCAGTAGCCGGCCCGGCCCCCCAGCACGGCGGGCAGCCGCCCGGCGTCGAGCGACAGGAACCAGATCCCGCCGCGCCCGTGCTCGTCACGCACGTAGGTGCGCAGGTTGGTCTCCGGGAACCGCGACACCCACGGCAGCCTGGGCAGGCCCGGCGCCCGCACGTCCTCCATCAGGAACGGCGTCATCCCCACCCAGGCGCTGCCGTCGAACGTCTCGACCGTGAGATGGCCGGGCACCAGCGGCCGGACCGTCTCGGCCGGGTAGCGCCAGTGCAGGAAGGTCATGCTGGACCAGCGGTGGTACAGCACCGGACGCGCGACGCGGGGCGAGGGCGGAGCCTTCATGGTCGGTGCCTGCCGTCAGTCGAACCGGCCCCGCCCGGCGATGCCGAGCTGCTCGGCCACCTCGTTCATGTTCTCGTAGCTGCGGTCCGGCAGCGACCGCAGCGCGGACAGCACCGCGTCCGGCGCGAACTGCTCCTGGGCCCGCTCCACCAGCTCCTTCTTGTCCGCCGGGAAGGCGTGCACGCCGCTGACCCAGCGGGCCAGGTTGCTGCGGCTGTCCACCTCCTCGGCGGTCATGCCCTCCGGAGAGCCGGGCTCCTGCGCGCGCGGCGCGGAGAGCCTCTCCTCGCCCGGCGCGTCGCCCGTCGGCTCGGGCCGCTGGTGCTCCTCCGACCGGCTGTCGTGCTTCTGCTCCTCGTCCATGCGGGGGCTGTGCTTGTCGCTGCCTCGCTGCTGCTCCATGCCACCGTTCCCTCGTTCGGTACGTGTCAGTAAGGCCGGCCGGTGCCCTCGCCCGGCAGGTAGTCGCCGTCATCCGCGTCGGTGCGGCCGGAGCCGGCGTCCGGGTCCTCGGCGAGGTCGGAGTCGACCCATTCGGTGTCGCCGCTCAGGTGGCCCCCGGCCGGGACGCGCTCGGCGAGGTTCTCGCCGTCGTCCTCGACCTCGCCCTCCTTGGCCTCGTCCACCGGACCTCGCACGCGGAAACCCGGATCGCCGCCGTGGCCCTGGTCGCCACGCGCGCCGGGCGGCATCGGGTGCGGGCTGGGACCGGCGACGACCTCCTCGTGGCCTTCGATCTCGTCGGTGCGGGCGGCCACGGCCTTCTCGTCGGAGCCTGCCGTGACGCTGTACTCGTCGTCGCGACCGGCCATGTAGCCGGCCTCCTCGGAGTAACCGCCCTTGTCCCTTTCTTTTCTGGTCATGTGGTCTCCCTATTCCGGCTCGACCCGCATGGCGGACTCCTCGGCGGAGTAACCGCCGGCGTCCGGGCCGACGTCGCGGGCCACCTCGTCCGGTTCGGTGTCGGGGTGCGCGCCCTCGTCGGCGGCCACCAGGCGGCCGGCGCGGTCCGGGTAGTCCCCCTCATCCACCCCGCTGTCCTCCTGGAAGTCGGTGTCGAGGTCGGAACCGACGCCCAGTCCGCCTTCGTCGGTGAGCGGTTGCTCGTCGGGGTCGGGGGACGGGGCCCGCTGCACGGTCACCGGCGTGTCCGTGCCGAACGACGCCTCCTCCTCCGGCACCTCGCGCTCCAGCCGGCCCTCCAAGGGCTCGCCCCGGATCTGCTCGTCGACGGTGGTGCCGAAGTCGTCGACGGCGGTGGGATGGTCCGCCGGGAGCGGAGCCTCCTGCGGGTCCTCGGCCCACTGCTGCTCCGGCGTGCCGTCCTGAAGATCCGGGATCCCCTCGTCCTCGAACCGCGAGCGCGGATCGTGTTCAGGTATGTGCTCAGTCACAGCGTCCCCTCCAGGTTTTCAGGCCGTCCATCGCCCGCTACCCCGGACGGCCGGAACCTCACAGGAGACGCGACCTCAGCGGAAGGCGAGCCCTTCGAACGTGCCGGACGCGCGCCACCGGTCGATGTAGTCGAAGAACGCGGTCGCGCCGTGCGGGTAGCCGACGAAGAGGCGGCCGAGCAGCCCGGCGTCCCGGCCCTCGTTGTTGTAGTAGCCGGGAGTGCAGTCGGCCCCGCCGAGCAGCCCGCCCGTCCCCGTCAGCAGCAGCTCCACCCAGGCGTCCTCGGCCTCGGCGGCCACCTCGACCTCGCGGTGACCGTGGTCGAGGGCGTACCGGACGATCGCCGCGATGGTCCTGCCGGATTCGGTGAGGTTGTGCGGGATGTTGGAGACGAGGTTGGCGCCCTGGGTGGGCTGCACGATGAAGACGTTGGGGAAGCCGTGCACGTGGATGCCGTGCAGCGTGCGCATGCCGTCGGCCCAGCGCTCCGACAGCCTGACCCCGCCGCGCCCGACCAGGTCGTAGCCGGCCCGCCGGGTGAACTCGGTGCCCACCTCGAACCCGGAGGCGTAGATCAGGCAGTCGAGATCGTACTCCCGGCCCGCGGCCACGACGCCCTTCGCGGTGATCCGCTCCACGCCCTTGCCGTCGGTGTCGACCAGGTGGGTGTTCGGCCGGTTGAACGCCTGCAGATACTCGTCGTGGAAGCAGGGACGCTTGCAGAGCTGGCGGTACCACGCCTTCAGCGCGCGGGCCGTCTCCGGATCCTCGACCACGGCGTCCACGCGGTCCCTGATCTCCGCCATCTTCTCGAAGTCGGAGTCCTCGAACGCGGCCAGCATCCGCTCCAGGGTCCGCTCCTCCGGCGGCAGCTCGGCGATCCTGGTGCGGACCCTGCGCGCGATGTCGGTCCAGCCGTCCATCACCAGGTCCTCGTCGGCGAGCACGCCGGTCTGCATGGCGGTGAAGTTCTCCAGCCAGCGCCGCTGCCAGCCGGGGGTGGCGATCGAGGCGAACCACTCGGGGTCGGTCGGCCGGTTGTCGCGCACGTCCACCGACGACGGCGTGCGCTGGAACACGTGGAGCTCGCCGCAGGCCCGCGCCAGGTGGGGCACGCACTGCACGGCCGTGGCCCCGGTGCCGATGACGCCCACCCGCTTGTCGCCGAGTCGGTCCAGGGGCGCGCCGGACGGGTCGCCGCCGGTGTAGTCGTAGTCCCACCGGCTGGTGTGGAAGGAGTGGCCGCGGAAGTCCTCGATGCCGGGGATGCCGGGCAACTTAGGCACGTGCAGCGGCCCGATGCCCATGGCCAGGAAGCGCGCCGTGAACGCGTCGCCCCGGTCTGTCGTGACGATCCAGCGGGACCGGGACCCGTCCCATTCGAGGCCGGTGACCTCGGTGTGGAACAGCGCGTCGTCGTACAGGCCGAAGTGCTTGCCGATGCGCCGGCAGTGTTCGAGGATCTCCGGCGCGTGCGCGTACTTCTCCGTGGGCATGTGGCCGGTCTCTTCGAGCAGCGGCATGTACACGTACGAGGCGGTGTCGCACTGCGCGCCCGGGTAGCGGTTCCAGTACCACGTGCCGCCGAAGTCGCCGCCCTTCTCGACGATGCGCACGTCCTCGACGCCGGCCTCCTTGAGCCGGGCCCCGGTGAGCAGGCCGGCGAAGCCGCCGCCGATGAACGCGACCGTCACGTCGTCGGTCTTCGGCGCTCGCTCGGTCCTCGGCGTGTACGGGTCGTCGAGGTAGCGGGCGAACCGGCCGGTGAGCCGGACGTACTGGTCGTTGCCGTCGGGACGCAACCGCTTGTCGCGCTCTTCCCGATATTTCAGGCGAATGGCCTCTTTGTCCACGATGCGCGCTCCGAAGGACGGGATTCCAGAATGGCATTCCGAAATAGTGCCGACAAGAGCCCTTCAGGACGTCCGCGGCGTCAGCGTGTCGCGCGTCCAGGAACCCAGCACCAGCAATGTCTTGGTGCCCGTCACGTCGCCCGCCCTGCGCAGCCGGTCGACGACCTGCTGCAGGTGGCCCAGGTCGCGCACCCGGACGTGGATGAGCGCGTCGGGGTCGCCGGCGATCGTGAACACCTCCTGCACCTCCGGCACGGTCGCCGCGGTGCGGACGATCTCGGCGACCGGGGTCGTGCCCGGATAGCTCAGCTCGGTGAACGCCTCGATGCCCCACCCCAGCTTCGCATAGTCGATCTGGACGGTGAAGCCGGTGATCACCCCGAGCTCCCTGAGCCGGTCGACGCGCCGCTTGACCGCCGCCACCGACAGGCCGATCCGCTCGGCCATCTCCGAGAACGTGCGGCGGCCGTCCTCCCGGAGCAGGCGCAGCAGCCGGTGGTCGATCTCGTCGACGTCTGACATGGGAAAGCCTCCTCACCGGCGCAAAGAAAGCAGCCGAATCCCCCAACAGTCTCAAACTTTTTGCGTCTTTCAACACCCTCCCCGCTTGACTCTTGCGCGTCCATGGGCCTCGTTGCTGTGCTGGGGGTTCCCCCCGCACGAAGGAGGTTCGCGTGAGCGTGACTCCCGCTGAGGTGTCGATCGACGACAAGTACGCGGCCGAGAGCGGCCGGGTGCTGATCTCCGGCATCCAGGCCCTGGTCCGGCTGACCCTGGAGCAGCGCAGGCTCGACCGCGAGCGCGGCCTGGACACCCGGGTCTTCGTCTCCGGCTACCAGGGCTCCCCGCTGGGCGGCGTCGACCTGGAGATGGGGCGGGCGGCGCGCTTCCTGGAGCCCGCCGGCGTGGTGTTCAGGCCCGGACTGAACGAGGAACTGGCCGCCACCGCCGTGGCCGGCACCCAGCTCCTCGACGCGCTGCCCGGCCGCCGCCACGAGGGGGTCACCGGCTTCTGGTACGGCAAGAACCCCGGCCTGGACCGGGCCGCCGACGCCATCCGCCACGGCAACCTGGCCGGCACCGCGCCGCTCGGCGGGGCCGTGGCCTGGATCGGCGACGACCCCGGCAGCAAGTCCTCCACCGTGCCCAGCTCGTGCGAGCCGATGTGCCAGAGCCTGTCGATGCCGCTGCTCGCGCCCGGCTCGGTCGCCGAGATCATCGAGTACGGGCTGCACGCGGTGGCGCTGTCCCGCGCCAGCGGCCTGTGGACCGGCCTGAAGATCGTCGCCGACGTCGCGGACGCCGCCGCCACCGTCGAGGTCGGCGGCCACCACGGCGTCCCGGAGCCCGGGCGGCCCGGCCCGCGCAAGCCGCCGGTGCTGGTCGGCCCGGCCTCGCTGGACGCCGAGCACGACATGCTCACCCGCCGCCTCGACGTGGCCCGCGCCTACGGCCACGCGCACGGGCTGAACCGCGTCGTGTTCGACGCCCCGCACGCCAAGCTGGGCATCCTCGCCTCCGGCACCGGATTCGCCGTGGTCCGGCGCGCGCTGGCTGACCTCGGCCTGGACGAGAGCGCCATGACGGACCTCGGGATCCGGCTGATCAAGATCGGCATGCCGTTCCCGCTCGACCACGCCGCGCTGGCCGCCCAGACCGCCGGGCTGGAGCGGGTGCTCGTCGTCGAGGACAAGGTGCCGTTCCTGGAAGGGCAGCTCAAGCAGGCGCTCTACGGCGGCCAGCACACCCCGGCCGTGCACGGCCGCGACCTGCTCACCGCCCGCGGCACGCTCGGCGCCGACGAGGTGGCCGAAGCCGTCGCCCGCTGCGTCGGCCCGGACCGGCTCCCCAGGAAACCGGCCGCGCCCAGGCCCGCGCGCCGCATGCTGCCGCTGGTCGCCGCCCGCACCCCTTACTTCTGCTCGGGCTGCCCGCACAACACCTCCACCCGCACCACCGACGACACGCTCGTCGGCGTCGGCATCGGCTGCCACGCCATGATCGCGCTGGACGGCGACGGGCGCGGCACCCAGGTCGGGCTCACCCAGATGGGCGGCGAGGGCGCCCAGTGGATCGGGCTCGCCCCGTTCACCGGCGACCGCCACTTCGTGCAGAACCTCGGCGACGGCACCTTCCACCACTCCGGCTCCCTCGCCGTCCGCGCCGCCGTCGCCGCCGGCGTGACGATGACGTACAAGCTCCTCTACAACGACGCCGTCGCCATGACGGGAGGCCAGCGCGCCGAGGGCCGCCTGGACGTGCCCGCCCTCGCCCACGAGCTGGCGCTCGAAGGCGTACGGGAGATCGTCGTCACCACCCCTGAGCCAGAGACGTACCGGGGCGTCCGGCTGCCCGGCATCGCCCGCGTCCGCCACCGCGACGAGCTCCAGCAGGCCGAGAAGGAGCTGGCCGCGGTCGACGGCGTCACCGTGCTCATCCACGACGACCGGTGCGCCGCCGAGGAGCGGCGGCTGCGCAAGCGCGGCAAGCTGCCCGTCCCGGCCGCCAAGGTCGTGGTGAACGAGCGCGTCTGCGAAGGCTGCGGCGACTGCGGCGACGTCTCCACCTGCCTGTCGGTGCAGCCGGTGCAGACCGAGTTCGGCCGCAAGACCCGCATCCACCAGCCGTCCTGCAACACCGACCTGAGCTGCCTCAAGGGCGACTGCCCGTCGTTCCTGCTGGTCGAGCCGGGCACCAGAAGCGCGCACCGGGTGCCGGACCTGCCCGTCGAACCCGGCGAACCGGACCGCAAGGTCGGCGACACCGTGCTCATCAGGATGCCCGGCATCGGCGGCACCGGCGTCGTCACCGTCTCCCAGATCCTGCAGATGGCCGCCCACCTCGACGGCCTGCACGCCGCCGGGCTGGAGCAGACCGGGCTCGCGCAGAAGGGCGGCCCGGTCGTCAGCGACGTCCGCATCTCCGCCCGGCCGCTCACCGGCTCGGTGCGGGCCACCCGCGGCGCCGCCGACGTGCTCATCGGCTTCGACCTGCTCGGCGCCGCCGCCGACGGCAACCTCTCCGTCGCCGCCCCGGACCGGACCATCGCCGTCGTCGACACCTCGGTCGTGCCCACCGCCGCCATGGTGACCGGCCGCGCCGCCGTGCCCGGCTCGCCCGCCGACGCGCTGGCCCGCATCGAGTCCGCCACCCGTTCGGGCCTCTACGTGGACGCGCACGGGCTCGCCGAGGCGCTCTTCGACGACCACATGCCGGCCAACATGCTCCTGGTCGGCGCCGCCTACCAGCACGGCTGCCTGCCCGTCTCCGCCACCGCTCTCGAGCGCGCCATCGCGCTCAACGGTGCCGCCGTGGACAAGAACGTGGCCGCCTTCCGCTGGGGCCGCGCCCTGGCTCACGACCGCGACGCCGTGCTCAAGGCCGCCGGGCTCGTCGTCCCGGAGCCCACCGGCCTGGAGGAGGCGCTCGCCATCCGCGTCGCCGACCTCACCGGCTACCAGAACGCCACGTACGCTCGCACGTACGCGGAAGACGTGCGGCGCGTCACCGCGCTCGCCGTCGAACGGGCCGGCCAGGAGGCCGGCACCCGCGTCGCGCTCGCCTACGCCAGGAGCCTGCACCACCTCATGGCCTACAAGGACGAGTACGAGGTCGCCCGCCTGCACCTCGACCCTGCCGAGCAGGCTCGGCGGGACCGCGAGTTCGGGCCCGACGCCAAGGTGTCCGTGCTGCTGCACCCGCCCGTGTTCCGCGCGCTCGGCATGAAGCGCAAGATCAAGCTGCGCCGCTCGGCCGGGGTGCTCTTCCGCGGCCTGCGCGCCGCCCGCGTGCTGCGCGGCACCGCGCTCGACGTGTTCGGCCGCGCCGAGGTACGCCGGGTCGAGCGCGGGCTCGTGGGGGAATACCGTGATCTCATGAACGACGCCCTCGACCGCCTCACCCCCTCGACCGCCGACGCGGTGGCCGAGCTGGCGGCGCTGCCGGAGGGCATCCGCGGATACGAGGACATCAAGCTGGCCCGCGTCGCGGAATACCGTGAGCGCGCCGCCGCGGCCCTCGCGGCCCTCACCCAGGACGACCGGCTCCGGACCACCGCTCGGGAGAGATCATGACCGTCGACCGCCTGCTCCCCAGCCAGGACGCCCGGGACCTCATCGAGCTGACCCGCGAGATCGCCGACAAGGAGCTCGCCCGCCGGGCCGACCGGCACGAGCGCGAGGAGACCTACCCTGCGGGCCTGTTCCCGCTGCTGGGCGAGGCGGGGCTGCTCGGGCTCGCGTACCCGGAGGAGTACGGCGGCGGCGGCCAGCCGTACGAGGTGTACCTCCAGGTGATCGAGGAACTGGCGGCCCGCTGGGCGTCGGTCGCCGTCGCCGTGAGCGTCCACACCCTCGCCTGCTTCCCGGTCTTCACCTACGGCACTGACGAGCAGAAGTCGCGCTGGCTGCCCGACATGCTGGCCGGCCGGCTCATCGGCGGCTACAGCCTCTCCGAACCCCAGGCCGGCTCCGACGCCGCCGCCCTCACCTGCCAGGCCGTCAAGACCGACGACGGCTACCGGATCACCGGCAACAAGGCGTGGATCACCCACGGCGGCATCGCCGACTTCTACGCCCTGTTCGCCCGCACCAGCTCCGGGAGCCGCGGCATCTCCTGCTTCCTGGCTCCGGGCACGGCCGACGGGCTGACCTTCGGGCGTCCGGAGGAGAAGATGGGCCTGCACGCCGTCCCCACCACCACCGCCCACTACGACGGCGTCCTGCTGGACTCCTCCCGGCTCCTGGGCGCGGAGGGCGAGGGTCTGCAGATCGCGTTCAGCGCCCTCGACTCCGGCCGCCTCGGCATCGCCGCCTGCGCCGTCGGCCTGGCCCAGGCGGCTCTGGACGAGGCGGTGACGTACGCCAAGGAGCGGCAGACGTTCGGCAAGCGCATCATCGACCACCAGGGGTTGGGGTTCCTGCTGGCGGACATGGCGGCGGCGGTGGACTCGGCGCGGGCCACCTACCTGGACGCGGCGCGACGCCGGGACGCTGGGCTGGGGTACTCGCGGCAGGCTTCGGTGGCGAAGCTGGTGGCCACGGACGCGGCGATGAAGGTGACCACGGACGCGGTGCAGGTGTTCGGGGGGTACGGGTACACGCGGGAGTTCCGGGTGGAGCGGTACATGCGTGAGGCGAAGATCATGCAGATCTTCGAGGGGACGAACCAGATCCAGCGGCTGGTGATCAGCCGGCACTTGGCCAAGTAGTGCCCGACACGGGGAAACCCTGCCTGCTGGGTGTCGGAGCCACATTTCGCTGGTGACATAGTGCAGACACGCATCTTCGGGCGATGTCGACGCCCCGAGCAGACTCGGCAGGAGAAAGCAGCGATGGTTTCTGTCAGCAGGGAGAGGCCGGAACAGACGGAAGAGCGTCTGCAGCGGGTGATCGCCCAGGCCGATGTCCTCGTGCATGATGGTGTCTGGTGTTTTGAGGAGTTCCCCATCGACCAGCCGCCGGTGCTCAACGGCGACGAACTGGCCGTGGTCCGTGACGACCAGAGCTGGAGCCGCCTGGTCCCCTACAGCCAGGAACACGAACACGTCGAACGTTTTGGGATCTTCTCCTTTCACTTTCCCTCTGAGCTCGACAACAGCGGCTTCGTCGGTTGGCTCGCCAGTCACCTGAAGGTGAGGCTGGGGACGGGGGTGTTCGTCATCTGCGGGAGCAACCGTGCCCGTGGTGGCATCTATGACTATTGGGGGTGCCCGATCGACCTGCTGGACGAGGCCGTCGCAGTCGTCAAGGCACTACGCGCGGCCTTCCCCGACATGGACAGTTGATGGATGAGGGCTAGCCCCGTTTTCTGTACGTGGGCGATCTTCATCGGAGGTCTCCTGGATCGATATCCAGAAGGTTCGGGAGACGGAGTTGGAGATCGGTGGGTCGTGGGATGGTCGGGGGTGACTGGCCGATGCCCGTGCTGCGTTCCAGCCGGGCCAGATCATCCCGGGCGTGATCGAGAAACGGGGCCAGCCGCGTCACCAGGCGGGGTTCAGCCGGATCTCGATGTCGTCGCACATCGTCTCCGGCGCTGCGTCGGCGGTTACGCGGACCCGTATCGGACGGCCGGTGTCGGTCTCGACGAACGACAGAGGCGGGCGGCCTTCCTGTAGGTACGTGTCGCCCCATTGCATCAGCGACAGAAACACCGGCAGCAGGTCCCGGCCCGCCTCGGTCAGCCGGTACTCGTCGCGGGCCCGGCTCCCCGGCTCCCGATAGAGAACGGGCGCGACAATACCCGCGGCCTTCAGCTGTTTGAGTGCCCGAGACACCGCAGGGGCCGAGGTCCCGATCCGCGCCACGAAGTCGTCAAACCTGGTCGTGCCGTAGAAGCATTCGCGGACCACCAGGAATACCGTCTTGGTGCTGAGCAGGTCCAGCACCCGCCCCGCCGAGCATCCATCGCCGATCGACCACGCATCTCGGTCGCGTAGCCGTTCCTCGAACTTCATCGCCATCTCACCATTGTAACTAACGTTTGCGTTATCCAGCATGGCGTGCTTACATCTCACTAACGACATCGTTAGCCAGAGGGAGAGTGCAGTGGTTGCAGTAGCGGGCAGAGTGGTTGTGGTGACCGGGGGCCGACGTGGGCTCGGTGCGGCGCTGGTCGATGAGGTGCTGGCGCGCGGGGCGCGAAAGGTGTACTCGACTGCGCGCTCGGCGTACATCGACGACCGTCCAGAGGTGGTTACCGCCGAGTTGGAGGTCCGCTCGGAGGCGTCGGTCGCCGCCCTCGCGAAGGTCGCCGCCGACGTCGAGATCGTGTTCAACAACGCTGGCATCCTGTTGCCGGCTCCGCTGCTGACGGGTGACTTCGAGCGCGCCACCGTGACGTTCGACGTCAACGTCTTCGGACCCCTGCGGATGGCACGGGCGTTCGCGCCGATCCTGGCCGCGAACGGTGGGGGCGCACTGGTGAACATGCACTCCGTGCTGTCCTGGCTGGCCGGCGCCGGCGCCTACGGGGCGTCCAAGGCGGCGGCGTGGTCCATCACGAACTCGCTCCGACTCGAACTAGCGCGCCAGAACACCCAGGTCGTCGGCGTTCACGCAGGGTTCATCGACACCGAAATGGTCTCCGCCATGGACCTGCCGAAGGCGACGCCGGCCGAGGTGGCCGCGCGGATCGTCGACGGCCTGGAGGCCCAGGCCACGGAGGTGCTCGCCGACGACGTCACCATCGCCACCAAGGCGGCGCTGTCCGGCCCCGTGGAGCGCCTGGCCTTCTCGGTCGCCGGTTGACATCGCGTCCCAACACTTAAGGAGTACTGACCCGCAATGCCACTGTGGACTGTTCATCACACGCCCGGAATCTTCACCGACAAGGAGAAGCACCAACTCGCCTCCCAGATCGCCGACCACTACGAACAGGTGGGGCTGCCCCGGTTCTACGTGATCACGCTGTTCCACCAGACCCGGCCCGAGGATTTCTACGTCGGTGGGGAGCCGGCCCCGGTCGGGGTCCGCATTGTGATCGACCACATCGCCCGCCGCAACGCCGATCGAGAGAGCCGGCGCCGGACCGCCCAGTGGGTCAAGGGCATGCTGCAGCCCCACCTCGAACGGAACGCAGGGCTGCACTGGGAGTTCCACATCGACGAGACCAGCGACGACCTCTGGATGATCAACGGGATCGCGCCGCCCCCGGCAGGCTCCGACGCCGAGAAGCTCTGGGCTGAGAGCAACTCGGCGTCCCCCTACTGACCGCACCGCCGGTACCGTCCCCGGAAGAGACGAGCCGCACCTGCCATGAGGTCGCTGGTGTGCGCCCTCATCCAGATGTCCTGTCTCATTCGATCTCGCCTCCGGGAGGCGTCCTGACATGCGGAGATGCAAGGTCGGATGAGACGCCGAAGTTCCGTCGTCTCACTTGATGTTGCCTGGCGCGCGAAGGCACCAAAAACGATCCCTCCGGCGGAAGCTCGAGAACCTTCGTCAGTGGAGCCGACGCGACCGTGGCCGTCTACGCGAGATCTTCCGCTCGTCGGCCTTGAGACCGCGGAGTGTCCACAGTCCGTACAGAGCCAGCAGCGGTTTGACGAGCGTCCATTCGCCGGGGCGGTAGTCATCCGCGTGCACAAGCCTCTCGGCGAGATCAGGGCGCTGCCGCCGCAGGTACGCGCGGGCCTTGAGGGCGTGAGCCGGCTGGGAGACGATCTTGATACGGTCGACGTCCTCAAGCAGGGGAATCACGTTCGTGATGTTCTCCCATGTCGTCGCGCTCTGGTCTTCGAGGAGCACCGCGCCGTCGAATCCGAGCACCGACTTCGCGTAATCGGCCATCAACCGCGCCTCCGCGGCGCCACCGCTGGTCGCACCGCCGCTGAAGATGACGCGAGTGTCGCGCGCACTGTCGGTGGTGATGGAGCGAATTCCAGCACGGACTCGCCAGCGGTTGAGGAAGTTCGCCGTGGGCTGGGGGTTCCGGTAACCCAACACGACCACGGCCTCGGCGGGGCCTGCACTGTTCACCACGAGAGTGCGGGACCAGCGCCAGTTCAACCACTCGCCCCAGACCAGGACTCCAGCCCCGGCTATCAGCATTCCTGTCCTTCGCCGCATGCCGGCGACTCTAGCCTGCGGCTTTCACAGCGAATTTGAGCCGACCTGATAGTTCACATAAGAAAAGTGCCCTTGAGCTGGGAGGATCGGGCTTGTCTAAGGCCC
>NZ_JBVJKR010000011.1:0-363643 GCF_055585125.1 Nonomuraea sp. NPDC054003
GTTCGGGTGTTCTCCCGTGAGGAGGGCGACGAGCTGCCGCCGGGGGTCAACGAGCTGGTGCGCGTGTACGTGGCGCAGAAGCGTAAGATCACCGATGGTGACAAGCTGGCCGGCCGTCACGGCAACAAGGGCGTCATCTCGAAGATCCTGCCGGTGGAGGACATGCCGTTCCTGGAGGACGGCACGCCGGTCGACATCATCCTCAACCCGCTGGGCGTGCCCGGCCGGATGAACGTGGGCCAGGTGCTGGAGACCCATCTGGGGTGGATCGCCGCCCGGGGCTGGGACATCACCGGCATCCAGGAGGCGTGGGCCGAGCGGCTGCGCGAGAAGGGCTTCGAGAAGGTCGAGGCGCGCACCAACGTCGCCACCCCGGTCTTCGACGGCGCCAACGAGCAGGAGATCGTCGGCCTGCTCAACAACACCGTGCCCAACCGCGACGGCGACCGGATGGTCCAGGAGACCGGCAAGGCCCGCCTGTTCGACGGCCGCTCCGGCGAGCCGTTCCCGTACCCGATCTCGGTCGGTTACATCTACATCCTCAAGCTGCTCCACCTGGTCGACGACAAGATCCACGCGCGGTCGACCGGCCCGTACTCCATGATCACCCAGCAGCCGCTCGGCGGTAAGGCCCAGTTCGGCGGCCAGCGCTTCGGTGAGATGGAGGTGTGGGCGCTGGAGGCCTACGGCGCCGCCTACGCCCTGCAGGAGCTGCTGACCATCAAGTCCGACGACGTTCTCGGCCGGGTGAAGGTCTACGAGGCCATCGTCAAGGGCGAGAACATCCCCGAGCCCGGCATCCCGGAGTCCTTCAAGGTGCTGATCAAGGAGATGCAGTCGCTCTGCCTCAACGTCGAGGTGCTCTCCAGCGACGGCATGTCCATCGAGATGCGCGACACCGACGAGGACGTCTTCCGCGCCGCGGAGGAGCTCGGCATCGACCTGTCCCGGCGTGAGCCGAGCAGCGTGGAAGAAGTCTGAGGGGGAGATCGCACAAAATGCTAGACGTCAACTTCTTCGACGAGCTTCGGATCGGGCTGGCGACGGCCGACGACATCCGTCAGTGGTCGCACGGCGAGGTCAAGAAGCCCGAGACCATCAACTACCGGACCCTCAAGCCGGAAAAGGACGGGCTCTTCTGCGAGAAGATCTTCGGTCCGACCCGCGACTGGGAGTGCTACTGCGGTAAGTACAAGCGCGTCCGGTTCAAGGGCATCATCTGTGAGCGCTGCGGCGTCGAGGTGACCCGTGCCAAGGTGCGCCGTGAGCGGATGGGCCACATCGAGCTGGCCGCTCCGGTCACGCACATCTGGTACTTCAAGGGCGTTCCCTCGCGCCTCGGCTACCTGCTCGACCTGGCCCCGAAGGACCTGGAGAAGGTCATCTACTTCGCGGCCTACATGATCACGCAGGTCGACACCGAGATGCGTGAGCGTGACCTGCCCTCGCTGGAGGCGAAGATCTCCGTCGAGCGGCAGCACATCGAGCAGCGGCGCGACGCCGACATCGAGGCCAGGCAGAAGAAGCTCGAAGGCGACCTGGCCGAGCTGGAGGCCGCCGGCGCCAAGGGCGACCAGCGCCGCAAGGTCCGTGAGGGCGCCGAGCGCGAGATGCGCCAGCTCCGTGACCGGGCCCAGCGTGAGCTGGACCGGCTGGAGGAGGTCTGGAGCCGCTTCAAGAACCTCAAGGTCCAGGACCTCGAGGGCGACGAGCTGCTCTACCGCGAGATGCGCGACCGCTTCGGCCGCTACTTCAAGGGCGGCATGGGCGCGCAGGCCATCCAGGACCGGCTCGTCAGCTTCGACCTCGACGCCGAGGCCGAGAACCTGCGCGAGACCATCCGCAGCGGCAAGGGCCAGAAGAAGGCCCGTGCGCTCAAGCGGCTCAAGGTGGTGTCGGCGTTCCTCAACACCACCAACTCGCCGCGCGGCATGGTCCTCGACTGCATCCCGGTCATCCCGCCGGACCTGCGCCCGATGGTGCAGCTCGACGGTGGCCGGTTCGCGACCTCCGACCTGAACGACCTGTACCGCCGGGTCATCAACCGCAACAACCGCCTCAAGCGGCTTCTCGACCTCGGCGCGCCCGAGATCATCGTGAACAACGAGAAGCGGATGCTGCAGGAGGCCGTCGACGCGCTGTTCGACAACGGCCGTCGCGGCCGCCCGGTCACCGGTCCCGGCAACCGGCCACTCAAGTCCCTCAGCGACATGCTGAAGGGCAAGCAGGGTCGTTTCCGCCAGAACCTCCTGGGCAAGCGCGTCGACTACTCCGGCCGTTCGGTCATCGTCGTCGGCCCGCAGCTCAAGCTCCACCAGTGCGGCCTGCCCAAGCAGATGGCGCTGGAGCTGTTCAAGCCGTTCGTGATGAAGCGGCTGGTCGACCTCAACCACGCCCAGAACATCAAGTCCGCCAAGCGGATGGTCGAGCGCGCCCGCCCGGTCGTGTGGGACGTGCTCGAAGAGGTCATCACCGAGCACCCGGTGCTGCTCAACCGCGCGCCCACGCTCCACCGTCTGGGCATCCAGGCGTTCGAGCCGCAGCTCGTGGAGGGCAAGGCCATCCAGATCCACCCGCTCGTCTGCACCGCGTTCAACGCGGACTTCGACGGCGACCAGATGGCCGTGCACCTGCCGCTGTCGGCTGAGGCCCAGGCCGAGGCACGCATCCTGATGCTCTCGACCAACAACATCCTCAAGCCGGCCGACGGTAAGCCCGTGACGATGCCCACCCAGGACATGGTCATCGGCCTCTACTGGCTGACCACCATGAAGGAGGGCGCGCTGGGCGAGGGCCGCGTGTTCGGCTCCGTCGCCGAGGCGCAGATGGCCTTCGACCGCAGCGAGCTCGACATCCAGGCCAAGATCCAGATCAGGCTCAAGGATGTCCTGCCGCCGCGTGACTGGGTCGCGCCCGAGGGCTGGGAGCAGGGCGACCCGATCCGTCTGGAGACGACGTTCGGCCGCTGCCTGTTCAACCAGACGCTGCCGATCAGCTACCCGTTCGTCAACTTCCAGGTCGGCAAGAAGCAGCTGTCCACGATCGTCAACGAGCTGGCGGAGACCTACCCGAAGATCGAGGTCGCCAACTCGCTCGACGCGCTCAAGGACGCCGGCTTCCGCTGGGCGACCCGCTCCGGCGTCACGATCTCGATCGAGGACGTCGTCGCGCCGCCCAACAAGACCGACATCATGGAGAACTACGAGCGCCGCGCCGACAAGGTGCAGCGTGAGTACGAGCGCGGTCTGATCACCGACGAGGAGCGCCGCCAGGAGCTCATCGAGATCTGGACCCACGCCACGGCCGACGTCGAGACCGACATGGTCAACGCCTTCCCGGCGACCAACCCGGTCTGGATGATGGTCAACTCCGGCGCCCGCGGTAACAAGATGCAGGTGCGTCAGATCGCCGGCATCCGCGGCCTGGTGTCCAACACCAAGGGTGAGACGATCCCGCGGCCGATCAAGGCCTCGTTCCGCGAGGGCCTGTCGGTGCTGGAGTACTTCATCTCCACCCACGGACAGCGGAAGGGTCTGGCCGACACCGCGCTGCGCACCGCCGACTCGGGTTACCTCACCCGGCGTCTGGTGGACGTGGCGCAGGACGTCATCGTCCGCGAGATCGACTGCGGCACCGACCGTGCTGTCCCGCTGGCCGTCGGCGAGCGCGACATCTCGGGCAATCTGGTCAAGGCCGAGAACGCCGAGTCCAACGTGCACGGCCGGATCCTGGCCGAGGACGTCGAGGTCGACGGCAAGGTCGTCGTGGCGGCCGGTGTCGACATCAACGACATCCACGTCACCAAGCTGGTCGAGGCCGGCGTCGAGACCGTCCGCACCCGCAGCGCGCTCGTCTGCGAGGCGAAGATCGGTGTCTGCGCCACCTGCTACGGGCGCTCGCTGGCGACCGGCAAGCTCGTGGACGTCGGCGAGGCGGTCGGCATCATCGCCGCCCAGTCGATCGGTGAGCCCGGCACGCAGCTGACGATGCGTACCTTCCACACCGGTGGTGTGGCGGGCGCCGACATCACCCACGGTCTGCCCCGAGTCCAGGAGCTGTTCGAGGCGCGCATCCCCAAGGGTGTCGCCCCGATCTCCGAGGCGGAGGGCCGGGTCCGCATCGACGAGACCGACAAGGCGCGCAAGGTCGTCATCGTCCCGGACGACGGCTCCGAGGAGATCGCCTACCCGGTGTCGATGCGGTCGCGTCTGCTGGTCTCCGAGGGCGAGCGCGTCAAGGTCGGCCAGCAGCTGGTGGCCGGTGCGGTCAACCCCAACGAGGTGCTGCGCATCCTCGGCCCGCGGGCCGTGCAGCTGCACCTGGTGGCGGAGGTCCAGCAGGTCTACCGCTCGCAGGGTGTGTCGATCCACGACAAGCACATCGAGATCATCGTGCGGCAGATGCTCAAGCGCGTGAACGTGCTCGAGTCCGGTGACACCGACCTGCTGCCCGGAGAGCTCGTCGAGCGGCCGCGGTTCGAGCTCATCAACCGCGAGACCGTCGCCGAGGGCGGCGGCCCGGCGGCCGGACGCCCGGTGCTCATGGGCATCACCAAGGCGTCGCTGGCCACCGAGTCCTGGCTGTCGGCGGCCTCCTTCCAGGAGACCACCAGGGTCCTGACGGACGCGGCGATCCACGCCAAGTCCGACTCGCTCCTGGGCCTGAAGGAGAACGTCATCATCGGTAAGCTCATCCCGGCCGGCACGGGCATGCCCCAGTACCGCAACATCCGGGTCGAGCCGACCGAGGAGGCCAAGGCCGCCATGTACACCGTGGGCGGCTACGACGGCTCCGCGGCCGACTACACGTTCGGCACCGGCAGCGGCGAGGCAGTGCCGCTGGAGGAGTACGACTTCGGTCAGTACAACCGGTAACGAGCCACAGGCGAGCGCCCGGGCCCCTCGAAGGAGGGCCCGGGCGCTCGCTCGTTCCCGCCCTCTTCCCCCGCACGGAGGGTCGCGCGTACGGGGGAGCGCCGAGTCGTCATCTGCCCGTCGGGGGATGTTCTTGGTATGGTCGGCAGCAGACCAGATCTCGCTATATCATGAGGCGCGAGCAGTAGCCGGGCCTCTGGTGGGATGGACCGCGCGACACCCGGAGCGACAAGGCTTCCGAGCCTAGTCGCGGCGTTTTGACGTGTCGCGAGGTCCTGGTAACCTGGACCATCGTGCCCGTAGTTTGCGGGCTCTCGATCGTGCGCTCTTCAATGGCAGCGCAGGTCGGCTTCCTAGCTCGTAGTCCTCGTGGATGTGTCAGTGCGAACAGCGCGACACGCCCGAGCGCGGGGGCGTGGAGGCAAGGACAATTCGCAGGTCATGACACCGGCAGCACCTGCGAATTGCACAACTGACGTAACACCGGCCAGGCACGAAACGGAGTGGCAGTGCCCACTATTCAGCAGTTGGTCCGCAAGGGCCGGCAGGACAAGGTCTCCAAGACCAAGACTCCTGCCCTCAAGGGGAGTCCGCAGCGGCGCGGTGTGTGCCAGCGCGTTTACACCACGACCCCGAAGAAGCCCAACTCGGCCCTGCGCAAGGTGGCCCGTGTGCGGCTCACCAACGGCATCGAGGTCACGGCCTACATCCCCGGTGTGGGCCACAACCTGCAGGAGCACTCCATCGTGCTCGTGCGTGGCGGTCGTGTGAAGGACCTGCCGGGTGTTCGCTACAAGATCATCCGTGGTTCGCTCGACACCCAGGGTGTCCGCAACCGCAAGCAGGCCCGTAGCCGCTACGGCGCGAAGAAGGAGAAGAGCTAACTATGCCTCGCAAGGGTTCTCCTGGCCGCCGTCAGCTCATGGCTGACCCGGTTTACAGCTCCCCGCTGGTCACCGCCCTGATCAACAAGGTGCTTCTTGACGGCAAGCGCTCCATCGCGCAGTCGATCGTCTACGGCGCCCTTGAGGGCTGCAGGGACAAGACGGGCAACGACCCGGTCGTCACCCTCAAGCGTGCGCTCGACAACGTCAAGCCCACCCTCGAGGTTCGCAGCCGCCGCGTCGGTGGCGCGACCTACCAGGTGCCGGTCGAGGTGCGCGCCGCGCGCAGCACCACCCTGGCGCTGCGCTGGCTGGTGCAGTACTCCCGGGCCCGCCGCGAGAAGACCATGACCGAGCGCCTGATGAACGAGCTCCTCGATGCCAGCAACGGTCTCGGGGCGAGCGTGAAGAAGCGCGAGGACACCCACAAGATGGCCGAGTCCAACAAGGCCTTCGCCCACTACCGCTGGTAACCCCGGCGGGTTCGACGAGACGACGAGGACGCGAAGAAAGTGGCCACCACGACCGCACTTGACCTGGCCAAGGTCCGCAACATCGGGATCATGGCCCATATCGACGCGGGCAAGACCACCACGACCGAGCGCATCCTGTTCTACACCGGCATCAACTACAAGATCGGCGAGACCCACGAGGGCTCGGCGACGATGGACTGGATGGAGCAGGAGCAGGAGCGCGGCATCACGATCACGTCCGCCGCGACCACCTGTAGCTGGGACGGTCACACGATCAACATCATCGACACCCCGGGCCACGTCGACTTCACCATCGAGGTGGAGCGTTCGCTGCGTGTCCTCGACGGCGCCGTGGCCGTTTTCGACGGTGTCGCGGGTGTCGAGCCCCAGTCGGAGACGGTGTGGCGTCAGGCAGACGGCTACAACGTCCCCCGCATCTGTTTCGTGAACAAGATGGACCGCGTCGGCGCGGAGTTCCACCGCTGCGTCGACATGATGATCACCCGGCTGGCCGCGACGCCGGCCGTCGTCCAGCTTCCGTGGGGCGTCGAGGCCGACTTCAAGGGCGTCATCGACATCATCAGGATGAAGGGCCTCATCTGGAGCGCCGAGGCGGCCAAGGGTGAGATGTACGACACCGTCGACATCCCGGCCGACCACGCCGAGGCCGCTCGTGAGTGGCGCGACAAGCTGGTCGAGACCGTCGCGGAGAACGACGACGAGCTGATGGAGCTCTACCTCGAGGGCACCGAGCCCACCGAGGAGCAGCTGGTGGCGGCCCTGCGCCGCGCCACGCTGTCGGGCGCCGTCAACCCGGTGCTGTGCGGCACCGCGTTCAAGAACAAGGGCGTGCAGCCCCTGCTCGACGCGATCGTCGCCTACCTGCCGGCGCCGACCGACATCCCCGCCATCAAGGGCCACGCGGTCGGCGACGAGAGCACCGCGGTCGAGCGTCACGCCGACCCGAAGGAGCCGTTCTCGGCTCTGGCGTTCAAGATCGCCAGCGACCCGCACCTGGGCAAGATCACCTACATCCGCATCTACTCGGGCACGCTCGAGGCCGGTTCACAGGTCGTCAACTCTGTGAAGGGCAAGAAGGAGCGGATCGGCAAGATCTACCAGATGCACGCCAACAAGCGCGAGGAGCGCTCGTCGGCGATCGCGGGGCAGATCGTCGCGGTGATGGGCCTGAAGGACACCACCACCGGCGACACCCTGTCCGACCCGGTCAAGCAGGTCGTGCTCGAGTCGATGACGTTCCCGGCTCCGGTCATCAACGTCGCGATCGAGCCCAAGACCAAGGGTGACCAGGAGAAGCTGTCGACCGCGATCCAGCGGCTGGCCGAGGAGGACCCGTCCTTCCAGGTCCGCCGTGACGAGGAGACCGGCCAGACCGTCATCTGGGGGATGGGCGAGCTCCACCTCGAGATCCTGGTCGACCGGATGCGCCGCGAGTTCAAGGTCGAGGCGAACGTCGGCCGTCCGCAGGTCGCCTACCGCGAGACCATCCGCCGCAAGGTGGAGAAGGTCGACTACACCCACAAGAAGCAGACCGGTGGTTCCGGTCAGTTCGCGCGGGTCATCATCGACCTCGAGCCGCTGGGCGAGGGCAACGACGGTTACGAGTTCGAGAACAAGGTCACGGGTGGTCGCGTGCCGCGGGAGTACATCCCGTCGGTCGACGCGGGCGCCCAGGAGGCCGCCGAGTTCGGCGTGCTGGCCGGCTACCCGATGGTGGGCGTGAAGGTGACGCTCCAGGACGGTGCCGCGCACGACGTCGACTCCTCGGAGATGGCGTTCAAGATCGCCGGCTCGATGGCCTTCAAGGAGGCCGCGCGCAAGGCTGACGCCGTGCTCCTCGAGCCGATGATGGCCGTCGAGGTCACCACGCCCGAGGACTACATGGGTGACGTCATCGGTGACCTCAACGGTCGCCGGGGGCAGATCCAGGCGATGGACGAGCGGGCCGGCGCCCGCGTCGTCAAGGCGCTCGTGCCGCTGTCTGAGATGTTCGGCTACGTGGGTGACCTGCGTAGCAAGACGCAGGGGCGGGCGAGCTACAGCATGCAGTTCGACTCCTACTCGGAGGTGCCCCCGGGCATCGCCAAGGAGATCGTCGCGAAGGCCCGGGGCGAATAGTTCCCGGTCCCTGGCGGGACGGTGCGAGCCGTCCCGCCGCCTAGGGGTTCGGGAACACCCGGGCCCGAGTGTGCAGACGAAAGTCAGTCAGATTCTCAAGGAGAGAACCAGTGGGCAAGGCCAAGTTCGAGCGGACAAAGCCGCACATGAACATCGGCACCATTGGGCATATCGACCACGGTAAGACCACACTGACCGCGGCGATCACCAAGGTGCTCCACGACCGTTTCCCCGAGCTGAACGCCGCGACGCCGTTCGACAAGATCGACAAGGCGCCGGAGGAGAAGGCCCGCGGCATCACGATCTCGATCTCGCACGTCGAGTACCAGACCGAGAAGCGCCACTACGCGCACGTCGACTGCCCCGGTCACGCGGACTACGTGAAGAACATGATCACCGGTGCCGCTCAGATGGACGGCGCCATCCTCGTGGTCGCCGCCACCGACGGCCCGATGCCGCAGACGAAGGAGCACGTCCTCCTGGCCCGCCAGGTCGGCGTCCCCTACATCGTCGTGGCCCTCAACAAGTCCGACATGGTGGACGACGAGGAGATCCTGGAGCTCGTCGAGCTCGAGGTGCGCGAGCTCCTGTCCGCTCAGGAGTTCCCCGGCGACGACCTGCCCGTCATCCGCGTCTCCGCGCTCAAGGCTCTTGAGGGCGACGAGAAGTGGGCCGACAGCATCGTCGAGCTGATGAACGCCGTCGACGAGAACGTCCCCGAGCCCCCGCGTGAGACGGAGAAGCCGTTCCTCATGCCGGTCGAGGACGTCTTCTCGATCACCGGTCGCGGCACCGTCGTCACCGGTCGTATCGAGCGCGGCATCGTCAAGGTCAACGAGCAGGTCGACATCATCGGCATCAAGCCGGAGAAGACGACCACCACCGTCACCAGCATCGAGATGTTCAACAAGATGCTCGACGAGGGTCACGCCGGTGACAACGCCGCGCTGCTGCTCCGCGGCATCAAGCGCGACGACGTCGAGCGCGGCCAGTGCATCATCAAGCCGGGCACGACCACCCCGCACACCGAGTTCACCGGCCAGGTCTACATCCTGTCCAAGGACGAGGGCGGCCGCCACACGCCGTTCTTCAACAACTACCGCCCGCAGTTCTACTTCCGTACGACTGACGTGACCGGCGTGGTGAACCTCCCCGAGGGCACCGAGATGGTCATGCCGGGCGACAACACCGAAATGCGCGTTGAGCTGATCCAGCCCATCGCCATGGAGGAAGGCCTGAAGTTCGCGATCCGTGAGGGTGGCCGCACCGTCGGCGCCGGCCGGGTCGTGAAGATCATCAAGTAGCACGACCGCGGGGCGGCGGCCGGCCTCCTGGAGGGGCCGGCCGCCACACCACGAACGGGGCGGGCGGCCGCGAGGCGGCCCGGCCCGGGCACCACGGGAAAGCCGTGATTCAGCAGTGGCTTCGGGGCAACGACCGAAGTAACTGCCGGATCACGGAAGAAAAGGCAGATCACACGCGTCTGCTCGTGGGGCCACGCACTGAACAGCGGCACAAGCCGCACGATACTTTTTCTGACGACAGCGAAGGACACCGAGGCCACTATGGCGGGACAGAAGATCCGCATCCGGCTTAAGGCCTATGACCACGAGGTCATCGACGTTTCGGCCAAGAAGATCGTCGAGACGGTGACGCGGACTGGCGCGAAGGTCGCGGGCCCGGTGCCGCTGCCGACCGAGAAGAACGTGTACTGCGTCATCCGCTCGCCGCACAAGTACAAGGACAGCCGCGAGCACTTCGAGATGCGTACGCACAAGCGGTTGATTGACATCATCGACCCGACGCCCAAGACCGTCGACTCGCTCATGCGGCTCGACCTCCCCGCGGGCGTCGACATTTCGATCAAGCTCTGAGGGAACGCACTGACATGGCTAAGACGATCAAGGGCGTCCTGGGCAAGAAGCTCGGCATGACCCAGGTCTTCGACACGGACAACCGGCTGGTTCCGGTGACCGTGGTCGAGGCCGGTCCGTGCGTGGTGACCCGCGTCCGCAGCGCCGAGAAGGACGGCTACTCCGCCATCCAGCTCGGTTACGGGCAGGTCGACCCGCGGAAGGTCAACAAGCCGCTCGGCGACTACCTGCGTAAGCACGACATCACCCCGCGCCGTTACTTCGCGGAGATCCGCACCGACGACGCGAGCGACTACACCCTCGGCCAGGAGCTGCTGGCCGACACCTTCGAAGCCGGCCAGTTCGTCGACGTGACGGGCAAGAGCAAGGGCAAGGGCTTCGCCGGTGTGATGAAGCGTCACGGCTTCGGTGGTCTGGGCGCGTCGCACGGTACGCAGCGCAAGCACCGGTCGCCGGGTTCCATCGGTGGCTGCGCCACCCCGGGCCGTGTATTCAAGGGCCTGCGCATGGCGGGGCGGATGGGTAACGTCCGCACGACTGTGCAGAGCCTCAAGGTTCACGCCGTGGACGCCGAGAAGGGTCTCATCCTGATCAAGGGTGCGATTCCGGGCGCCAACGGCAGCCTGGTCCTCGTCCGCACCGCTGCCAAGAAGGGGGCCGCGAAGTGACCAGCATCGACGTGCTCGACGCGAGCGGCGCCAAGACCGGCTCCGTCGAGCTGCCTGACGAGATCTTCGGCGCGAAGGTCAACATCCCGCTGATCCACCAGGTCGTGGTGGCCCAGCAGGCGGCGCGCCGGCAGGGCACGCACAAGGCCAAGAGCCGCGGCGAGGTTCGCGGTGGCGGCAAGAAGCCGTACCGGCAGAAGGGCACCGGCCGTGCCCGTCAGGGCTCGACCCGTGCGCCGCAGTTCACCGGCGGTGGCGTCGTCCACGGTCCGGTGCCGCGCGACTACTCGCAGCGGACGCCCAAGAAGATGAAGGCCGCCGCGCTGCGTGGCGCCCTGTCCGACAGGGCGGCCGCGGGCCGCGTCCACGTGGTGAGCAGCCTGGTCGACGGCGAGACGCCGAAGACCAAGGCGGCCCTGCAGGCGCTGCGCGCCATCACCGAGGCCAGGTCCGTGCTCGTCGTGGTCGATGAGGACGACGAGATGACCTGGCTGAGCCTGCGCAACGCGCCGGAGGTCCACCTGCTGGACTCCGGGCAGCTCAACACCTACGACGTGCTCTGCAACGACGCCGTGGTCTTCACGCAGGAGGCGTACGACCAGGTCGTGGCCCGGCTGTCGGAGGGCGCTCGCACTGAGAAGGAAGACGCCTGATGGACAACACCGGTCAGCCGGTCGCCCGTAAGACGACCATGGAGCGGGTCTCCGACCCGCGCGACGTCATCATCAAGCCGGTGGTCTCCGAGAAGAGCTACGGCCTGATCGACGAGAACAACAAGTACACGTTCCTGGTGAGGAACACCGCGAACAAGACGCAGATCAAGATCGCGGTGGAGAAGATCTTCGGGGTCAAGGTCACCGGGGTGAACACGATCAACCGGCAGGGCAAGCGCAAGCGGACCCGCACCGGTTTCGGTAAGCGTCCCGACACCAAGCGCGCGATCGTGAGCTTGGCCGAGGGCGATCGGATCGACATCTTCGGTCAGATCGGCTGACCCGCGGGGGGCGCTGCTCCCCGCGATCCCCCCGGGGTCGCCGTCGGCGACGCGGGTGGGGTGCTCTGCACGTATCGCCGGTTCGAGACCCGCGGCTCCGAGGTCAGGGGCCGCGGGCGGGAACCGGCGGTGACACAAGAGATCCAGTTCTCTGGAGCTGGATTCCGACGAAGGATGAACGAAAAAGATGGGCATCCGTAAGTACAAGCCGACGACTCCGGGTCGCCGCGGGGCGAGTGTCTCGGACTTTTCCGAGATCACCCGCAGCACGCCCGAGAAGTCGCTGCTTGCACCCCTTCACGGTAAGGGCGGCCGTAACGTACACGGCCGGGTCACCGCTCGCCACCAGGGCGGCGGTCACAAGCGCGCCTACCGGATCATCGACTTCCGCAGGCATGACAAGGACGGCATTCCGGCCAAGGTCGCTCACATCGAGTACGACCCCAACCGCACCGCCAATATCGCGCTGCTGCACTACGCCGACGGCGAGAAGCGCTACATCATCGCGCCGACCGGCCTCAAGCAGGGCGACCGCATCGAGAACGGCCCCGGGGCCGACATCAAGCCGGGCAACTGCCTGCCGCTGCGCAACATCCCGACGGGTACTTTCATCCACGCGGTGGAGCTCCGTCCGGGCGGCGGCGCCAAGCTCGGCCGCTCCGCCGGCGCGCAGATCCAGCTGCTCGCCAAGGAGGGCCAGTACGCCACGCTGCGTATGCCCTCGGGCGAGATGCGCATGGTCGACGTGCGCTGCCGCGCGACGGTGGGTCAGGTCGGCAACGCCGAGCAGGCCAACATCAACTGGGGCAAGGCCGGCCGTATGCGGTGGAAGGGCAAGCGCCCGACCGTCCGCGGTGTCGCCATGAACCCCGTCGACCACCCGCACGGTGGTGGTGAGGGCAAGACCTCCGGTGGTCGCCACCCGGTGAACCCCAAGGGCAAGCCCGAGGGCCGCACCCGCCAGCCCAACAAGGCCAGCGACCGCCTGATCATTCGCCGGCGTAGCAAGAAGAAGCGGTAGGAGCAGCCAGAATGCCACGTAGCCTTAAGAAGGGTCCCTTCGTCGACGATCACCTTCAGAAGAAGGTGGACGCGCAGAACGAGAAGGGCACCAAGAACGTCATCAAGACGTGGTCGCGGCGCTCCATGATCGTTCCCGACATGCTCGGGCACACGATCGCCGTGCACGACGGCCGCAAGCACGTCCCGGTGTTCGTCACCGAGTCGATGATCGGTCACAAGCTCGGAGAGTTCGCCCCGACGCGGACCTTCCGCAGCCACGTCAAGGAAGACCGCCGCAGCCGGCGATAGACAGCCTTCAGAAGTCAGAGGAGTAAGCGATGGAAGCCAGGGCTCAGGCGCGGTTCGTCCGCGTCACGCCCCAGAAGGCCCGCCGCGTGGTGGACCTTATTCGCGGGCTGCCCGCTTCGGAGGCGCAGGCCGTGCTGCAGTTCGCTCCCCAGTCGGCGAGCGAGCCGATCTACAAGGTGCTCTCGAGCGCGGTGGCGAACGCGGAGCACAATTTCGATCTCGACCCTCAGACGCTGGTCGTCAGCCGCGCGTGGGTCGACGAGGGCCCGACGCTGAAGCGGTTCCGTCCGCGTGCTCAGGGTCGTGCCTATCGGATCAACAAGCGGACGAGCCACATCACCGTGATCGTGGAGTCCCGCGAGCCGAAGGGAAGGACCCGATAGTGGGCCAGAAGGTTAACCCGCACGGGTTCCGCCTCGGCATCACGACCGACTTCAAGAGCCGGTGGTACGCCGACAAGCTGTACAAGTCGTACGTGGCCGAGGACGTGGCGATCCGTCGCATGCTGCAGAAGGGCATGGAGCGGGCCGGCATCTCCAAGGTGGAGATCGAGCGTACGACCGACCGCGTCCAGGTCGACATCCACACCGCGCGTCCGGGCATCGTCATCGGCCGCCGCGGCGCGGAGGCCGACCGCATCCGCGGCGACCTGGAGAAGCTGACCAAGAAGCAGGTCCAGCTCAACATCCTCGAGGTGAAGAACCCCGAGACCGACGCCCAGCTCGTCGCGCAGGGCGTGGCCGAGCAGCTGTCCAGCCGCGTCTCGTTCCGTCGTGCCATGCGCAAGGCCATGCAGTCGGCGATGAAGAGCGGCGCCAAGGGCATCCGGGTGCAGTGCTCGGGCCGTCTCGGCGGTGCTGAGATGTCGAGGTCGGAGTTCTACCGCGAGGGCCGGGTGCCGCTGCACACGCTCCGCGCGGACATCGACTACGGCTTCTACGAGGCCCGTACCACCTTCGGCCGGATCGGCGTGAAGGTGTGGATCTACAAGGGCGAGGCGGCGACCAGTCGCGCCGAGCGTGAGGCCGCCGCTGCCGGCGCCCGCGCCGGTCAGCGCCGCGAGCGGGACGACCGCAGGGGCGGCGGCGACCGTCCGCGTCGTTCCGGTGGTGCCCGTCGCGGTGGCCGTGGCGACCGCGCCCCCAGGACTGAGGCGGCCGCGCAGGCTGCCCCCGAGACCGGCCCGGCCGCGCAGCCGGGTGCTGAAGGGAGCTGACCATGCTGATCCCGCGCAGGGTCAAGCACCGCAAGCAGCACCGGCCTGACCGCAGCGGAGCCGCCAAGGGCGGCACCAGGGTCGTGTTCGGCGAGTACGGCATTCAGGCGATTGAGCACTCTTACGTGACCAACCGCCAGATCGAGTCCGCTCGTATCGCCATGACCCGTCACATCCGCCGTGGTGGGAAGGTGTGGATCAACATCTACCCCGACCGTCCCCTCACCAAGAAGCCTGCCGAGACCCGCATGGGTTCCGGTAAGGGTTCGCCGGAGTGGTGGATCGCCAACGTCAAGCCCGGACGCGTGATGTTCGAGCTGTCCGGCGTGGGCGAGACGGTCGCGCGTGAGGCGCTTCAGCGCGCGATCCACAAGCTGCCGATGAAGTGCAAGATTGTTAAGCGTGAAGTGGGTGAGGCGTGATGGCTAAGGGCCTGACCGCCGGAGAGCTGCGTGTGGAGGACCAGGACACCCTGGTCCAGAAGCTGAAGGAGGCGAAGGAGGAGCTGTTCAACCTCCGCTTCCAGGCGGCGACCGGTCAGTTGGAGAGCCACGGGCGGCTGCGTGCCGTCCGCCGCGAGATCGCCCGTATCTACACCGTGATGCGCGAGCGCGAGCTGGGCATCGTCACGGTCGAGAAGGAGACGAGCGATGGCTGAGACCGAGACCACCGGCACCACCGAGACGGACGCCGAGCGCGACCGCAACTTCCGTAAGGTCCGTGAGGGCCTGGTCGTCAGCGACAAGATGGACAAGACCGTCGTCGTCGCCGTCGAGGACCGGGTCAAGCACCGCCTGTACGGCAAGGTCATCCGCCGTACGACCAAGTACAAGGCGCACGACGAGTCCAACGCCTGCGGCGTGGGCGACCGTGTGCTTCTGATGGAGACCCGCCCCCTCTCCGCCACCAAGCGGTGGAGGGTCGTGGAGATCCTCGAGAAGGCCAAGTAGGTTTTCTCGGATATACCGCGCCTCGTGGGGGTCACTCCCCATGACGGCGTCCAAGGACGCGAGGCCGTCAGGCCTCGCGTCGCCTGCGGTGCGGCCCCAGGAGCGGCTGCTCCGGGCTTCTGAACCTGAGGGTTCAGGGGGCCCGGGGCGCGGCCCCTGCGGGTTCGTGGCCGGGGGACCAAGACCATATCGGGTTCCGCCAGGCTCGGGCGGGGGCTTGCCTCCGTCCGAGAACCGGCGCGACTAACAGGAGTCAACGTGATCCAGCAGGAGTCGCGGCTCAAGGTCGCCGACAACACGGGTGCCAAGGAGATTCTCTGCATCCGTGTGCTCGGCGGCTCGGGCCGACGCTACGCCGGTATCGGCGACGTCATCGTCGCCACTGTCAAGGACGCCCTCCCGGGCAGCACGGGCGTCAAGAAGGGCGATGTCGTCAGGGCCGTCATCGTCCGCACCGCCAAGGAGCGCCGCCGGCCCGACGGCTCCTACATCCGCTTCGACGAGAACGCCGCCGTCATCATCAAGGACAGCGGCGACCCTCGTGGCACCCGTATCTTCGGCCCGGTCGGCCGTGAGCTGCGCGACAAGAAGTTCATGCGCATCATCTCGCTCGCTCCGGAGGTGCTGTAATGCCGAAGCTGCATGTGAAGAAGGGTGACCTCGTCGCCGTCATCGCCGGCAAGGACAAGGGCGCCAAGGGCCGGATCATCGCCACGCTCCCGCGCGAGGACCGCGTGGTGGTCGAGGGCGTCAACATGATCAAGAAGCACACCAAGGAGACCAACCAGGGTCCGCGTGGCGCCAAGTCTGGCGGCGTGCAGACCATGGAGGCTCCCATCCACGTGAGCAACGTGAAGAAGCTCAAGGACGACAGCCCGAAGGACAAGCCCGCCGACAAGAAGGCCGAGCAGGCCGACGAGACGGGTGAGGACAGCTGATGACTGCTACGACCACCGAGACCGAGCGCCCGACGCCGCGCCTCAAGACGAAGTACCGCGAGGAGATCGCGGCCAAGCTTCGCGAGGAGTTCGGCATCGAGAACGTCATGCAGATCCCCGGCCTGGTGAAGATCAAGGTCAACATGGGTGTCGGCGAGGCGGCCCGCGACTCGAAGCTGATCGAGGGCGCCGTCCGCGACCTGACCGTGATCACCGGCCAGAAGCCGGCCGTCGTCCGGGCCCGCAAGTCCATCGCCCAGTTCAAGCTGCGCGAGGGCATGCCGATCGGCGCGCACGTCACTCTCCGCGGTGACCGCATGTGGGAGTTCCTCGACCGGCTGCTGTCGCTGGCGCTGCCGCGCATCAGGGACTTCCGCGGCCTGTCGCCGAAGCAGTTCGACGGCAACGGCAACTACACGTTCGGCCTGACCGAGCAGGTCATGTTCCACGAGGTCGACCAGGACAAGGTCGACCGGCCCAGGGGCATGGACATCACGGTCGTGACCACCGCGAAGAACGACGACCAGGGCCGGGCGCTGCTCAAGCTTCTCGGCTTCCCCTTCAAGGAGGCCTGATCCAGATGGCGAAGAAGTCGCTGATCGCCAAGGCAGGGCGCAAGCCGAAGTTCCAGGTGCGCGCCTACACCCGCTGCTCGCGCTGCGGACGTCCGCGCGCCGTCTACCGGAAGTTCGGCCTGTGCCGCGTGTGCTTCCGTGAGATGGCCCACCGGGGCGAGCTGCCTGGCATCACCAAGTCCAGCTGGTAGTTACCCTTGGGGGGCGGCGCGTGAGTCGTCCCCTTCGGGCGACCGCCCGCCGCACATATCTGTAAACATCAAAATCGGGAGCTCTCGCCGAGAGTTCCCATGACCACGCCGAAGGTCCACCGGCAGAGCAGTGCACTCCACTGACACTCGGCCGACTGGAAACCGCGGCGAGGAAGGCCACTGGCCATGACGATGACCGACCCGATCGCAGACATGCTCACACGTCTGCGTAATGCGAACTCGGCTTACCACGACAGCGTGTCGATGCCGTACTCGAAGATCAAGGCGCACATCGCCGAGATCCTCCAGCAGGAGGGCTACATCCAGGCCTGGAGCGTCGAAGACGCCAAGGTCGGCAAGAACCTCGTGGTGGAGCTCAAGTTCGGGCCGAGCCGTGAGCGTTCGCTGGCGGGCCTGCGCCGGGTTTCCAAGCCTGGCCTGCGGGTCTATGCGAAGAAGGACAACCTGCCTCGAGTCCTGGGCGGACTGGGCGTCGCGATCATCTCGACGTCCCACGGTCTCATGACCGACAAGCAGGCCGGCAAGCGTGGTGTGGGCGGGGAAGTCCTCGCCTACGTCTGGTAGAGGGGAGGAACACAGCATGTCACGTATCGGACGGCTGCCCATCCCTGTGCCCAGTGGCGTAGACATCACGATCGACGGCCAGGATGTCCAGGTCAAGGGCCCGAAGGGCACGCTCACTCACACGGTCGCGGAGCCCATCAAGGTGGGCCGCGACGACGACGGCGCCATCCAGGTCTCCCGTCCCAACGACGAGAACAAGGTCCGCGCTCTGCACGGGCTGTCGCGGACGCTGATCGCCAACATGGTGCAGGGCGTCACGCAGGGCTACTCCAAGTCCCTGGAGATCGTCGGCGTCGGTTACCGCGTCCAGGCCAAGGGCCCGACGCAGCTGGAGTTCTCGCTGGGCTTCAGCCACCCGGTCATCGTGGACGCCCCCCAGGGCGTCACCTTCCGCGTCGAGAAGCCGACCCTGTTCCACGTGGACGGCATCGACAAGCAGAAGGTCGGCGAGGTCGCCGCCAACATCCGCAAGCTGCGCAAGCCCGACCCGTACAAGGGCAAGGGCGTGCGCTACCAGGGCGAACAGATCCGCCGCAAGGTCGGAAAGGCTGGTAAGTAGGCATGGCTCCGAAGACTGCGTTCGGCAAGCACACGGCTGCCCGCACCGTCTCGCGGGCCCGCCGTCACCGCCGCGTCCGCAAGCAGGTCGTCGGTACGACCCAGCGTCCGCGCCTGGTCGTCAACCGCTCGACCCGCCACATGTTCGTCCAGATCGTGGACGACACCGTCGGGCACACGCTGGTGAGCGCGTCCACCATGGACCCCTCGCTGCGTGCGCTGGAGGCGGACAAGACCGAGAAGGCGAAGAAGGTCGGCGAGCTCCTCGCTCAGCGGGCCAAGGAAGCCGGGATCACCGCTGTCGTGTTCGACCGCGGTGGCAACCGCTACGCCGGCCGCATCGCGGCTCTGGCGGACAGCGCTCGCGAAGGCGGGCTCGAGTTCTGATGGCAACTGAGAAGAGGAACCACTGATGGCTGCAGCTCCGCGTCGCGGTGGCGGCACCGGTGGCGAGCGGCGGGACCGTCGTGACGACCGCCGCGGCGGCGCCGCCGACAAGGGCGTCTCGTACATCGAGCGCGTAGTGAAGATCAACCGAGTGGCCAAGGTCGTGAAGGGTGGTCGTCGCTTCAGCTTCACCGCCCTCGTCGTCGTCGGCGACGGCAACGGCATGGTCGGCGTCGGCTATGGCAAGGCCAAGGAAGTCCCGGCCGCCATCGCCAAGGGCGTCGAAGAGGCGAAGAAGCACTTCTTCAAGGTGCCTCGGATCCAGGGCACGATCCCGCACACGGTGCAGGGCGAGGAGGCGGCCGGTGTCGTCTTCCTGCGGCCGGCGTCCGCCGGTACCGGCGTGATCGCCGGTGGCCCGGTGCGCGCGGTCCTGGAGTGCGCCGGCATCCACGACGTGCTGTCGAAGTCGCTCGGCTCCGACAACCCGATCAACATCGTGCACGCCACCGTGGCGGCTCTGAAGGGCCTTTCCCGGCCCGAGGAGATCGCCGCCCGTCGTGGCCTGCCGATCGAGGACGTGGCTCCGGCTCGCATGCTCAAGGCCCAGCGCGAGGGTATCGCCGAGGCCGCGGCAGCGAAGGCGGTGAGCTAGTCGTGGCACGCCTGAAGATCACTCAGGTTCGCTCGAAGATCGGTGGCAAGCAGAACCAGCGTGACTCGCTGCGTTCGCTTGGCCTGAAGCGGATCGGCGACGTCGTCGTCAAGGAGGACAGGCCCGAGATTCGCGGCATGGTCTCCGTGGTGACGCACCTCGTCGAGGTGGAAGAGGTCGACTAGTCATGACTGACAAGGCTCCGCTCAAGATTCACGACCTGCGTCCTGCTCCCGGTGCCAACAAGCCGAAGACCCGCAAGGGCCGCGGCGAAGCGTCGAAGGGCAAGACCGCCGGTCGCGGCACCAAGGGCAGTCGCGCCCGCACGACCGTCCCCCTCGGTTTCGAGGGTGGTCAGGTGCCGCTGCAGAGGCGTCTGCCGAAGCTCAAGGGCTTCTCCAACGCCCTGTTCAAGACGACCTACCAGGTCGTCAACCTGGACAAGCTCGGTGAGCTGTTCCCCGAGGGTGGCGACGTCACCGTCGAGGCGCTGGTGGCCAAGGGCGCTGTCCGCAAGAACCAGCCGGTCAAGGTGCTGGGCACCGGGGAGATCTCGGTCGCGGTGAACGTGCAGGCGCATGCCTTCTCGAACACCGCGAAGGAGAAGATCGCCGCTGCCGGTGGCTCCGTGACCGAGCTGTAAGAGCAATTACGAGGCGTGGGGGCTCTGACAATGGGCCCCCACGCCCGTAGTGCGTTAGAGTTCGCGAGACGGCAGGATTCTGTCCTGCTCGATTGACCTGAGACTCAGATGGCAGACCCCCGCTCCATCGCATACTCACATCGCCTTATAGGCGCGCAGGAGGGACCGTGCTGACCGCGTTTACCCGGGCGTTCCGGACGCCGGACCTGCGCAAGAAGTTGCTCTTCACCCTGGGCATCATCGCGCTGTTCCGTCTCGGCTCGGTTCTTCCGACTCCGGGCGTTCACGTTCAGAATCTGGCGGCCTGCTTCGACCAGGCCCGTGAAGGCGCCAACGGAAACATCTACGGAATGGTGCAGCTGTTCAGCGGCGGCGCCCTTCTGAAACTTTCGGTGTTCGCTCTCGGCATCATGCCGTACATCACCGCGAGCATCATCCTGCAGCTGCTGGTGGTCGTGATCCCACGACTGGAAGCGCTGAAGAAGGAAGGCCAGTCAGGCCAGACGAAGATCACTCAGTACACCCGTTACCTGACCGTCGGTCTCGGTGTCCTGCAGTCGACCGCCTTCATCGCCCTGGCCCGCTCCGGTCAGCTGTTCCCGAACTGCCAGTCGAACGTGCTCATCAACCCCGACAACGTCTTCCAGATCGTGACCATGGTCCTCATCATGACCGCGGGCACGTCTGTGATCATGTGGCTGGGCGAGCTCATCACCGACCGCGGTGTCGGCAACGGCATGTCCGTGCTGATCTTCGCCTCGGTCGTCGCCATCTTCCCGTCGGAGATGGCCAACATCTTCCAGGCGAACAAGTTCACCTTCGCGGCCGTGCTCGTGATCGGTGTGTTCATCGTCGCCGCGGTCGTCTTCGTCGAGCAGGCGCAGCGCCGCATCCCGGTGCAGTACGCCAAGCGGATGGTCGGGCGCCGCATGTACGGCGGGACGTCCACCTACATCCCGCTGAAGGTCAACCAGGCCGGCATCATCCCGCTCATCTTCGCGTCCTCGCTGCTCTACCTGCCGCAGCTGGTCGTCTCGCTGTTCGCGAACGCGGAGGAGCCCAACACGGTCGTGCAGTGGATCTCGCAGAACCTCGCCACCGGCGACACGCCGATCTACATGGTGACGTTCTTCCTCCTGATCGTGTTCTTCACCTACTTCTACGTGTCCATCACCTTCAACCCCACTGAAGTGGCCGACAACATGAAGAAGTACGGTGGGTTCATTCCGGGCATCCGTCCGGGGAGGCCTACGGCCGAGTACCTCAACTTCGTGCTCAACCGTCTGACCACCCCCGGTGCGCTCTATCTGGGTCTGATCTCCATGATCCCGATTTTCGCGCTCGCGGTGTCCGGAGCGAGCCAGAACTTCCCGTTCGGAGGTGCGACCATTCTGATCATGGTTGGTGTCGGTCTGGACACGGTCAAGCAAATCGAGAGCCAGCTGCAGCAGCGTAATTACGAAGGCTTCCTGCGGTAGTGCGTCTCGTTCTAGTCGGGCCCCCTGGAGCGGGTAAAGGGACTCAGGCCCAGTTCATCGCATCTAACCTGTCCATCCCGAAGATTTCGACAGGTGACATCTTCCGTGCCAACGTCTCCGGGGGCACGGAGCTCGGCAAACTCGCCAAAACCTACATGGATCGTGGCGACCTGGTGCCCGACGAGGTCACCATCGCCATGGTCCGTGACCGCCTCTCGGAGGACGACGCGCAGGACGGGTTCCTGCTCGACGGCTTTCCGCGCAACGTGCCCCAGGCCGAGATTCTCAAGAAGATGCTCGCCGACTGGGGCCAGGGTCTCGACCTGGTGCTGGAGCTCGTGGTCGACGACGACGAGGTGGTCAGGCGGCTGGCGGGCCGGCGCACGTGCAGCCAGTGCGGGCGCATCTGGCATGTGGAGTTCGACGACAAGCAGGACGACTTGTGCGATGCCTGCGGTGGCACGCTGTTCCAGCGTGATGACGACAAAGAGGAGACCGTCAGGCACCGCCTGGAGGTCTATCAGGAGCAGACCGCTCCGCTGATCAACTTCTACGCCGACGAAGGCATCCTGGTCGGCGTGGACGCCACGGGCCCGGTCGAGGAGGTCACCCAGCGAGCCATGGACGCGATCCGTCCTTTCCTGGGGTAGCACCGCCGACCATTCGCGGAGGTGGCACGGTTGTCCGTGCCACCTCGCGGCTATTGTGGGGGGAATTGGGCTCCCATGTTGCCCGTTGAAGCCCTTGGGGGTGCCGTACGTGTTCAAACGAAACAAGCATGGAATTCAGGTCAAGTCCGCTGAGCAGCTGGAAAAGATGCGCGCTGCCGGCCTGGTGGTCGGGCGCACACTCGAACTGCTGAAGCGGTCGGTCGAGCCGGGTATGACCCCGCTCGACCTGGATGTCATCGCCGAGAAGGCGATCAGGGACGAGGGCGCTATCCCGTCCTTCAAGGGCTACCAGGGCTTCCCCGCGACGATCTGCGCGTCGGTGAACAACGAGGTGGTCCACGGGATCCCCACCGAGGCGCGCAAGCTGCGCGAGGGCGACATCATCTCGATCGACTGCGGCGCCATCCTCGACGGCTGGCACGGCGACTCGGCCGTCACGGTCCCGGTGGGCGAGGTGGAGCCGAAGCTGCTGGAGCTGATCCGCATCACCGAGGAGGCGATGTGGGCCGGCATCAGGACGCTCAGCCCCGGCCGCCATCTCTCCGACATCGGCCACGCGATCGAGCGGTACGTCAAGTCGCAGGGCAGGTTCGGCATCCCGCCTGAGTACGGCGGCCATGGCATCGGCACCGAGATGCACATGGACCCGTGGATCGCCAACCACGGCAAGGCCGGCCGCGGCCCGGTCATGGAGGCCGGCATGTGCCTGGCCATCGAGCCCATGGTCAACCTGGGTTCGGAGCGCACCCGCGTGCTGGGCGACGACTGGACCGTGGTGACCGTCGACGGCAAGCCGTCCGCGCACTTCGAACACAGCGTCGCGGTGACACATAATGGTCCTTGGGTGCTCACTGCTCTTGATGGGGGCAAAGAGCGCCTTTCGCAGCCGTAGACCCGAGCCCGGGAGTGGGAATGGCGCAGAGCCCCGAGATGCGCGCGTCCGACGTCGACCGTGACCGGGTGGCAGCCCTGCTGCGCGAGCACACCGCACAGGGCCGCATCACCATGGACGAGTTCAACGAGCGGCTGGAGGAGCTCTACAAGAGCAGGACCTACGGCGACCTGGCCAAGCTGACCGCCGACCTGCCCGACGTCGACCTGCGCAACCTCCCCGCCAAGATCTCTCAGCAGGAGGTCCCCGCCCGCCGCATGCATCCCGGGATGATGGCCGCCTGGAGCGCGTGGGCCGCCGCCAGCTCGATCAACTGGGTCATCTGGCTCATCGTCAGCGTCACGTCGGGTGACTTCGTCTACCCGTGGCCGCTGTGGGTGATGGGTCCCTGGGGCGCGATTCTGCTGGTGAGCACGATTTTCGGAGACGGCAAGCAGCGGAAGTAGACGCCTCCATCTGTGCACTAGTGCGCTCTGCGTATTCGTCCACAGAACGAAACCGCGCGGATTCCTAACGTGAACGGTGTCGAGAAACACCACTCACGGAGGAAACGAAATGCGCAAGGTCTTTGCGGCAGCCGCTCTCGCCGGTTCGATGGCCCTCACCGGTCTCGCCCTCGCTCCCGCCGCCCAGGCGGCCTCGGCGCCGGCCACCACGCAGGCGGCCTCCGCCACCGCCGGCACTTGGGGCAAGTACTACTCCAGCAACAGGAAGGCCTACACCTACGGCCAGACCTGGAAGTCGGGCGGCAAGGTCCACACGAAGTGGTACGGCAAGGAGTCCACGTCCAAGCACGGCTACGTCTGGTTCCGCTACGAGTACAAGAGCGGCAAGATCGGCAAGCACTTCTACCGCTGGAACGGCTCCCACAAGCACATCTGGAGCAAGCGGGACATCAAGAAGCTCTACACCTACACCTGCTGGGGCGGCCCCAGCAAGTACTGCGGCGCGGTGCACCGCATCTACTGACCGTGCGCCCAGGAAGGCCCGCCGCTCCCCGGCGGGCCTTCCGTCGTGCCGGGGGTCATCACGTACGGGCGCGCGAGGGGAAGACGGCCCGAGGCGGTAGGAGGGTCGGGTAGACTGGCGAGTGGTTGTGTCGGGACATCTGGCACGCGTTTTCGCGTTTTCCGCCATGGTGCCGTACACTTCTTTGTCGGCTCACTAAGACTGTCACGCGTCGGCGGCCCTTGCCGGTCGCCGCTCTCTCCGAAGCGTGAGGTCGCGGCTGCTAGTGAACCGGAGCCTCAGACGATCGATCAGTGAAACGCGAGGGATTTTGGCCAAGAAAGACGGCGCCATCGAGATCGAGGGCACTGTGGTTGAGTCGCTCCCGAACGCCATGTTCCGGGTGCAACTCGACAACGGCCATAAGGTCCTGGCCCACATCAGCGGACGGATGCGGATGCACTACATCCGGATTCTGCCGGACGACCGGGTAGTCGTGGAACTGAGCCCCTATGACCTCAGTCGTGGGCGGATCGTCTACCGATACAAATAAGACGTCTGAGGACATAAAGGACAATGAAGGTAAAGCCGAGCGTCAAGAAGATCTGCGACAAGTGCAAGGTTATTCGCCGGCACGGTCGCGTCATGGTGATCTGCGACAACCTGCGCCACAAGCAGCGCCAGGGCTAGTCGCCGCAAGGCTTCTCCGAGTCCGCCCCGATCAGGGTGCGGGCTCGACGCATGAGAAGTCTGCAACGTAAGCGCGTGTCACACCCGGGCAGGCAGGTCTCGTCAGAGACCTGGACCACTCGGGAGACCCCCGGTCGGAGGCCGGGGCCCTCCACCCCGGGCATGGGGAGGGGAAGTGGCGCGCAAGACCTCCGCCACAACGAAGGAGAATGCCCGCCATGGCTCGCCTGGTTGGCGTCGACCTCCCCCGCGACAAGCGGCTGGAGATCGCTCTCACCTACATCTACGGCATCGGCCGCACCCGCGCCCAGGAGATTCTCCAGGCCACCGGTGTGAGCCCCGACCTGCGTGTGCACCAGCTCTCCGACCAAGAGCTCGTCCCGATGCGTGACTACATCGAGGCGAACTTCAAGATCGAGGGTGACCTGCGCCGCGAGGTCCAGGCCGACATCCGTCGCAAGATCGAAATCGGTTGCTACCAGGGCATTCGGCACCGCAAGGGCCTGCCCGTCCACGGTCAGCGCACGCAGACCAACGCGCGCACCCGCAAGGGCAAGAAGAAGACCGTGGCCGGCAAGAAGAAGCCTGGCAAGAAGTAGTCCACAGCCGCGGACCGAAGACCTCAGGAGTTGAAGGCAAGCAATGCCTCCTAAGAGCCGTCAGGGCGCGCCGAAGAAGGTGCGCCGCAAGGAAAAGAAGAACGTCGCTCACGGGCACGCCCACATCAAGAGCACGTTCAACAACACGATCGTCTCGATCACCGACCCCAACGGGAACGTGATCTCCTGGGCCAGCGCGGGCCACGTGGGTTTCAAGGGCTCCCGTAAGTCCACCCCGTTCGCCGCTCAGATGGCCGCCGAGAACGCCGCCCGCCGCGCCATGGAGCACGGCATGCGCAAGGTCGACGTCTTCGTGAAGGGTCCCGGCTCCGGCCGTGAGACCGCGATCCGCTCCCTCCAGGCCACCGGCCTCGAGGTGGGCTCGATCCAGGACGTCACCCCGGTTCCGCACAACGGTTGCCGGCCGCCGAAGCGCCGCCGCGTCTGAATTAGCCCAGGAGATACAGAGAAATGGCTCGTTACACGGGCGCGGACTGCAAGCTCTGCCGCCGGGAGAAGACCAAGCTCTTCCTCAAGGGCAGCAAGTGTGAGTCCGCCAAGTGCCCCATCGAGATCCGTCCTTACCCGCCGGGTGAGCACGGCCGCGGACGCCCCAAGGAGTCCGAGTACCAGCTTCAGCTTCGCGAGAAGCAGAAGACCCGCCGCATCTACGGCGTCCTCGAGAAGCAGTTCCGCAACTACTACGAGGAAGCCGCCGGCAAGAGCGGCAAGTCGGGCGAGAACCTCCTCCAGATCCTGGAGAGCCGCCTCGACAACGTCGTCTACCGCGCCGGTTTCGCGCAGTCGCGCGACGCCGCCCGCCAGCAGGTCCGCCACGGCCACGTCATGGTCAACGGCAAGAAGGTGGACATCCCGTCCTACCGCGTTCGTGAGCACGACATCGTCGAGGTGCGCGAGACCAAGCGCAACCTGATGCCGTACGAGGTCGCCCGCGCCACCGCCGGCGAGCGCACGGTCCCGGCCTGGCTGGGCGTCGTGCCCGACAAGCTCCGCATCCTGGTGCACCAGCTGCCCGTCCGGCAGCAGATCGACACCCAGGTGCAGGAGCAGCTGATCGTCGAGTACTACTCGAAGTAGTCACTCGCCTTCCTGGTTCTCGTACGGATCCCGTACGAGAACTAGGCTGTTTCATCGGGGTGGCGTCATATAGCGGGCGCCACACGAAAAAGGGGAGACCCGCACATGCTGATCGCTCAGCGCCCGACTCTTCTCGAAGAGTCCATCGACGAGACGCGCTCCCGGTTCGTCATCGAGCCGCTGGAGCCGGGCTTCGGTTACACCATCGGCAACTCGCTCCGCCGCACGCTGCTGTCGTCCATCCCGGGCGCGGCCGTGACGAGCATCCGGATCGAGGGAGTGCTGCACGAGTTCTCGACCGTTCCCGGGGTCAAGGAAGACGTCACCGACATCATCCTCAACCTCAAGGAGCTCGTCGTCTCCTCCGAGCACGACGAGCCGGTCGTGATGTACCTGCGCAAGCAGGGCCCGGGTGAGGTCACCGCCGCCGACATCGCGCCGCCCGCCGGTGTCGAGGTGCACAACCCCGAGCTGCGCATCGCCACGCTCAACAGCAAGGCGAAGCTCGAGATGGAGCTGACGGTCGAGCGCGGCCGCGGCTACGTCTCCGCCGCGCAGAACAAGCAGCCCGGCCAGGAGATCGGCCGCATCCCGATCGACTCCATCTACTCGCCGGTTCTCAAGGTCACCTACAAGGTCGAGGCGACCCGAGTCGAGCAGCGCACCGACTTCGACCGCCTCATCCTCGACGTCGAGACCAAGCCGGCCATGAAGCCCCGCGACGCGGTGGCCTCCGCCGGTAAGACCCTCGTCGAGCTCTTCGGCCTGGCCCGTGAGCTCAACGTCGAGGCCGAGGGCATCGACATCGGCCCGTCGCCGACCGACGCCGCCCTGGCCGCCGACCTGGCGCTGCCGATCGAGGAGCTCAACCTCACCGTCCGCTCGTACAACTGCCTCAAGCGCGAGGGCATCCACACCGTGGGCGAGCTGGTCGCGCGGAGCGAGCAGGACCTGCTCGACATCCGCAACTTCGGCGCCAAGTCGATAGAGGAAGTCAAGCAGAAGCTGCACGAGATGTCGCTGGCGCTCAAGGACTCCCCGCCCGGGTTCGACCCGAGCGCGGTGGCCGGCGGCGGCTACGACGACGACGACAGCGCGTACGTCGAGACCGAGCAGTACTGACCCGCGCGGGGTCCCTCGCTGGGGCCCTTCGCGGTTGGCGGGAATCACGGATGGTTTCCGTTGAGGGCGCGCCGGCGGATCTCGCCGGCGCGGCCTTCGCATCGCGGCAGGCCGCTGGTGGCCTTCCGCCCGACCCCGGTACCTGGCACGGCCGGGGCGGTTAACTCACAAGGAGAGAGCAATGCCCAAGCCCACCAAGGGCCGACGTCTTGGCGGCAGCCCGGCGCACGAGCGGCTGATCCTGGCCAACCTGGCCACCGATCTGTTCCGCCACGGCCGGATCCGCACCACGGTCACCAAGGCCAAGCGTCTTCGCCCGCTGGCGGAGCGCCTGATCACCAAGGCGAAGAAGGGCGACATCCACAACCGTCGCCAGGTGCTCACGGTCGTCAAGGACAAGGGCGTCGTCCACCACCTCTTCACGGAGATCGCGACGACGTTCGCCGAGCGTCCCGGCGGTTACACCCGCATCACCAAGATCGGCGCGCGTAAGGGCGACAACGCCCCGATGGCCGTCATCGAGCTGGTGAGCGAGCCGCTGAACACGGTCACGCGCACCGCCGCCCCGGCTGCTCCGGCCGCTCCCGCGGAGGAGCCTGCCGAGGCGAAGGCCGAGGAGAGCGCCGAGGTCTCCGCCGAGGCCAAGGGCGACGAGGCCGCTGAGGGTGCCGCCGAGGCGCCCGAGGCGAAGAAGGACGAGGCCTGAGACATCAGGCTTGACGGGCCCGGACCTCCTCATCGGGGTCCGGGCCCTTTTTCGTCCGCGTGTCTGCATGGAGGTGATCGTGGTACGGCTGCGGCTGGATCTCGGGTACGACGGGAGCGGCTTCTCAGGGTGGGCCCGTCAGCCCGCGCTGCGCACCGTACAGGGAGAGATCGAGCAGGCGCTCGGCCGGATCCTCCGGATCGCGGAGCCGGTGCTGACCGTCGCGGGGCGCACCGACGCGGGCGTGCACGCGCGCGGGCAGGTGGCGCACGTCGACGTGCCCGGCGAGGTGCTGGTGCGGCTTGACGGGAACCGGCCGCACGCGCTGGGGACGGACGAGAGGCTCTCTGTGCTCGTGCGGAGGCTTGGCGGGGTTCTCCCTCCAGATGTCCGTGTTTTTCGTGTCTCGGTGGCTCCTGAGGGCTTCGACGCCCGATTCTCCGCTCTGTCCCGGCGGTACGCGTACCGGGTGAGCGACGCCGCGGGCGGCTGCGACCCGCTGCGGCGGCACGAGGTGCTGTGGCACAACCGGCCGCTCGACCTGGACGCGCTGAACGCCGCCGCCGCCCGGTTGCTCGGCGAGCACGACTTCGCGGCGTTCTGCAAGAAGCGCGAGGGCGCCACCACGATCAGGGAGCTGCAGCGGCTGGACTGGGCGCGCGAGCCCGGCGGGGTGCTGGTCGCGACCGTGGTGGCCGACGCGTTCTGCCACTCGATGGTACGGGCCCTCGTCGGCTCGCTCCTGGCCGCGGGCGACGGCCGGCGGCCGGTCGAGTGGCCCGGGCAGGTGCTCGCGGCGGGCGTACGTGACACGGGGGTGCATGTGGCGCCCGCGCACGGGCTCTGCCTGGAGGAGGTGCGCTACCCGGCCGACGCGGAGCTGGCGGACCGGGCCAGCGCCACCAGACGGGTGCGCACCCTGGAAGTCTGATCAGTTGTCGGTGATGCGGCGCTCCAGCACCTTGGCGGTCTCGTCGCGGAACTCGCTGCTCACCTTGACCAGGGTCTTCTCCTTGTCACCCGGGGTGTGGCCGTCGGCGTGGGTGGCGTAGCTGAAGACGATGTAGCGGCCCCACACCAGCCCGGCCGCGTAGCCGCCGGCGATGTGCACCCGGTCGCCACCGGACCCCTCAGGGCCGGCGAGGCCGCGGAACCACAGGTTGCGGCTCAGGTTCTTGGCCTGGTCGACCTCCAGCGCGGCGTCCTTGCTGGGCAGGACGGCGATACCGGTGGTCACCGCGTACCGGCGCTTGCGGTCGACGTACGTGGCGCGCAGCACGCGGCTGCACTGCTGCTCCTTGAGCGCCTCGGCGAACGGACCCGACGCGGCGTCCTCGCAGTCGTCGGCCACGGTCGACTTGACCCTGGTGAAGGCGGCGCCCGCGGCGTCCACCTTCTTGTCCGGGAACGCCTCCTTGAGCGACAGCGTCTTCGGGTCGGTGATCTCCGAGTTGAGCATGGAGGTCCCGGACGGCTCGGCGGAAGGGGTGACGGACGGGGCGGAGGTGGGGCTCGCCGTGGGGGCGCTCGCGGCCGTGTTCGCCGGCGCCGCCGTGTTGGCGGACCGTACGGCGAAGAAGCCGCCCGTGGCGACCCCGGCGAGCACCAGCACGCCGAGCGTGGCGAACAGCGCCCGCTTGCTCTTCGGGGGCTCCTGGACCTGGATGGCCGCGAACGGCGGCTGCCTGAAGGGGCCACCGGACGGGGCCAGCTCCCCTTGGCGGGGCAGCCGTCCCGGGGGGTCCGCTTGGCTGGGGACCAGTGCGGCGGGGTCTCCGTGGCCGGGCATCCGTCTGCCGGGGTCTCCCTGCTGGGGTACCCGTCCGGCGGGGTCTGCTTGCTGGGGTACCCGTCCGGCGGGGTCTGCCGGGTTGGGGGAGCGCCTGGTCAGGGGTGTGACGGGACCGCCGCGTGGTGGGCTCTGGGGTGGGACGAGGCCGCTCTGGGGCGGGCCCTGGGTGTCGTGCGGTCCGCCGCGTGCCGGGCCTTGAGCGGAGCCGGTCGTGTACGGCGCGTTGCCTTGGGGCGGCTGGGGATTGCCGAAACCTCCCGGAGGTGGGACCGGCACTCCCTGGATCACGCTGCCCGGAGGGTGTGGCCCGGCGTCAGGTGGTGTGACACCTTCGGGTGTGTTCTGAGGGCCGGCTCCGGCTTGTGCCTCGGGGTCACTGCCTGGAGAGGCCGGTGGTTCCTCGCCCTGGAGGAGCCCGTCCTTGACCGGCTCCGCGGTCACCGGGCGCTCTCCGGACGACGGGGTAACCGGGTGCTCCTGGCGTTCCCCGGGCGACGGGGTAACCGGGCGTTCCTCGCGCACCTCAGAGGACGCGGTCACTGGGTGTTCCTCACGCTCCGCGGAGGACGCGGGCCGACGGCCCCAGACCTCCGGGGCGAACGGCAGGTCGAGCTGGTCGCGCTCCGGCTCCTCGCGCTGCGGAGCGGGCGGCCACACGGGCACATCACTCGGTTCGGCCCGGCGGCCGGCCTGCTCCCTGGGAGCGCCGGGCGGGCCACCCGTGCCATGAGCCCCGGCCGCGCCGGCAGGGGCGCCCTCGGCCCGAGGGCCACCTGCGGTGTGCGGAGTGTTGATGCCGTGAGAGGCGCTCTCGGCCCGGAGGCCTCCGGCGGTGTGCTGGTTGTCCGCGAGGTGAGGAGTGCCTTCGGCCTGAGGGCCACCTGCGGTGTGCGGAGTGTTGGTGCCGTGCGGAGTGCTCACGGCACGGGAGGCTCCGGTGGTGTGCGGATCGCCGCCGGCAGGGCTCGTGGGGTGGGTGCCGCTCGGGTTCTGGCTGGGGATTCCCGGGGGCCCGCTCTGGCTGGGGGGTCCCGGGGGGTGAGGGTTGCCGGTGATCGGAGGGCCTGCCGTCTCTGGGGCGGGGTTGGTGGTGCCTTGCTGGGCGGCGGGGGAGAGTTTGGGGTCGAACAGGGGTGCCGGCGGTCCCTTCGGGCCGGGTGACGGCACCGGCATGCCGGCGCCGAGTCCCGGCCCGCCCTTCCTGGCGAACGGGGGCACCTGGCCCGGGCGGGTGGGGCCCTCGACGTCGTCCGGCTGTTCGCCGTACGTGGGGCGGGTCGGCTCCACGCCGTACGGAGGTCTCGGATCGTCCGTGGAGGACCCGTACGGAGGCTGGCCTTCGCGTGCGGGAGGCGGAGGCGCATCGTGGTCGGCGGGCGTCGGCGCGCTGAGCGGGACGGGGCGCGGAGCCATGGTGTTCGGGTCGAAGTAGTGCGACGGACCTGATGCCACGGGCTCGGGACCCCAGCCATCGGCGAGGTCCGGCGACTCGGATCCGGCCGGTGGAGGCGTGGTCCGGTCTTCCGCGGAGGGTTGGGCGGGCCAGTGTCGCCACATGGGGTCGGAGTGCGTGGGGGGTGGTGTGGCCGGGAAGGCTCTGAGGCCTTCCGACGGGGGCTGGGCGGGCCAGTCTTGCCATGTGGGCTCGGACGACGGCGGGGTCGCTGATGCGGGCTCGGCGGGCCAGGACTCTGATGGCAGCGGAGGCTCGGACGGTCCCTCGGGTCGCGGGGGGTCGCCGTGCTCGCTGCGCTGGGGAGCGTGGGTGTCGTCGTCGGGCTCCAGCTCGCCGGTGGCGGCGGGCCACGGCGGCATGGCGGGGGAGCCGGTGACCGGGGCCGGCCACACCTGCATGCCGGCCGCCGCGGCGGTGAACGCCGGGGGAGGCTCCCAGCGGGGGGCGCCGGGGACGGCGGGCTCACCCCACGAGCTCTTCGGCGGCTGGGGCCAGGGGACGCCTGGCGGGGTGAAGGGCACGCCCGCCGGCTCGTCGTCCTCGGCGTACCAGTCGTAGGCCGCGCCGTCCGCGTCCTGCACCTCCCAGGGCTGCGCACCGGGGTAGACCGGAACAGGCTGCTCGCCGCTCGCGGGCTCTCGTACGTCCGAAGGACGCGCGGGGCGCGACGCGGCGGGATCGGGCCCGGACTCCTGGACGGAGAGCCAGTCCTCGGCGGGGGCGGCGCCTGCGGGTTGCCAGGTGTCGTCGCGGGGTGGCTCGCCTTCGACCGTGAGCCAGGCTTGTCCCGAGGGGTCGTCCGGGTATGCCGGTGGGCCCCCTTGCTCTTTGGGGGGCTGGCGACCGAAGCTCGGCGGGGGCGTCGGAGGTGCGCTGCCCGCTTCCCTGCGCTCGTGCTCTGACCCGGGTCCCTGGCCACGCATAAGGCGAGCGTAGCGAGTGTCTCTAGATCGTTCCCCCGGTATGAGTGTTCCCGCGCTGATCGATCGTCACTTTTGCGGGATTTTCGCGTACGAAGTGAGAATTCAGGCCGCGCGAGCGCCCGTCAGCGCACGAACGTCGAGGGCCTTGAAGACCGTCGCCTTGGTGATGTCCTCGGCCGCCTGGAAGAGTCGCTTGGATGCCGTCTTGTCGGGATCGGACCCGTCCTTGTTCTGGAACCAGACCAGGACGGCGTAGTGGCCGTGCGTCCACACCTTGGCGCCGCCGCTGCCCGAGCCGAGGAACTTGGTCACCTCGTCCTTGCCCGCGAGGGGTTTGACGTAGTTGGACTTGTCGCCGGCCTTGGCGACCCTGGCGGCGTTCTTGGTCGTGCTGAGGTTGGCGACGCCGACCGTGCCGATGGTCTCGCCCTTCTTGTCACGGAAGCTGGCTCGCATCATCTGCGTGCACTTGCCGGACTTGAGGGCCTTCTTGAGCTTGTCGCCGAGCACGCCGTCGTCGCACTTCTTGTCCTTGCTGGTGATCGTCATCTCGTAGGCGCGGCCCGAGGCGGTGATCTTCTTGGACTTGAAGAGCTCCTTCACGGTGAGCGGCTCCGGGTCCGTGCTGCGGCTGCCCGCGTAGCCGAACTCGCCGGGGGGCGCCGACGGGAGCGGGGCGGAGGTGCGGCGCTCCGAGCTGGACACGGCGGCGGGGTCGTCGGCGTTGAACATCACCGCCAGGCCACCGCCGAGCAGGGCCAGCACGCCGATGCCGGCGAGCGAGGCCCAGAGCGGGCCGCGGGAGCGGGGGCCCTCGTCGTAGGGGCTCCAGGTCTGCCGGGGGGTGGCGGTCTTCTCGGCGGACTTGTCGGGCTTATCCGCCTGCTCTGCCTTGTCCGTCTTATCGGGCTTGCTGGACTTGGCCCTGCCGCGCCTGCCGCGGCCGGTCTCCTTGGCGGCCGGGTCGTCGCCGGGCGCGTCACCGGGAGGGCCGGACGGCGGCTGCGCGTTCGCGGCGGGCTGCGGGGCGCCGGGCGGGGGCTTCCTGTTGCTCGGCGTGAACGCGTCGGACGCTCCTGGGCCACCGGGCGCTCCTGGGCCGCCGGCGGCGAAGGGGTCGGACGGGTTCTGCGGGTCGGTGGAGAAGGGGTCCGCCGCCGCTTGCGGGCCGGTGCGCGGGCCCTGAGGGAAGGCGCCGGGCCCCTGCGGGCCGGTGGCGCGCGGGTCGGGCGCGCCCAGCGGGCCGGTCGGTGGGCCGGAGAAGGAGCCTGCCGTGCCCAGCGGGCCGGTGGGCGGGCCGGAGAAGGAGCCTGCCGCGCCCAGCGGGCCCGTGGCGGGGCCGGAGGCGAACGGGTCGGACGAGCCCGGCCGGCCTGGCGCGCCCTGCTGGCGAGGGGTGAAAGCGTCGCCGGCCTGGGAGAACGGCCCCGATGGCGGTTGCCCGTCGGCACTCGGCTGGGCGGGTGTGAAGAAGCCGGAGTCGGTCTGGGGCTGGCGGTCTCTACGAGAACGACGCGGGGTGCCGTCCGTGCCGGTTTGCGGTTCCTCGGGAAAACCCATGCGGAGACATTACCGTGAAGGTGGTCACGAACGTCCGAAATCCTGCGTCCACCACGGCCCGCCGGGGCCGGACACGACGCCGACGCCGATGGCGTTGAAGTCGCAGTTGAGCATGTTGCGCCGATGGTCGCGGCTGGCGAGCCAGCCCTGGACGGCCTCCTTGGCGGAGGCGTAGCCGCGGCCGATGTTCTCGGCGGTGCCGTTGACGTACCCGACCCGTTCCATCCGGTCCCAGGGTGAGGCGCCGTCGGGTGATTCGTGGGTGAACTGCCCCGAGCGGGCCATTTCCATCGAGTGGGTGCGGGCCGCCCGGGTGAGCCTGGCGTCGGTCCTGAGCGGGCGGCAGCCGTTCCTCGCCCTGGCGGCGTTGGTGAGCCGGACGACGTCGGCGGCCATGCCCGGCATGCTCCTGATCGACTGGCCGTCGTCGTCGCCGAGCACCGAGACCGGGTCCTGGTCGGTGAAGCCGGCTATCTCCCCGGTGGGGCTCTTGGTGGGCCGGACGTCCGTCTTGCCGCGCGGCGTCGTGGTGACAACCTGCCGGGGGATCCGCTCGGCGTGCGGCTGGGCCTTCTGCGGCGTGGTCTTGGGGGCGGCCTGGGCCGTCGTGGGCGGCGTGGTCTCGTTCAGGAAGATGTGGTCGTCGGGCATCGAGTCGCCGGACACCCGGCCGAGCAGCACACCTGTGAGCAGGGCCGTCGCGAGCAGGCCCACGGCACCCAGGTGGTTTCGGCGCCGGATGGGCCGCTGGGTGTGCCGGGTGTGAGAACTCTGCCACATACCGCCACCAACGATAGAGATGTCGGGTCCTGGTAAAGAAGGGAATGCCGGGAACCGAAATCTATTCGTTCTGTGGTCAGGTAGAATCGCGACAGGTTATCGGTCTTTTGACTGCCCTCTCGGGGGCGGGTAACCTCTCGTTCGTTGTGTGCATAGGTCCGCGAGACCGATGCGCGGCGCGTCCGGCGTCATCTCCTATCACAGCCCTCTCGGGGCCGGGAGACGGAAGGTCCGGGCCGTCGTGTGCCCGCACCGACCGACCCCATAGCGCTGCCGTGTCCGGCGGCGCGCCGAAGACGCGAGCATAAAGAAGGCTACGACCGTGCGCACGTACTCACCGAAGCCCGCCGACGTCCAGCGTCAGTGGTACGTCATCGACGCGACCGATGTCGTCCTGGGCAGGCTGGCCAGCCACGTCGCGATCCTGCTCCGCGGCAAGCACAAGCCGATCTTCGCGAACCACGTCGACACCGGTGACTTCGTCATCGTCATCAACGCCGACAAGATCGCGCTGAGTGGCAACAAGCTTGAGCAGAAGAAGGCCTACCGCCACTCGGGTTACCCGGGCGGTCTGCGTTCCGTCAGCTACGGCGAGCTCATGGAGAAGCGGCCCGACAAGGCCGTCGAGAAGGCCGTCAAGGGCATGCTGCCGAAGAACTCCCTGGGCCGGAAGATGATCAAGAAGCTGAAGGTCTACGCGGGTCCCGAGCACCCGCACCAGGCCCAGCAGCCGGTGCCGTTCGAGATCACCCAGATCGCCCAGTAGACCTGCGGGGGGATGTCCCCCCGCATGCCCCTCAAGGGGCAGTGAACCGAGTTTGATTTTCGTGGGGAAACCCCACGCCTTGCCCCCGATGGGGCAAGCGAAAGATTCAGAGGAGAACCGTGGCTGAGCCCACCGGTGTCGAGACGGCTGTCGAGGCCGAGCAGGAGGACTTCTCCACCGAGGAGTTCCCGTCCGAGTACACCACCGAATCCGCCGCCAGCGCCGACGCTCCCGTGCGCAAGCCCGTCACCACGGGCAACTCGTACGGCACCGGCCGCCGCAAGGAGGCGATCGCCCGCGTGCGCATCGTCCCCGGCACCGGCAAGTGGACGATCAACGGTCGTTCGCTGGACACCTACTTCCCCAACAAGGTCCACCAGCAGATCGTCAACGAGCCCTTCGTGGTGCTCGGCGCCGAAGAGGCGTTCGACGTCATCGCGCGCATCGACGGCGGCGGCGTGACCGGCCAGGCCGGCGCGCTGCGCATGGGCCTGTCCCGCGCGCTCGCGCTCCTGGACGTGGAAGTCAACCGCCCGCCGCTGAAGAAGGCCGGCTTCCTCACCCGTGACGCCCGCGCCACGGAGCGGAAGAAGTACGGCCTCAAGAAGGCCCGTAAGGCTCCGCAGTACAGCAAGCGCTGACTTGGCGCGGCTGTTCGGCACCGACGGGGTGCGTGGGGTCGCCGGGCGCGACCTCACGGCCGAGCTCGCCATGGACCTTTCGGTCGCGGCGGCTCATGTCCTCGGCGATGCAGGCGTGTTCGCCACCGGCTCCAGCCGCAGGAGGCCGGTGGCGGTCGTAGGCCGGGACCCGCGAGCCTCGGGGGAGTTCCTCGAGGCCGCCGTGGTCGCCGGCCTCGCGTCGTCCGGAGTGGACGTGCTGCGCCTCGGCGTGCTGCCCACCCCGGCCGTCGCCCATCTCACGGCCGCGCTCGGCGCCGACCTCGGCGTCATGCTCTCGGCCTCGCACAACGCGGCGCCCGACAACGGGATCAAGTTCCTGGCCAGGGGCGGCTTCAAGCTCTCCGACGCGGTCGAGGACGAGATCGAGCGGCGGCTCGGCGAGGAGTGGAGCTTCCCCGTCGGCTCGTCCGTGGGGCGGGTGCGCGACGCGTACGGCGAGGCCGACCGTTACATCAGCCACGCGCTCGACACCGTCAGCGCCCGGCTCGACGGGCTCCACGTCGTGGTCGACTGCGCCCACGGCGCGGCCCACATGGTGGCGCCCGAGGCGCTGCTGCGCGCCGGCGCGCGGGTGGAGGCCATCGGCGCCCGGCCCGACGGCCTCAACATCAACGACGGCTACGGCTCCACCCATCTCGACAAGCTGACGCAGGTCGTGGTCTCGCGCGGCGCCGACGTCGGCATCGCCTACGACGGCGACGCCGACCGCTGCCTGGCGGTCGACCACACCGGCGCGGTCGTCGACGGCGACCAGATCATGGCCATCCTGGCCGTGGACATGCACGAGCAGGGCTCGCTGGCCAAGGACACCGTGGTCGCGACCGTCATGTCCAACCTGGGCTTCAAGCTGGCCATGCGCGAGGCGGGCATCACCGTGATCGAGACCGCGGTGGGCGATCGTTACGTGCTGGAGCGGATGAAGGCCGGAGGCTACAACCTGGGCGGCGAGCAGTCGGGCCACGTCATCATGCTCGACCACGCCACCACGGGCGACGGCCTGCTCACCTCGCTCCACCTGCTGTCGGTGGTGGCCAGGTCCGGCCGGTCGCTGCGCGAGCTGGCGTCGGTGATGACCGCACTGCCGCAGATCCTGATCAACGTCAAGGGCGTCGACCGGGGCAAGGCCGCCGCGCCGGAGCTCAAGTCGGCCGTGACCGAGGCCGAGGTCGAGCTGGGCGAGACGGGCCGGGTGCTGATCCGGCCCAGCGGGACCGAGCCGATGATCCGCGTCATGGTGGAGGCCTCCTCGGAGGAGGAAGCATCCAAGGTCGCGGAGCGCCTCGCCGACGTGGTCCGCACCGTCTGCGCCTGAACGCGCCTCCGGGTACGGGATCGCCGTGCCCGGAGGTCAGGCGTGAGACCTGAGCTGGTCGTCGAGAGTCCAGATGCCTGCCTCGACCCGCTCACCCGTCTCTGATAAAGCTCGCGCTCGGCGAGGATGCACAGATCACCCAACCCGAGCTTGCTCATGACGTGATCGGTCAGCGGGACTCCGGTTCCTGCCCCGTCGATGAGCGCTCGCAGGAACTCCGGCCCCCACTCCACGGAGTGAAGCACCCACGGCGCCTTGCCCTCGATGACCAGCCGCAGGAGCTGGGAGAGCTTGTCGGCATACTGGCGGCGCAGCCGGCCGTCGGCCAGCTGGGCGATGTGATTACCGGTCTCGATCACCGCTGTCACGGGGAGGATCAGCCTGCAGCGGCTGCGTTTGTCCGCAAGCTGGCCGGAGACCATCTCGCGGTCCTGGTTCTTCCCGGGGATGTCGAGAAGGTTGCAGAGGACTGAGGTGTCGACGAACTCGACCCGGCGGCTCATGGTCACCCAAGCCCCATCAGGCGGTCGAACTCGGTGTGGTCGTCGTTCTCAGGAGGACTCTGCTCCAGCAGCCCCGAGGTGATGACGGCTCCGAGGTCGCCTTGTGCCATCAGGCTCGGGTAACCAGCAAGATCCGGCAGCTTGGTGAGCCGGGAGAGACCTGTCTCGCGATCCCGGGTGCTGACCACCACGTTCCGGTGATCCTCTCGCGAAAGGGCCGACAGCAGCGCGGGGCTGTGTGTGGTGAACACCGTTTGGGCGGTGCGTTCCTCAGTAGCGCTCTTCACCAGCTTGAGGAGCTGCGAGGCCTGCGACGGATGCAGGCCGTTCTCCAGTTCCTCGATGACCAGCAAGGGGATCGCCGCTCCGTCCGTGGGCTCACGCCGGTTGAGGTCGAGGTCTCTGCCCTGGCGGAGCAGCGTCGTGGCGATGGCGATGAACCGCAGCAGACCGTCGCTCATCTCGCGGGCCGGCGTCGTGGCACCGTCTTCTCGCAGCGCGAGCATCAGGTCATCGAGCTCGGAGCGGATGAGCTCGATGCCGGATATCTCGTGGTCGACGAGAGCTTGGGCGTGCCGCAGCAACCGCTCGTAGGCCGCGGGGTCGACGTGCTTGAGGTGCCCGACGACCGCGGAGATGTTCTCCGCGGTCCTGCGCAGGCGGATGTCCCGGCTGGGAACGTACTGGCGCATCAGATGCGGGACCGGGTCCAGATGGAAGACGCCGCGCAGAGTGTCCAGGACATCCTGCGCCGCTGCGGCCACATGACGCTCCGCATCAGTCGTCAGGTCCAGTCTGAGAGGCAGTTGCGCGGTCAGCAGCCGGGACGAGCGGAAGGTGGCCTTCGGATCGCGGCCCGGCCGCCCGTTGTAGTAGCGCGCTTCGATGCTTCCGCTTCCTTCGGAAGAGCTCACGCCATGCAGCAGCGTATGGAACGCACGCCCGGCCAGATCGTTGGTCCGCCGGAGCTTGCCGGAGAATCCTCGAAGCGATTCGCTGATGATCTCAGGCTCGGGGCGCACGCGGATCTCGACATCGAAAATGATCCCGACGTACGCGCCGTGTTCGACGCGATCAAAGTTGATCACCTGACAACCCAGCCGGAACGTGTCCTCTCCATGGGGAGGGCAGCCCGTGATGCCCCCCCGCAACGGGCCTTCGTCCCCCCGCCTGCTGTCGAGGGAGTCGACGATGTCGCCACCCTCTGCGAGCCGCGAGAGCACCTCCAGCCCGTCGAGAGCGTTGGATTTTCCGCTGCTGTTACGGCCGATGAGCAACGTCATGTCACCCAGCGGGAGGCGAGCGTCGCGAAAGGTCTTGAAGCTCGTCAGACTCAGCTGGGCCAGGCGTGCGGGCATGGCACAACGTTACACGCGGGTCGATCAGTCGCCTGGTCGCTATTCGTCGCCCGTCAGGGAGAAGACCCGCAGGCGGCGGCCGGCCCAGAAGACGGCGGCGACGGTGACGACGACCAGGGCGGGGACGGCGAAGGCCAGGGTGACCTCCGCCTCGAAGAACGGCGAGGTGACGACCTGGTCGGCGACCGTCTGGCCCCACTGCTGGATGGAGAAGCGCTTGGCCCCCGGCACCAGGCTGCCGACCAGCGACTCCCAGACGAGGGCGTAGATGATGCCGATCGTGACCGCGTGGCGGGTGACGACGCCGAGCAGCAGGAAGACGGCCGCGTAGGCGATGCCGGCGACGAGGGTGCCGAGGGCGAAGCCGGCGGCGATGCCGTCTTCGTTGCCCACGAGGATCCAGGCCGCCAGGTAGGTGGGCACGGCCGCGAACACGGCCACCAGTGAGGCAGCCACCGCGAACTTGGTCCACGCGACGAGCGGCCGGGAGATCGGCTTGGACATCAGGTGGATGATGGTGCCGTCGTCGATCTCGGGGGCGATCACTCCTGTGCCGGCGATGAGGCCGAGCAGCGGCAGGAGGGTGCCGATGGCGAAGTTCTGCATCAGCAGCACGGCCGTGCGCTGGTCGCCGCCGCCGAAGAAGCTGAACATGAGGGCCAGGGCGATCAGCGCCAGGGGCAGCAGGAGCAGCAGGACGACCCTGCGCCTGCCCAGCAGCGCCCGGTAGGTGATGCCTGCCACGACGGTGTTCATGTCAGCTGCTCCTGTTGATCAGGTAGGAGAAGACGCTCTCCAGGTCCTCGTCGGCGGGTGACACCTCGTGCAGGCGCACGCCCTGGTCGCGGGCCACGCGGGGGAGCAGCCTGGCGAACCGGCGGAACTCGGTGGCCTGCACCTCCAGGCCGTCGAGGCTGAGCGTGACCCCTCCGGCGGAGTCGTCGCGGATGAGGGCGGCGGCGAGCTTGCGGTCGTCGCTGGAGCGGATCCTGAACAGGTGGGGCCGGTCGGTCATGAGCCGGCGGATGTCGCGGAAGTTGCCCGAGGCGGCGTGGCGGCCCGAGACCAGCACCTCGATGTGCTGGGCGACCCGCTCGACCTCCTCCAGGATGTGGGAGCTGAACAGGATGGTCTTGCCGGCGGTGCCCATCGACCGGATGAGGTCCATCAGGTGGAGCCGCTGGCGTGGGTCCATGCCGTTGAAGGGCTCGTCGAGCAGCAGCACGCCGGGGTCGTGGACGAGCGCGGCGGCGACCTTGACCCGCTGGCGCATGCCCTTGGAGTAGGTCTCGACCCGGCGGTCCTTCGGCTCCTCCATCTCGACCGTGGCCAGCGCCTTGCGGGCGGCCTCCTCGGGGTTGGGCAGGCCGTGGAGCCTGGCCGCCGAGAGCACGAACTGCCAGCCGGTCAGGAAGCCGTAGACGCCCTCGCGCTCGGGCACCAGGCCGATGTCGCGGTAGACGTGGTGGTTCTTCCAGACGGCGGCGCCGTCGAGGGTGACGGTGCCGCCGGAGGGGGACAGGAACCCGGCCATCATGTGGAGGAGCGTCGACTTGCCGGCTCCGTTGGGCCCGAGCAGGCCGGTGACGCCGGGCCCGATCGTCATGGTGACGTCGTTGACCGCGACGACGTTGCCGTACCAGCGGGAGACCTGGGAGAGCTCGATCTTCACTGCGAGGCCGCCTTCCGGTAGCGCGCAGACAGGACCGCCACGGCGGCGGCGATGAGGGCCAGCACGATCAGGATCGGCGCCGGGCCCCCGGGGTAGGCGCCGTCGGGGACGTGGGCCGTGCTGCCGAACAGCCACACCTGCGCGGCGTCGACCAGCCAGAACGGATTGATCAGCCAGCCCCAGGCGCCTTCCGACCGGTAACCGGACTCGTAGAGCGCGGCGTAGATCATCGGCGCCGCGCCGGTGGACAGCAGGTAGACGGTGATCACCGAGGCGACGCCGAGCCCGCGCCGGGGCGTCAGCGCGGCCAGCGCCAGCCCCACGGTGGACAGCAGCACGGCCAGCACCGCGGCCATGGTCACCGCGCCGAGGTATTCGCCGGTGGGCGGCGGCCCGGGCATGTCGACGAGCAGGTCGCCGACGAACATCACCGTCAGCGGGACGGCCACCAGCAGGAACAGCGCCACGGTCATGGCCGCGACCTTGGCTCCGACGTACTCGGTGATGGTGACCGGGCGGGAGAGGTAGAGCGGCAGGACGCGGTGGCGCAGGTCGGGGGCGACCACGGTGGGCGCCTGGGAGGCCAGGAAGATGGCCACCACGGCCTGCATGACCACGGCGTAGCCGCTGTAGTCGCCGACCCGCTGCTGGATCATCGCCATCGTCGCGATCGACACCACGACGGGGAACATCATGATGGCGGCCAGCGAGAACGGCATGATCTTGGATCGGGCGGGCCTGCCGAGGCCGAAGACGCCGCGCAGGCTGTGGACGCCCAGCGCCAGCACGGTGTGGTGGCGGCCCAGCCGGGGGCCGTCGTAGTGGCGGTAGCCGATGTCGTAGATCTCAGACATGGGCGGCCTCCCCCCTGAAGACGTCCTCGATGCGGTTGCGGCCCTGCTCCAGGCGGATGAGGCACAGGTCGAGGTCGGCGGTGGCGTCGCGGACGGCGTCGTAGGTCTCGGGGCCGCGCACCTTGACGAGGAGCATGCGGCCGTGCGGGGTGACGGTCTGGCCCAGCTCGGTCAGCCGCCCGGCCAGCGCGTCGGCGCCCTCCTCGACCTCGACCGTGATGGTCTCGGTGGCCTGGGTGAACTCGGTGATGGCGGACGAGCGCAGCAGCCGGCCGGCGTCGATCACGATGACGTGGTCGCAGACCCGCTCCAGCTCGCCGAGCAGGTGGGAGGTGACGAGCACACTGATGCCGAACTCGGTGCCGATGCGCCGGATCAGGGTCAGCATCTCGTCGCGGCCCCGGGGGTCGAGCCCGTTGGTCGGCTCGTCGAGGAAGATCAGCTTGGGGTCGTGGACGATCGCCTGGGCGAGCTTGACCCGCTGCTTCATGCCGGTGGAGTAGCCGCCGATCGGGCGGTAGCGCTCTTCGGCGAGGCCGACGTGGCGCAGCACGTCGGCGGCGCGCTCGCGGGCGGCGGTGCGCGGCAGCCCCGACATCCGCGCGAGGTGGACGACCAGCTCGGTCGCGGACACGTCGGGCGGCAGGCACTCGTGCTCCGGCATGTAGCCGACCAGCCTGCGGATCTCGGCGCTCTGGGTGAAGGCGTCGAGGCCGAGCACGGCGGCCCGGCCCTCGGACACCGGCAGCAGGCCGAGCAGGATCTTGATGAGCGTCGATTTGCCCGCGCCGTTCGCCCCGACGAGGCCGGTGACGCCGGGACCGACGGTGACCGTGAGCCGGTCGAGCGCCGTGACGGTGGGGAAGCGTTTGGTCAGCCCCTCGATGGCGAGGATGTGCATGCCCCGGACCCTACCGGCCGGGGATGCCGCGAATCGTCGTCCCAAGGGATGAATGGGTGTCATCCCTGAGTCCGGCATCGGGGCCCCGGCCAGGGTCCTCCTCAGGGATCAGGTCCTGCGCAGCACCACCCGCCGGACGGAGTGGTCGCGGCCCTTGTGCATGACCAGGTCGGCGCGGCCGCGGGTGGGGGCGATGTTGTCGATCAGGTTGCGTTCGTTGATGTCGCGCCAGACGTTGACGGCGAACTTCGTCGCCTCGTCGTACGGCATGTCCGCGATGTACTTGAAGTAGGACTTGGGGTCTTCGAAGGCGGTGCGGCGGAGCTTGTGGAAGCGGTCGACGTACCACGTGCGGACGTGTTCCACCTTGGCGTCGACGTAGATGGAGAAGTCGAAGTAGTCGTTGACGGCGAGGGAGGTGGGCGGGGCGGGCTGGAGGACGTTGAGCCCTTCCATGATGAGGATGTCTGGATTTTTCACGACCTGGGAGGCGCCGGGGACGATGTCGTACTCCAGATGGCTGTAGACCGGCGCGTGCACCTCGGCCGCCCCCGCCTTCACCTCCGCCACGAACCGCACCAGCGCCCGCCGGTCGTAGCTCTCGGGGAAGCCCTTGCGATGCATGATGCCCTTGGACTCCAGCACCGCGTTCGGATAGAGGAAGCTGTCCGTCGTCACCAACTCCACGTGCGGATGCTCCGGCCACCTCGCCAGCAGCGTGTGGAGCAGCCGCGCCGTCGTCGACTTGCCGACCGCGACGCTGCCCGCGATGCCCAGGACGTACGGCACGCGCCGCTCGTGATGCCCGAGGAAGGCGCTCAGCACGCTGCTGCGCTGCTTGGATCCGGTGAAATGGAGGTTGAGCAGCCGGGTCAGCGGCAGATAGATGTCGGTCACTTCGGTGAGGTCGATGGGGTCGTCAACGCCGCGCAGCTCTTCCAGCTCGTCCGCGGTGAGAGTCAAGGGCGTGTTCTTGCGGAGGTCGCTCCACTGCTCCCTGCTCAGTTCAACGTAACCGTTGTTCACCTTGGCAGCGTAACGACGCGGTCCAGCTCGCCCATCAGCCGGGGTATCCACAGGCTGTGGATGAAAACGGGGGATTACCGATAACCAGTTCGGGGAAGGATGCAGAATTCGCCGGAATGGTGGGGATACCTGGGGTTATCGTGCGGGTAGTCGTCGCCGTCTCGGAGGTCGTGTGGACCGTCGCAGCTTCCTGGCCAGGGCGGCCGTGCTGGCGGCCGGGCCGTTCGCGGGGGTCGCGTGCGCGGGCGCGCGCGGCGGCGCCGTGCCCGTCACGGGCGACGGGCCGCGCGGAGGTTACGGGCGGCTGAGACCGGTGCGCGACCTGGCCGACGGCGAGGTCCGGCTCCACCTGCCCGAGGGCTTCCGCTACCGCTCGTTCGGCGCGGCCGGTGAACGGTTACCCGGCGGCGGCGTGGTGCCGGGCAGCCACGACGGCATGGCAGCGTTCCGCGGCCCGCGCGACACCGCGATCCTCGTCCGCAACCACGAGGTCGGCGGCCCCGTCAGCGCGTTCGGCGACCCTGACCTCGCCTACGACAGGATGGCCGGCGGCGGCACCTTCACCCTGCGGGTCACCCGCGAAGGCGAGGTGCTCAGGAGCCGCCCATCACTCAGCGGCACACTGCGGAACTGCTCCGGCGGCCCCATGCCGTGGGGCGCCTGGATCAGCTGCGAGGAGACCGTGGACGGCCCCGACGTGGCAGGCGTCGGCAACGACCGGCTGACCAGGAAGCACGGCTACGTCTTCGAGGTTCCCCTGAAGGGCGCCGCCAGCGGCCGGCCGATCAGGGCCGCGGGACGGTTCGCGCACGAGTCCGCCGCCTTCGACCCCGCCACCGGCACGCTCTATCTCACCGAGGACAACTACCACCATCCCTCGGGTTTCTACCGGTACGTCGCGCCGGAGCACCCGATGCGGGCCGGGCGGCTGCTCGACGGCGGCAAGCTGCAGATGCTCGCGGTCAAGGGCGAGCCGCGCGCCGACCTGTCCGTGGGACACCGCACCGGCGGCACGTTCGCCACCACCTGGGTGGACATCGAGGAGCCCGACCCCGCACTGCCCGCCGGGACGTCCAGGGCCCAGGCCGGGAAGGCCGTCGGCGGGCAGGGCAGGGCCGCGGGCGCGGCGGTCTTCGCCAGGCTCGAAGGCGCCGTCCACCACCGGGGCACCATCTACTTCGTCTCCACCCAGGGCGGCGACGCGGCCCCGGACGACGACCCGCCCGACGGCTTCGGCGACGGACGCGGCCAGGTCTGGGCGTACGAGACGTGGAGCGGCACGCTCAGGCTCGTCTACCAGTCGCCCCGCGCCGCCGCCCTCGACCTGCCCGACAACGTGACGGTCAGCGGCCGCGGCACGCTCGTGCTCTGCGAGGACGGCGACGGCGACAACTACCTGCGCGGGCTCACCAGGAACGGGGAGATCTTCGACTTCTGCCGCCTGGAGCCCATCCCGGGCGATCCCGGCGCCGAGTTCGCCGGCACCACGTTCGGGCCCGGCGGGCACACCCTGTACGTGAACGTCCAGGCGGAGCGGGGCCGCACGATCGCCATCTGGGGTCCCTGGGCACGAGGCGCCTTCTGACGTCCCCGTCGAGCGGATCTTCTGGGGTAACCTGGGGCGATGATCCTCGGCATCGGGGTCGACGTGGTCGACATCGCACGCTTCCGCGACGCTCTGGAGCGCACACCCGCGCTGCGCGAGAGGCTGTTCACCGAGGTCGAGCGGGATCTCGCGATCCAGTCGCTGGCCGCCAGGTTCGCCGCCAAGGAGGCCGTGGCCAAGGCGCTCGGCGCGCCGCGCGGGCTGAGCCACCTGGAGGCCGAGGTGCGCCGCGACCGCAGCGGCAGGCCCGAGCTGTGCGTCACCGGCGAGGCCGCCGAGGTCGCCCGCCGGCTGGGGGTCCAGCGCTGGCACGTCTCGCTGAGCCACGACGGCGGCGTCGCGATGGCTTACGTGATCGCCGAAGGATAGTTTGGTCAGGGTGTTCACCGCCTACACCGCCGACCAGATCAGGACCGCCGAGCGCGCGCTGATGGCCACCCTGCCGCAGGGCACGCTCATGCTGCGCGCCGCGACCGGGCTGGCCGCCGTCTGCGCCGCCATGCTTCCCCGCGTGTACGGGAGCCGCGTCGTGCTGCTCGTGGGCAGCGGCGACAACGGCGGCGACGCCCTCCACGCCGGGGCGGTCCTCGCCAGGCGCGGCGCGGGGGTGACGGCGGTGGTCGCCGGCTCCCGCGTCCACGAGGCGGGCCTGGCCGCGCTCCTGGCCGCGGGCGGGGTGTCCCGGAAGCCCGGTGGCGGGGACGACGTCCGCCGTGCCGTGGAGGGCGCAGACCTGATCGTCGACGGGCTGGTCGGGATCGGGGCGTCGGGGGCGTTGCGCGAGCCGTACGCCGGGCTGGCGGAGACGGCCGGTCACGCCGCCGCGCCGGTCGTCGCCGTGGACGTGCCCAGCGGCGTCGACGCCTCCACCGGCAGGGTCGAGGGGGGCGCGGTCCGGGCGGCGGTGACGGTGACGATGGGGGCGCTCAAGACCGGCCTGCTGGTCGACCCGGGCGCCGCCCACGCGGGCCGGGTGGAGCTGATCGACATCGGGCTCGGCCCGTACCTGCCAGGTCCTGACGTCACCGCGCTCACCCGCGCGTCCGTACGGGCCACGCTGCCGCAACCGGCGGCCGCCTCCGACAAGTACCGCAGGGGAGTGGTCGGCGTCGTCGCGGGCAGCGACCAGTACACCGGCGCCGCGGTGCTCGCCGTCGGCGGCGCGCTGCACGCAGGGGCGGGCATGGTCCGCTACGCCGGGCCCTCCCGGCCGGTCGGACAGGTGCGGGCCCGCTGGCCCGAGGCGGTCGTGACCGAGCTGGACGAGCCGTCGATCGACGACGTGGGCCGGGTGCAGGCGTGGGTGCTCGGGCCCGGGCTCGGCACCGGCCGATGGGCCCGCGAGCTGGTCCTCCGGGTGCTCGCCACCGACGTGCCCGTGCTGGTGGACGCCGACGGCCTGAACGTCGTGGCCCACGACGTCTCGCTGCTCCGCCGTACCGCGCCGGTCCTGATCACCCCGCACGCGGGCGAGCTGGCGCGGCTGACCGGGGCGGCGCGCGGTGACATCGAGGCGGCGCCGCTCGCGCACGCGCGGGCGGCGGCGGCCGAGCTGGGCGTCACCGTGCTGCTCAAGGGGTCCACCACGGTCGTCGCCGAGGAGGGCGAGCCGGCCCGGGTCAACGGCACGGGCACGCCGTGGCTGGCCACCGGCGGCACCGGCGACGTGCTGTCCGGCATCGCGGGATCGCTGCTCGCCCAGGGGCTCGGCGCGCGGGACGCGGGCTCGTGCGCCGCCTACCTGCACGGCCTGGCCGGGAGGATCGCCGCCGACGGAGCGCCGCTCACAGCCGCCGCGGTGGCCGAGGCGCTCCCCGCCGCCATCCGGGCGCTGGACGAAGAAAGCCCGCGGAGCCGGGTGCCGTGAGCGGCGAGATCGTGGGCCCGGCCGCCTCCGAGGGCTGAGTGCCGTCATCGGGGTTCTGAGCGGCGGAAATCGCGCTCGACCACGTTCAGGAGCTGCCAAACTAGAAGGATGAGCTCCCCGATGGCGACGCCCGCGGAGGCGCGGGTAGACCTGACCGCGATCAGGCACAACGTGGCGCTGCTGCGCGAGCGGGCGTCCGGCGCCGAGCTGATGACCGCCGTCAAGGCCGACGCCTACGGGCACGGGCTGGTGCCCGCCTCCGAGGCCATGCTGGAGGCCGGCGCGGGCCGGCTCGGCACCGCGTTCGTCCAGGAGGCGCTCGACCTGCGCGCCGCCGGCGTCACCGCGCCGATCCTGGCCTGGCTCATCACGCCCGGCGAGCCGATAGGCGAGGCGATCGGGGCCGACGTCGAGGTGTCGGCCTCAGACGAGCGGCTGCTCGGCGAGATCGCCGCCGCCGCCCGCGCCACCGGCGTCACCGCCCGCGTCCACCTGGAGGCCGACACCGGCATGAGCAGGGGCGGCGCGCCGCTGGCCGCCTGGCCCGGCCTGCTGCGCAGGGCGCTGGAGCTGCAGGCGGAAGGCGCCGTCGAGGTCGTCGGCATCTGGTCACACTTCGCCTGCGCCGACATCCCCGGCCATCCAGCCGTCGAATCCCAGACCGACGCCTTCGAGGCCGCGCTCAAACTGGCCGAGCAGGCGGGCGTGGCCGGCTCCCACGTGATCAGGCACCTCGCCAACTCGGCCGCCGTGATGACCCTGCCCAGGACGCACTTCGACATGGTGCGCGCCGGCATCGCCGTCTACGGCCTGAGCCCCGTCCCCGAGCTGGGCGACTTCGGGCTGCGCCAGGCCATGACGCTCGTCGCGCGCCTCGCCATGGTCAAACGGGTGGCGGAGGGCTCGGGGGTGTCCTACGGGCACCTCTACGTGACCGGCCGCGAGACCACGCTCGGCCTGGTCCCGCTCGGCTACGCCGACGGGATCCTGCGTCACGCGACCGACCGCGCGGAGGTGCTGGCCGGCGGCAGGCGAAGGCGGGTGGCCGGCCGCGTGTGCATGGACCAGTTCATGATCGATGTGGGTGACGACCCGTTGCGGGCAGGCGACGAGGTCGTCCTGTTCGGACCGGGAGACCAGGGCGAGCCGACCGCTCAGGAGTGGGCGGATACCCTCGGCACGATCACGCATGAGATCGTGACGAGGATCGGGGCGCGCGTGCCGAGGGTCTACGAGGGACAGAGGACATGACGACGACAACACGCCGCAGGTTCGGGATCGCCGGCGCGCTCGTCGGCGCGGCGTCCGCGGGCATCGCGGCCGCGGCCATGGCCAAGCGCTACGCGGTCGGCCGCATCCGCCTCCGCCCCGACCTGGAGGCCAGCGAGCCCTTCGGCGAGCTGGGCGGCAGCTCCCACACGCTCATCACCTCCGACGGCGTGGCCCTGCACGTCGAGGTCGACGGGCCGAAGGAGCGAAGGCCCCAGGAGGAAGGCGGCGACGACGGACACGACGCGCCGCTGACCGTCGTGCTGTGCCATGGCTACTGTCTCAGTCTCGAATCGTGGCACTACCAGCGCAGGGACCTGCGCGAGCACCACCGCGTCGTGGTGTGGGACCAGCGCTCGCACGGCCGCTCCCAGCGCGCCGTCTCCGGCGACACCTCGATCGACCGGCTCGGCGACGACCTGGCCGAGGTGCTCGACCAGTTCGTGCCGGGGCCGTGCGTGCTCGTCGGCCACTCCATGGGCGGCATGACGATCATGGCGCTCGCCGACCGCCACCCGGAGCTGTTCGGCGACCGGGTGCGCGGCGTCGCCCTCATCGCCACCTCCGCGGGCAAGCTGGCCGAGCTGACGCTCGGGCTGCCCGCCCTTGTGTCCAAGGCCGTCCACAAGGTCGCCCCGACCACGGTGTCGATGCTCGGCCGCCGGGGCTCGCTCGTCGACCGCACCCGCCACGCGGGCAGCGACATCGCCTTCCTGCTGACCCGCTACATGGCCTTCGGCGACTCCAAGAACGTCAGCCCCACCCTCGTCGACTTCGCCGAGTCCATGATCAGGGCGACCCCGACCGAGGTGGTCGCCGACTTCTACCCCGCGCTGATGAACCACGACAAGCTGTCCGCGCTGCATGTGCTCGACCCGGTGCCGACCGCGATCATGGTCGGTGACCAGGACTGGCTGACTCCCCCCGACCACAGCCGCGCCATGGCTGAGGCGCTGCCCAAGGCCCAGTTCACCGAGGTGCCCGACACCTCGCACCTGATCCAGCTCGAACGTCCCGGCGCCGTCACCGACGCGCTCCGCGACCTGATCAAGAGGGTGGGCGTGTGAGGCTGCGCACCGCCGAGGAGACGCGCGCGTACGGCACGCGCCTGGCATCCCTGCTGCGCCCCGGCGACCTGCTGGTCCTGTCGGGCCCGCTCGGCGCCGGCAAGACCACGCTCGTGCAGGGCATCGCCGAAGGGCTCAAGGTGCGGGGGCCGATCACCTCGCCCACGTTCGTCATCGCCCGGGTGCACCCGTCGCTGTGCGGCGGCCCCGCGCTGGTCCACGCCGACGCCTACCGGCTCGGCGGCGACCTGGAGGTGGACGACCTCGACCTCGACGCCTCGCTGGAGGAGTCGGTGACGGTCGTCGAGTGGGGTGAGGGCCTGGTCGAAGGGCTCGCAGAAGACCGCCTGGAGATCCACATCGACCGCGAGTCGGGCGACGACGCCCGCACCGTGACCCTGCGAGGTGTCGGCCCGCGCTGGGCCGACACGCCGACTGACGCCGCACAAGAGTAAAACCCGCGCCAACTCCGGGTCATGCTGACACCCTTGACGTACCTTCGCCATGACGAGAAACATGATCATTGGTAAGGGTTGGCCCAGAAAATCTGGGTATCAGGAGGGCGGTATCCACGAAACCGGTGGATGCTAGGAAAAGAGCGGCGGAGTGGGGTGCGGCGGTGCTCAGGGTCAGGCGAGTCGCTTATGCGGGGGCCATCCTCATGATCGGCCTCATGGGCTGCGCGGCGGAGGCGCAGACACCGGCGGAGAGCTCCACGCCGACCGGCAGCCCGACAGGCACGGGCCAGCCGACCGCCACCACCACCGCGACCACGACGGCCACGGCGACCGCCACTCCGGCGGTCTCCTCCATCTCGGTCCAGCTCAACCCCGACCGCGTCACGGCGGGCGAGAGCTCCACCGTGTGGATCCTGGCCAACTGCCCGGCGCCGCAGGGCGGGCCCGCCCACACCGGCACCGCCACGTCCAGGGCGTTCGTCAGCGGGGTCACGCTCAACCCGACCACCTCGGGCGGCACGCCCAGCCCGACCGGCAACGCCGGGGGCGACTGGGTGCGCGGTCAGGCGCAGATCTCCGGAACGGTCCGGCGCGGCTCGTACCGCGTGGACGTCAAGTGCGACGGCACCAACCACTCGGGCCGCGCCACCCTGCGCGTGGCCCGCGCGGAACCGCTGCCCAGCGACGTGCCCACCAGGGCGCCCAGGGCGGGCGGCGGCGGCACGTTCGGCAAGGAAGTCGACGAGGGCACGTCGATCCCGCTCGGCGGCGTCGGCGCGGCCATCGGGCTGGCGCTCGCCGTCGGCGTCGGCGTGGCGGTCAAGCGCCGCCGGTCCTAGTCATGGCGAGTTCCGGACGGGTGGTGCTCGCGGGCGCCGTCACGGGCCTGGTGCTGGTCGCCTTCGGTCAGAGCATGCAGCAGCCCGAGCAGGCCGCGGCCGCGGTCGTGCCCGAGACCATCGGCATCCCGTCGATCGACGTCGAGGCGCCGCTGATGAAGCTCGGCGTGAAGAACGGCGAGGTCGAGCTGCCGCCCTACGAGAAGCCCGAGATGGCGGGCTGGTACACCGGCAGCGTGGTGCCCGGCGAGAAGGGCGCCTCGGTGATCATCGGCCACGTCGACACCAAGACCGCTCCCGCCGTGTTCTACAAGCTCCGCCACCTGCGCAAGGGCTCGAAGGTACGGGTCGAGCGGAGCGACGGCAAGACCGTCACGTACAAGGTCGACGCCGTCGAGCAGGTGCACAAGGACGAGTTCCCGCTCAGGAAGGTGTACGTCGAGGACGGGCTCAAGCTCGTGACCTGCGGCGGAAGGTTCGACGCGGCCCAGGGCGAGTACGTCGACAACATCATCGTGTACGCGTCGCGCGCCTAAAACCGGTTGCCCCGCACCCGATCATGGATGCATGAGCACTCGGACGAACCCGCCGGCGACCGGCGTGCGCGTACCCTGGCAGGACGTCCACGCCGGCGTGCGCGCCGCCGTGGAGGAGTTCCTCGGCGGCCGGGTGGCTGAGGCGGTCACCCAGGACGGCGGCTTCTCCCCGGCCGCGGCGGTGCGGCTGCGCACCGACGGGGGCCGCCGGGCCTTCGTCAAGACCGTGAGCCCGGAGCAGAACCCCGACTCCGTCCTCATCTACCGGGCGGAGGCCGCGATCTCCGCCGCGCTGCCCGCCGCCGTGCCCGCTCCCCGGCTGCTCACCTCCTTCGAGCTCGACGGCTGGGTGACGCTGGTGTTCGAGGACATCGAGGGGCGCCATCCGGTGACGCCGTGGCGCCGCGACGAGCTGGACCTGGTGCTCGCCGCCGTGCGCCGGATGGGCGCCGAGCTGACGCCGTCGCCGATCGACGCGCCGCCCATCGCGGAGCGGTTCGGTGACTCGTTCCGCGGCTGGCGCAGGCTGCTGGGCGAGGACACCGCCGGGCTCGACCCGTGGGCGCTGCGCCATCTCGCCGCGCTGGCCGAGCTGGAGTCCGGCTGGGCCGAGGGGGCCGCGGGCGACACGCTGCTCCACTCCGACCTGCGCGCCGACAACCTGCTGGTGGCCGGTGACCGGGTGTACGTCGTCGACTGGCCGTGGGCGTGCACGGGAGCCGCCTGGTTCGACCTCATGGCCATGCTGCCGTCGGTGGCCATGCAGGGCGGACCGGCGCCGCAGGAGCTGCTGCCCGACCCGGCCCCGGCCATCACCGCCGCGCTGGCCGGGCTGACCGGCTTCTTCCTGCGGCAGAGCCGTCAGCCGGCCCCGCCGGGGCTGCCCACCCTGCGCGCCTTCCAGCACGCGCAGGGCGTCGAGGCGCTGGAGTGGCTGCGCCACCGCACGGGCTGGGCCTGAGGAGCGCGTACGGGCGCGGTGGGGTGTGAGCCGCGGGTAGGCTAAACAGTCGTGCTGGTCCTGGCCTTTGACACCGCGACGCCCGCCGTCACCGCCGCTGTCCACGACGGCGAGCGGGTGCTCGCCGAATCCACGACGATCGACGCGCGCCGCCACGGCGAGCTGCTGGCGCCGGCCGTCGAGCGGGTGCTCGCCGAGGCGGGCGTGCCGCTGCGCGAGGTGACGGCCGTCGTCGCAGGGCGCGGCCCCGGCCCCTACACCGGCCTGCGCGTCGGGCTGATGACCGCGCAGGCGCTGGCGGCCACGCTCGGCGTGCCCGCCCACGGCATCTGCACACTCGACGCGCTGGCGTACGGCAGCGGCCTCGACGAGCCGTTCCTGGTGGCGACCGACGCGCGGCGCAAGGAGGTCTTCTGGGCCCGCTACGCCGACCGGCGCACCAGGCTCGACGGCCCCTCCGTCGACAAGCCCGCCGAGGTGCCCGTCGAGGGCCTGCCGGTGGTCGGTGCCGGAGCCGGTCTCTACCCCGGCGAGCTCGGCCCGGCCCGCGAGCCTGCCTACCCGCACGCCGGGTTCCTGGCCGCGCTGGCGGCCGAGCGCATCGCGGCGGGCGTGCCGCTCGACGAGGCCCGCCCGATCTACCTGCGCCGCCCCGACGCGGCCGTGCCGGGCGCGCCCAAGCGGGTGACGGCGTGAGGCTGCGCCAGATGACCGAGGGCGACCTGCCGGAGGTCATGGCGATCGAGCGCGCCACGTTCCCGCTCGACGCGTGGAGCGAGGGCATGATGCGCGGCGAGCTGGCCGACCAGCCGCGCACCAGACACTACGTGGTGGCCGTGGCCGACGACGTGATCGTCGGCTACGCCGGGGTCGCGGTCGCCGCCGACCAGGCCGACGTGCAGACGATCGCGGTGCTGCCGGCCCACCGCGGCACCGGCGTCGGCGCCGCCATGCTCACCGAGCTGCTGGCCGAGGCGCGCCGCCGCGGGGCTCGCGAGATCTTCCTGGAGGTGCGGGAGGACAACCCGGTGGCGCGCGGCCTCTACGAGCGATTCGGGTTCGAGAGCATCGGCACCCGCCGCCGCTACTACGACGACGGCACCGACGCGATCATGATGAGAAGGAAGCAGGATGGCTGACGCACCCCTGGTCCTGGGCATCGAGACGTCCTGTGACGAGACCGGCATCGGCCTCGTCAGGGGCCACACGCTGCTGGCCAACACCATCGCCTCCAGCATGGACGAGCACGCCCGCTACGGCGGCGTGGTGCCCGAGGTCGCCTCGCGCGCCCACCTGGAGGCCATGACGCCCACCGTGGACGCGGCGCTGGCCGCGGCCGGGGTGAAGCTCTCCGACGTCGACGCGGTGGCCGTCACCGCCGGGCCGGGGCTGGCCGGGGCGCTGCTGGTCGGCGTGGCCGCCGCCAAGTCGTACGCCCTCGGCCTGGGCGTCCCGCTCTACGGCGTCAACCACCTGGCCGCGCACGTCGCCGTCGACCAGCTCGAACACGGGCCGCTGCCCAAGCCGTGCATCGCCCTGCTGGTGTCCGGGGGCCACTCCTCGCTGCTGCTGGTGCCCGACGTCGCCGCGGACGTGATCTCGCTCGGGTCCACCGTGGACGACGCGGCGGGGGAGGCGTTCGACAAGGTGGCGCGGGTGCTCGGGCTGCCGTTCCCCGGCGGCCCGTACATCGACAAGGCGGCCCGCGACGGCTCCGGCACGGCGGTCGCCTTCCCCCGCGGCAAGATCGACGACGGCACGCTCGACTTCTCCTTCTCCGGGCTCAAGACCGCCGTCGCACGCTGGGTGGAGGCCCGCGAGGCCGCGGGCGAGCGCATCCACGTGCCCGACGTGGCGGCCTCGTTCCAGGAGGCGGTCGTCGACGTGCTGACCCGCAAGGCGTTGCAGGCGTGCCGGAAGTACGACGTGCACGACCTGCTCATCGGCGGCGGGGTGGCGGCCAACTCACGGCTGCGCGCCCTGGCCCAGGAGCGGTGCGACGCGGCGGGCGTGCGGCTGCGCGTGCCCCGCCCGGGGCTGTGCACCGACAACGGCGCCATGGTGGCCGCGCTCGGCTCCGACCTGGTGGCTGCCGGGACCGCGCCCTCCGCGCTGGACATCCCCGCCGACTCGTCCCTGCCGATCACGACCGTCAACGTCTGACCGCGCGGGCGCGCTCAGACGGTCTCGTCCAGCTGTTCGGCCAGCCGCTCCAGCCCGCCCTTGATGAGCCGGCCGTAGCCGTCGTCGCCGAGTGCGCCGATCTCGGCCCGCGCCTGCTGGAGGTGCTCGCGGGCGCGGCCGAGATCGCCCAGCTTCCGGTAGCACTCACCCACGTTCAGGTGCAACGACGGATACAGGCCGGCCACCGACAGCGGCACCCCGGCCTCCGCCACCCGCTCGTCGGTGACCTGGCCGACGGCGGCGAGCGCCCGCAGGTCCCACGTCAGTTCCTCGTGCACGTCGTCCTGCACGTCGGCCATCGAGTGGGCGAGGACGCAGACATGCAGCGGGTCGCCCTGCTCGCCGCCGATGTCGTCCCAGATCTGCGCGAACAGGTCACGAGCGGCATCACGCTGCCTTTGGTGGTGATGTAACTCCACTCCCTGGGCGATCCGGGCCATCGTGGGGTCGGTGGTCATGAGCGGCTCCTCCGCTGTCGCTGGCGATCATGGTGAGCCTACTCGCCGTGCGTCGCTCAGCGCCCTTCCGCCGGCTCGCGTACGGGGGAGCCGCGTCAGTCCTTGGCGCGGCTCGGCCGCAGCAGTGCTTCGGCGAGCGCCAGCATGGTCTCCTCCAGGGCGCCCAGGCGCTTGTTGAGGTCGGTGGTGGCGGGCTGGACGATGTCCGAGACGGTCTCGGCGAGCGTGTCGCGGTCGGGGCGGGAGCGGACGATCTCGGCGAGCGAGGCGGCCGCCTCGGTCAGCCGTTCGCCGTGGGTGTCGAGCAGCTCGCCGATGCCGAGGGCGGCGGGCAGGCCGTCGATGCGGCGGCCGACCGCCTCCAGGGTCTCGCCGGCCTGCTCGGCGCGGGTGTTGAGGCCGGTCAGGTGGGCGTCGAGGCCCTCGACCCGGTGGGCCAGGCGCTCCTCGGCCTCGCCCAGGCGCCCGTCGAGCGAGGTCAGGCGGTCGTCGATGCCGGCGAAGCGGTCCTCGTGGCGGCCCGCGGCCTTGCCGAGGCGGCCGTCGACGGCCTCCAGGCGCTCGTCCTGCGCGGTCAGCCGGTCCTCGACCGTGTCGAACCGCCCGACCTGGGCGGTCAGCCGCTCGTCAATGGCGTCGAACCTGTCGGCGTGCGTGACGAGGTGCCGGTCGACGGTGTCGAAGCGGCCGGTCACCCGCGTGTCCGCGGCCTCGAGGCGGTCGGCGTGGGCGGTGAGCCGCTCGTCGATCACGTCGAAGCGGCCGGTGTGCGTGTCGAGGTGCTCGTCGATGGCGTCGAAGCGGCCCGCGTGGGAGGCCAGGCGGGCGTCGAGGGCGTCGAAGCGGCCGGTGTGGGAGGTCACGCGGGCGTCCACGCCGCGCAGGCGGGCGTCGACGTCGGCCAGGCTCTCCTCGGCCGTCTCGAACCGGGTGTCGAGCGCCATGAGCCGGCTCTCGACCCGGTCGACCCGGCCGTCGACGCCGTCGAAGCGCCCGGACAGGTGCTCGCCGACCTCGTCGACCCGGGCCCGCACCTCGCGGGCGGCGCTCGCCACCCGCTCGTCGAAGGTGTCGGACAGGTCGAGCACCACGCCCTCGACGCGGTCGGTGCGGGAGTTGAGCTCGGCCAGCGACTTGTCGAGCCGGGTGAACCGGCCGGCGGCCACCTCCATGCCCGCGCTCACCTGCGCCAGCCTGGCCGTGACGTCACCCATCCGCTTGGCCATGTCGTCGGTGAAGTCGACCACCGTCTGCAGCCGGCCCAGCGTCTCCTCCATCCCCTCGCACACGGCGGTGACGTCGGCGCGCAGCTTCGGCAGCTCCATGACCGGGTGGACGCGCTTGCCGACCGACTCCACGGCCGAGTCGACGCCGCCGACCTGCTCGCCCACCGCGTCGACGTGGTCGCGCACCGCCTCGACGTGCTGGGCCAGGCCCTCGGCCCACAGGGGCGGCTTGGCGGCGATGTCGTCCAGCCGGCCGCTGACGGTCTCCAGGGTGCCGCTCAGGCCGCCCAGCTCGCGCTCGCGCACCTCGCGCAGGAGCCATTCCATGCCCTCCAGCCGCTGGCGGATCTCGTCGAGCACGGCTCCCTGCGTGCGCTGCTCGTACACGTGATCCTGGGCGGCACGCGCCAGCAGCTCCCGCATCCGCTCCGAGATGGCGGTCTGGCCACCCGCCGCCTGCAGCAGAGTGGTGTGGTTGGAATGGTCCACCGAAAGGCTCCTTCGCTGTCGACGGTCTGCCGCGTAGCGGTGGGATGGTCCGATTTGCAGATAAGAAGGAGAACGCGGCTCACCGCAAGAGGGGGGAGGACTCCCGCCCGCCCACCTTAGCCTTTCGATCAAGGTCCGTCAGGGGCGAAGAAAAACGTCGCGCTTATCGGTGAATCGCCCTGATTTGTCATTCACGCAGGTGGGCTGGGGTCGCAGATCAGGACAGTGGGCTTATCGGATACACGCGTCAGAATGACCACGGCGGTCCTGTCGCCGGAAAGCCTGAGGTCGGCCCGCAGGCGTTCTATATCGACCGCCGAGCCGCGTTTCTTGATGACGGCGTTGCCCACTCCGCGCTCCCTCAGCGCGGCCCTGAGCCGCTTCAGCGAGAACGGCAGCACGTGCTGTATTTCGTAGCGGGTGGCCCACGGGGTGTCGACCGGCTCGTCCCCCGAGATGTAGGCGATCATCGGGTCGGGCAGCCACCCGCGCACCAGCTCGGCCACCTCGCCCACGAGATGCGCCCTGACGGCCGCCCCGTCCGGCTCGTACACGTACCGCCCGACCGGCCCGGTGGCCGCGCGGGCGCCGGTGGCGGTGAGCGTGTGCCCGCCCGGCAGCAGCGTCGCGCGCCGCGCCCCCTCCGGCGGGCGGCCGGTCCACAGGGTGGCCTCTTTCACCTCGCCCTTGTACGAGACCCATTCGGCCTCCGCGTCGTCCGGGATGAACTCGTACGGGATGCCCGGAGCGACCTTCACGCAGCCGACCCGCGCCCTGCCCAGCAGGCCGAGCACCACGGGCCAGGACGGCGAGTAGGCGAGCGGGTCGAACGTCCTGCCCCTGGAGGTGCGCCGGGCGGGGTCGGCGAACAGCACGTCGTAGGCCTCCGGCCGCACCTCGGCGGCGTCGCCCACCCGTACGGTCACCCGGTCGGCCACCCCGAGCGCCTCGGCGTTGGCCCTGGCCACGGCGACCGAGAGCGGGTCGGTGTCCACGGCGTCGACCGCGCAGCCGGCCCGCGCCAGCGCCAGCAGGTCGCCCCCGACGCCGCAGCAGGCGTCGGCCACGCGGTGTCCGGGAGCCGCGCCCAGCCGCCGCGCCCGGTGGGCGGCCACCTCGGCCCTGGTCGCCTGCTCCAGGCCGTGCGGGGTGAAGAACATGCGCCCGGCGTCGGCGCCGAACTTGGCCTTGGCCCGCTCGCGCAGCCGGGCCTGGGTGAGCGCGGCCGAGGTGAGCGCGGCGTCGTGGGTCCTGCGCAGCCGCGTGGCGGCGGCGACGGGGTCGGCGCCGACGAGCTCCTGCGCCTCGGCCAGGGCTTCGCGGCCGCGCGGGGTCAGCAGCGCGGTGAAGGCGTCGAGATCCACGGCATACGACGGTAGCGCCCGTACGGAGTGCTTCCGGGCCAGCGTGTCGGCCCGTGGGGGGCCCGCGCGGACGTAGGCTGGAGCTCCAGGAGGCTCCGGAGTCCGGGTCGACCTCGTGAAAGCTTGCCCACGATCGCTGTGAGCAGACGAGTTCGTGTTGACTGTCAAGCCCCTCTTGCATATGTTTCCTGTTGGCACTCTCCCCTTGAGAGTGCCAACGTGCGACGAGGCAGGTCTGGCACCCGCGACGGCAGGCCCAGCTGGTCGCCTCTTCTAATCAGTCACATCTGAAGGGGAGGTCCGATCGTGACGACCGCCACCAAGGTTCCCGTTAAGCCGCTCGGCGACCGCATCGTGGTTCAGCCGCTTGAGGCAGAGCAGACCACCGCTTCCGGCCTGGTCATTCCCGACACCGCCAAGGAGAAGCCGCAGGAGGGCAAGGTCCTCGCGGTGGGTCCCGGCAACTGGGACGAGGACGGCGAGAAGCGGATTCCGCTCGACGTCAGTGAGGGCGACATCGTCCTCTACAGCAAGTACGGCGGCACCGAGGTCAAGTACGGCGGCGAGGAGTACCTCGTGCTCTCCGCCCGCGACGTTCTCGCGATCATCGAGAAGTAAGCCGGTTGTGTCGGGCCCCGGGCGCTCTAGAGCCCCCGGGGCCTTCGACGCTAGGAGAGGACTTTCAGCAAAATGGCCAAGATCCTGGAATTCGACGAGGACGCCCGGCGCGCGCTCGAGCGCGGCGTCAACGCCCTCGCGGATGCCGTGAAGGTAACCCTCGGCCCCCGCGGCCGCAACGTCGTCATCGACAAGAAGTTCGGTGCTCCGACGATCACGAACGACGGCGTGACCATCGCCCGCGAGATCGAGCTTGAGGAGCGCTACGAGAACCTCGGCGCCCAGCTCGCCAAGGAAGTGGCCACCAAGACCAACGACATCGCGGGTGACGGCACCACCACCGCGACCGTCCTGGCCCAGGCCATGGTCCGCGAGGGCCTGCGCAACGTCGCGGCCGGCGCCTCGCCGCTGTCGCTCAAGCGCGGCATCGACAAGGCCGCCAAGGAGGTCAGCGACAAGCTGCTCGCCTCCGCCCGGCCGGTCGAGGACAAGAAGGAGATCGCCAACGTCGCGACGATCTCCGCCCAGGACGCCAAGATCGGTGAGCTGATCGCCGAGGCGTTCGACAAGGTCGGCAAGGACGGCGTGCTGACCGTCGAAGAGTCCAACGCCATGGGCATGGACCTGGAGTTCACCGAGGGTCTCCAGTTCGACAAGGGCTACCTGTCGGCCTACATGGTCACCGACACCGAGCGCATGGAGGCCGTCCTGGAGGACGCCTACATCCTGCTCACCCAGGGCAAGATCTCCTCCATCGCGGACTTCCTCCCGCTGCTGGAGCAGATCGCCCAGACCAAGAAGCCGCTGCTCGTGGTCGCCGAGGACGTCGAGGGCGAGGCCCTGGCCGTCCTGGTCACCAACAAGATCCGCGGCACGTTCACCTCCGTCGCCGTCAAGGCCCCGGGCTTCGGCGACCGCCGCAAGGCGATGCTGCAGGACATGGCCATCCTCACCGGCGGCCAGGTCGTCAGCGAGGAGATCGGCCTCAAGCTGGAGAACGTCGGCCTGGAGGTGCTCGGCACCGCCCGCCGCATCGTGATCGACAAGGACAGCACCACGATCGTCGACGGCGCCGGTGACGCCGCGGCCATCGAGGACCGCGTCAAGGAGATCAAGCTCGCGATCGAGCAGTCCGACAGCGACTGGGACCGCGAGAAGCTCCAGGAGCGCCTGGCGAAGCTGGCCGGCGGCGTGTGCGTGCTGCGCGTCGGCGCCGCCACCGAGGTGGAGCTCAAGGAGAAGAAGCACCGTCTCGAGGACGCGATCTCCGCGACCCGCGCGGCCATCGAGGAGGGCATCGTCTCCGGCGGCGGCTCCGCGCTGATCCACGTCGCCAAGGAGGTCGACGACCTCGGCCTGACGGGCGACGAGGCGACCGGTGTGGCCATCGTGCGCCGCGCGCTGGTCGAGCCGACCCGCTGGATCGCCGAGAACGCCGGTCTGGAGGGCTACGTCGTCACGCACAAGGTGGCGGAGCTGTCCGCCGGCAACGGCCTCAACGCCGCCACCGGCGAGTACGGCGACCTGCTCGCCCAGGGCGTCATCGACCCGGTCAAGGTCACCCGCTCCGCCGTGCAGAACGCCGCGTCGATCGCGGGGATGCTGCTGACCACCGAGGCGCTCGTCGTCGACAAGCCCGAGGAGGAGGCTCCGGCCGCCGGCCAGGGCCACGGTCACGGCCACGGCCACTGACCCACGTCCGGCTCCTCACGGCCCGCACCGGCTCCGGTGCGGGCCGTCGTGGTTTTCGGTCACCGCCCGGACCGGTTTCGCAGTCGTACCTGCTTTCGAAACGCCAGTGGTATGTCATGTAGCGGGCGGCGAATCTTGATGGAGAATGTCGGATTAATTCGGTAAACCTCAAGCAGGCGGTAAGCGTCCACGTCTGACAAATGTCGTGCGTATCGGGTTATTCGGTGAAATATTGCGCCACAGCCAAAGGCTTAGTGTTGTCACCCGATTACCGAGAGTTATCGTCGCGTCAATGTGACCAATCCGTAGCCGTTCGCCATGACGACATGCCGGATCAACGCGGGCATCATGCCTATCGTGAGCGAGGGAAGCGTCGCCGACGCCAAAATTGGGGTAAGGCTCGCGTCGAGACTTCCGGCACGGACGGATGACTCCGACCTAAGAGAACTGACAACCCTCGCCGTGCAGGGCGATCGCACCGCGATCGAATCCTTGCTCGGCGAGTTGCGTCCGATGGTGGTGCGCTATTGCCGCGCCAGGCTGGGCAGGGTGTCGGGGCAATATCACATAGCAGATGACGTGGCCCAGGAAGTGTGCATCGCGGTCCTGTCCGCGCTGCCGCGATACCGCGACATGGGACGGCCGTTCGCGTCCTTCGTGTTCGGCATCGCCTCGCACAAGGTGGCCGACGCGCTGCGCAGCTCCGTGCGCTCGGCCGTGCCGACGCAGGACCTGCCCGACGGGCCCGACGACGGGCCGGGGCCGGAGGAGACCGTCGTCCGCTACATCGAGGTGGAGCACGCCCGCAGGCTGCTCGCCCGGCTGCCGCGCAACCAGCGCGAGCTGCTGCTGTTGCGTGTGGTGTCCGGGCTGTCCGCCGAGGAGACCGGTAATGTACTCGGCATGTCACCAGGCGCCGTACGCGTCGCCCAGCACCGGGCGCTCGCCAGGCTGAGGCAGATGGCCGAGCTGGAGTCCGCTTGACGCCAGAGGACGAGAGCGACGCGCTGCTCGACGCGCTCGCCGCCGGAGGGCTTCCCGACCACCACGACCCCGCGGCGCGGGTGCTCGCCGTGCTGGTCGCGGACGTCCTCGATCAGCGGCGCTCCTCGGTGTCGATGACGCCGTCGACGTAGCCTCGGGCGTACTCCCAGGTGACGTAGTCGGCCGGGTCGGGATGGAACGCCGGCTCGTGCACCTGCGGCCGGCCCTGCTCGATCATCTGGCGTAGGTTGCCGCGCAGCAGGTCCCAGTCGAAGAAGTGCTGCTCGCCGCACTCCGGGCAGTCGAGCACGAGCCCCAGCACGCCCTGCGGTTCGAGCAGGGAACGGAAGACCTCCACGTCGGCCAGGTCGGTGATCGCCTCGTCGCGCTCGGCGGCGGTCAGCGGCTCGGCGTCGTCGAACCCGCCCATCGCCGAGGACGGGTCGTCGGGATCATCCGCGAACGGGTCGCGGGGGACGTCTTCCGGCACCTTCCCACCATAAGACCGGGGCGGCGCCCATGGTGGTCATTGGTCGAGCCATCCGCGCCGCGCCGCCTCCACACCCGCCTGGAACCGCGACTGCGCCCCCAGCTCGGTCATGGCCTCGGCGAACCTCGTGCGCACCGTACGGACTGACACGCCGAGGTGGCGGGCGATCGCCTCGTCCGACAGGCCCTGCGCGGCCAGGCGGACCACCTGCGCCATGGCGTCGCCCCTGCGCCCCCACGGCAGCGGGACCGCCCTGCTCCACAGCTCCTCGAACAGCGAGCTCAGCATGCCCACCACGATCGGGGTGCGCAGCAGGTAGAAGTTGTACGCCACCTCGGGCAGGTTGCCGCCCCACCGGGCGGGCAGGCCGGCGGCCTCCGCCCCGGCCGTCATGAACCAGCTCGGCACCCTGTCGAGGGTCCGCATGCTGCCCCCGGTGGCGATCACGCGCGTCATCGCGTCGCGCACCCCCGGCAACGTCAGCGCGTCGACCGGCACGACGGCGCGGATCACCATCAGGCCCCGCTCCTGGGCGTCGATCCACGGGTCGGCGAACTTGCGGGCGAAGTCCGTCATCGTGCGCCCGTCGGGGATCGCGACGAGCAGGGTGAGCGGCGGCGCCTGCACCGCCATGCCCATGACGCTCTCGTACAGCACGTCGGCGCCGCTGACCAGCTCGACGGGGAACGGGCCGCTCCGGTAGTCGCGGCCCATGTCGTAGTCGCGGATCAGGGTGCGGATCGAGCCCAGCGCGCTGTCGATCCTGCGGCTCTCCTCGGCGAGCAGGTCGAGGCGGTCCGCCACCAGCCTGCCCAGGGCGGCCGCGGGGTGCCTGGCGAGGTACTCGCCCGACTGCTCGTCGACCACTCCCAGCCTGACCAGGTCGTCGAGCTGGCCGGCCAAGGTGTCGACCGGGCCGTTCATGACCTCGGCGAGCTCGCTCCGGGTGGCCCGGTGGAGGCGCAGCACAGCCGTGTAGAGGGCCGTCTGGGTGGGGTCGAGGCCCAGCGTTTCGAGCGGATCGGCCAGGGTCCGCTGCTCGTTGCGCATCGTGGCGTGCTCCGTTGGGGGGATACGGCGTGCCTGAGGATAACCCGGCATCCGGCGGTTGTCCGCAGGTTGGGCCGGAGGGGTGCAACTTCGTGCAATTGCACGTTTTCACGTTGCGGCATGCCGAAGAGTGACCCAGGCTTAACAGAGCGTCGGCAGCCCAGGCGGCCGGAGCGACGCAGGCCATCAGGACGCGGAGGGGGGTTCGGTGGCCACGGCGCGCTCCCGGCCCGGATGCCGGTGGCCGGGGGGCGGACGGCAGATCGTTCCGCCCTCCGGCTCTTTCGATGCCGGGAGCACGACGAACCGTGGGGGTCCTCGTCCTCCCGGCATCCATACGTTTTGCGCACACCCTCTAGACTTGGCGTCATCAGGCGAGGCAGGGAGGGGCCGCGGCATGTCCAAGTTCACGGAGACGGGTCTGACGTTCGACGACGTGCTGCTCGTGCCGGCCTACTCGGATCTCCAGCCGGGCGAGGCCGAGACGGTCACCCGGCTCTCGCGCGGCATCACGCTCAACATCCCGCTGGTCTCCGCCGCGATGGACACCGTGACCGAGGCCCGCATGGCCGTCGCCATGGCTCGCCAGGGCGGCATCGGCATCCTCCACCGCAACCTGTCGATCGAGGAGCAGGCCCAGCAGGCCGACCTGGTCAAACGGTCCGAGGCCGGCATGGTCACCAACCCCGTGACGTGCAGCCCCGACGACACGCTGGCCGAGGTCGAGCGGCTGTGCGCCACCTACCGCATCTCCGGCGTGCCGGTCACCGACCCGTCGGGCATCCTCGTCGGCATCGTGACCAACCGCGACATGCGCTTCGAGACCGACCACACGCGTCCCGTACGCGACGTCATGACGAAGATGCCGCTGGTCACCGCCCCGGTCGGGGTCTCGCGCGACGACGCGTTCGCCCTCCTGCGGCGTAACAAGATCGAGAAGCTGCCTCTGGTCGACCCCGACGGCAGGCTGCGCGGCCTGATCACGGTCAAGGACTTCACCAAGAGCGAGCAGTACCCCCTGGCCACCAAGGACGCCGACGGCCGGCTCGTCGTCGGCGCCGCCGTGGGCGTCGGCGGCGACGCCGAGACCCGGGCCAGGGCGCTGATCGAGGCCGGGGTCGACGTCATCGTGGTCGACGTCGCCCACGGCCACTCCAAGGGCCTGGCCGACATGATCGGCAAGATCAAGGCCAACGCCAAGGTCGACGTCATCGGCGGCAACATCGCCACCAGGGCCGGCGCCCAGATGCTGGTCGACGCGGGCGCCGACGCCGTCAAGGTGGGCGTGGGCCCCGGCTCCATCTGCACCACCCGGGTGGTCGCCGGCGTGGGCGCGCCCCAGATCACCGCCATCCACCAGGCGTCACTGGCCTGCGCACCGGCGGGCGTGCCGGTCATCGGCGACGGCGGGCTGCAATACTCCGGCGACATCGCCAAGGCCATCGCCGCCGGCGCCCACTCGGTCATGCTCGGCTCGCTGCTGGCCGGCTGCGAGGAGTCGCCGGGCGAGCTGATCTTCATCAACGGCAAGCAGTTCAAGTCCTACCGCGGCATGGGCTCGCTCGGCGCGGTGCGCAACCGCGAGCGGGGCGGCACCTCCTTCAGCAAGGACCGCTACGCGCAGGCCGGGGTCGATGGCGAGGACAAGTACATCCCGGAGGGCATCGAGGGTCAGGTGCCCTACCGCGGGCCGGCCGCCGCCGTCGCCCACCAGCTCGTCGGCGGGCTGCGCCAGGGCATGTGGTACGCGGGCTGCCGCACCATCGAGCAGATGCACACCGACTGCGAGCTGATGCCCATCACCGCGGCGGGTCTCAAGGAGAGCCATCCCCACGACATCCAGATGACCGTGGAAGCTCCTAACTATCACAGAAGGTAATCCATGACTCAGCAGGTGGAGATCGGCCGGGGCAAGTCGGGCCGCCGGGCCTACTCGCTCGACGAGATCGGCCTCGTGCCGTCGCGGCGCACCCGCGACCCGGAAGAGGTCTCGATCGCCTGGCAGATCGACGCGTACCGGTTCGAGCTGCCCGTCGTCGTCGCCCCGATGGACAGCGTGGTCTCGCCGGCCACCGCGATCGAGATCGGCCGGCACGGCGGGCTGGCCCCGCTCGACCTCGAAGGTCTCTGGACCCGCTACGAGGACCCGACCCCGCTGCTGGAGGAGTGCGCCTCCCTCAGCGCCGAGGCGGCCACCAAGCGCCTTCAGGAGATCTACACGGCCCCGATCCAGGAGGACCTGATCGGGCGGCGCATCGAGGAGATCAGGGCCGCGGGCGTCACCACCGCCGTCCGGCTTTCGCCGCAGCGGGTCGTGCAGTACCACAAGGCGGTCATCGACGCCGGCGTCGACATCTTCGTCATCCGCGGCACCACGGTCTCCGCCGAGCACGTCTCCGGCCGGGCCGAGCCGCTCAACCTCAAGCAGTTCATCTACGAGCTCGACGTGCCGGTCATCGTCGGCGGCTGCGCCACCCACACCGCCGCCCTCCACCTGATGCGCACCGGCGCGGCCGGCGTGCTGGTCGGCTTCGGCGGCGGCGCCTCCCACACCACCCGCAACGTGCTGGGCGTCGCGGTGCCGATGGCGACCGCGATCTCCGACGTGGCGGCGGCCCGGCGCGACTACATGGACGAGTCCGGCGGCCGCTACGTGCACGTCATCGCCGACGGCGGCATGGGCACCTCCGGCGACATCGCCAAGGCCATCGCCTGCGGGGCGGACGCCGTCATGGTGGGCTCGCCGCTGGCCAGGGCCGTCGAGGCGCCGGGGCGCGGCTTCCACTGGGGCTCCGAGGCCCACCACCCCGACCTGCCGCGCGGGCGCCGGGTCGAGTTCGGCACCGTGGGCTCGCTGGCGCAGATCCTGCACGGTCCTTCGAGCGTGGCCGACGGGTCGATGAACCTCATGGGCGCGCTGAAGCGGACGATGGCTTCCACGGGTTACTCCGACATCAAGGAGTTCCAGCGGGTGGAGGTCGTGGTCTCGCCCGTCCAGAGCTGACCCCGCCAGCGGTCAGGGCCCGGTTCCGGCCATGCGGAACCGGGCGTCCAGGAGATCGCCGAAGGTGGCCATCAGGTCGCCCCAGTCGCCGTTCGCGTTGGCGACCACCGCGCGCGAGCCGTCGCGGTCGGCCATGGCGTAGCTCCACGAGCCGGGCACGGCTCCGCCCCCTCCCCAGACCGTGACGCCGCAGGAGAGCCGCTGGGAGTAGACGCCCAGGCCGTAACGGGTGTGCGGGACCCACCCCGTCCCCTCGGTGGAGACCGTGGTGAACATCTCCCGCCGCAGGCCGGGCGGGAGCAGCCGGTCGCGCAGCAGCGCGTGCAGGAACGCGTGCAGGTCCGCGGTCGTCGAGACCATGCCGCCGGCGGCCCAGGCCCAGCTCAGGTCCGTCGCGGTCACGTCGTGGATCTCCGCGTCGGGCTGCTTCGCGTAGTGCCGCGCGTGCGGCTCGCGGAGTGTCTGGTCGTCCCCGGGGAGGTACGTGCCGGTCAGGCCGAGCGGCCGGGTGACGTGCCGCGCGATCTCCTCGGCGAGCGTCGAGCCCGTCACCCGTTCGACGACCATCCCGGCGAGGTTGTAGTTGACCTTCGAGTAGCGGAAGCCGCCCGGCTCCTCCAGGGGCGGCGTCTCCATGCCCGGGATGACGTCCGGCAGGCCGCTGGTGTGGTTGAGCAACCGCCTGACGGTGATCGTCGTGCCGTCGGCGCCGAGCTGCTCCTCGGCCAGGCCGGGCAGCCACGTCGCCACCGTGTCGTCCAGCGTCAGCCCGCCCTCGGCCACCAGCCGCAGGACCACCACCGCGGTGAACGCCTTGGTGAGGCTGCCGATCCTGAAGTGCTCGCCCGGCCGGCGCGCCCGGCGGGTCGCCAGGTCGGCCACGCCCGCCGTGCCGAACCACGACCGGTCGGCGTCGCGTACGTCGGCGACGATCCCGGGCACCCCGCCGTCGGCCACCGCCCGGTCGAGGACGTGCTGGATTCCCGCGTTCATTCGGCGATCAGCTCCAGGGCTCGGGACAGCAGGGCGGCGCGGTCGACGCCGGCCAGGGCGAGGGCGCGCGGGACCGTGCCCACTTCGGCGTGCAGGATCCCGACCAGCACGTGTGCCGGTCGCAGGTCCTTCTTGCGTGCCGCGGACGCGAAGCTCCGCTCCAGGGCGAGCCTGCCCGTGGCGCCCATGCCAGGCCGGCGTCCGGGTAGGACGCTCGACCGGGGGAGGCCGAAGGCGGCGGACACGCCGACGGCGCTCAGGCTGTGCTCGAACTCGCGGTCGAGCGCGGCGCGGACGGCCTGGTGACCGAGCCCGGCCTCGGCGAGGACGCGCTGCGGCGCGGTGTCCTCCTGGGCCGCGACGGCCAGCAGGAGGTGCTGCGCCTCGATCGTCGCCGATCTGTCCCGCCGGGCCTCGGCCTCTCCCTCGGTGAGGATCGCGTGCAGGTACGCGTCGAACGGTCTCAGGGTGAACGCCTCCTCAGCTTGACGCCCGCGGCGATGAGTCGCTTGGCGTGCTTGCGGTGGACCGCCTGACGCGTCACACCGAGTGCCTCGGCGACCTGCGGCCAGCTCCAGCCCGCACGCATCGCCTCCTCGACGGCGGCGTCCTCCAGCTGGTCGGCCAGGCGCCGCAGCGCCACCACGGCCGCCAGCGCGTCGCCGGGCTCCTGGGGAGGGGGGATCTCACTCACGGGCATGCAAGCAACGTTAGTTGACTAATCGGAAGTTAGTCAACATAGGTTGCTCTGGCGAAGAAGGCGGCCAGCACCGGGGCGAGGGCGTCCGGCTGGACGTCGTGGGTCTGGCCGTCGAGGGATCGGTGCTCGGCCGTGGGGATGGCGTCCGCGGTGGCCTCGGCGGCGCCCTGGAGCCCGTTCGGGCTGGCGCCGCCGGACAGGACCAGGGCCGGGATGGTGATCGCCGACGCCAGGTCGTGCGGCACCCGGCCGCCGCCGAGCAGTTCGTCGTCGTACGCGAGAGTGGGCGCGATCGCCTCCAGCGCCGCCCACATCGGCTGACCGCGCATGCCGTCGATGGCCTGGGCGGGCATCCCGACGTGGGCCATGAACAGCGCGACGGCCTCGCCTCTCATCCCGGCGGCGAGCAGCTCGCGCAGGCGGGCGGTGTACGCCCCGTTGCCGGGGTCGTCGATGTACGGCGGCTCGTACAGGGCGAGCCTGGTGATGCCGGGGCCGGTCGCCGCGGCTCTCAGGGCGAGGGCGGCGCCTGAGGAGATGCCGTAGACGTACGCCTCGCCGCCGGCCTCGGCGATGAGCGCCCGCAGGTCCTCGATCTCGCGTTCGGGCGCGTACGGCGGGGTGTCGGTGCTCTCGCCGCGCCCGCGCCGGTCGTACGCGTGGACGGTGAACGACGAGCTCAGCAGGGCGGCGAGCGGCCGCATCGGGCCCGCGGCGCGGTGGCACATGGCGCCGTCGACCAGGACGAGCGCGGGGCCGTCGCCGGAGCGCTCGTAGCCGATCACGGTGCCGTCGGGTGAGGTGAGTGTCGGCATGATCAGGTGTCCTCCCGGTTCAGGCCGGCCAGATAGGCGTCGAAGCGGTCCAGGCTGGTGGCGAAGCCCGCCCGCGCTTCGGCGCTGAGGTAGGCGGCCGGCACGTTGGTCTGGTGGGTGACCACCTCGGTGCGGCCGTCGCCCAGGTCGCGGAAGGTGATCGTGGTCTTCATGCCGCCCTCGACGCCCGGCTCGATCCACACCAGCCGCTCGGGGCGGCGCACCTCGGCGTAGGTGGCCTTCATCGTGTAGGTGCCGCCGTCGTCGCCGACCATCGTGGTCTCGAAGGCGCCGCCCGGCCGCAGGTCGACCACGATGCCGTCGAGCGGGGTGGTGGTGCCGGCCGGGCCCCAGAAGCGGGTGAGGTGCTCGGGCGTGGTCATGCAGTCGAACAGCAGCTCCGGCGACGCGCGGTGGACGCGCCGGTAGGTCATCTCGCCGGTCTCGGTCATGGTGTCTCCCCGTCCCGGTCGCGCAGGGCGGCCAGGTGCCGCTCCAGCCGGTCGTGGCGGTCGGCCCAGACCTGGCGGTGGCGGGCGATCCAGTCGGCGGCGGCTTCGAGCCGCTCGGTGTCGAGAGCGCACGGCCGCGACTGGGCGGTGCGGGTGCGGGTGATCAGGCGGGCGCGTTCGAGCACCTTCAGGTGTTTCGAGACGGCCTGCTGGGTCATCGCGAACGGCTCGGTGAGCTGGCTCACGGTCGCGTCGCCCTCGGCCAGGCGCTCCAGGATCGCGCGCCTGGTCGGGTCGGCGAGGGCCGTGAACACCAGGGACAGCTCGTCTTCGGCTACGGTCACACGCCGACCCTAGCCACAACCATTCGTTTGCACAACCATCTGGTTGTGAGAGGTCAGGGCCAGGTGGTGGCCTCGGCGTCGAAGCGGTCGCTCTCCGCGGGCAGGACGCAGAGCAGGTGGCCGCCGGGTGCGCGCAGGATCCGGCATTCCTGCCAGCGGGAGACCTCGGTGGCGCCGAGGGCCACCAGCCGGGCCGTCTCCGCGTCGACGTCGTCGGTCTCGATGTCCAGGTGGTAGCGCGGGGCGTCGTCGACGGACTGGACGGCGAGGTCGAGTCCGGAGACGGCGCCGGGGAAACTGGTGAACTGCTCGTAACCGGGCAGCGGCCGGGCGGGGACGCCGAGGGCGGCCGACCAGAAGGCGGTGGCCCGCTCGGCCTCGTCCGCCGGGGTGTCGATGAGGAGTGCGTAGACGCGGCTTCTGTGCATGGAGATCACTTACCAGCCGGGCGGAAGAGGCGCCAGAAGGCGAGCGCGACGTCGGCCGACGGCGTGTCCCGTGAGTCGATCACCCAGTGGGCGATCACGCCGGTCAGCGCGCCGGCGAGGTAGGCGGCGTGCGTGCCGGGCGGCACGTCCGCGAAGCCGGCGGGCCGGGCGCCGGCGGCGAAGCGGGCTTCCAGCTCGCTGGTGAGCCGCTCTCTGAGCTGGGCGCAGAAGCGCGGGCTGCCCTGGGTGCCGAGCATGCACGCGTACAGCTCGGCGTTGCCGTCGATGTGCGCGAAGAGCGTGGTCAGGGGCTCTGGCGCGCGGTCGCGCGGGGCGTCCAGCGGGCAGAGGGCGGCGGCCCTGGCCACCTCGGCGACCGCCTCCTCCATGGCGTCGGCGGCCAGCGCGTCGACGTCCGGGTAGTGCAGGTAGAACGTGGCCCGGTTGACCCCGGCCCGCTTGGCGACGGCGGAGATCGTGATGGCGCCCAGGTCGCGCTCGGTGGCGAGGTCGAGGACGGCGGCGCGCAGGCTCGCCCGGGTGCGCCGGGCGCGTGGATCGTCGGGGTTCACGATGGTCACTATACGACAGATGTTGCTTAATCAACAGTTGTCGCATAGGTTGTCGGCATGCGAATCGAGATCTGGGCCGACGTGGTCTGCGGCTGGGCCTACATCGGCAAGCGGCGAGTGGAGAGAGCGCTCGAAGGGCTGGACGTCGAGGTCGTGTGGCGGCCGTTCCGCATCGACCCGATGGCGCCCGCGCAGGCGGTCCCGCACGAGGAGGCCATGGCCGACCCGACGGTCGACGCCGCCCTGCGCCGGTGCGCGCCCGATCTCACCCCCGGCGAGAACCGCGTGCGCGTGGCTCTCGTCGCCGCCGAGGAAGGCTTCGGCTGGACGTGGGGTCCCGCCTGGCGGGCCGACAGCCACGACGCCCACCGGCTGATCGCCCTCGCCCTGGAGCACGGCGGCCCCGCCCTGCAGGACGCGGTGGCCGAGCGGGTGATGAAGGCCCACTTCCTCGACCGGCTCGACATCAGCGACCGCGCGACCCTCCACCGGCTCGCCGCCGACGCGGGCTTCGCCGGCGGGGGCGCGCTGCTCGACGCCGGCGCGGGCGACGAGCTCGTACGGGAGCTGCTGCTCAAGGGCAAGGCCATGGGCGTCAGGACCTCGCCGACCATCGTCGCCGGGTCCGAGGCGCTGGCCGGGGCCCAGTCGGCGGAGGTGATCAGGGAGTTCGTGCTGGCGGCGCGGCCCGCGCGCCGGCTGCCCGAGGAGGTCGAGCGCTACCGCCACGCGGAGTCGCTGCTCGACCAGCGTGACCCGCTCGGCGCGCTGGCGCTGCTCAGGCCGCTGCTGGACGCGCACGGCGACGACCGCAACGTGCTCATGCTCGCCGGGCGCTGCTACTACCTGTCGGCGCAGCTCGGCCGTGCCCGCGCGGTGCTGGAGCGGCTGGTCGCGGCCACGCCGGACGACGCGTACGCGCGCCACCTGCTCGGCCGCACCCTCCAGCGCCAGGGCCACGCGGAAGAGGCCGGTCCGCACCTGCGGATGGCGGCGGTGATGGCACCGGAGTACGCCTGACGACCAGGCGTACTCCGGGCGGTCAGGACGACGTGAGGACGGACAGGAGGTGGGTGACCTCGCGGGTGACGGCGTCTCTGCCGGACTTCACGTACTTGCGGGGGTCGACGACCGCCGCGTCGCGGGTGAGGTGGTCGCGGACGGCGCCGGTGAACGCCTTGTTGAGGTGGGTCGCGATGTTGATCTTCTTCATGCCGTTCCGTACGGCCTCGCGCAGGGTGTCGTCGGGCACCCCCGAGGAGCCGTGCAGGACCAGCGGGACCGGCAGCGCGGCCCGCAGCTCGGCGATGAGCGCCAGGTCGAGCACGGCGTCCTTGGTGGTCATCGCGTGGGAGGTGCCCACGGCCACGGCCAGCGCGTCCACACCGGTCCTGGCCACGTAGTCCGCCGCCTCGTGGGGCTTGGTGCGGGCGCCGGGGGCGTGCACGCCGTCCTTGCCGCCGACCTCGCCCAGCTCGGCCTCCACCCAGACGCCGCGCGCGCGGCACCAGGCGGTCACCTCGGCGGTGGCGGCCACGTTCTCCTCGTCGGGCAGCGCGGAGGCGTCGAACATCACCGAGCCCAGCCCGAGCGCCACCGCCTCCTCGACCAGCGCGCGGTCGGTGGCGTGGTCCAGGTGCACGGCGACCGGCACCGAGGCCGCGCGGGCGACGGCGAGTGCGGCGAGCGCGACGGGCTCCAGCGCGCCGTGGTAGCGCACGCAGTTCTCGCTGATCTGCAGCACCACGGGCACGCCCAGGGCCTCGGCCCCGGCCACGATGGCGGTGGCGTGCTCCAGCTGGATGACGTTGAACGCGCCCACCCCGGCGGGGGACTGGCGGATGACGTCGCCGATTCCGGTGAGGGGCATGACGGGGGCTCCTTCAGACGATCTCGATCAGCGGGTGGACGGCCTCGTACACGCCCGGGTCGAAGGCGCCGGCGACCGGCGCGGCCACCGCGGCGGCGCCCAGCGCGGCCGCCCGGCGCAGCAGCTCGGGCCACGGCCCCGGGGCGACCAGGCCGAGCGCCAGCCCGGCCACCAGCGCGTCGCCGGCCCCGGTGGGGTTGCCGTCGACCGCGTACGGCATGCGGGCGCGGAACGTGCCGTCGGCCGTGACCGCCAGCGCCCCCGACGCGCCCAGCGACACGATCACCGCCCCGGCGCCGCGGTCGCGCAGGGCCTCGGCGCCCTCCTCCGGGCTGCCGTGCGGGACGGCCCTGGCCAGCTCCTCGGCGTTCGGCTTGATGATCGCGGGGCGGCCGTCGGGCGCGTGGCGGAGCGGCTCGCCGTCGGCGTCGACGATCGCGGGCACGCCCCGGTCACGGGCGAAGGCGGCCAGCGTGGCGTACGTGGTGGCGGAAAGCCCCCGCGGCAGGCTGCCCGACAGCACGACGGCCCGCGCCTCGCGCAGCAGCGCCTCGTACGTGCGCAGGAAGTCGGCGAACTCGTCCTCGCCCACCGTCGGCCCCGGCTCGTTGAAGAGCGTGTGCGCGGCGGGCTCGGCGACGACGAGCGTGGTGCGGGTCTCGCCCGCGACGGGCACCAGGGCGTGCGCCAGGCCCGCGGAGTCCAGGTCACGTTCGATGGCCCGGCCGGTGGGGCCGCCGGCCAGGCCGGTGACCAGCACGTCCTGGCCCAGGGCGGCCAGGACGCGGGCCACGTTGACGCCCTTGCCGCCCGCGCGCCGGTGGACCGCGGCGACGCGGTTCACCCCGTCCCAGGAGACCTGTGGCGTCTCGTAGGTGACGTCGAGTGCGGCGTTGAGCGTCACGGTGAGGATCATCAGGGCTCCGCGATCCAGGCGCCGCGCTTCATCACGCCCGCCACCTCCAGGTCGTCGCCGAGCACCACCAGGTCGGCGTCCTTGCCGACGGCGATCGAGCCGGTCCGGCCGGACAGGCCGAGCACGCGGGCGGGGGTCAGCGCCGTCATGCGCGACACCTCCGGCAGCGAGAGGCCCAGCTCGCGGACGGCCCGGCGGAAGGCGGTGTCCATGGTGAGCGTGGAGCCCGCGATGGAGCCGCCCTCGGTCAGCCGGGCCACGCCGTCCACCACCCGCACCCGCATCGGGCCGAGGAGGTACTCGCCGTCGCTCAGCCCGGTCGCCGAGATCGAGTCGGTGATCATCGCCACCCGGTCGGCCCCGGCCACCGCGCAGGCCAGCCGGAGCATGGCCGGGTGCACGTGCACGCCGTCGTTGATCAGCTCGACCGTGACCCGCTCGTCCTGCAGCAGCGCCGCGATCGGGCCGGGGTCGCGGTGACCGAGCTGCGGCATCGCGTTGTAGAGGTGGGTGGCCACGGTGGCGCCCGCCTCGATGCCGGCCAGCGTCCCCTCGTAGTCGGCAGCGCTGTGGCCGAGCGCGGCGACCACGCCTTCGGCGACGGCCATCCGGATCGTGTCGAGCGCGCCCGGCAGCTCGGCCGCGATCGTCAGCATCCGCACGTGCCCGCGCCCGGCCTTGACCAGCGCGGCGAACTCCGCCGGGGACGGCTCGCGCAGCAGCTCGGGGTCGTGCGCGCCGCAGCGCGCCCTGGCGATGTACGGGCCCTCGAAGTGGATGCCGGCCAGCAGGCCCTCGTCGCAGAGCTCGGCCAGCGACGCGGCGGCCGCGGCCAGGCGCTCGGGGGTGTCGGTGACCAGGCTGGCCACCGTCGTGGTGGTGCCGTGGCGCGCGTGCAGGGCCACCGCGTCGCGCGCCTTGTCCTGCTCGCCGGTGGGGAAGGACCCGCCCGCCCCGCCGTGGTTGTGCATGTCGACGAAGCCGGGCACGACGTGCCGCCCGCCCAGGCTGTGGCCGGGACGGGGGGCGGATCCGTGGCCGACATGCGTGATGCGGCCGTCCTCGATGGTCAGCCACCCCTCGTGAACTGCGTCGGGGGTCACGATGCGGGCGTCGGCGAGAGTAAGGCTCATGGAGAAAGGATCACAGATCGGGTGAGGTGGAGGGGCTCGTCGGGGTTGAGCCCGCGGGCGAACGCCCTGGCCACCGACACCCGCTGGGCGCGGACCAGCTCGGCCATCGGGTCCAGGTCGCTCTCGGTGAACGTGCCGCCGGTCGCCTCCACCTGCGCGCGCAGCCCCTCGGGGGCGGTGCCGAGCATCCAGGTGACGCGGCCGGGGCCGGCGATGCTGATCGGGCCGTGGCGGTACTCCATCGCCGGGTAGGCCTCGGTCCACGAGCGGGACGCCTCGCGCATCTTCAGCGCGGCCTCCTGCGCCAGTCCGACGGACCAGCCCGAGCCGAGGAAGGTGACCTGCTCGGCGGTGATCAGCTCGTCGGGCAGCGGCTCGGCCAGGGCCCGCTCGGCGTCGGCGATGACGGGCTCCAGGTCCTCGCCGAGGCTGGCGCGGAGCAGGGCGAGCTGGGTGGTGGCGAACCGGGTCTGCACGACCGAGCGCTCGTCGGCGTGGTCGAGCACGACCACCTGCCCGGCGGCCCGCATGATCGGCGACTCCGGGTCGGCGGTGATGGCCGTGGACGCGGTGTCGAGCCTGGACAGCAGGTCGAGCACTTCGGTGGTGGTGCCGGAGCGGCTCAGCGCCAGCACCCGGTCGTAGCGCCGCCCGGTGGGCGCCTCGGAGGCGGCGAAGGCGTCGGTCTCGCCCTGCCCGGCGCGTTCCCGCAGGGTCGCGTACGCCATCGCGATGAACCAGGAGGTGCCGCAGCCGACGACGGCGACCCGCTCTCCCGGGCGGGGCAGCGCGCCGGCGGGGACGCCGGCGACCGCTCGGCGCCAGCAGTCGGGCTGGGAAGCGATCTCGGCTTCGGTATGGGTGGTCACCGCTACCTCCGTAATGCTTGTTTCTGCATTTTTTATAGCATAAAAGTGCAAAATTGGGCACTGGTGGCTACCGATGCGAGGGTATGCCACGCTTGCCCCCTTGACGGATCTCCGAAGGAGGGTGATCGTGTCCCGATACGACCGGTGGAACGCGATCCTCGAGCTGCTCGCGCAAGAAGGCAGGCTCTCCGTCGAAGACGCGGCCCGCGCGCTCGACGTCTCCACCGCGACCATCCGCCGCGACTTCGACCAGCTCGCCCAGCAGCAGATGCTCATGCGCACGCGGGGAGGCGCGGTCGCCCAGAGCGTCAGCTACGACCTGCCGCTGCGCTACAAGACCGCCCGGCACGCCGACGAGAAGCACCGCATCGCGGCCGCCGCCGCCGAGCTTGTGCGGCCCGGCGCCGTGGTCGGGCTCAACGGCGGCACCACCACCTCCGAGCTGGCCCGCGCGCTGGCCACGCAGGCGACGCTGGAGTCGGGCTTCACGATCGTCACCAACGCGCTCAACATCGCGGCCGAGCTGGTGGTCCGGCAGCACGTGAAGATCGTGGTGACCGGCGGGGTGGCCAGGCCGCAGTCGTACGAGCTGATAGGACCGCTGGCCTCGGGCGTGCTGGAGGAGGTCACGCTCGACATAGCCTTCCTCGGCGTCGACGCGCTCGACGTGGAGCTGGGCGCCTCGGCGCACCACGAGGGCGAGGCGAGCGTCAACCACCTGCTCATCAGCCGGGCGGCGCAGGTCGCCGTGGTGGCGGACTCCTCGAAGCTGGGGAAGCGGGCATTTTCCCGTATCTGCCCCATCGAGGAGATCGACACCCTCGTCACCGACCAGCGGTTGCCCGAAGCCGACGCCGCCCGCTTCGCCGAGGCGGGCGTGAAGGTGATTCGCGCATAACGGGTAGGTATGGACCCAAGTCTCACAACGCAGGGGGAATGCGGATGGCCGCGGGTAAGTGCGTGGCCCGGCTCGGGCCCGTCGAGCGGGGGGCGGCGCTGGCGGCGATGGCGTCGCGCGAGCTGGACGTGGTCGTGGTCGGCGGCGGGGTGGTCGGCGCGGGCATCGCGCTCGACGCCGCCACGCGAGGGCTGGAGGTCGGGCTCGTCGAGGCCCGCGACTTCGCGTCGGGCACCTCCTCGCGCTCGTCCAAGCTGATCCACGGGGGCCTGCGCTATCTCGAACAGCTCAACTTCGACCTGGTCCGCGAGGCGTTGCAGGAACGGGCGCTGCTGCTGCAGCGCATCGCCCCGCACCTGGTCCGGCCGGTGCCCTTCCTGTTCCCGCTGACCCACTTCGGGTGGGAGCGCCCGTACGTGGGAGCGGGCGTGATGCTCTACGACACGCTCGGCTTCGCCTCCGGGCTCACCAGGGGCGTGCCGGGGCACCGCCACCTGTCCAGGAAGCGGGCGCTGCGGCTGGCCCCGGCGCTGCGGAAGTCCGCCTTCACCGGCGCCGTGCAGTACTGGGACGCGCAGGTCGACGACGCCCGCTACGTGATGACGCTGCTGCGCACCGCCGCCACCTACGGCGCCCACGTGGCGCCGCGCGCCCAGGCGGTCGGGTTCCTGCGCGAGGGGGAGCGGGTCACCGGCGTGCGGGTGCGCGACCTGGAGTCCGGCGACGAGCTGGACGTGCGCGCGCAGCAGGTGGTCAACGCCACCGGCGTCTGGACCGACGACATCCAGGAGCTCGTCGGCGGGCGCGGCCAGATCCACGTGCGCGCCTCCAAGGGCATCCACCTGCTGGTGCCGCGCGACCGCATCCACTCGCGCACCGGGCTCATCCTCCGTACGGAGAAGTCCGTGCTGTTCGTCATCCCGTGGGGCCGCCACTGGATCATCGGCACCACCGACACCGAGTGGACCCTGACCAAGGCGCACCCCGCCGCGTCCCGTGCCGACATCGACTACCTGCTCGACCACGTCAACGAGGTGCTGTCGGTGCCGTTGACCAGGGACGACGTGGAGGGCGTCTACGCGGGACTGCGGCCGCTGCTGTCCGGCGAGTCGGACCAGACGTCCAAGCTGTCGCGCGAGCACGTGGTCGCGCACCCGGTGCCGGGCCTGGTGATGACCGCGGGCGGCAAGTACACCACCTACCGGGTGATGGCCAAGGACGCCGTCGACGCCGTCGCCCACGGGCTCGACCAGCGGGTGCCGCCCTCGTGCACCGACCGCATCGCGCTGGCCGGGGCGGAGGGCTACCAGGCGCTGTGGAACTCGCGTCACCGGATCGCGTACGACTCCGGCCTGCACGTGGCCAGGATCGAGCACCTGCTGCAGCGGTACGGCTCGATGATCGACGAGGTGCTGGCGCTGATCGAGGCCGACCCGTCGCTGGGCAAACCGCTGCACGGGGCCGACGACTACCTGCGGGCCGAGATCGTCTACGCCGCCACCCACGAGGGCGCCCGCCACCTGAACGACGTGCTGACCAGGCGCACGCACATCTCCATCGAGACCTTCCACCGCGGCACGGCCGTCGCCCAGGAGGCGGCCGAACTACTCGCCGGCCCGCTGGGCTGGGACGACGAGCAGGTCAAGCGCGAGGTCGAGTACTACACCAAGCGCATCGAGGCCGAGCGCCTGTCGCAGGAGCAGGACACCGACCAGGAGGCCGACGCCATCAGGCTCGGCGCCCCCGAGATCGTGCCGGTCGAGCCCTCGTCATGAGGTGAGCGGGATCCACGCCTGCTTCGCGAGCGTGGCCAGGTCGTTGACCTGCGCGCCCTCGTACGAGAACGTCCAGATCGCGTCGCCGATCACCATCGAGCGCTGGATGCCGGGCTGGTAGGCGAGGCCCTGCTCGGTGCGGCTCGGGTGCTGGATCGTGCCCGTCCTGGTCACCTCGGAGTCGGTGATCTTCAGTACGGTCGCGCCGGTCTCGAACGTGCCGTCGGCGTGGCTGCTGAGGGGGATGACCGCGGTGCCGGTCTTCGGCCAGTAGAGGAACGCGTGCGGGTCCCACTCGGCCTCGGAGCCGGAGTCCTTCTGGAACAGCTGCGAGAGCCTGCGCGGGTTCGCCGGGTCGGCGACGTCGAACAGGGAGATCTGCGTGCCGAGCGTCCGGCCCTCCGTGCTGGCCTCCTGCCCGACGCCGATCAGCCGCCCGTCGCCCGCCGGGTGCAGGTACGCCGAGTAGCCGGTGATCTTCAGCTCGCCGGTGACCTTCGGGGCGGCCGGGTCGCGCAGGTCCAGCGTGTAGAGCGGGTCCACCTGGCGGAACGTGACGACGTAGCCGACCGGGCCGATGAACCGGACCGAGTAGATCCGCTCGCCCTTGCCCAGCCCGCCGACCTGGCCGACGGTCTTCATGCCGGCGGCGTCGAGCACGTGCACGCTGCTGGAGCTGCTCCTGCCGTCGGCGGAGCCGAGCGTGGTGGCGACGCGCAGGTGGCCGTCGTGCTCCGACAGCGAGTACTGGTTCAGCAGCCGCCCCGGCACCTTGCCGGAGGCCGCGTACGAGGGCGCGCCCGGCCCCGAGACGTCGAACCGGTGCACCTCGGTCTCCTCGGGCGGCGGCCCTCCAGGGGTGGGCTCGTCCGGTGAGGGCTCGGTCGCCGGGGCCTGCTCGACGTCCACCGGCTGGACCGGCCACCACCAGCGCGGGTTGCTCGCCACGTACAGGCTCTGGCCGGTGCCGTAGACGATGTCGCCGTCGGCGGCCAGCGCGATCGGGTCCGACCCGGCGGCGGTGACGCCCTGGGCCAGGTCGAGCGTGTGCAGGGTGAGCATCGAGGTGCCGGTGTACTCGGCCGGGTGGCTGACCCGCTCGCACGGCACCGTGGCCTTCCTGACGGCGCCCGACGCGTCGGTGATCTCGATCTCGGGCAGCCAGGCGGTCAGCGGGGCGCCGCGGACCACGGCCTGGTTCATGGCCTTGCGCTCGGCCTCGCCGACGTTCTCCTTGGCCTCGGGGAAGGCGATGGCGGGCTGGCCGCGGGTGACGAGCCGGACCGTTGAGCCGACCATGCGGGCGTCCACGTGGGCGCCCTCGGGCTTGATCGAACCGATCACCTTCGGCTCGCCCGCGAGGTCGACGAGCACGTACCGGGTCTGGCCCGGCGGCGCGAACCCGTCGGCGATCCGGGTGGTGGCCATGCCGCCGCCCTGGAGCAGCACCAGCGCCCGGTCACCGGAGACGAGCAGGTCGGCGGGGGAGTAGCCGCCGTCGTCGCCCTTCAGGTCGAGCGAGCCGGTGACCTTCCTGGTGGCGGTGTCGATGACCCGGAGGACGCCGCCGCTGACGGTGAAGACGCGGTCGCCGTCGGTCTTGACCAGGTCGGGCTCGTCCACGCCGGCCTCGTGCACGTTCGTGGTGGAGTGGTCGGGGGTCGCCTTGGCCGTGCTGTCCCTGGCCGCCGTCGCGTCCTCCATGTACATGATCTGCGGGCCGCCGAAGCCCCACGGGCCCACGTTCGCGGCCGCCTTGTCGCGCAACCCGGCCAGCAGCTCGTCGCAGTCGCTGTAGGAGACCAGGCGGACTTGCCCGAGCGGGGTGCTGGGCACCTTGTCAGGAGGTGCCGAGGTGCAGGCGGCGAGAGCCGCCACGAGCGCGGCGGCAGCCGCGATCGGCCGGGTGAGCGTCTTCATGCCCTCACAACGGATCAGCCCGGCGGCCGGTTCAAGGGTGAAGATCGGCTCTCCGCGGTGCGCCGACGTCCGTTGCCGATAACTACCGGTCGGTAGCCAACCCGAATATCCTTCTGGCATGCACGTCACCACCGGCAGAACCCGGCAGATCATCGCTCCGTTCACCGGCGAACCCCTCGCCGAACTCCCCCTGGCCGGCGCGGAAGATGTGCGCGAGGCGTACCGCAGAGCGCGGGCGGCGCAGGAGGAGTGGGCGGCCAGGCCCGCGCAGGAGCGGGTGAAGCCGTTCCTGCGGCTGCACGACGTGATCCTGGACCGGCGCGAGGAGATCCTCGACCTGCTCCAGGACGAGACGGGCAAGGCCCGTTCGCACGCCTTCGAGGAGGTGCTCGACGTCGCGGGCTGCGTGCTCTACTACGCCCGCCGGGCGCCCGGGCTGCTCGCCCCGCAGGGGCGCAAGGGCGTGTTCCCGATCGCCACCCGGGTGAGCGAGCTGCGCCGGCCCAAGGGCGTGGTCGCGCTCATCTCGCCGTGGAACTACCCGCTGTCGCTGGGCGTCACCGACGCCGTGCCCGCGCTGCTGGCCGGCAACGCGGTGGTGCACAAGCCCGACACCCAGACCACGCTGTCCACCCGGTGGGCCGTCGACCTGCTGGTGGAGCTCGGCATGCCGCGCGACCTCTGGCAGGTCGTGCCCGGCGAGCCTGACGAGATCGGCGAGGCGCTGCTCGACGGCGCCGACTACGTGGCCTTCACCGGCTCCACCCGCACCGGCAGGAAGATCGCCGAGGAGGCGGCCAAGCGGCTCGTCGGCTGCTCGCTGGAGCTCGGCGGCAAGAACCCGATGCTGGTGCTCGACGACGCCGACCTGGACCTGGCCGTGCAGGGCGCGATCCGCGCGTGCTTCGCCAACGCGGGCCAGCTGTGCGTCTCGATCGAGCGGCTGTACGTGCACACGTCGCTGTTCGAGGCGTTCGCCGACCGCTTCGCCCGCCAGGTGCGCAACATGAAGCTCGCCCCCGGCCGCGACTGGTCGGTCCAGATGGGCTCGCTGACCCACCGCCACCAGCTGGAGACCGTCACCCGGCACGTCAACGACGCCGTGGCCCGCGGCGCGACCGTGCTCGCCGGCGGGAAGGCCAGGCCGGACCTCGGGCCGCTGTTCTACGAACCGACCGTGCTGACCGGGGTCACCGACGACATGGAGCTCTGCCGCGACGAGACGTTCGGCCCGGTGGTGTCGCTCTACCCGTTCGCCTCCGACGACGAGGCGGTCGAGCTGGCCAACGACACGGCCTACGGCCTGAACGCCTCCATCTGGACCTCCGACACCTCCCGCGGCCGCGCGCTCGCCGCCCGGATCAAGACCGGCACGGTCAACATCAACGAGGGGTACGGCGCCGCGTACGCCTCCTACGACGCCCCGATGGGCGGCATGAAGGCGTCCGGCCTGGGCCGCAGGCACGGCACGGAGGGCCTGCTGCGCTACACCGAGTCGCAGACCGTGGCTTCCCAGGCGTCCTGGCTGCGCATCGAGCCGCCGTTCGACCTGGCCCAGGAGACGTGGGCGGACGTGCTGACCACCACGCTCAAGGTGATGAAGTGGCTGAGGGTCAAGTGAGCGGGTTCGACGTCGTCGTCATCGGCTCCGGGTTCGGCGGCGGCGTCTCGGCGCTCCGGCTGGCCGAGAAGGGTTACCGGGTCGCGGTGCTGGAGGCGGGGCGGCGCTTCGACCGGTCCTCGCTGCCCGCGACCTCCTGGCGGTTGCGCGACTTCCTGTGGGCGCCGTGGCTGGGGATGAAGGGCATCCAGCGCATCCACCTGCTCCGCGGTGAGAAGGGCACCGGCGTGATGGTGCTCGCCGGAGCGGGCGTGGGCGGCGGGTCGCTGGTGTACGCCAACACGCTGTACGAGCCGCTCGACCCGTTCTACCGCGACCCGCAGTGGGCCTCGATCACCGACTGGAAGGCCGAGCTGGCGCCCTACTACGACCAGGCCAAGCGGATGCTCGGGGTGACGCCCAACCCCGCGCACACCCCGGCTGACGCGGTGATGCTGAAGATCGCCGATCGGATGGGCGTGGGCGGCACGTTCCGCCCGGCCCCCGTCGGCGTCTACTTCGGGCCCGACGGCGCCGACCCGTACTTCGGCGGCGCGGGCCCCGAACGGCGCGGCTGCGTCCAGTGCGGCGAGTGCATGACCGGCTGCCGCCACGGCGCCAAGAACACGCTCACCGAGAACTACCTCTACCTGGCCGAGCGGTCCGGCGCCCAGGTCTACGCCGAGTGCACGGTCACCTCGGTGCGCCCGCTGCCGTCCGGCGGCTACGAGGTGCTGGCCCGGCGGACCGGCTCGGCCAGGCGGCGCCGGGTCTTCACCGCCCGGCAGGTGATCTTCGCGGCCGGGGCCTGGGGCACGCAACGACTGCTGCACCGGCTGCGCGACGACGGCACGCTGCCCCGGATCTCGCCCCGGCTGGGCACGCTCACCCGTACCAACTCCGAGGCGCTGCTCGGCTTCGAGCGGCCGTCGCGCGGCGGCGAGAAGCTCAACGCCGGGGTGGCGATCACCTCGTCCTTCCACCCGGACGCCGAGACGCACATCGAGCCGGTCCGCTACGGCGACGGCTCCAACGCGATGGGCCTGCTGCGCACGCTGCTGATCGACGGCGGCCAGAACCGGTGGAAGGCGTTCGCCCGCGAGGCCGCCCGCCGTCCGCTGCGCGCGCTCGGGCTGCTCGACCTGCGCGGCTGGTCCGAGCGGTCGCTGATCGCGCTGGTCATGCAGGCCAAGGACAACTCGATCACGGTACGGCGCGGCCGGTTCGGGCTGCGTTCCACCCGGGGGCACGGCGAGCCGAACCCCACCTGGATCCCGGCGGGCCACGAGGCGGTGCGGATCGGGGCCGAGGAGGTCGGCGGCGAGCCGCGCGGGTCGTGGCTGGACCTGTTCGACATCCCCGCGACCGCCCACTTCCTCGGCGGCTGCGCGATCGGCGCCTCGCCGGGGGAAGGCGTGATCGACCCGTACCACCGGCTCTACGGGTACGAGGGCCTGCACGTCGTGGACGGGTCCTCCGTCGCCGCCAACCTGGGCGTGAACCCGTCGCTGACCATCACCGCGCTGGCCGAGCGGGCCATGGCGCTCTGGCCGAACGCGGGCGAGCCCGACGCCCGCCCGCCGCTCGGCACGGCCTACCGGCCCCTGCCCCCGATCCCCCCGCGCTCCCCAGCGGTCCCCGCCACGGCCCCCGCCGCGCTCCGGCTGATCACCCGCTGACCGCCTCGATCTCGTCCAGGAGCGCCGTCAGCGTGGCGTCGTCCGTGGCCGGGGCCATCACCGTGATCCGCAGGTGGCGGACCCCGGCCAGTTCGGTCGAGGTGAGGTAGAAGGTGCCGTCGCGCATCAGCCGTTCGCGGATCGCGACCTGGTCGCCGTCGCCGTGGCGGAAGCACACGATGTTGCTCTCCGGCTCGTACGGCACCGTGAACCCGGGGCGTTCGCGGGCCAGCTCCCAGAACCGGTGGGCGGTGTCGTACCGGGAGGCCACGTAGTCGCCGAGGCCGCGCTCGCCGCGCCAGGCCAGGTTCATGAACACTTTCAGCCCCAGCTCGGCCTTGGTGCACTCGACCGTACGGGCGATCTGGTCGAAGCCCTGGTCGCCGTAGAACAGGTAGCTGGCCTCCTGCTTGAAGGCCGCGTCCAGGTCGCTCTCCCTGCGCACCAGCACCGCCGCCGACAGGGCCGAGGTGCGCAGCATCTTGTGCGCGTCCCAGATCACCGAGTCGGCCAGCCCGATGCCGTCGAGCAGGTGGGCGTGCCGGTCCGACAGCAGGGCCGAGGCGCCGTGCGCGCCGTCGACGTGGAACCAGACCTCGCGCTCGCGGCACCACTCGCCGATCGCCCGCAGGTCGTCGTACAGTCCGGTGCCGGTGGCGCAGGCCGCCGCGACCAGCGCCATCACCCGCTTGCCCGAGATGTCCGGCAGTCTGGCCGGGTCGATCCGGCCCAGTTCGTCCGTCTCCAGCGGCACCACCGCGCGCTGCCCGAGCCCGAGTATCGAGACCGCGCGGGAGATCGAGTAGTGCGCCGACGGCGAGGCCAGGATCACCAGGTCGCCCGGCACGCCCTCCTCCCACGCCTCCGGCGCCACCCGGGCCCTGACCGCCAGCATCGCCGTCAGGTTGGCCAGCGAGCCGCCGTGCGTCAGCACGCCGCCGCCGGCCGGGAAGCCCACCTTGTCCAGCATCCAGCGCAGGACCTCGAACTCGACCGTGGCCGCCGAGGCGCCCATCTCGTAGATGTTCATCGGGTTGTTGATCGCGCCGTGCACGAGGTCGGCCAGCGCGGCGGGGAAGTCGGGGGAGGCGGTCTGGTGGGCCAGGAACGCCGGGTGGTGCAGCCGCGTGCTCTCGGCGAGGAAGGCGCGCAGGAAGCCGCGGTACGACGCGGGGGTCATGCCGCCCTTGACGATCAGCTCACGCAGGCCCAGCCGGTCCGCCAGCTCGCGCGGCGGCGTGCGCCTGAGCACGGGGGCCTCGCCCCGCTGGCTCTCCGCCACGTAGGCGGACAGCTCCTCGACCGTGATGCCGGCCGACTCGGTGAACTCCTCAACGTTCCACATATCTCGAAATAGTGAGGACATCGTCGGCTTGCGGCTAGTGTTGCCGAATTGGAGGGCAATTTCCATGCATAACGCCGAACTGGATTCGATCGACCTGGCCATCCTGGCGGCACTGCAGCGCGACGCCCGGCTGCCGAACAAGGATCTCGCCGAGCGGCTCGGCGTCGCGCCCTCCACCGCGCTCGAACGGGTGCGCGCGCTGCGGCGGCGCGGGATCATCACCGGCTTCCGCGCCTCGGTCGACATCGCCAAGCTGGGCCGGCCGCTGCAGGCGCTGCTCGCGCTGCGGGTACGGCCGCACACCAGCCAGCTCGTCGACCCGCTGCGGAGCTTCGTGCTGTCGCTGCCCGAGACGATCACGCTCTTCCACGTGGCCGGCGCCGAGGACTTCCTGGTGCACGTGGCCGTGGCCGACGCCGAGCACCTGCACCGGCTCTGCCTGGAGAGGTTCCTGGTACGGCCCGAGATCGTGCACCTGCAGACCACCTTGATCTTCAAGAGTGAGGATCAACCCGTCCAGCGGCCCTCCGAAATGTGAAAATATCCGCCCATGGCCTTGCGGATCACCACCCTCTCCGAGCGCCCCGAGTTCATCCCCACCCTGTGGGACATGGACCACTCCTGGCCGGAGTTCATGATGAAGGACCCGATCGCCGACTTCTTCTACGCGGTCGCCGACACGGCCTACACCGACTACGTCCTGGTCGCCGACGACGACGCCGAGCCGGGCCGGCTGGCCGCCCGGGGCTGCACGATGCCGTTCACGCTCAAGGACGGCGAGCTGCCCGACGACGGCTGGGACGGCGTCATCAGGCGCGCCTGGCTGGCCCGCGAGCGCGGCGAGCGCCCCGGCCGGATCTCCGCCCTGGAGATCACCGTCCGCCGCGACCTGCTCGGCAAGGGCGTCTCGCCGCTCATGGTGGCCGCCATGCGCGCCAACGCCGCCCGCCTCGGCTTCGGCGAGCTGGTAGCGCCGGTCCGCCCCAACCACAAGCACCTGGAGCCTCACACCCCCATGGCGGAGTACGCCTTCCGCACCCGCCCCGACGGCCTGCCGCACGACCCGTGGCTGCGCGTCCACGTACGGGCGGGCGGCGAGATCGTCAAGGTGGCGCCGCGCTCGATGACGATCGCCGGCACGCTCGCCGAGTGGCGCGGGTGGACCGGCCTGCCGTTCGACCGGCCGGGCCCGGCGGAGGTGCCGGGCGCGCTCAACCCCGTCCACGTCGAACCCGGCCACGATCACGCCGTCTACGTCGAGCCCAACGTCTGGGTCAGCCACCCACTCGGCCGCTAGCGTTTCCGGCATGACGGAACTTCAGCCCAGATTGCGGGCCATCACCGACCTGATGGTCCCGGAAGCACGCGAGTCAGGCGGACGGCACGAGTACGACGGCGCCATCCAGGACCTGTCTCCCGAGGGCGTGCGCGCCGGCCTGACCCGGCTCGGCGACGGCGACCTGCCGGAAGACCCCCACGACGCCCGCCACCTCCAGGTCTTCGAGGAGGGCCTGCGTTTCGAGCTCGGCGAGCTCGCGCTGCACCGCAAGAACCCGCTGCTCCACCTGTCCAACCTGGACCTCGCCTGCTACGACCGCGACTACGGCCCCGAGGAGCAGCGCGCCGCCGCCAAGGCCGCCCACCTGGCGCTCTGGCCGGAAGCGGTACGGCACGCGACCGCCTCGCTCGACCAGGTCAGCGCCCCCGTGGCGCAGTCCCTGCTCGGCGCGGTCAAGGGCCTGGCCGCAGGCGTCACCGACCAGGCCGCTCTGGAGGCGCACGCCCGCCTGGTCGCCCACGTCGAGCGGGCGGCGGAGACCGGCGACCCGGACGCCGCGCTCGGCGCGGACGCCCTGGCCCGGCTCATGGGCACCGTCGAGGGCCTGGACGTCGACCTGGGCAGGCTGGCCGAGCGCGCCGACGCCGAGCGCGACCGCCTGACGGCCCGCCTCGCCGACGCCTGCGACCGGCTCGGCCAGGGCGGCAGGCCGCCGCTGGACGTGGTCCGCGAGCTGGTCAAGCAGCACCCCGACGCCGACGGCGTGATCGAGGCGGCCAGGATCGGCACCGAGAAGGCCATCGCGTTCACCCGCGAGAAGGACCTGGTGCCCTACCACGACGGCACGTGCCTGGTCGGCCTCGCCCCCGAGTCACGCCGCTGGGCGATGGCGATGATGTCGTGGAACGCCCCCGGCGAACCCGAAGGCCCGTCCTGGTACCACATCACCCCGCCCGACCCGTCCTGGCCGAGACAGGACGTCGACGAGTGGCTGGAGGTCTTCAGCGAGACCACGCTGCCCGCCATCAACGTGCACGAGGTCGCGCCCGGCCACTTCTCCCACGGCCTGGCCCTGCGCCGGGCGCCGTCGGACGTGCGGCGGCTGCTGCAGTCGTTCTCGTTCGCCGAGGGCTGGGCGCACTACGCCGAGGAGCTCTGCGTCGAGGAGGGGTTCGAGGCGGACGACCCGCGCTTCGAGATCGGCGTCTGGGTGGAGGCGCTCATCCGCGTCACCCGGCTGGCCTGCGCGATCGGCGTGCACACCGGCGCGATGACCGTCGAGGACGCGGCCGCCCGCTTCGCCTCCCACACCCACCTGGCGGGCCCCGCCGCGATGGCCGAGGCCAGGCGGGCCACCTTCGATCCCACGTACGGCCGCTACACCTGGGGCAAGCTGATCATCATGGATCTGCGCGAGCAGGCCAGGCAGGCGTGGGGCGCGGGCTTCACCCTCCAGCGCTTCCACAAGGTCCTGCTCGACCTCGGGTCGCCGCCGCTCGGTCTGCTGTCGATAGACTGAGTGCACCGCATTCGCCTTTGGGGGGTTCCTTCGGTGTCTGAGTTCGACACGGTCCTGGTGGTCGATTTCGGCGCGCAGTACGCGCAGCTCATCGCCAGGCGGGTGCGCGAGTGCCACGTCTACTCCGAGATCGTCCCGTCGACCATGACGGTCGAGGAGATGATGGCGAAGAACCCCAAGGCGATCATCCTGTCCGGCGGTCCCTCGTCCGTCTACGCCGACAACGCCCCCGACGTGCCCCACGGCCTCTTCGAGACCGGGGTGCCCACGTTCGGCATCTGCTACGGCTTCCAGGCGATGGCGAGGGCGCTGGGCGGCGAGGTGGCCCGCACGGGCGTCGCCGAGTACGGCGGCACCTCCCTGGAGGTCCTCGACGAGGGCGTGATCTTCGCGGGCCTCCCGTCGGCCCAGAAGGTCTGGATGTCCCACGGCGACAGCGTCGCCGCCGCCCCCGAGGGCTTCCTGGTGACCGCCTCGACCCGCGAGACCCCGGTCGCCGCCTTCGAGCACCCCGAGCGCGGCCTCTACGGCGTGCAGTTCCACCCCGAGGTCCTCCACAGCGAGCACGGCCAGCAGGTGCTCAAGCACTTCCTGGAAGCGGCCGGCTGCCGCCCCAGCTGGACCATGCTCAACATCGTCGAGGAGTCCGTCGAGGCGGTCCGCCGCCAGGTCGGCGACGGCCGCGCCATCTGCGCCCTGTCCGGCGGCGTCGACTCCGCGGTGGCCGCGGCCATCGTCCAGCGCGCCATCGGCGACCGGCTCACCTGCGTCTTCGTCGACCACGGGCTGCTGCGCAAGGGGGAGGCGGAGCAGGTTGAGCGTGACTTCGTCGCCGCCACCGGGGTGCGGTTGCGGGTGGTCGACGCCTCGGACCGTTTCCTGAAGGCTCTCGAAGGGGTCTCCGACCCGGAGGAGAAGCGGAAGATCATCGGCCGGGAGTTCATCCGGGTCTTCGAGGACGAGCAGCGCGCCATCATGGCCGACGGCCCGGTGGACTTCCTGGTGCAGGGGACGCTCTATCCGGACGTGGTGGAGTCCGGCGGGGGCACGGGCACGGCCAACATCAAGTCCCACCACAACGTGGGCGGGCTCCCTGAGGACCTGCAGTTCAAGCTGGTGGAGCCGCTGCGCACGCTCTTCAAGGACGAGGTGCGGCGGGCCGGCGAGGAGCTCGGGCTGCCGTCGGCGATGGTGTGGCGCCAGCCGTTCCCTGGGCCGGGTCTCGGGATCCGGATCGTGGGCGAGGTCACGCGCGAGCGTCTCGACCTGCTGCGTGAAGCCGATGCGATTGCTCGTGAGGAGCTGTCGCGGGCGGGGCTCGACCGGGAGATCTGGCAGTGCCCGGTGGTGCTGCTCGCCGACGTGCGGTCTGTGGGGGTGCAGGGGGATGGTCGTACGTACGGGCATCCGGTGGTGCTGCGGCCGGTGACGTCCGAGGACGCGATGACGGCTGACTGGTCGCGGGTGCCTTATGACGTGCTGTCGCGTATCTCCACGCGGATCACGAACGAGGTGCGCGAGGTCAACCGGGTGGTGCTGGACGTCACCAGCAAGCCCCCGGGCACCATCGAGTGGGAGTGACGGGTCACCTCCGACGGCCGCCATCGGTCAACCCGCGACGGGCGCACGCTGCTCAAACTAAGAGGAAGTTGTAGTTTTTCGGACAAGGCCGCCGTGGAACTACAACTTTTTGTTAGGGTGGTTAGGCTGGTGGGGTGCACTCCCATCAGGACAAGCCTCGTGGACGGCTGTGGCGCCGCGCAGCGCGTCAGCGGGGTTACTTCACCGCGGCCCAGGCCCTTGAGGACGGCTACTCCTACCAGTCGCAGTATTTCCACGTTCGCCGTGGCAACTGGCTCCGCGTCGATCGTGGTGTCTACCGCTTCCGGGAGTTCATCGACCTTCCCGCCGGCGAAGAGGATCATCTCGTCAGGTGGGCGCTATGGAGTCAGGGGCGCGCGGTGGTATCCCATGTCACGGCACTCACTGTTCACGATCTCGGCGTTGCCAATCCCGCGAAGACCCACCTGACGGTTCCGCCCGGGTTCCGCCGGCGAAGTCCTGCGGTGGTCCTCCATACGGCCACGATCCCGGAAGACCAGATCGAAGAGCACGAGGGATTCCTGGTGACGAAACCCGTGCGCGCCATCGCGGAGTCCGCTGCTGACGGCGCCGATCAGGATGTGATCGACTCGGCCATCGCCGACCTGCTCGATCGCGGCGCCGCGACCAAGAGTCAACTCCTGAGGGCTGCCCAGCAAGCCGGTCCCCGAGCCGAACTCGCTGTGGAGCGAGCCCTGCGCGCGGAGCGTTCATGAAGCGCTATGCGACCCCGGTAGATCTCCGTCGCGCCTTGGAGTCGCGGCTCAGGCAAGAGTCCGACCAGAGCGGAACCGACCTCGGTCGCCTGCGCAGGATCGCGGTGTTCGACCGAATCTCCGCCAGGCTCTCCGTCGCTGGGGACCGCTGGGTGCTCAAGGGCGGCGCATCCCTGGAGTTCCGCCTGAAGGGTCGTGCACGGGCAACCAAGGACCTGGATCTGGCACTTCGGGACTCCTTGATCGATGGCGAAGTCGTGCGGGAAGAGTTGATCGAGACACTGGGAACCGACGTCGATGGTGACAGTTTCGTGTTCTCCGTCCAGCGCCCTCTTGCGCTGAATGCCGATGCGGCTGGACGGCCCGGCTGGCGGTTCTCTGTTGATGGCGCGCTCGCGGGGAAGACCTTCGCTCAGATCCGGCTGGACATCGTCCTTCGCGGTGAGGAGTTGGCTGCTACCGAGCGGATCACCCTGCCGGGTGTGCTCGCATTCGCTGACGTCCCGCCGCGGATGATGGAATCAGTGGACCGTCGCCAACACTTCGCCGAAAAACTGCACGCCCTCACCCGGGACTACGATGCGCGACCGAACACCAGAGTGAAAGACCTCGTGGACTTGATCTTGCTGATCGAGGATGGGCTTGCCTGCGATCAAGGGCTGGTGAAGGTGGTGGAGCATGTCTTCGCCGTGCGAGGCACCCACCCCATTCCGCTGCTCATCCCGGACCCGCCTCCTGTCTGGAAGGCCGACTACCCGAAGATCGCCGAAGGTCTGACCTTCGCGAGTCCAGATCTCGCCAGTGCGCTCGACCTGCTCCGCGCGTTCTGGGCGCGGAGGAGTGCTTCATGAGACGCAACTGGCGGAGGGCACCTGCCGGCTACCAAGGGGCCCGCGCCTGGCTTGATCAGGAGTCCGCATCGGGGGTGAACTTCCCGTGACCGTCTCGACCTGCTGCGTGAAGCCGATGCGATTGCTCGTGAGGAGCTGTCGCGGGCGGGGCTCGACCGGGAGATCTGGCAGTGCCCGGTGGTGCTGCTCGCCGACGTGCGGTCTGTGGGGGTGCAGGGGGATGGTCGTACGTACGGGCATCCGGTGGTGCTGCGGCCGGTGACGTCCGAGGACGCGATGACGGCTGACTGGTCGCGGGTGCCTTATGACGTGCTGTCGCGGATCTCCACGCGGATCACGAACGAGGTGCGCGAGGTCAACCGGGTGGTGCTGGACGTCACCAGCAAGCCCCCGGGCACCATCGAGTGGGAGTGACGGGTCACCTCCGACGGCCGCCATCGGTCAACCCACGCTGCGAGCTCTCCGGTGAACGAGGCACCGGGGGCCGTGTGAACGGCCCCCGCGCCCGGCAGGATCAGGAGGACGCGTAGACCCGGTGGACGAACTCCGCGAGCTTGTTGTCGGGGAGTTCCTTGGCCAGGTCGGCCTCGCTGACCATGCCCACGATCCGCTTGTCCTCGATCACGGGCAGCCGCCTGATCTGGTGCTGCTCCATCTTCTCCAGCGCCTCTTCGACGCTGCTGTCGGCCTCCACCCACACCAGGCCGTGGGCGAGTTCGCTGGCCGTGGTGCTGTCGAGGTCCTTGCCCTCGGCACAGCACTTGATCACGATGTCCCGGTCCGTGATGATGCCCTTGAGCCGGTCGTCGTCCCCGCAGATCGGCAGTGAGCCGACCGACAGGTCACGCATCATCTGCGTGGCTCTGCGCAGGCTGTCGTGCTCGCCGATGCACTCGACCCCTTGGTGCATCACGTCCTGGACCTTCTTGCCGATTCCCGGTGTGCTCATCGCTGCCTCCCCGAGAAGGTCGCTTGCGCTTCCACCTGACGCCTACCCCCAGATGGCGGATCATTGCAGGTGGCGGCGGTGTTTTCCGGGCGTTTGAGCACGTCGTCGAGGGCAGGGGAACCTCGTGGTTGTCACGCTCGCGCTGGCGGGCGACACGATGCTCGGTCGTGGCGTCGGGGACCTGCTGGCCGATTACAACGCCCCGGACGCGTTCGTCTCGGACGGCGTCCGCGAGTACCTGTCCGAGGCCGACGCCATCCTGCTCAACCTGGAGTGCTGCGTCTCCAGTCGCGGCGACTCGATGTTCGCGCCGGGCAAGGTCTTCCATTTCCGCGCCCCGCCGCAGGCCGTCGATCTGCTCGCCGAGCTCGGCGTCAGCTGCGTCACGCTGGCCAACAACCACGCGCTGGACTACGGCTACGACGCGCTGCTCGACACCCGTGCCCATCTCGAACGCGTGGAGATCCGCGCGGCGGGTGCGGGCGCCACCCTGGACCAGGCGCGCGAGCCGGTCATTCTCGCCACACGGGGGCTGCGCATCGCCGTCATCTCCGTGACCGACCACCCGGACGACTACGCGGCCGCCCCCGACCGGCCCGGCGTCGCCTACGCCGACCTGCGCTCCGGCGTCCCCGCCTGGCTGACGGACATGGTGGCGAGGATGCGTACGGAAACGGACGCCGTGCTGGTCATGCCCCACTGGGGTCCCAACATGACGACCGGGCCGCTGCCGTACATCCTCGGCGCGGCCAGGATCCTCACCGACGCCGGGGCGACGCTGATCGCCGGCCACTCCGCGCACGTCCCGCACGGCGTGGCGCCGCCGGTCCTGTACGACATGGGCGACTTCATCGACGACTACGCGGTGGACCCGGATCTGCGCAACGACCTGTCGCTGCTGTTCCTGGTGACCGTCGACGAGCTCGGTCCGGTACGGCTGCGCGCCGTGCCGCTCAAACTCGACTACTGCCGCACGGTCCTGGCCGAGGGCGCGGAACGCTCCTGGCTCGCCCGGCGTTTCATCAGCGCGTGCGAGGCGCTCGGCACGGCGGCCGTCTGGGAGGACGACCTGCTCATCGTGGACCTGCGGAGAGGATGACGCCCGCATGATCGCTTACCGCGTGTGTTCGCCGATGAGAGGGACGAACCGGGCGGGTGTCAGGAGGCGCAGCCACGCCAACTGACCCTGCCGCTTGGTGTACAGCGTGACGATGTCGGCCGCTTCACCCGTGATCGGCATGACCAGCCGCCCGCCCTCGGCCAGTTGCGAGACCAGTGGCGCGGGCACCGTCGGAGCGGCGGCCGACACGATGACGGCGTCGAAGGGCGCGTGGGCGGGCAGGCCGGCGGTGCCGTCGCCGACCAGCACCTCGACGTTGGTCACACCGGCCGCAGCCAGGTTGGCGCGGGCGTGTTCAGCCAGGTCGGCATGGCGTTCCAGCGAATAGACCCACCTGGCCAGTCGGGCCAGCAGGGCGGTCTGATAGCCGTACCCGCTGCCGATCTCCAGGACGGTCTCCGTGCCCGCGAGCCCCAACGAGTCGATCATCTGGGCGACCAGAGACGGCTGCGAGGTCGGCTGCCCGTGACCGATCGGGATCGGCTCGTCGAACTGGGCGCGCGCGGCGGAGCCCGGAGGCACGAACCGCTGGCGCGGCGTGTCGGCGAAGGCGGCCAGCAGGCGGGGATCCGTCATCCCCTTCTCCCGAACGACCTCCACCAGCGTGCGCATCGTCGAGCCCTCCTCCCTGCCTCGCGGCTACCCCGGCCCATGAGCCGCTAACAGCTCACGAGCATGGGCCCGCCTGGCGAACCCGGGGTATGGCTCACACGGGATCGGTCGGGATGTGGGCGTAACCGAGCAAAGTGACGCCGCACCTGGTCAGGTCCGCAGCCTCCACACCATTGTCCTCGGCGTCCTTGGTCGAGAGGACCTTGTCCAGACACGAGATCTGGGAGTGCGGGACGAGCCCCAGGTGGTAGTAGAACGTAAGGCCCCGGGCGCCGGCATAGCCGCCGAACCTGCGTTGCGGTTTGGACCAGCACCCGTTCTGATCAGGCACGATCAGTTCGTCCTTGCCCCAGAACAGGCCTTCGACGCCGGCATTGCCGTAGGCGTCGCGAGTCCTGGGATCCGCGGACCCGAAGGGATACAACAACTGATCCTCCGGCACTTTGCCGGTGATCCGCCCGGTTGCCTCCAGGTGCATGAAGTCCGTGCCGTTATAGGTGACGTTGTAAACGAACGACTCGATCTTCAGGTCGGGATAGGCGGCTGTCGAGGCTGACGTCACCTTGGCCTGGGTAATCGGGTCTGAAGGCTTCGGGCAGGTGAGGGTTTCCGATCCGACCGGATTGACGATGAGCCTGAAGGCAACAGCCGCGCCGAAGACCACGGCCATCGCACCTACGAGTACGGCCGTCCACGCCTGGCCTGTCAGGCGGCGCGGCCTGTTCGGGGAGCTTTCTCCTCCAGTGCGGGCGTCCGAAGGGCCATCCCCGCCGGCGCGGGCGATCTCATTGGATGCAGTGATTACGCCGAACACCGCGGCTACACCCGAGGCGACCCAGCTCATCGCCTCCAGGCCGATGAGAACGGCGACGCCTCCCATCACCAGGCTGGTCAGCGAGGCGAGTACCAACAGCCATCTGCGTGAGTTGCCACCGTCTCTCATAGCCACGACAGTCTCCAGGGAGCAGCAACAAGTGCAAGGGTGACGTTCGAAGAAAGAGAGGCGTTGACAGCTTCCGACGCGAGTTGCGAAAGAGAGACCTTATAGGTGGAAGGCTAGAAGGTCTGGACCTTGAACCTGAGTAGGTGGATGGCCGTAAAGGATGGCTTGCCGATCAGACCCGCTTCCGCTCAGGCTGCTTTTACGCCACGCGGCGTTCAGCTCGGGAGATGCAGTCATCATGCCCCCCTTCAGGTGTAGGAGTCGCTGCGACGTTCGGACGAGAGGTGTTCTCGGGTCTCGGCTTGGTCGTCCGACGGGGTGTGCCGTCCTCTGCAGGAGTGATCTCTCAAACGATGTCGTCGAACTCCCCTGCGATAATTCCGTGTCGAAACGCGGCGAACTCGCTGCGGGTGAAGTACAGCCTGGGTCCATCAGGGTCTTTGGAGTCGCGCAGTGCGACGAGGGGGCCGTGGCCGGCTTTGTGATCGGCTTCGAGCGCCTGGGTGTCATCGTCGTCTAACAGCGCTACTTCGACACAGTTTCCGCCCGTGCCGTTCGAGAACGTGGACTTTCGCCAGGTCAAAGGGGAAGGTCGCTCTGGCCCAGTGTCCCGCTGGTGGCTCATCTCGTCCCTCCAGTCACTTGCTCGATCAGACGTCGGGTCTGATCTGGCCCGAGCGCCCGTGCGCGAAGGTGATCGAATAGTCGATTGTAGGCGTTTACGTCGTGAGGCTCTTCCAGGTAGATACTCCCCCTCCAATACTCAAGGTACACAACGTCTGGATCTGAGAGTTTTGGAAACTTCAGGATGCTGAAGCCCCCGTTCATTGCGGGATGAGCTCCGCTGGAGAAGGGCAGCACCTGGATGTTGATGGAGTTCTGCGACGACAGTTCGTGCAGGTGGCGCAATTGACGATGCATGAGTCCTTCCTCGCCCACCACGCGCCGAATGACCGCCTCGTTCAGCACCATCCACATCTCGGGTGGGTATGCGGACTTGAGTACCTCTTGACGCTTCATCCGGATCGCGAGGCTGAGGGCCAACTCCTCCTCAGAAGGCAGGGCCGGTTCCGCGCTCATGATCGCGCGCGCGTACTCCTCCGTCTGGAAGAGGCCGGGTACGTACTCGGTCTCGTAACCGGTGATGGATGACGCGTCCTCTTCGAGGCCCACGTAGCTCTGGAAGTATTCCGGGATCGTGTCGGACAGCTTGTCCCACCAGCCGCGTTTCCGCGCATCGCGAGCGAGTTGGAGAAGCACTTCCCTTGTGTGCGCCGGCACCTCGTAGATCTCCAGCAGCATGGTGACATCAGCGATCCGCGCTCCCACCGTCGCTGCCTCGATGCGGGTGATGGTTGGTGCCGAACACCCCATCAGCTCCGCGACCGTCTCGCGGGACATCCCCTTCTCCTTGCGCAAGCCGCGCAATACCGAGGCCAGGCGGCGCTGTCGTGCTGATGGGCTGCGCTGAGCTGTCATCTCGTCTCCGGAAGAAACGTTATCGATCTTTGGGGCAAAACTGATCGGCGTGCATCCTGCCAACTATCTTGCACTTAGAGTAGTCATCAAGGCACACTCTGCGAGGGGCAATGCTTGAACAGGGCCAGGTTTCTCCGCCCGGCTTCCTTCGTCGCGAGGGCACGGTTGTTGTGGATCAGCACGACGTACAACGTGTGTCAGTACCCCCGACCTGCTGGATCGGTGCCGCACATGAAGGGCGGTTGGATCGATGCGACGCAAGCGAACCCGAGACACGCAGCCGACGGTGACCCGGGAACACGAGCAGTTCCACCACCTGACCCGACTCGCGTGGGGCCTGGCGAGGCGCGGCCTGGCCGTTTCGGTGCAGTTGCCGAGGCGCGATGAGCCGTGCGTCGCGGTCCAGCGGGTGTCGGGGCCGTTGCTCGTACGGGCCTCTCTTCAGGGCGAAAGGTGGGTGTTCTCGTGGGGGCGAGGCCGGGACCGTTGCGTGGACGCGCGGGACGAGGCCGCGTGCGAGCGGGTGTGGGAGGTGGCGCAGTGAGGGAGCGGGCACTGGTGGACCTGACGGTTCCGGGGAGCGCGGCCTGGGTCTGCCTGGTTCGCCGCTGGGTGGCAGACGCCCTGACGGTGGCGGGGCATCGCGAGGTGGACGGCGCCCGGCTCGTCGCGAGCGAACTGGTGGGGAACGCCGTGCTGCACACCGGGTCCGGGCGGCCGGGTGGGCTGGTGAGAGTGAAGGTCTTCGAGGTCAGCGCCGTGACGGCCAGGGTCGAGGTGATCGACGAGGGGGCGGCGACCGTTCCTCTTCCCCGTCGGTCGGATGACGATGACTGCGGTGGCCGGGGGCTGTGGCTGGTTCAGCAGACGGCGATCAACTGGGGAACCCGGACCGTGCCGCGGCGGTGGAACCTGGTGTGGGCCGAGGTGTCCACGCTGGACATGCTCGACACGCCTGACCTCGGTTCATCGCCCCGACGCCGACCAGGCTGAGCCGGACGCCTAGACGTCCACCACGGCCTGCGCCCGCCATACCCCGTCCACCCAACCGAACCGCAGGTTGTGCGTGCCGACCGCCTTCGGCATCGCGCCGATCCGCTCCACCGTCTCCAGCGGGACTGTGGCCAGCCGCGCCTCCACCCGCTCCACCGGGAACTCGGTCGGCTCGTCGATCGACATGTCCACGGCCAGGCGGCCGAACGTCTCGATCTGGTAGATCACCTCTTGCAACACCGCGACGAGCACCTCTTCGTCGCTCTCCTCGGTCACCACGAAGGTCACGCTGTCGTCGGGCCGCGCCCTCTCGATGTCGGCGAAGCTCTCCACCAGGCCACGCATCGCCTCGGCCAGGCAGCCTTCCCTGGAGTCCGCCCAAGCCTCCACCGCGACGTCGGCGGGATGCCGCACCACGCGATGACCACCCCGGCTCATAACGCCACTCCAGCAGGTGCCCGCGCCGCCGGGAATCCCCTGACCTTCAAGAGTTCATCCCAATTCCGCCGGTGTGTCCGGGCCCGCTTCGCCCGCGAGGTCGCCGCGCTCACGTTTTGGTCCTAGCGTTTCACCATGGACCTACTGCGATACGTGGCCTTCAGTGAACGAGCTGACGGAGGAAACCCCGCTGGAGTCGTCCTCGACGCCGGCGGGGTCGGCCCCGAGAAGATGCTCGAAGTCGCTGCGGAGGTCGGCTACTCGGAGACCGCCTTCGTGACAGAACGGACCGGCCGGACTCTCTCGGTTCGATATTTCAGCCCGAAGGTGGAAGTGCCCTTCTGCGGCCATGCCACCATCGCGACGGCAGTGGCCTTCGCGGACGTGCACGGGCCCGGAGACCTGCTCATGCACACGCAGGCCGGGCCCATCAAGGTGACGACTTCGGTGAACGCGGCCGGTCACACCGTCGCCACCCTCGTCAGCGTTCCGCCACGCGTGGAAGCGCTGGATGGCGCGCTCCTTGAGGATCTCCTGTCGGTTCTGGGCTGGTCGTCAACCGATCTCGACTCCGGACTGCCCCCGAGAGTGGCCAACGCCGGCGCTTCTCATCCGATCATCGCCGCCGCGACTCGTGAACGTCTCGCGGACCTGACCTACGATTTCCCAGCCCTGGCCGAGCTGATGGCCGAAGCCGGCTGGACGACGATCGACCTTGTGTGGCGGGAGCGGGTCGATGTGTTCCACGCCAGGAACCCCTTCCCTCCAGGGGGTGTGGTGGAAGATCCGGCGACCGGTGCCGCCGCGGCGGCGCTCGGTGGCTATCTGCGTGCTCTCGGACTCCTCCCGCTGCCCGCGACCGTGACCGTGTACCAGGGCCATGACATGGGCCGCCCGAGCACCATCACGGTGTCGATACCCGCGGATCCGGCGATCGGCATCTCGGTCACGGGGACGGCGGTGGCGCTGTGACCGTCGCCTTGAGGAGTGCTTGACGAGGTCTTCCTCTGGCGGCAGCGCCGGCTCGTGCGTACTCCCGGACCGTGCCGCGGCGGCGTGAGAACTACTTCTCCATGCGCTTGGCCAGCGCCCGAACCGTCTTGATGTCGTCATCCGTGACGTCGGTGCTCTGGTCCTGCGCTTCGTGGCTGACGATCACTTGCCCCACCTTGCGGTTCCGCACGGTGTCCAGGCCTTTGGGTTTCAACCAGGCTGACGACAGGGGAGTGGTGTTGGGGCCGGACGACTGCTGGGCCAGGAACTTGTCGTGGGCTGATTCGAGCTTGATCGCGTCGTGCCAGTTGCGGACATTCCAGAAGAAGAGATTGAGCCCGAGGAGCACCCTCGACAAGCTGGAAGTCTGATCTGCGAGGTTCTGGTGGATGCGTGTGCCTTCGTCGATCTGGGTCGTGGTGTACTTGGCCGAGTGCTTGCGAAGCTCTTTGGCGGCCTTGTCGTACTCGTCCCATAGGGTCGTTATGTAAGTGAGCCAGTCATCGAATACCTGTTGCTGCGACGACATATATTCCGTGTCGGCCGCCAGGCCCTGATAGTGGCCCACGAGATTGTCCAGGTGTACATGGATGTCCGCGGCTGCCTTGATGAGCTGCTCTTCCAGTTCCTGCCGCGCCACTACCCATGCGCCGAAGGCGAGGTCCACCGCCTCTGACTCTTGGTACGTTCCATGCTTCTCGGAGGGATTCTCTGACACGGCGTTCTCCTGTCGTGTGACCGCCCTGGGGCGAACGAGCGATAGATGACTCGGATCAAAGAGGACGGGTGGCGAACAGCATCGTCGTTCCGCCGAGAAGTCCTGTCAACGGTGCGGAATGGCCGTATGAGAATATGGCGAATCGGTTGGGGTGAATTGCGGGCATTTGAGTGCTTCGGGCCGCTCCTGCCGGGGTGCCGGTGCGGGACGCCCGCGAAGGCGTCCCGCACCCTCCTCCGAGGAGGCAGTTCCTAGTACTCCCGTTCCTGGTGCTGGCAGTACTGGCGCTTCCAGCCGCCGCCCTTCTTCTTCGACTGCTTGCAGTAATAGCACCGCTTGTTGTTCTCGGTCATCCACTTGCACGGTGCGCCGGCGCTGGTGGACGCGCAGTTCCTGAGTATGGTCGCGCTGTCGGCGCTCTGCGCCTGCGCGGCGGCGGAAGGGACTAGAGCGGCTGCCGCGAGGGCACTGATGGCGCATGCTTCTTTGAGCATGGAGCCTCCCCGTTGCTCGTTGCCTCCTTCTCATCGTGCCCCGCCGGAATGGAAGAACGTCAAGGCGCGGGACGGCATATTTTCTTGGCCGCGAAAATAAGGCCCGACGCTCAAACATGAATCGCGCGGACGGCGCCCGTTCCACAAGCGTGTCTTTACCGGCGATCCGCTTTCCTTTTCCTCCGGCGCCGTGAAGGTGCGTCAGACGCAGGTCAAGAGAGTCTTGCCGAGCGCGGTGCGGGCGGCGATGGCCGCGTGCGCGTCGGCCGCGCGCTCCAGCGGGAACGTCTGCCCGATGTGCGGCCGAAGGCGTCCCGCCGCGGCCTCGGCCAGCGATCGCTCGATCAGCTCCCGTACCCGGACGGGTTCCGGCGCACCGTCCGTGATCCCGATCAACCGCACGCCGCGGGCGGCGGCCTCCTCGGCGGTGAAGTCGGCGAACGTGCCGCCGGCCGCGCCGTACGCGAAGAACCGGGCGCCGCTCACCGTCGCATCCAGCGCCTGGCGGCCGAGCGGGCCGCCCGCCCCGTCGAACACCGCCTGGACGCCGCCGGTCAGGTCGCGGACCCGGTCGGCCCAGCCCTCCTCGGTGTAGTCCACCGCCTCCTCGGCGCCGGCCTTGCGCGCCAGGTCCAGCTTGGCGTGCCCGCGCGCCGCCCCGATCACCCGTGCTCCGGCGGCGGTCGCGAGCTGGGTGATGACGACGCCGAGGCTCCCGCCCGCCGCCGTGACCAGCACCGGGTCGCCCGGCCGGATCCCGGCCCGGTCCACGACCCCCATCCCGGTCGGCCCGTCGTGCAGCAGCGCCAGCGCCTCGTGCGGACCGAGCGCGTCCGGGATCGCCACCAGGGTCTCGGTACGGGCGACCGCCTTCGTGGCGTACCCGCCGACCGGAGCCAGGATCGGGCTGCCCTCGTGCACGGGCTTCCCGGTACGGGCGACGACCCGCCGGCCGGTCCATCCCGGGTCCACGCCCTCCCCGGCGGCCACGACCGTCCCCGCCACTCCGTCACCCGGCACGTACGGCGGCTCCACCGGGAAGAACCCCTCCCCCCAGCCCGCCCTGAGCTGGGTGTCGAGGAACAGCACGTCCACGGCGACCACCTCGATCAGGACCTGCCCGGACCCGGCGACCGGATCCGGCGCGTCCCGCGCCACCAGCACCTCGGGGTCTCCGAACCTGGACACTTCGATGATTCGCATGCCACTCGCTCCGCTCTGTCTCCCGGTCTCTGTCTCCGACAGCCTGCAACCTCGACCAAAGTTGAGGTCAAACCGGTGAGTCTCCGCGCTATCGGAGCGGGGCAAGAGGGCGACGCCTCGTGGTGTGGAGCCGGCTATGCAGTGCCCGCGACCAGCGCAGCCGGCCGGGACAGACCCGGCCGGCTGCGGTAGCCGTCGGACTCAGTGCTCGGTCAGCACCGTCGCTCCGGTGAACGACTGGGCCGCGTGCAGGCTCACGTAGTGGTAGCCCTCCGCCGGGTTGGTGACCGTCAGGGTGTGGGCGTTGCCCGCGCCCGTCGCCCGCTGCGTGGAGGACGAGGCGGTGGCCCAGGAGGTGCCGCTGTAGTAGAGGTCGGCGTCGCCGGTGCCGCCCGACGAGGTGATGGTCAGTCTCGCCGTCCCCGCCGGCACGTACAGGTAGAGGTACGCGTAGTCGCCCGTCGTCGCCGACAGGCCGCCGCGCCGGCAGTTCTGGCCGAGCTCGCGCGGGTCGGCGCCGGCGCACTCGGTGCCACCACCGCCGCCGCCGACCGAGCCCAGCCAGGTGCGCCAGTCCGCGTCGTACCGGCTGCCGATCGTGCTGGTCAGGAAGGTCCGCGCGGTGTTCCACGCCCCGGTCCGGTACGCGCGCAGCACGGTCTGGACGTCGGCCGGGTGCCGCTCGTACAGGTAGCGGACGGCCAGGTAGCCCCACCGGTAGACGCGGGTGGAGTCGTGCGCGTACGTGGTGTTCCACAGCGTGGACAGCGCGTACGTGCCCTTGGCCGCCTCGGTGACGGCGGCGTCGTAGGTCAGCTTGCGATACCCGTACGACACGTACTCGGCGAAGCCCTCGATCCACCAGATGGTCGGCGTGCTGATCCCGGCGGTGAAGTCGCCGTACATGTTGAAGCGGCCGTCCAGGTAGTGGGTGTACTCGTGGTTGAGGTTCCAGATCTGGAAGTCCGGACGCAGCCATTCGGCCTCGTACGCGATGAACCTCGGCTGGTTGCCCGCCGCCGCCGGGTCGCCTTCCAGGTACATGCCGCCGTTGTTCGTGTCGATGCCGAACATGGCGCCCGCGTACGTCCGGTAGTCGGTGCTGGAGTCGTACACCACCACTTCCAGCGTGGTGTTGCGGTCGTCCGCGACCGGGCCGCTGTCACGCGCCAGGTTGTGGAAGTACGCGTCCTGCCCGGCCAGGCTGGCGCAGCTGGCGGACAGCTGCCCGGACGTCATGTGCTGGGCGCGGACGCGGATGCCGGAACTGCAGGCGTGGGTGATCGGCAGCACCTCGGCCGCCAGCCGGTTCCGCAGGTCGCAGGTGCCGTAGGACGAGCAGTCGGCGCGGTCGTAGAAGTCGGCCATCTCGGCGACGCCCACCCACAGGGGGGCGGTGGCGCCGGTGATCGACGAGCGGCCGAGCAGGTCCCTGGCCAGCGGCCGGACGGTCGTCCGCAGGTCGGCGTGCTGGAGGAAGCGGCCCAGCTCGCGGCCCGCGTTCGAGACGAGGTACGACCGGTCCGTGCCGAGGAGTGACAGGTGTCGTGTCGCGAACGCGTACAGCGTGTCGAGCACGCCGCGGTCGGCCCGGACGGCGCTGACGAACGCCGGCAGCTGGTGGCCCCGGAACAGCACGGTGTAGACGTTGTTGACCGCGTTCAGCATCGGCCAGGAGGCGTCGTACGTGCTGTCGTAGCCGTCGAGCAGGCGCTTGACCACCCACAGGTAGCGGTCGTTCTGCTCGGCGCTGTCGATCAGCGTGACCGCCTCGGCCAGCACCTCGCCGTTGGCGTCGCTCACCGTGAAGGCGCGCGGGGCGCCGAAGAACGCGTCCAGCCCGGCCATGACGGCGGTCCGCAGGGACGGGCCGTACGCGCCGACGTCCGACGGGTTGTACCACTGGACGTAGTAGCCGGCCCGCAGGTAGAGGACGAGCTGGGCGGTCCCGGCGCTGTTGTCGCCCGGGTAGTTCACGCCGTCGTCCCTGAGGGCGTACGCGACGCTGGTCATCTGCGCTTCGCGGAAGGCGTGGTACGCGTCCGCGCCCGTCAGGGAGAAGAGCGTGTTCACGCACTCGGTGGTGGACGCCTTGATCTGCCGCACCAGCGCGCCGCCGGTGCGGCCGGTGAAGTCGCTCACGGAGCAGGCGGCGGCCTTGAGGGTCCTGGCGGCCGGCTCGTCGTAATCGCGGCGGAGCGCGTCCTTGGACGCGGGCAGCGGCGCCCGGTCCTCGACGGCCAGGGATTCCTTCCGTACGTGGTCGTCGATGGTCGTCGTCGTGGCCGCGGCCGGCGGCGGTTCGGCCGTGACCGACGCGCTCGCCGGCATGGGCGCCGCGAAGGGCAGCAGCAGGGCTGCCAGGACTAACAGCTTTCGCACGAGAACCTCCGGGGGGTGACGCGTGGATGCGAGGCCGCCCTGAGTGTGAAAGCCGTTGCCGAGCCGCGGTCATACAGCCGGGCATAAGAGTTGCGTATGCCCTAATTTCTGGACATGGACCTCGATCTCAGGCACCTCCGGATGGTCTGCGCGATCGCCGACACGGGCAGTGTGACGCGGGCGGCGGCGCGTCTCGGCCTGTCCCAGCCCGCGATGACCAACCAGCTCAGGAAGGTCGAGGCGATCGTCGGGGGCGAGCTGTTCGTCCGCAGCCACGCGGGCGTCGAGCCGACGCCGCTGGGCCGCCAGGTCGTCGCCCGCGCCAGGATCGTCCTGTCGGAGCTCGACACCCTCTTCGGCGACCTGCGCGACGCCGGCGAGACCGCGGGGCTCCAGCTGGGCTGCATCCACCTGGCGTGCGTGGCCGGCGTCGTGGACCGGGTCGCCGAGGAACTCCCCGGCCGGTCCATCTCGCTGCGGATCGAGCCGTCCGCCGTGCTCCTCGCCGAGGGACTGGCACACGGGCGGCTGGACGCCGCGCTCATGGGCATGATCGAGGGCTTCGACGTGCCCATGACCGCCCCCGTGGTCACCCGCACGCTGATCCCGCGCCACCCGATCTTCGTGGCGCTGTCGGCGGGCCACCGGCTCGCGGGGCAGGACGAGATCGACCTCGCGCACCTGCGGGGCGAGCGCTGGATCAGCCCGCCGGGCGCCGAGGACGGGTCGCTGGCCGCGCTGCGCGCCTCCTGCCGGGCCGCCGGGTTCGAGCCCGACGTCCGCTACGACGCGCCCAGCGGCGCCGGTCGCCCCCTGGTCGCGGCCGGGCACGGCGTCCGGCTCGTGGACCCCACCTGGCCCGCCGCCGAAGGCACCGTCGTCCGTCCTCTGGCGGGCGAGCCGCAGGTCGCCAGGCTCGTCGTGGCGTGGCGGCGGGACCGTCTCAGCCGCGACGCCGCCACCGCCGTCTATCGCGGCCTGGCCCGCGCCTTCATCGACCACGTCGAGGACAACCCGGTCTTCAGCGCCTGGTGGCACGCCCACCCGGAGGCCCATCCGCTGCTGTGAGGACCTGGCGTCGTGTGCTCTCTGACGACTATGATGATCTAGCTCAGGTCCAGCCTGTCGTTTCACGGTAGGGAGCACCCGACTGTGGCTGGTGCGGCGACTCCCGGCGCCGGCGCGCCGCGGCTGATGGCGGTGCCCGCGTTCGTGGGCCGCGAGTCCGAGCTCGCCGCGTGCCGGCGGGCGCTGGCCGGGGAGCCGGCGATCGTGCTCGTCGAGGGAGAGGCCGGGGTCGGCAAGAGCCGCCTGCTGCGGGAAGTCCTGGATCGCGGCCTGGTGGCCTTCTGCCCGCCCTTCCGCGAGCCGTACACGCTGGGCCCGATCGTCGACGCGGTCCGCCAGGCCGCCGGCAGCGTCGCGGGGCTGGGGCTGAGCGCGCTCGCCGGGGCGCTGCGGCCGCTGTTCCCCGAGTGGGCGGACGAGTTGCCACCTGCGCCTGAGCCGCCCGAGGACGCCCGCGCCGCCCGCCACCTGCTCTTCCGCGCGCTCGACGAGGTGCTGGACCGGCTGCGGGTGTCGGTGCTGGCGGTGGAGGACGCCCACTGGGCCGATGAGGCCACGCTGGAGTTCCTGCTGTTCCTGGCCGCCCGGCACCCGTTGCGTACCGGCCTGGTCGTGACCTACCGCCCGGACGACGTGCCGCAGACCTCGTTGCTGCTGCGGCTGTCGTCCCGGCTGCCCGCGACGGGGCTGCGGCTCACGCTGGAGCCCTTGGACGTGGCGCGCACCGGCGCCCTCGTGTCGTCGATGCTGGACGACGAGCCCGTCTCCCCGGCGTTCGCCATGCTGCTGCACCGGCACACCGACGGGGTCCCGCTGGCCGTCGAGGAGTCCGTGCGCCTGCTGTACGAGCGCGCGGATCTGACCCGCAGGGACGGGGAGTGGGCCCGCCGCAGGCTGGCGAGGATCGACGTGCCCCCGACCGTGCGTGACGCGGTTCTCGAACGGGTCGCGCGGCTGAGCCCGGCCGCGCGGTCCGTCCTCCGGGCGGCGGCGGTGCTGTCCGCCCCGGCGGACGAGGCCACGCTCGGCGCCCTGCTCGCCGCCCCGGCCCGGCATCCGGACGCGCCGGCTCGGGACGGCTTCACCGCTCCGGGCGGTCTGGCCGAGGCGCTGGCGTGCGGGCTGTTGCGCGAGGACGACGGGTCGCTGTCGTTCCGGCACGTGCTCGCCTCCAGGGCGGTGTACGAGGCGATCCCCCCTCCGGACCGCCGGGCGATGCACCTGCGGGCCGCTCGCGTGCTGGCCGCGCGGACGCCGCTCCCCGTGTCCCAGCTCGCCCGGCATTCCCGCGAAGCCGGAGACGTGGCGAACTGGAGGCGCTACGCCGAGCGGGCCGCCGATCTCGCGCTGGCCACCGCCGACGAGGCCGGCGCCGCGTCGCTGCTGTACGACCTGCTCACCCATCCCGAGTCGCCCCCGGCGGACGCCGCCCGGCTGGTCGCCAAGATCCCGTTCCCCTCGTTCACCGGTGACGACCGCTTCCACGGGCTGGTCCGGAGCCTGCGGTCCGCTCTGGAGTGGGACGCGATGCCCCCGGCGGACGCTGCGGAGACCCGGCACCAGCTGGGCCGGGTACTCGTGATCATGGAACAGTACGAGGCCGGCCGGGCCGAGATGAAGAAGGCGGTCGCGCACCTGCCGCCCGGCTCCCTGAGCGCCGCGCTGATCATGACCTACCTCGGCTGGCCACGCGGGCCGTCCACCCCGGTCTCCACGCATCTGCGCTGGTTACGCCGCGCGGCGGCGGCCGCCGAGTCGGTGCCGGCGAGCGACCGCCTCAACCTCCTCGTCGAGCGCGTCAGCGCGCTGCTGCTGATGGGGGAGGAGGAGGGGTGGGCGGAGGCATCCCGGATACCTGGTGAGCCGGCCGACGCGGAGGAGTCCCGGCACATCGGGAAAGGTCTGCTGAACCTGGGAGACGCGGGGGTGCGCTGGGGACGCCACAGCGATGCGGCCCGCTATCTGGCGCAGGCCGCGCGGCTGGCCGAACGTCACCGGTTCCGTCGCATCAGAGAACTCGTCCGGGTGACGCGCCTTCACCTCGACTGGTTCGAGGGCCGATGGCGAGGGCTGGCCGGGCGGGCCGCCGCCCTGGCGGAGCACGACGAGATGCAGCCGGTGACGAGGCTGGAGGCCGTCCTGGTGGCCGCGCTGCTGCGCGCGGCGGCGGGCGACGCCAAGGCGGAGGAACGGTTCGAGCACGTGCTGTCGGATTGCCGCCGCCACGGTGCCGTGGAGCTCCTGGCCGAGCCGGCGGCTGCCCTGTGCCGACTGCTGCTCGCGCGCGGAGAGACCGGGGAAGCCCTGCGGGTGACCGACGAGCCCATGCGACAGGTCGCGGACAAGGGCACCTGGCTGTGGGCGGCCGACCTCGCCCCCGCCCGAGCCGCGGCGCTGGTCGCCGCCGGACGACCGGACGAGGCCGCCGACCTCGTCGCCGCGTTCGCCGGTTGGGTGCGCGGGCGGGACGCGCCGGCGCCTCGGGCCGGTCTGGCGCTGTGCCGCGCGATCCTCGCGGAAGCGCGTGCCGAGCCGCGACAGGCCGCGGCCGCGTACGGTCGCGCGGCGGACGCCTGGCAGCGGCTTCCCCGGCCCTACGACGCGCTGCTCGCCCAGGAGCGGCAGGTCGCCTGCCTGCTGGCCGCCGGTGAGGCCGAGACGGCGCTTCCCCTCGCCCGGCAGGTGCTCCAAGGGCTGACCGGCCTGAACGCCCGCGCGGCGGCGGAGCGGCTGGCCGGTCTGCTCCGCGTCCACCAGGTGGAGGTGCGCGGGCGCGGGCGACGGGGCTACGGCGACCAGCTCTCGCCCCGCGAGCTGGAGGTCGTCCGCCTGCTCGCCACCGGAAAGACCAACAGGGAGATCGCCGCCGTCCTGTCGCGATCCCCGAGGACGGTCGCGGCACAGGTCAACTCGGCCATGCGCAAGCTCGGTGTCAACTCCCGTACGGCACTCGCGGTCGGCGCCGTCGAGTCCGGGCTCGTGTCCTGACAGCGACCTGCCGTCTTCCGTCATTTATTAGGTCATCCAACCCATGACAAGGGTTGTGGACTCACCGAAGCTCACAGCGTGAAGTCCTCTCCGAGCGACCTTCGGGATGACTCTCCGGACGATGAGGACGCGCCGCCCGAAGACGAGACCGGCGAAGAAGCCGGCGAAGAGTACGAACCGCTCTGACACCCCCCAGGAGAACCCCCATGAAGATTTCCATAGGCGTGCGCCGACGATGGCCGGTCGCGGCCCTCGCGGCGCTCGCCATGGCCGCGACGGCTGTGCACGTGCCGCCGGCCGCAGCCGAGAAGGCGCAGAAGGAGCCGGCCGCGCCGGTCACCCTCGACGGCGTCGAGCCGGGCGAGCACGAGATCACCCTCATCACCGGTGACAAGGTCACGTTCACCGACGAGGGCGGCGGACGCTACCGCTTCCAGACGGAGGCCGCGCCCAGGCCCGGCGGCGCCATGCCATCCTTCCACGGCCAGGGCGGGCCCGACGCCTTCTACGTCTACCCCGACGACGTGCTGCCCGCGATCGAGTCGGGTCGCGTCGACCGCGCGTTGTTCGACGTGAAGTACCTGGCCGAGCACGGCTACGCGGACGACACCTCCACCCCGGTGATCGTGCAGTACCCCGAGGCCGCCGAGAACCGCCGGGCCGCGGCCGACGCGCTCCCGGCCAGCGCGCCGACGGCCACGCTCGACAGCATCAACGGCGCAGCCTTGGCCGTGCCGCATGACCGTACCGCCGCGTTCTGGACCGCCGTGCTGGACCGTACGCCCGAGGGACGGGCCGCGAGCACCCTCAGCGCGGGCCTCTCCAAGGTGTGGCTCGACCGCAAGGTCGAGGCCGACCTCGACTGGAGTGTGCCGCTGATCGGGGCGCCGCAGGCGTGGGCCGCCGGTTTCGACGGCACCGGCGTCAAGGTCGCCGTCCTGGACACCGGGATCGACGACACGCACCCGGACCTCGCCGGCAAGGTCACCGAGGCCCGGTCGTTCGTCCCCGGAGCCGAGACCGCGAAGGACGGCCACGGCCACGGCACCCATGTCGCCTCCATCATCACCGGCACCGGGGCGGCCTCCGGCGGCAAGCACAAGGGCGTCGCGCCCGGCGTGGAACTGGTCGTCGGCAAGGTGCTCGACGACGGCGGCAGCGGCGAGTGGAGCGGCGTCATCGAGGGCATGGAGTGGGCCGCGTCCAGCGGGGCCGACGTCGTGAACATGAGCCTGGGCGGCGATCCGACCGACGGCACCGACCCGATCAGCCAAGCGCTCGACACCCTCACGGCCGGCACCGGCACGCTGTTCGTCGTCGCCGCGGGCAACTCCGGCGAGGCCGAGAGCGTCGGCACGCCGGGCGTGGCCCGGTCCGCGCTCACCGTCGCGGCCACCGACAGGGACGACAAACTGGCCCCGTTCTCCAGCCGCGGCCCGCGGTCCGACGGCGCGCTCAAGCCGGACATCGCGGCCCCCGGCGCGGACATCGTCGCGGCCCGCGCTGCGGGGACCAGCATGGGCACACCCACCGGCGACTCGTACACCTCCGCGTCCGGCACCTCGATGGCCACGCCGCACGTCGCGGGTGCGGCGGCGGTCCTCGCCCAGCGGCACCCGGACTGGGAGGCGGGCCGGCTCAAGACCGCGCTGATGAGCACCGCCGAGGACGTGGGCGGGACCGTCTACGAGCTGGGATCCGGACGGCTGGACCTCGCCACCGCGATCACCCAGCGGGTCCACGCCACCACTCCCAACCTCGACTACGGCTACGTCGAGGCGGGCACCGCGCCGATCAGCAAGGAGATCTCGTACGTCAACGCGTCGGATCAGCCGGTGACCCTCACCTTGACCCCCGACCTGGCGAACACCGCCGGTGAGGCGGTCCCGGAGGGCATCCTGGCGGTGGACGCGACGCTGACGATCCCGGCCGGCCAGACGGCCACGGCCACCGTCACGATGAACGCGGCCGATCTCGCCGAGGGCGCCTACACGGGTGCGGTCACCGCGACCGACGGCGGCGGCACCCGGCTGACCATCCCCGTCGGCCTGCTCCGCGAGCCGCCGAAGGTCCAACTCACCATCCGAGTCCTCGACCGTGAGGGCGCACCGGCGGCTCCGGCGGTTCTCGGCATGCTGGACGTCACGGGCGGCCGCGGCTCGCTCGGCCGCCGCCTCCGGGCGGAGTCGCCCGGCGTCTTCACGGCCATGGTGCCGCGTAGCGTCTACAGCGTCACCGGGGCGTTGGCCTGGGTCGACCCGTCCACGTACCTGACGCACAGCGCCTGGCTGCTGGCGCCGGAGTTCGAGGTCTCCGGGGACGCCGAGATCACCCTCGACGCGCGTGACGCCCGCGAGATCCGCTTCGGCACGCCGGAACCGTCCGTCCCGTCACCGGAATCCCAGCGGTACACCTACGTCCAGGAGACGCTGGCGGACGGCAGCATCTGGTACCACGGGACGAGCTCCGCCCCGTTCGTCCGTCACTGGGCGACGCCCACGAAGAAGACCACCAAGGGCAAGGTCTCGCTGACCACCAGCGTGGGGCAGGCGGCTCCCGAGGTGACCATGAAGGTGCGCGGACGTGACGGGTTCGCCCTGCACCCCGAGGTCTTCCCTCACGTAGGGAACATCGTCAGGAACTACGGGGTGGAGCACGTCCCCTTCACAGGGAAACTGACCGCGAAGCTGGTCGACGTCGGGATCGGCACTCCGGAGAAGCTGGCGGGGCTCGACCTGCGCGGCAAGCTGGTGCTGCTCGACGACGAAGGCAACTGCGGCGGGCGTCCGGAGCGTTTCCACGCCATCCGCGACGCGGGGGCGGCCGGCATCCTGATGTGGCCGTCGGGGCCTCTCTACTCCTGCGGCCTGGGGCCGTTCATCCCCCAGCCGGTGTGGATCCAGCCCGATGACGGCGTGACGGAGATCGGCATCCCCTACGTGTCGGTGTCTCCCACCGAGGCCCGCGCGTTGCGGGAGCGGCTCGCCAAGGGCGCGGTCAGCATCGACGTGCACGGCAGGCCGCATTCGCCCTACGCCTACGGGCTGCACCACACTGAGCGGGGCCGGGTGCCCGCCAAGCTGTCGTACGGGCTCACCGGCCGGCAGTTCGCGACCATCGACGCCCGCTACCACTCCGAGACGCCCACGGCTTACCAGAGCGAGTCGTGGCCGGTGGCGAAGTCGGACGTCGTGCCCATCCCGGCCGTGCTTCCGCAGATCGCCGCCCCGGGCACGCGCGTCGAGTACGTCGGCCCCATCGACCCCGAGGCGGTCGTCGTACGCCAGACGAGCAGCGAGCAGTGGTCCCTGCTCCGCGCCATGCACGTCTTCCGCAGGCCGGCCCGCCTCACCCACCACTGGAACGCCGGCCCCTTCACCCCGAGCGCGTCCGTCGTGCCGGACGACGTCTACCGGACGATCGACCCCGCCGGCAGCGGGCAGAGCGTCGGGATCTGCTCGGTCTGCCGGCAGGGGGACGCCCTGTGGCCTCTCTACACCCGTACCGGGGCGCAGGGCCAGCTCGGACAGCCCGTGATCGGTGGCATGCGCCTCTACAAGGGCGGCACGGAGATCCCGCTCGGCATCGCCGCTCAGTTGCCCGCGTTCAACCTCCCCAAGGAGGCGGGCGACTACCGCTTGACCCTCGACGACGCCGAGGCCAGGACGACGGCGGAGTGGACCTTCCGCTCCCGGACGGTCACCGAGGAGGCCAAGCTGCCCGGTTACGACTGCCTGGGCGCGCTGGCCGGCGTCATGGACCCGTGCCGGCCGGAGGCGGTCGTGTTCGTCGCCTACGACCTGAGCGACAGCATCGGGCTGGACAACAGCGTGCCGGCGGGAAGGCGGCACACCTTCGACGCCGACGTCTACCACTCGCCGACGACCGCCCGCACGCCCGCCGTAGCCGGTCTCAAGCTGTGGACCAGCACTGACGACGGCGTGACCTGGGCTCCGGCCGACGTCCGCCGGGGCCGCGGCGGCGCCTACACCGTCTCGGCCAAGTATCCCCGCCTGTCCGCCACCAAGGGCGCGGTGAGCCTGCGGGCCGAAGGCTGGGACGCCGCGGGCAACCGCGTCACCCAGACCACCCTGCGCGCCTTCACCCTCCGCTAGCCGGGTGAACCGACGCTCCTGCGGGCTCCGCATCCAGCCGGGCCCGCAGGAGCCGGGTGCACGCAGACGACGGCCGGCACGATCGCCGGCAGCAGCTGCGACCGGAACCTCTGGCTGGGTCCCTCGGGTCGTTCCGCTTTACTCCGGCGGGCCCAAGATCGCGCTGAATTCCGGTGCCGCCCGAGTGGATTTCCTGGATTTCTGCGAGACCGAGGACTTCAATGGTTTCGCATGTATAACCGTGGGAGACGGTGATGGGACGCACACCGCCCCATGTACAGGTGCGGATGGCGGAAGGTCTACAACTTCATCAACGCGGGCGCTGTCGTGAATCCTGTACGCGAAGGAACCGGGTCTTGAACCGGCGGAGGGTTGTTGACAATCTGGAGGTCCAACATCAGCCCGTGCTGCCGTGGAGAATCGTGATGGCGGACGCGACGACTCTGAATCGCATACTGCTGGACCTCTATGGCCTTCACCAGTCCGACCCGGACTGGCTGGAGAAATCTCTCGCCGTGCTCACGGATGACTGCGACGTCGTCAATATTCCGCTCGGCGCCACCTCTCACGGGCCTTCCGGGTACGCCCGGTTCATTCAGGCGTGGGTGGCGGCCTTCCCTGACAGTACGGTCGAGATCACGAATCTGTTCTCGACCGATGACCAGGGCGTGGTCGAGTTCATCGGACGCGGGACGAACACCGGCCCGCTGCTCGGTCCCGCCGGGGTGATAGCCGCGACAGGGCGTCGGGCGGAGGTGCGCTTCTGCAACGTGCAGCGGTTCGCCGATGGGAAGGTCAGCAGCTTCCACCAGTATTTCGACCTCATGGGTCTGCTCCAACAGCTCGGCGTGCCGCCGGCCATGCCTTCTTCTCCGCTCTAGCCGGTCACAGGAGATCAGGAACGGCTTATGGGCGCATCAGAAAGCCGATCTCTCGCCCATCTGGAGACGGTGCTCGACCGGACCGCGGCAACACTTCAGGCGCATGGAGCCGCCGTGGAGACGATGGAGGTGCTCTTTCTCGAACTGTTCACGATACGTGGGCAAGTGGCTGTTGACTTCTGGAAAGAAGTGGTGGTCGACGCCTGCCGCCGCCATCCCCTCGTACATCTTCTCCATCAAGATCTGTTCACCTTCCGCGCGTTCAGCAAACCACGTGGCTATGCGGGGGATGCGGTGCTGCTCGACTTCATGTATGCGGCTGAGGACTCGTCGACGCCGCCGGAATGGGAAACCGGCTCCCTGCTGGGCAAGCAGATCTGCCATTACACCTCCACCTGTTCGCAGGGAGCACGGGCTGCCCGGTCTCGCCGACGCGTGATCATCGACACCCTGAACCGGTGTGCGGCCGGCGACTCAGCGCCGTCGGTGCTCTCCCTGGCCTGCGGGCATCTGCGCGAAGCCAGATACTGCCCCGCCCTCCGGCAGGGGAGTCTGGGCCGGTTCCTCGCCGTGGACCAGGACAAGGAGAGTCTGGCCGTCGTCTCACGCGAACTGGCGCCATGGGGAGTCGTCCCGCTGGCGGCCTCGGTTCGGGAGATCCTCAGAGGCGACGTGGTTCTGACCGGCTTCGACCTGGTCTACGCGACCGGTCTGTATGACTACCTCGCCGAACCGGTGGCGCAACGGCTCTGCGAGCGCCTCTTGCGCATGCTCGGTCCCGGTGGGCGCTTCCTGATCGCCAACGTGATGCCCACCTGCACCAGCGCCGCCTACATGGAGGCGTACGTGGATTGGTGGTTGCTGTATCGAACCGAGACGCAGATGCTCAAGCTCGCCGAGACCTTGCCGGACAAGGACGTCGAAAAGATCCGCGTCTTCACCGACAACCTGGGGCAGATCGTCTTTCTGGAGGTGGAGAAGAGGGCCTACGGGTAGCTGACGCCGGACTTCAGCTTGCCGCTGTAGAGCTGCGGCACGGTGACCAGGTGGTAGCCCCGCTTCTTCAGCTCCCTGATGACCTCCGGCATGGCCTGGACGGTCTGCGGCACCGTGTCGTGCATCAGGATGATGCCGTCGCGCTTGGCCAGGCTGAGCACCTTGGCCTTGATCTTCTTCTTGTCCTTCAGCGCCCAGTCGTGGGTCGTGCCGGTCCACTTCACCTCGGCGAGGTCCAGCTCGTCGGCGATGCGCAGCACGCGCTCGTCGGTGTGGCCGAACGGCGGCCGGAACATGGTCGCCGTCAAGCCTGTGGCCTTCTTGATGGCCTGCTGGCCGGCCTTGATGTCGTCGAAGATCTCGTCGTCGAGCCGGGGCGTCAGCGAGAAGTGGGAGTAGGTGTGGTTGCCGATCGCGTGTCCTTCGGCGAGCGTCCGCTTCGCCAGCGCCGGGCGCTGGTCGACGTACTTGCCCGTCAGGAAGAACGTGGCCTTGGCGCGTTCCTTCTTGAGGACGCGCAGGAGCTTCGCCGTGCTCTTGCCCGGGCCGTCGTCGAAGGTCAGCGCCAGACACTTGACCTCGGCACAGTCGATCTTCGCCTGGGCGGTGGTGGCGGGGGTGCCGCTCAGCGCCAGCGACCCGGCGAGCAAGCCATGAATCAGCACAGCCAACACCCTACGGCCCATGCCCCGGCGTGTTCGATCATGCTCGGGAGAAGGCGCAGGTCGCGGACTCTTGGACCGTTTTTCGTTATCGCACCGTGTCAGGCGAACACCGTCACCAGACGGGTGAACTCGCTCGCGACGTCCATGCCGTCCCACACTCGGTGGAAGCTGAGCGCGTCGCCGAACGGCACCATGCGGTCGACGCCCCGCCCCGCCAGGGCGTGGGCCAGCTCCATCAGCTCCTCGCGGGAGAAGCCGAAGTGGGTCATCGTCTGGTCGCGCCGTCCCACCAGGGGGATCAGCTCGGCCAGGGAGCCGAGCCTGGCGTGCGCGAACGTGCCGGCGCCGAGCCAGCGCCGGGGCGCGGTGATCGCGGTGGCGAGCGCGAGGGCGTCGTCGTGGAGGTCGGCCGCCCGTTCGTAGGCGGCCACCCGCCGCTGCACCGCCATGGCCGCGTCGACCGCCCACCCGCGCCGCTCGACCGCGAGCGCCAGGCAGGCGGCGAAGGCGGCGCGGGCCGCGTCGCAGTCGGCGCGCGACCCGACCCAGAACGCCGTGCGCGGCGAGGAGCAGGCCGCCTGGTCGAACCAGTAGGAGTCGTTCACGAACCCCTCCGCCACCGCCGCCCGCGCGGCGCGCGGCGCGCCCAGCCACGCCGAGGCCCGCACCACCGCGAACGACGACCGGTCGGGGAACGTCAGCTCCCGCGCGTGCGGGGCCAGCGGATGCCGGCGGATCTCGTGCGCCGCGCGGTCGCCGCCCCAGATGACGCGCAGGTCGCAGGCCGAGGAGAGGGCGGCCGTGATGGTGGGGGAGCGGTCGTAGCAGATGATCCGCTGGGTGGCGGCCACCACCGGGTCGGCGTCGTCGAGCGCCTCCTGCAGCGCGTCGACGATCGTGGCGGCCATGGGACCCGCGCGCGGGGACAGCCGCACGACGTTGCGGTTGCCGGTCAGCGCCGACAGCGCCCACGAGTAGACGAACACGGTGTCGACGTCGGCGGGCGGGACGTGGAACGCCAGGCCGCGCGGCATCCGTACGTGATCACCGCGCAGCGCGTCGATGGTGCGCAGCAGCTCGCCGGGACGCAGGAAGGAGCCGAGCGTGCCGAGCTCGGGATGGCGGCGCGCGAGCGCCGGGCGCAGCAGCAGCCGGCCGAACGCGACCAGGAAGTCGAGGATGCGGTCGTCGCCCACGGACAGGCGGCTCCCGGCCATGACCTCGTCGAGCAGGTGGTCGACGGTGACGGGCGGACCGGCGGGGAACCTGACGTCGAGCATCACGTCACCGCCCGGCCGCTGACACCCACCACGTGCATGCACTCTCCGTGTTGAGAACGCAACAAAGTGTAGTTGAGCCAGGCGTCAACTGAAACCGCGTCCCCTGGGCGAGTAAGGGAAGCGTATAAGGACGCGTGGCGCTGATCGGCGACTGCGAAGGTTCGACGGGGCGCGCCAACCGCACGGAGGGACACCATGCACGATTCCAACCACTGGTACGGTCACTCCCGCGTTCCCGGCCGGAAGCGGGTCCGATGCGCGTGATCGACGGCGCCGAAGGCGTCGAGCTGAGAGCGGGCCCGGGCGAGGCGCCGGGCAACGTCCGGCTGATCGGCGGCGCGATGCTGCTGTGGTCGGACACGGGTGAGATCACCTGCTGGCGGGCCGCCGCGCTGGAGCTCCTGGACCGGTTGCTGCCCGCCGCCGCGCGGGTCCTGCTGGTCGGCCCGCACCCGATGGAGCTGGTCGACCGGGTGGCCGGGCGGGCCGTTTCGGTGGCGGCGGTGCTGCGTTCGTTCCCCGACGCGTGCGCGCTGGGCGAGCGGCATCCGGGCATCGACGTCCACTGCGGACGCCTGGATCTGCTCGACCCCGACGAGCCGTACGACTTGGTGCTGGCGCTGGACGGGCTGGCCCGCACGCACTCGGCCGAGGCGCCGGCCGTGCCGTGGCGACGGTCGCTGGCCGCGCTGGCCGGGCTCGCCGCCCCGGGCGGGCGGCTGGTGCTCGGGGTGCGCAACGACCTCGGGGTGGACCGGCTGCTCGACGCGCGCCCGCCGGACCGCGACGGCCAGTGGGAGCCGCACGGCTGCGACCCCACCTACCCGAGCGGGCCGGTCACCCTCGACGCCGCGCTGGCGTCGGCGGGGCTCCGCGCCGAACGCTGCTACGCGGCCTACCCCGACGGCCGGGCGCCCCGGGCCGTGCTCGCCCGCGAGCTGCTCGGCATGGAGCTGCCGGAGGCGCTCACCTTCCCGCTGAGCGGGAGCGAGGCGGAGCGGATGCCGGCGGCCGACCCGCTGCGGCTGACCCGGCTGGTGTTCCGCCACCGGCTGGGGGACGAGCTGGCCCCGCTCTGGCTGGCCGTGGCCACCCGGGGGGAGCCCTCGTCCGCGGACCTGCCGCTCGGCCTGGTCGAGGAGGGGGCGTCCGTGCACGAACTGGTACGCGACGGCACGGGTCCGATGATCGCCCTGCGGCTGCCCGGCGGCGAGGCGCGGCCGGTGCCGGCGGGCCGGGTCGTGGAGGAGATGCTCGTGGAGGCCTGCGCCCGCGAGGACGTCCGGGCCGTCCGCGTGCTGCTCACCGCGCTCGCCCAGTGGGTGGAGGACGGCGGCGACGTCACCGCCACGGCCGACGCGCTGGTCTGGGACGGGGAGTCCTTCCACCCGGTCGCTCCCGGCCCCGTCCCGCAGCCCGGGGGCGCCGGGCCGCCGCCGGCCGTGGTGCTCTGCCGGATGCTGTGGCGGTTCGCGGTGCGGTTGCTGGCCGCCGGGCACCACCATCCGTGGCCGTGGCCGCTGGAGAGCGACCAGCTCACGCTCACGCTGTGCGGCATGGCGGGCAGGCCGTGCGACCGCGCCGAGCTGGAGCTGGCCCGCAGGCTCGACGCCGAGCTGGGCCCGCCCGCCGGGCCGGACGATCCGGCGCCGACGTACCGCGACCTGCTGCGCGCCAGGGACCGGCTCGCCGAGCAGCTCGCCGTCGCGCTGGCCAGGGTCTCCCGGCTGGAGAGCCGGCTCAAGCACCGCGAGCGCGCGCTGGCGAGGGCGCGTTCGCGCCTGCGGCGCAGCCGCCACAACGCCTCCGCCTACCGCAGGACGCTCGGCTACCGGCTGTCACGCGGGCTCTCCGGCCCCCGCCGGGCCGCTCGCCGGGTCATGCGCCTGTTGTACGGATGACGTCTGCGGCGGCAGATGGTCAAGAACAGGCATGGACATCCTCTAGTAGTAGCAGAGAGTAAAGATTCAAACACGGCAGGTCGTCATGCTGTTGGTCCATGAGGACCTATTCGCTCGATGACGTCCACGAGACACGCAAGCGGAGAGACTCCTGGTGGACGGTGTACTTCGTGGACCCGATCGCCTGCCGGGTCGCGCTCGTGGTCGCCAACCGTACCCAGATCACGCCCAACAACCTCACGGTGTTCTCGCTGGTCCTCGGCGCGGCGTCAGCCGTGTGCCTGGCGGCGGGCGAGCTGGCGGCCGGCGCGCTGCTCTTCTACCTGAGCTTCATGATCGACTGTGTCGACGGCAAGATCGCCAGGTTGAAGGGCACGGGGACGCCCTTCGGGCTCTGGCTCGACTACGTCGGCGACCGGGTGCGGGTGGTGCTGTGCGCCGCCGGGCTCGCCTACGGGCAGTACGAGCGCACGGGGGAGGTCGCGTACATCCTGCTCGGCGCCGCCGTGGCCGTGCTCGACCTGTTCAGGTACGTCAACGCGCCGCAGATGAAGCGGGTCCACGCCGCCATCAGGGGGGAGCGGAACGCCGAGGAGGCCCCGCCGGACCTGGTGCCGGCGCCGCGTGAGGAGGACGCCGAGGCGCCCGTGCCGACGGGCTTCCTGCAGCGGCTCAACGCGTTCCTGGCCCGCCACCGGGTGCGATCGCACCTGATCAGCGGGATCGAGTTCCACGCGGCCGTGTTCGTGATCGCGCCCCTGATCGGGGTGGTGGCGCTGATCCCGGTGGCGGCGGCGGCCAGTTTCCTGCTTCTCGCCAACGAGGTCTTCCTGGTTTACCGGATGTGGCTCTTCGCCCGCAGGCACGGAGCCGCTCAGGAGAGCCGAGAGCACGTTCTCGTCTAAGTTTTCGGGGGTTAGTACGAAATGTCTGACAGGCCGGTGTTCGTCATCGGGTGCCCGCGCTCCGGGACCACGATGCTCCAGCTCATGCTCCACTCCCACCCTCGGCTGGCGGTGGCGCCGGAGACGAAGTTCGTCCTTCCCGCCTACTACCGCCGCCGGGTCTTCGGCGACCTGCGGGACGCCGCCCGCCGCCGCCCGCTGGCCGAGTGGATCGCCGGCGACCGCAGCACCAAGTTCCGCGAGCTGAAGATCGCCAAGGCCGACTTCGTCCGCGAGGCCGTGGAAGGGCCGGGCTCGCTCGGCTCCGTCATCGGGACCGCCTTCCGCATGTACGCCGACCGCTTCGACAAGCCCCGCTGGGGCGACAAGCGGCCCAGCTACGTCAAGCACACCGACCTGCTGCTCAGGCTCTTCCCCGACGCCCAGTTCATCCACCTGATCAGGGACGGGCGCGACTGCGTCGCCTCGCTCAAGGAGATGCCCTGGTACACGGCCGACTCCTTCCACGCGATCGCCACCTGGGCCGAGGCCATGGACGCGGGGGAGCGGCTGCGCCGGACGCTGCCCGAGGACACCTACTTCGAGCTGCGGTACGAGGACCTCACCGACGATCCGGAGACCGAGCTCAAGAAGCTCTGCGTGTTCCTGGACGAGGACTTCTCGCCCGCCATGGTCTCGCCGCGCGAGGCGGCCAGCATGGCCGTGCCGGTGCACAAGGTATGGCACAGCAACACGCACGGCGAGGTCACCCGCAGCAGGGTGGGGAGCTGGGCCAAGCGGCTGGACTCCTGGGAGATCTCGCTGTGCGAGCACGTGTTCGGCGAGCGCCTCGAAGCCAACGGCTACGAGCTGTCCGGCGCGCCCAGCGCGGCCAAGGAGCACGTGGCGGCCTGCAACAAGACGATGGCCAGGCGGCGTACCAGCCGGCTGCGCAAGGGCTTCCGCGACCGCATCAACAGGATGCGCGAGCCCAGCCCCGTGGCGGCCCTGCTCACCAGCGGCCAGCGGGTGCTGGCGGGCGTCCCGCAGCAGCGCAACGAGTCGCCCGAGCTGGCCGAGCACAACTGATCACCGACGGCGCCGGCGCGGGGGCGCGGCGCCGTCAGCGCGAAGGGCCCGCCGGTCACCGCCGGCGGGCCCTGTGTGGTTCAGCGCTCCAGGTGCGCGAACAGGGACTCCCAGCGGTCCAGCACGCGGTCGAGGCGGAAGGCCTCGGCGCGCTCGCGGGCGGCGGCGCCCAGCCGGCGCCGCTCGCGGTCCGATCCGGTGAGCGAGCCCAGCCGCTCCGCCAGCGCGTCCACGTCACCGGGCGGCACGAGCACCGGCCGCGCCGACCGAACCCCGCCCGACACGTCGAATGCCACCGCCGGCACCCCGTGCGCGGCGGACTCCAGCAGCACGATCGGCAGCCCCTCGTGCTCGCTGCTCATCGCCAGGAGCGAAGCCGCGCGGTACTCGGCCGGCATCTCGCCGGCGGGCACCCGCCCGCGGAACACCACCCGGTCCGTCACCCCCTCCCGGGCGGCGTGCGCGCGCAACCGGTCCAGCTCCGCGCCGTCGCCGATCAGGTGCAGCTCCCACGGCGGCGGCGCGCCCGACCGGGCGAAGGCGGTGATCAGCCGGTCGAACCGCTTGACCCCCTCCAGCCGTCCCACCCCCAGCACGCGCGGCGCCGAGAGCTCCGACACCCGGCGGGGCCAGTGCGCCAGCGGGTTCGGCAGAGCCCAGGCGTTGGGCAGCAGGGCCTGCTCAGAGAAGCGCCACGCGTCGTCCTCGCTGAGGAACACCGCCTGCTCCAGCTCCGGGTAGTGCTTCTTGATCGAGCCCAGGTGCCAGCAGCCGCTCGCGTGCTCGTACGAGCCGTGATACTGGCCGATCGCCCGCAGGTGCTCCGGGATCAGCCCGGCCGTCCTGGTGACCACTCCCGGCGAGGTGAGCACCGCGTAGCCGGGGCGCATCGTGCCCAGCAGCTCCCGCAGCCTGCGGCGGGACCGCCGGCGCGCGATCCCGCCCTCCTGCCCCACCGGCGCGCTGCTGACCAGGTGCCGGTGGTAGCGCGGGTGCTCGACGTAGGGGAAGGGCGACGCGGCCCGGTGCAGGCCGATCACGTGCACCTCGTGCCCGCGCCGCGCCAGGCCCTGGGCGAGGGTGTGCGTGACCTGCTGGATGCCGCCGAGCGTGTCGGCGTCCAGACACGCGAAGACGACGTTCATGCCGCGTTCCCCGCGGAATCCGCGTCCGGCGCGGGCCCGGCGCTCGCCGCGTCCGCGGGGGTGCCGGCGTTTGCGGACGGGCTCGCGTTCCCGGACGGGCTCGCGTTCCCGGACGGGCTCGCGTCCTTGGAAGGGCCCGCGGCGAAGAAGTCCGTGACGATTCTGGCGGCGGCGTCGCCGTGCTCGTCGGCGCACCACAGCTCGCGGAAGGCCGCGTACCGCGCGGCGTGGGCGGCGTGACCGGCGGGCAGGTCGCGGAGCCGGTCGACGAGCTCCTCCGTGGTGGTGACGCACGGTCCCGGCGCGATGGACGGCAGGTCGTGGTAGACGCCCCGTTCCGTGAGCCGGTACTCGTCCCAGTCGTCGATGAGGAAGAGCATCGGCTTGCCGGTGATCGCGTAGTCGCACATCACGGACGAGTAGTCCGTGAGCAGCGCGTCCGAGACCAGCATCAGGTCGTTGATCTCCGGGTACGTCGCGGCCGGCCGCACGAAGTGGAGCAGGTGCTCGGGCGGCCGGTACCGCTCGACCGGGTGGGTGCGCAGGATCACCACCCACTCGCCGGCCAGCTCCTCGGCCATCCGCTCCAGGTCCGCCCGGACCGAGCGGCCGCTGCTCTTGGCCCGGTCCCGGTACGTGGGCGCGTACAGCAGGACCTTCTTGCCGGCGGGCAGCTCCAACTGCCTGCGCGGGTCGCCCGAGAGCTCGCCCCTGACCAGCGCGTCGCAGCGCGGCGTGCCGTGCCGGTAGACCGGGCCGGTGTAGCCGTTGGACGGGACGAAACGGCGGGAGAACTCGGCGCTGGGCGAGATCAGCGCGTCCCAGCGGGCGACCGCGGCCCGCCACCGCGCGCGTGGCCCGTCGAAGTCGCCGCGCAGGTCGGGCGCGTCGAAGCCGATGGACTTGATGCCCTGCCCGTGCCAGGTCTGCAGGTAGCGGGTGCCGCGCGGTTTGGGATAGTCCAGCGGGAAGCCGTGGCTGTCCACCCAGTAGCCGGCCCTGGCCAGCGTCCAGACGTACTTCCAGCCGCCGCGCCGGACCCCGCGCGCGCCGGTCGGCGCCTTGCCGCGGCCCTTGGCCACCGACCAGACCACCTCGACGGGCAGGCCGCGCCGGCGCAGCTCCTCGTACAGGGCCCTGGGGCTGCCGGTGCAGCCCTTGCCGACGTCCGACTCGAACAGCGCGAGGTCGCGGCGCGGCCGCAGCATCTTGATCAGCAGCTTGTACGCGCGCAGCTTCGTCGCCGGGGTGCTGATCCTCCTGATGAGCGCCCGCTTGACCCGTCCGGGCAGCGCCCGCCGCCGGGGGGAGCGTCGCACGCGCAGGTAGGCGGCGTGGCCGTCGCAGCCGACCGTGGCTCCAGGCAGCTCGATCGGCGTCATCTTCGGGTCCACGATGAGCCGGTCGGTGGTGGTGAGGCCGTCGGCGAGCCGGGTGAAGCCGATGCGCGGCTCGCAGGAGCCGTCCGGGGTGAAGGTCACCTCGGTGACGTAGCCGCCGTCGCCCGAAGGGTGCGGCCGGAGCGGGACCCGCCGCCCGCCGAGCTTCAGGAACGCCTCCCAGTCCACCGGCAGCACGCCGAAGGGATCGTACGTGCGCACGGTCATCCGCACCCGGCGGCCGTCGCCGGCGATCTCGGTGACCTCGTGCCGCAGCCGCGACGCCGAGAACGGCAGCTCGGCCAGGCGCAGCGGGGTGATGTCCAGGCCGGGCGAGACCGTGGTGCCCCAGTAGGTGCGCCCGCCGAGCTGCACGGCGGCGCGCGGCACGGCCCGCGGCCCGGTCAGGCATCCGGCGGCGACGCGCAGGTCCTCGGCCCGGTCGTCCATGATGAGCCGGCAGCACACCTTGACCAGCGGGTCCACCCGCTCGTACACCTCGGCCGGTATCCCCTCCAGGTACGGGCGGACGACGGCGGCGAACTCCTTGACCCACACCAGGTCCCTGGAGGGCAGCGGGTTGAGGTAGACGCACAGGTCCTGCCGGAGGAAGCGGTGCTGCCGCTCGGGCACCAGATCGGCGGCCCCGTGCCGGCGCAGCGCCTCGTCGCTCAGCCTGGCGGCGGTCACGCGGTGGCGGACGTTGTCCATCTCCTCGATCGACAGCGAGATGGACGAGGCGCCGCGGGCCCGGTGCCAGTGGTAGACCACCCACGGCACGATCGCGAACCGCCGCGCGTGCGCGTACAGCTCGGTGGCGAAGACGTGGTCCTCGTAGTGGATGTCCTCGGGGAAGCGCACCCCGCTCTCGCGCAGGAAGCGCACGTCGTACAGCTTGTTGGTGCTGAACGAGTCCAGGAACAGCTCCGGCTCCTCCCGGATGCCCTCGACCACGCGCCGCCGGGCGAACAGCGTCGGGTAGTACGGGCGCAGTCGCCCGTTCCATTCGTACAGCCGGGAGATCTGGCCGGACACGAAGTCGGCCCCGGTCCGCTCGATCTCGGCCAGCAGGCTCTTGCAGGCGTGCCGGGGCAGCTCGTCGTCGCTGTCGAGGAACATCACGTACGGGGCCGCGGCGGCGTCCAGGCCGTCGTTGCGCGGGGCGCCGCAGCCGCCGCTGTTGCGCTCTCTGCGCAGGTAGCGGACGCGCGGGTCGGACACCGCCAGCCCGGCCGCGACCTCGGGGGTGTCGTCGGTGCTGGCGTCGTCGGAGATGATCACTTCGAGGTCGCGCAGTGTCTGGCCGAGCACCGAGCGGACCGCTCTGGGCAGCCGGGGGGCGTCGTTGTAGGTGATCACGACAACCGTGCAATCCGCCATGCCTACCCCCCCGTGCGTCACGACGTGGGAGTAGGCATTCCCGGCACTTCAGGAGGTACGACCGAATGGCAGTGTTTTTTGCCCAAAATCATCGAATAAGGCGACGAATCACCCAAACAATGACAAGTAGCGCGGCGACTCCGCCCAGCACCGGCGCCAGCCGCTTGAGCAGCGGAGCGCCCGCGATGTCGAGCAGGTCGAGCGCCTCCTCGTCGGGCGTGCGTGACGTGCGCATGGTGCCCGCCGGGTGGGCGTCCTCGCCGGGCGCCGGCACGGCGGCCAGGTGGCGCTCCGCCGGTTCCTCGGCGGCGGCCTCCTGCTGCGGCTCCTGCGCGGGCTCGGCGAACAGGTCGGCGAGGTTCGCCGCGAACCGGTCGATGAGCTTCGCCCCGACCTCGGCCATCACCCCGCGGCCGAACTGGGCGGGCCGCCCGGTCACGTTGAACGACGTCTCGACCGTCACGGACGTGGCGCCGTCGACCGGCGTCAGCCGCGCCTTGACCGTCGCGGCGGCGGTGCCGGAGCCGCGCGCCTCCTTGCCCGAGGCCTGGATGGTGAGCGTGTGGGAGTCCTTGTCGACGTCCTCGAACGCGGCCGAACCCCGATAGGTGACGGTGATCGGTCCGACCTTGACCTTCATCCTGCCCGTGAACTGCTGACCCTCGACGCTGTCGAGAGCCGCCCCCGGCAGGCACGGGGCCACTCGCTCGACATCCAGCAGGACCGCCCAGGCCTGCTCGATGGGGACCGGGACCGTGAACTCGTGCTCGAACCGCATCGCCATCGATTCGCTCCTTCCCGCTGCTGCGAGACTACGTGCCGCGGGGGCGCCCCGGAAGAGGGGCGCCCCCGCCTGATCAGGGCGCTCCGGCCGCGGTGCGGACCGCCCGGTGCGTCAGCACCCTGGCCAGATGCCGCCGGTAGTCCGGCTGCGCGTGCAGATCGGCGGGCGGCGAGGTGTCCGCCGCCGCCTCCTCACACGCCTGCCGGAGCCCGTCACCCAGCTCCAGACCCTCCAGCGCGGTCTCGGCCGCCCGTGCCCGCACCGGTGTCGTCCCCATGTTGGTCAGCCCGATCCTGGCCTCCTGGATCGAGCCGTTGGAGCGCCTGACGGCCGCCGCCACGCCGACGATCGCCCACGCCTGAGCGGTGCGGTGGAACTTCTCGTAGTGGAAGCCCCAGCCGTCGCCCAGTTTCGGGATCTTCACGCCCACCAGGACCTCGCCCTGCCGCAGCGACGACTCCAGATAGTCGACGAAGAAGTCGGCCGCCGGGATCTCCCGCTCGCCCTGCGCCGAACGGGCCACCAGCACGCCCTCCAGCGCCAGCACCACCGCGGGCAGGTCGCCCGCCGGGTCGGCGTGCGCCAGCGACCCGCCGAACGTGCCCCGGTGCCGCACCGCCGGGTCCGCCACCATGGCGGTCGCCAGCGCGAGCAGCGGGGCGCCCGCGGCCACCACGCCGGAGCGCATCACCTCGTCGTGCGTGGTCATCGCGCCGATGAACACGTGGTCGCCGCGGTCGTGCACACCTGCCAGCTCCGGCAGCCGCGCCACGTCGACCAGCTTCGTCGGGTACGCCAGCCGCAGCCGCAGCAGCGGCAGCAGCGACTGCCCGCCCGCGATCACCTTGGCGTCCTCGTCCGCCGCCAGCTCCTGGCAGGCCTCCGCCAGCGAGCCGGGGCGCACGTAGTCGAACGATGCCGGGATCATGCCCGCCCTCCTTCCAGCGCGCGCCACACCCGCTCGGGCGTGCACGGCATCTGCACGTCCCGCACGCCGTGCGGCCGGAGCGCGTCCACGATGGCGTTGACCACCGCGGGCGTCGAGGCGATGGTGCCCGCCTCGCCGACGCCCTTGGCGCCCAGCGGGTTGCTGGTGGCCGGCGTCTCGGTCCTGTCGGTCACGAAGTCCGGCAGGTCCGCCGCCGACGGCAGCAGGTAGTCGGCCAGCGTGGCGGTGAGCAGGTTGCCCTCCGCGTCGTAGACGGCCTCCTCGTACAGGGCCTGCCCGATGCCCTGCGCGATGCCGCCGTGCACCTGGCCCTCGACGATCAGCGGGTTGACCACCTTCCCCACGTCGTCGACCGCGACGTACGAGCGGATCTTGACGTGTCCGGTCTCCGTGTCCACCTCCACCGCCGTCAGGTGGGTGCCGTGCGGGAAGGAGTAGTTGACCGGGTCGAACGTGGCGTCCGAGTCCAGCCGGGCCTCCGCCCCCTCGGGCAGGTTGTGCGCGGCGAACGCGGCCAGCGCCAGCTCCTGGATCGTCGTCTGGGAGTCGGTGCCCTTCACCTTGAACGCGCCGCCGGCGAAGTCGAGGTCGTCCGGCGAGCACTCCAGGAGGTGCGCGGCCAGCTTGCGTGCCTTCTCGCGCACCTTCTCGCACGCCTGCAGCACCGCGACCCCGCCGACCACCAGCGAGCGCGAGCCGTAGGTGTCCATGCCCTTGTGCGAGATCGCGGTGTCGCCGTGCACCACCGTGACGTCCTCGAACGGGACGCCGAGCGCGTCGGCCGCGATCTGGCTCCACGACGTCACGTGGCCCTGCCCGTGCGGCGACGTGCCGGTGACGACCTCCACCTTGCCGGTCGGCAGCATCCGCACCGACGCGTGCTCCCAGCCGCCCGCGCCGTAGTTCGCCTCGCCCAGCATCCGCGACGGCGCCAGCCCGCACATCTCGGTGAACGTGCTGACGCCGATGCCGAGCTGCACCGGGTCGCCACGGTCACGCCGGTCGGCCTGTTCGGCGCGCAGCTTGTCGTAGCCGAACAACTGCAGCGCCTTGTCGGTCGCCGCCTCGTAGTTCCCCGAGTCGTAGGTCAGGCCCGCGATCGTGGTGTACGGGAACTCCTCGTGCTTGATCCAGTTGCGCCGCCGCACCTCGATCGGGTCGAGCCGCAGCTCCGCCGCGAGCTCGTCCATGATCCGCTCGATCGCGAACGTGGCCTCGGGACGGCCCGCGCCCCGGTAGGCGTCCGTCGGCATCTTGGTGGTGAACACGCCCTTGCAGGCGAACTCGTACGCGTCCATCTTGTAGATGCCGTTGAACATGGTCGCGCCGAGCATCGGGACGCCCGGGGTGACCAGCATCAGGTACGCGCCCATGTCGGCGAGCAGGTCGACCTGGAGCCCGCGGATGCGGCCGTCGGCGTCGGCCGCGAGCCTGATGTGCTGGAGCTGGCCGCGTCCCTGGTGGACGGCCAGGTTGCCCTCGGTGCGCGACTCGGCCCACTTGACGGGCTTGCCCAGCTTCCGGCAGAGCAGCAGGCAGAGCACCTCTTCGGCGGTGACCTGCAGCTTGGTGCCGAACCCGCCGCCGACGTCCGGCGCGATCACGCGGAGCCGGTGCTCGGGGACGCCGGTGACCATGGCCAGCATCACCCGCAGCACGTGCGGGATCTGCGTGGACGTCCACATCGTGAACGTGTCGCCGTCGGTGGAGACCAGCACCGCCCTGGGCTCCATGGCCGCGCCGATCAGGCGCTGCTGCACGTACGTCCGGTCGATGACCACCGGGGCGTCCCTGAAGGCCGCGTCGAGGTCACCCGAGGTGATCTTGACGGAGAACGCCTGGTTGCCCGTCTCGTGCACCTTCGGGCTGTCCGGCGAGAGCGCCGTCTCCAGGTCGATCACCGGCGGCAGCGGCTCGTAGTCGACCTCGATCGCCTCCAGGGCGTCGGCCGCCTTGAACCGGTCGGTGGCGACCACGCAGGCCACGATCTCGCCCGTGTACCGCACCTCCGTCACCGCCATCGGCGGGTGCTCGGGGATGACGATGTCGTCCGACACCGGCCACGCGCACGGCAGGCTGCCCTGCTCGCCGGCGACGTCCTGGCCGGCGAACACCGCGACCACGCCGGGCAGCTCGCGCGCCGCCGACACGTCCACCCCGGTGATCCGCGCGTGCGCCATCGGGCTGCGCAGGAAGGCCACGTGCAGCATCCCCGGCTGCTGCAGGTTGTCCGTCCACCGCGTGCGCCCGGTCAGCAGCCGGGCGTCCTCCTTGCGCCTTCTCGCCTTGCCCACCTCGGTCATGACGACTTCACCGCCTGACCCATCTCCTGGGCGCCCCGTTTCACCGCTCTGACGATGTTGCAGTAGCCGGTGCACCGGCAGAGGTTGCCTTCGAGCCCTTCCCTGATGGCCTCCTCCGACGGGTCCGGAGTGTCTCTCACCAGGTCGATCGCGGCCATGACCATGCCTGGCGTGCAGAATCCGCACTGCAGCGCGTGTTCCTCGTGGAAGGCCCGCTGCATCGGGTGCAGCGACCCGTTCGCGGCCAGGCCCTCGATGGTGACGATGTCGGAGCCGTCGGCCTGCACCGCGAGCACCGAGCAGCTCTTGACGGTCTTGCCGTCGAGCATCACGGTGCAGGCGCCGCAGTTGCTGGTGTCGCAGCCGGCGGGGGTGCCGGTCTTGCCCAGCCGTTCTCTTAGTAGGTGAACGAGAAGAAGTCGCGGTTCGACGTCCTCCTCGTAGGCGATTCCGTCCACTTTGACGGATATCCGGGGCATACGTCCTCCCTCACAGGAGCAGGGGAAAGGCGGACAAGGCCAACGTATGCCCGTGTTTGTCTCGGTAGTCAAGGGTTACTTACCACGAATAACCCTCGCCAGGATCGCCACCAGCCCCGCGAAGCCCAGGCCCGTCACCAGCACAGGCAACAGGACCAGCGGATCCGTGATCGACCGCGTCATGATCAGGATGCCCAGCACGACGAACAGGGTCCCGCTCAGCAGCGCCATCCAGTCGGTCCTGTGCAGGCGCCGCGGCCGGTCGACGTCACGCGGCACGCCGCACCTCCAGGTCTCCGACGCCGCCCCGGATGTGCAGCACGATCGTGGCCGGCTCGCCCTCGGGCGCGACCTCCGGCTCCATCACCCTGTCCAGCCGGACCTCCAGGCCGCCCCGGAGCGACTGGTCGACCTGGATGTCGCCGACCTTGTTGGTCGCGTGCACCTCCACCCGCGCGTCGGGCGGCACCACCACGTCCAGCGTCCCCACCGAGACCGCGGCCCGCACCTCGACCGTCGACCCCGGCTTCAGCGCGAGCTTCGACAGGTCCAGCTCGCCGTCTCCCACGCCCACGTCGAACACCTGGCGCGTCTCCTCCACGGTGAGGGGCTGCCACACGGCCGACCCCACCTTCGCCGGGAGCCCGCCGAACATCAGCCCGATGCCGATCAGCAGCGCCACCGTGGTGCCCGCGGCCACCAGCCCGGCGCCCTTGCCCCACCAGGCGGCGATCAGCAGCCCGGCCCCGATGGTGACGAGCACCGCGCCGCCGACGATCGTGGGCTGCACGCCCGAAGGCGATGCCGCCTGCACGGCCACGAGGATCCCTCCAATGATGGTTGCCAGCAGGATGGTGATGGCGCCGATGAACGACTTCGGCCGTTTCTGCCGCTTCGGCAGCGGCACCCCGTACAACGCGGGGTCGTACGGCGAGTAACCTCCGCCGCGCTTGGCCGGATCCAGCGGCTGGTACGGCCCGTGCGGCGCGAACGGCTCCCCGTACGAGCCGTACCGGGTCTCCCGGTGCCCGGCGAGCGGCCGGTACGCGGGCATCTCCCGCGTCTCACCCGCCGCGAACACCGACTCCTCCTGCACCCCATACGACCGAACCCGATCCCCCTCGGCCCCTTCGCCGGTCGCGGATTCGGCCCTGGAACCGGCCTCGGACCCGGTCCTGGAACCGGCCCTGGAACCGGCCCCGGACCCGGTCCTGGAACCGGCCCCGGACCCGGTCCTGGAACCGGCCCCGGACCCGGTCCTGGAACCCATCCCGGACCCGATCCCGGCCCCTTCCTCGGTCCCGGACCTGGACCCGATCCCGGCCCCTTCCTCGGTCCCGGACCTGGACCCGATCCCGGCCCCTTCGCCGGTCCCGGCCTTGTCGCCGGTCCTCGTACCGGTCTGATCGGTCCTTTCGCCCGTACCGGCCTCTGCTCGGAAGCCGGCCTCCGCCGGCTCCTCACCCGGCGCACCCTGCCGCGGCAGCTCAACGGCGGGTTGCGCCACCGTCTCGTCGCCCCGGTCCGCCTGCGCCCGGTCGCCCTCGGCGGCCGTGTCCGCCCCCGCGTCGGGGGAAGCAGCGGCGTGTGCGGCTGCGGCGGGCGGCGCGGTTGCCTCGTCCCGCCCCGTTTCAGGCCGGCCGTCCTGTGCGGCCGCGTCGGGTGGAATGTTCGTGGGCGTCGCCGCCTCGTCCCTCCCCGTTTCGGGCTGGTCGTCCTGCGTGGGCGATTCCGCCGCGTCGGGTGAGACGCCCGTGGGCGTCGCCGCCTGGGCCTGCCCCGCTTCGGTCAGGCCGTCGGCCGTCTCGTCCTGGTTCGGTTCCGTACGGTGGGGGGTCTTCGGTGAGACGTGGGCGTGGACCGCGCTGGGTCCGGCGTCGGTGAGGGGGACGGCGCGAGGGCCCTGGCCGGGCTCGGCCGCCGGGTGGGACGCGTCCTCCCACGTACCGGACTCGTCCGTACGGTGGGGCTGGTCCGAGGGCGGGGGGCCTCCGGCGCGGGACCCCGGGGGCCGGTGACCCATCGGAGGAGTCGCCTGCGCGTACGGAGGCACGCGGGGGGTCTCCTGGTACCCGTCCAGGTCCATCGCCCGGGGCCGCCGGTTGAGGCGTTCGGGCATCGAGCGCACCAGCCCCAGCAGGTCGACCCCGTGCGCGTGCGCCGCCAGCAGCGCGACGGCCAGGAACAGCCCCGCCACCAGCGTCCCGGTGTCCAGCCACACGGTCGACAGGTTGATGCCCAGCCCCAGCGCCAGCACCGCCGTCAGCAGCGCCATCACCGTGTCGGCGTCGAAGTCGCGGTGGGTCCACTGCTCGATGAGCCCCGGCCGCCCACTGGGCTCCTTCATCAGCAGAAAAGCCGCGATGTACAGAAACAGCCCGATACCGGACCCGAACAGCAGGATCACGAACCCCACGCGGAACACCACGGGGTCGATGCCGGTGTGCCTGCCGAGCCCGGCGCACACCCCCATGAGGAATCGTCCCTCGCTGCTGCGGCGCAGCACGCTCGGGGGCGCGGCCGGTTCCCTGGGCGGTGCTTCTGTCATGGAACCATCGTGACCCACCCCCAAGGGGGCACGCATCGGGGAGACCCCTGACCCGACCCGGGGGTTGTTCCCTGATGCCCCCAACGCTGCGACATGTGACGATGGCGGTGTTATGACAGACCAGAAGACACTCGCCGAGCCCGAGACCAGCGGGCCGTACCGCCGCATGATGCGCCCCATGGAGGGCCGGCTCGTCGGCGGCGTCGCGCAGGGCCTGGCCGCGCAGCTCAAGCTCGACCCCGTCGTGATCAGGCTGGTGTTCGTGCTGCTCAGCGTGGTCGGCGGGGTCGGCGGTGTGGCGTACGCGGTGCTGTGGATGATCACGCCGCGCGAGCCGTACAGGGGAGAGCCGCCCGCCCGCGACTGGAGCCAGCTCGCCGCGTTCACGGCGATCGGGGTGGCGCTGCTCGCGTTCGGGTTCCTGACGGGAGCCTCACGGGGCGGCATCGGCATGCTGCCGTTCGCGGTGGGCGGCATCGGCGGGCTGATCCTGTGGCAGCAGGCCGATCCCGACCGCCGCAAGAACTGGGTGAGCGGCGCGACCAAGAGCATCAGGAAGAACCGGGTGCGCACGCTCCTCGGCGTGATGCTCGTGGTGGCGGGCGGGATCGGCTTCCTGGTGGTCGAGGGCCAGCTCCAGGAGGCGGGCCAGGGCCTGCTGTTCACCACGGTCGTGGTCGGCGGGCTGGCGGTCATCGCCGCCCCGTGGCTGGCCGGCCTGTGGAAGGAGCTGCAGCTCGAACGGCGCGAGCGCATCCGTCAGGAGGAGCGCGCCGAGGTCGCCGCGATGGTGCACGACTCCGTCCTGCACACGTTGACGCTCATCCAGCGCGTCGCGCACGACTCGCGCGAGGTCACCCGCCTGGCCCGCTCCCAGGAGCGCGAGCTGCGCAACTGGCTCTACCAGCCGGCCCAGGACGCCGACGCCACCCTCGCCGCCGCCGTACGGCGCATCGCGGCCGAGGAGGAGGACGCGCACGGCGTGCCGATCGAGGTGGTCTGCGTCGGCGACATCGACCTCGACTCCGGCGGCAGGCTCGGGGCCATGCTCAAGGCGGCCCGGCAGTCGATGGTCAACGCCGCGAAATACTCTGAGAGTCCGTCCATTTCCGTGTACGCGGAAGTAGAGGGTGAAGAGGTCACGATTTTCGTGAAGGATCGGGGCAAGGGGTTCGACCTCGACGCGGTGCCGGTCGACAGGATGGGGATCAGGGAGTCCATCATCGGAAGGATGGAACGTCACGGCGGCGCCGCCAGGGTGCGTACCGAGCCTGGCGAGGGCACTGAAGTGATGCTGACGATGAAGGTGGAAAAGCAATGACGCGGGTGCTGATCGTGGACGACCACCGGCTCTTCCGCTCCGGCGTGCGGGCCGAGCTGGGCGACTCGATCGAGGTCGTGGGCGAGGCGGAGGACGTCGACTCGGCGGTCAAGGCCATCGCCGAGCTGCAGCCGGACGTCGTCCTGCTCGACGTCCACATGCCCGGCGGCGGCGGCCAGGAGGTGCTGCGCCGCGTGCTCGGCGCCGGCTCGCAGGTGCGCTTCCTCGCCCTGTCGGTGTCGGACGCGGCCGAGGACGTGATCGGCGTCATCCGCGGCGGCGCCCGCGGCTACGTCACCAAGAACATCAGCGGCAAGGAGCTGACCGACGCCATCAGCCGGGTCGCCGACGGTGACGCGGTCTTCTCGCCGCGTCTGGCCGGCTTCGTCCTCGACGCCTTCGCCTCCTCCGAGGCGCCTCCGATCGACCCCGAGCTCGACTCGCTGACGCAGCGCGAGCGCGAGGTGCTGCGGCTGATCGCCCGCGGTTACGCGTACAAGGAGATCGCCAAGGAGCTGTTCATCTCGGTCAAGACGGTGGAGACCCACGTCTCGTCGGTGCTGCGCAAGCTCCAGCTCTCCAACCGCCACGAGCTCTCCCGCTGGGCCACCGCCCGCCGCCTCGTCTGACCGCCGGGGAGAAAGTCGTCCATGAACGACTCCGGCTGGGCGTGGGCGGGGCTGGCGGCACCGGGAAGTCGGAGCGTAGGCGCCTTGCCTCAGCCCAGGACGAAGGCTGGGCGTGGTGGGGTGGTCTAACAAGGGACGGCGTGCGACATTCCAGGTATGGGCAGGGATGTGCCGATCGTCGTGTTCAGCCGGGACGACCGACGGAAGTACCGCGAGAAGGTCCACCGTTGCCTCGACGTCTTCGCGGAGCTGCTCCGGGAGTCGAAGTTCGAGGTCGACCGGTCGCTCGCCGGTCTGGAGATCGAGCTCAACATCGTGGACGGCGCCGGCGAGGCGTGCATGCGCAACGCCGAGGTGCTCGCCGCCATCGCGCGGCCTGACTGGGCCACCGAGCTGGGGCAGTTCAACGTCGAGATCAACATCGAGCCGCAGGAGCTCGGCGACGGCGGGGCCAGGCGGCTGGAGGACGACGTGCGCGCCCGGCTCAACCACGCCGAGGAGCGCGCCCGGTCGCAGGGCGCCCGTCTGATGCTGGTCGGCATCCTGCCCACGCTGCGCGAGCGGGACATCGGCGAGGGCACGCTCTCCGCCAACCCCCGCTACAAGCTGCTGAACGAGCAGATATTCGCGGCCAGGGGCGAGGACCTGCACCTGCGGATCGAGGGCGTCGAACTGCTGGACACGCGCGCCGACAGCATCACCCCCGAGGCCGCCTGCACCAGTGTCCAGCTGCACCTGCAGGTCAGCCCGCCGGCCTTCGCGGCGCACTGGAACGCCGCCCAGGCCATCGCCGGCCCCCAGGTCGCCGTCGCCGCGAACTCCCCGTACCTGTTCGGCAAGGAGCTGCACCGCGAGACCAGGATCGCGCTCTTCGAGCAGGCCACCGACACCCGTCCGGACGAGCTGAAGGCACAGGGCGTGCGGCCCCGGGTGTGGTTCGGCGAGCGCTGGATCACCAGCGTCTTCGACCTGTTCGAGGAGAACGTCCGCTACTACCCGGCCCTGCTGCCCATCTGCGATGACGAGGACCCGAGGGCCGAGCTGGAACAGGGCCGCGTCCCGCAGCTGCACGAGCTGACCCTGCACAACGGCACCGTCTACCGGTGGAACCGTCCCGTGTACGCGGTGGTGGACGGCCGCCCGCACCTGCGCGTGGAGAACCGGGTGCTCCCGGCCGGCCCGTCCGTGCTCGACATCGCGGCCAACGCCGCCTTCTACTACGGCCTGATGAGCGTGCTGCCGCACGCGGAGCGGCCGGTCTGGAGCCAGATGTCGTTCGCCGCCGCCGAGGAGAACCTCTACAACGCCGCCCGCCACGGCCTGGAGGCCCGGCTGTACTGGCCGGGGCTCGGCGAGGTGCCTGCGGACGAGCTGATCCTGCGCCGCCTGCTGCCCATGGCGTACGAGGGACTGAACCTGCGGGGTGTGGACCACGACGTCTCCGCCCGCCTGCTGGGCGTCATCGAGGGCCGCTGCCTGACGGGCCGCACGGGCGCCACCTGGCAGGTCGAGAAGGTACGGGCGATCGGCGGCGACCGGCATGAGGCGCTGCGGGCGATGACGCTGGAGTACCTCGACCGTATGCACGCGAATGAACCCGTACATACCTGGGCAGTCTGAGGCATGTGACGCCTCCCCTCGTCGTGCGCCTCCTGCTCGTCGTGCTGCTGCTGGCCCCCGTCTCCGCCTGTGGTGTGATCGACGTGCCGTCCAGGGACCGGCGCGGGCTCGACTCGTTCGAGGACGACGTGTGGGGCGCCAGGACGCTGTCGGAGGAGTTCTGGAAACAGCAGTTCGCGGCGTCCGGGATGACCTATCGCCCGGTCAACCGGTTCATCCCCTACTCGGGGACGAACGGGCCGCGTTGCGGCGGGCAGCCGTCCGTGCCGAACAACGCCTTCTACTGCTCGGCGGGACATTTCATCGCCTACGACGAGGAGTGGATGCGGGCGCTGTGGAGCCGGATGGGCGACGGCTCCGTCTATCTGATCATCCCGCACGAGTTCGGCCACGCCGTGCAGGCCCAGCTCCGCACCAGTTTCCGCCTCAACGTGGAGATGGAGCTGCAGGCCGACTGCTACGCGGGCGGCACGCTGCGCGCCCTGATCGACTCGGGAGCGCTGGTGGCCGAGCCGGGCGACGAGGACGAGCTCCTGCTCAACCTCGCCGCCGCCGGCGACCCGACCGACGACTGGCTCGACCCGGCTGCCCACGGTACGGCCGAGCAGCGCCAGCGGTCGTTCGCCGTCGGCTACACCCGCGGCGTGAGCGCCTGCTGACACCTCCCGCGATGTAGTCGCGTGTCAATCCCCAGGATGATGCGACTGATCTTGTACACGTCATAGCGTTAGCCCATGCCATTGGAGGAGATCGGCTGGCTGCGCAGGGGGGCCTGCAGATCCAGCGACCCGGAGCTCTTCTTCCCCCTCGCCCCCTCACCCGTCCAGGAGGCGCGGGCCAAGGCCGTCTGCGCGACGTGCCAGGTCCTCACCGAGTGTCGTTCGTACGCGTTGAAGGCGGGCGAGGCCGATGGCATCTGGGGTGGGCTCACCCCGGAGGAGCGCCGCCGCTCCCGCGTTCCCGAAGGTGTGCGCCGCCCCGCGGCCTCGTGACCCTCCGGCGTGGGTTAAGAGTGAGCGCGACTAATCTTCAAGGGTGCTGCTTCGCTCGATCGCCGTGCTGACGGCGGCCAACGTGCTCAACAACCGCGTCGCGCCACGGCTCGGCCCCCTCACCTCCGCCGCGGCCACGGCGGCGCTGGTGGCGATGGCCCGCCGGTCGGGGGTCACGTGGGAGGAGCTCGGGTTCGAGCACGGGCGCCGGGGGGCCGTCATCGGCGGGGTGCTGGTGGCGGGCGTGGCCGCGGTCTACACCGTCGGCATCACCCTCCCTCGCACCCGCCCGCTCTTCCACGACGAGCGGGCGCTGTCGCTCACCCGCGCCCGCGTCCTGGAGGAGGCCCTGCTCCAGGTCCCGTTCGGCACGGTGCTGCTGGAGGAGGTCGGGTTCCGCGGGGCGCTGCACGCGATGCTCCGCCGGGCCCACGGGCAGGCCACCGCCACTGCGGTGTCGTCGGCGCTGTTCGGCCTCTGGCACATCCTGCCGGCCGTCGACATGGCGCGCGCCAACCCGGCGCTGGGAGCCGTCGTCGCGGGCGAGTCCCCCGGGCGGCTCGACACGGCGCGGGTCGTGGCGGGCAGCGTGCTCTCGACGGCCGCCGCCGGGGTCCTGTTCACCGAGCTGCGCCGCCGGGGTGGGCTCCTCGCGCCCTCGATGCTGCATCTGGCGACCAACTCGCTGGGCTACCTCTTCGCCCGCCTCGCCGCGACCAGGACCGAGCCCGTCCAGCAGGAGGCCTCCCTCTGATGACGACGCGCGAACGGGAGATCACCGAGCCCGTGGACCTCTGCCTGCCCGACGGCCGGCTCAACCCGGCCGCCGTCGGCTGGACGCGACGGCCGCTCCACCGGGCCAACCTGCGCGGCTGGGGCCGCACCAAGCGCTGGGAATACTGGGGCATCGTCACCCCGTCCCACATCATCGGCGTCGTGGCGTCCTCGCTCGACTACGCGGGCGTGCACGGCCTCTACGTCCTCGACCGCGCCGCCGGCGAGGAGATCAGCAGGGACGTCGTGGTGCCGTTCGCCCGCGGCACCGTCATGCCCGACCGCAGCGGGGAGGGCACCGCCGTCGCGAAGGGCGGCGGCGGGCTGGACATCCGGATCACCCAGACCCCCGGCGCCACCGCGCTGCGCGCCCGCGCGGAGGGCATCGAGGTCGACCTGGAGATGCCGTCGCGCGAGGGCCACGAGTCGCTCGGCGTGGTGGTGCCGTGGGGCCCGCGGCGCTTCCAGTACACGGTCAAGGACGTCGGCCGCCCGGTCCGGGGCAGGCTCGTGCTCGGCTCGGTCCCGTACGAGGTGCGCGAGGAAGACTCGTTCGCCGTGCTCGACCACGGGCGGGGGCGCTGGCCGTACTCGATCGCCTGGAACTGGGCGGCGGGCAGCGCGCCCGGGAAGGCGATCCAGCTCGGCGGGCGGTGGACGGCCGGCACCGGGATGACGGAGAACGCCCTGTTCATCGGCGGCCGGCTGCACAAGATCGGCGAGGAGCTGGCGTGGAGCTACGACCGCGCCGACTGGATGCGGCCGTGGCGGATCACCGGTCCCCGGGTGCAGGTGGAGTTCACGCCGTTCTACGAGCGGGTGGCCCGCACCGAGCTGGTGGTGGTGGGCTCCGAGACCCACCAGTGCTTCGGCCACTTCGCCGGCCGCGCCCAGGCCGACGACGGCACCTGGGTGGAGCTCGACGGGCTGACGGGGTGGGCGGAGGAGGCCCGGCAGCGCTGGTGATGTTCTCCCGGTGGTGAGGGTGCTTTCCGCCCCGGGGTGAGGATCCTTCACCTCGCGGCCCTGGCCTGCGTTCATGCTCTTTGCCGCTGCTTTAAAGTCACTTCCGCGCCTCAACGTGTTCGATCGGACACGGAGAGTGCGTATATCAAGATCACACTTCGTGATATACGCTGGAGGTAACGGAGGTGGTGTTCCATGCGAACGGTCATCGACATCGACAAGGAACTCGTCCAGGCGGTCCAGGACAGGCTGGGGACGAGCAGCATGAAGGAAACGGTCCACTCGGCCCTGCAGGCGGTGCTCGACCGGGACGAGGAGACGGCGGACGCGATCGAGGCGTTCGAGTTCTGGCGGACGGAGGGGAGCCCGGATCTGCTGGATCCGGAGGTCATGAAGCACGCGTGGCGGCGACAGGAGTGATCTACCTGCTCGACACGAGCGCGCTGGCGCGCATCAGGACCAGCGACGTCGTCGCCAAGGCGCTCCACCCGCTCTACGCGGCTCGTGTCGTGGCCACGTGCGACATCATCGACCTGGAGGTCGGCTACAGCGCCCGTAACCACGCGCACTACAAGCGCATCATCCGCGCACAGCACCAGGTCATCAGGCTGTCCGCCGGGCCGGAAGTCTGGGCGCGCGCCCGCGAGGTCCAGCTGAAGCTGATCGAGGCCTCGCAGCATCGCGGCGTCAGCCCGCCGGACCTGCTCATCGCCGCCTGCGCCGAGGTGTACGGCGCGACGGTGCTCCACTACGACCGCGACTACGACCGGATCGCGGAGGTCACCGGGCAGCCGTCGCTGTGGGTGGTGCCGCCCGGTTCGGTGCCGTAAGCCGGCCTATGTCGTGTTGACGACCTGGAAGCCCTCGGCGTAGTGCCCGTCGGGGAAGCCGGCCTGCCGCGCCCAGGCGGCGAAACGGTCCCTGACGATCTCCGCGAACCCCTCGATGTGACCCACCTGACTGGCGTGCGACTGCAGCGCCGCCAGTTTGCGGTCGACGACCGGCGTGATGTCCACCCAGTGGTTGCGGGTGGGCCCGCCCATGAGCCACACCTCACGCACCGTCCACGCCTCCAGGCCCTCCTCCTCCACGAGCTCCGGGAAGGCGTACGGGTTGCGCGCGTCGGGATAGACGGCGTCCAGGGTGGCGCCGCCGACCGCCCGGTGGTCGGGGTGGCTGGGGGCGATGAACTCGTAGTTGCGCTCGGGGTGATGGGTGATCACCAGCTCGGGCCGTACCTGCCTGATGACGCGCGCGATGTCCCTGCGCAGATCCAGCGACGGGACGACGGTCCCGTCGGCGCGGCCGAGGGAGCGCAGGTCGGTCACGCCGACGCACTTGGCCGCCGCGGCCTGCTCGGCGCGGCGAAGTTCGGCCATGCCGGAGTGGTCCAGGGAGCGGTCGTTGCCGCCCGCGTCGCCGTCGGTGACCAGCAGGTAGGTCACCTCCACGCCCTTGTCGGCGAACAGCGCCACGCTGCCGGCCGCGCCGAAGTCGGCGTCGTCCGGGTGCGCAGTCACGACGAGGACCCTGGTGATCTCACTCTCCGGCAGCATGGCTCCCCTTTCTGAGGCGTCTGTCCGCACAACGGGAGCCCGGTCCCCGGCATTCCGGGCGCCGATTGTCGGTGAGGGGGCCTAACCTAGGGGCGTGCCCACCCAAGTCTCTGTTGACCACCCTTTGCTCGACGGCCTCAACCCTCAGCAGCGCGAGGCCGTGCTCCACCACGGCAGCCCGCTGCTGATCGTCGCGGGCGCCGGGTCCGGCAAGACGCGGGTGCTCACCCACCGCATCGCCTACCTCCTGGCCGAGCGCGACGTCCATCCGGGCGAGATCCTGGCCATCACGTTCACCAACAAGGCCGCCCGCGAGATGAAGGAGCGCATCGACAAGCTCGTCGGCCCGCGCTCGCGGGCGATGTGGGTGATGACCTTCCACAGCGCGTGCATGCGCATCCTGCGCCGCGAGGCCAAGCGGCTCGGCTTCCCTTCGAGCTTCTCCATCTACGACCAGGCCGACTCCCAGCGCCTCATGGCCATGGTCTGCCGCGAGATGGAGCTCGACCCCAAGCGCTATCCGCCCCGGTCGTTCTCCGCCCAGGTCAGCAACTTCAAGAACGAGCTGATCGACTACGAGACCGCGATCGAGCGGGCGGGCTCCCACCTGGAGAAGACGCTCGCCCAGGCCTACAAGAGCTACCAGCTCAAGCTCACCGAGGCCGGCGCGATGGACTTCGACGACATCATCATGAACACGGTGACGCTCTTCCAGCTCTTCCCCGAGGTGGCGGAGCACTACCGGATGCGCTTCCGCCACGTCCTCGTCGACGAATACCAGGACACCAACCACGCGCAGTACATCCTGATCAGAGAGCTGGTCGGGTTCCCCGAGCTGCGCACCGCCGACGGCGACCAGGTGCGCTCCGGCACCAGCCAGTCGGAGCTGTGCGTGGTCGGCGACGCCGACCAGTCGATCTACGCCTTCCGCGGCGCGACGATCCGCAACATCCTCGAGTTCGAGCGCGACTACCCCGACGCCCGCACGATCCTGCTGGAGCAGAACTACCGCTCCACCCAGAACATCCTGGCCGCCGCCAACGCGGTCATCTCCCGCAACGAGTCGCGCAAGCCGAAGAACCTCTGGTCCGACCAGGGCGACGGGCCCAAGATCGTGGGATACGTCGCCGACAACGAGCACGACGAGGCCGTGTTCGTGGCGCAGGAGGTCGACCGGCTGGCCGACGAGGAGGACGTCAGGCCGGGCGACGTCGCGGTCTTCTACCGCACCAACGCCGCCTCCCGCGTGTTCGAGGAGATCTTCATCCGCACCGGCCTGCCCTACAAGGTCGTCGGCGGGGTGCGCTTCTACGAGCGCAAGGAGGTCAAGGACCTGCTGGCCTACCTCCGGGTGCTGGCCAACCCGCTCGACGTGGTGTCGCTGCGCCGCATACTCAACGTGCCCAAGCGCGGCATCGGCGACCGGGCCGAGGCGATGGTGGAGGCGTTCGCGGCGCGCGAGCGGATCCCGTTCTGGGAGGGCCTGCGGCGGGCCGACGAGGCGCCGGGCATGGCCACCCGCTCGCTCAACGCGATCAGGGAGTTCGTCGCGATGATCGATGAGCTGATCGCCAAGGGCGAGGGCGTGCCGCCGTCCGCGCTGGCCGAGGAGGTGCTGGTGGCCACCGGCTACCGCGCCGAGCTGGAGGCGTCCGAAGATCCTCAGGACGAGTCCCGTCTGGAGAACCTCCAGGAGCTGGTCTCGGTGGCCGGCGAGTTCGAGGAGGCCAATCCCGAGGGCACGCTCGTGGAGTTCCTGGAGCAGGTATCGCTGGTGGCCGACGCCGACCAGATCCCCGAGCAGGACGGCGGCCAGGGCGTGGTGACGCTGATGACGCTCCACACCGCCAAGGGCCTGGAGTTCCCCGTGGTGTTCCTGACCGCCATGGAAGACGGCGTCTTCCCCCACATCCGCTCCATCGGCGAGCCGAAGGAGCTGGAGGAGGAGCGCCGCCTGGCCTACGTCGGCATCACCCGCGCCCAGCAGCGGCTCTACCTGACGCGGGCGGCGGTGCGCAGCTCGTGGGGCGCGCCGTCGTTCAACCCGGCCTCGCGGTTCGTCAACGAGGTGCCGGCCAAGCTGGTCGAGTGGCGCACCGACCCCGACAAGTCGGCGTGGAGCGCCGCCACCCGCCGCGAGCCTGCCCCGGCCGCGGCCCCGAAGAAGACCGGCGGCCGGGCCGTCCCGTCGCTGACGCCGGGCGACCGGGTCACCCACGACGCGTTCGGTCTCGGCACCGTGGTGTCGGTCGACGGCGTGGCCGAGAAGACCAAGGTCAAGATCGACTTCGGCTCGGGCGGTGAGAAGACGCTCCTGCTCGCGTACGCGCCGCTGGAGAAGCTCTGACCTCGTGCGTCAGCTCTGGGCGGTGCGCAGGGCGCTGCCCTTCTTCCACTGGGTCCAGTTGAGCTGCCAGTAGCTCCAGCCGTTGTTCCACTGGAGCTTGCGCTTGGTGCCGACGATCTTGACGACGTCGCCGCGCTGGCTGATCTGGTAGAACCACTTGGCCCCGGCAGGGGTGGCGCGCACGCAGCCGTGGCTCTGGTTGGACCGGCCGAGATACTGGTAGTCGCCGAAGCTCTGGTGGACGTACTCGCCGCTATCGGAGATGCGCACCGCCCACGGGATCTCCTCCTTGTAGTAGCGGGGGTCCTTCGGGTCGGTCACCCCCATCCACGACGAGGTCATGGTCTCCACGGCCTTCTTGCCCATGGTCAGGTGGACGCCGCTGGTGGTCAGGTAGACGTCGACGCCGTTCCTGACCAGCCCGCCGCGGCCGGCGCTGATCGGGATCTTCTTGGCCAGCTTGCCGTTGCGGTAGACCTTCATGACGTGCTTGCGGGTGTCGACCAGCGACACGTGCTTGGCGCCGACGGCGAAGCGGCGGCTGACGTTCTTCGCCTTCTCGTTGCCGGGGATCTCGCTGAGCAGGGCCTTGAACAGCACCTTCTGGTAGGGCTTCCAGTAGGTCTTGGTGCGGTAGATGACCTTGCGCGGCGACACCCACCGCCAGGCGCCCTCGACGGGATGCTCGGCCTCGACCTGGAGCACGGACTCGACGGCGGCCTTGTCGGGCACGTCGCGGTCGAAGGTGACGATGATGGGGAAGCCGACGCCCACCTTCTCCGTCTTCTCGCCCATGGGGGTGATGTCGGCGATGCCTATCTTGAACTTCTTCTTCGCCTTCGTGACGGTTTGAGCCGCCTGCACCGTCTGCGGCCGGGCGGCCTGCTGAGCGACGGGGGCGCCCTCCGCCGCGCAGGCCACCGCCGTCACCAGCGCGGCGGCGGCGAGAATCCGGGGGAAGACATTCACGGGTCGTACTCCTGAGCTATGGTTCTCCGCGTTGCGCGTCTGTACGTGTGACAATTGGGACGCGTGTTTCGACGGCGAATGGCTCGTCACGATGTTGTAACGGTCCAAAGGAGCACGAAACCGGCCTCCGTGGATCAGCGTTTGACCTTAGCGGCCCGCCGCTCTGACGGTCCCGCTTCTTCATGGCGGCCAGCGGATCCTTGGGCCCGGCCTGCGCGGGGACGGCCTGGACGAAGGTCGAGGCGAGGGCCGCGGTGAGACGCTTCATGCGATGTCTCGGTCTTGTGGGACTGGGAAGACCCCCATGCCCGAGGGCATGAGGGTCCTCATTCGTACGGAAGAGGAGAAAGCTAGCCGCCGACCCCGAGTGAGCTGATGGCGTCTTCCGGGATCTCCGACGGGATGTCGGCGTCCGGCGTCTCGGCGAACAGGTCGGCGATGTCGAGCCACTGCGACTTCGCCGGGGCCTTGATCGTGACCTTGGAGCCCCAGCCGGTGTAGCGGGTGTCGGTGACGGTGCGGCTGCTGCCCATGAGGCCGAAGTCGAGTGTCCACTCGCTCACCACGCGGGTCACCAGTCCTCTGGCGTTGGTGTCGAGGAGATACTTGACCTTGATCTTCCCGAGCTTGCCGGGGATCTTCGTGTCCTGGAACGCCGCGAGCTGCTTGAGGGTGACCGTGCCCTTGTAGTCGCCCTTGACGTTCTCGGCCTTGGCGACCAGGCCCTTGAGCACCTTCGGGTTGAAGATGTCGACCATTTGGTTCGACTGGTGGGAGAAGCCGGGGTAACGCAGCCACTTCTTGCCCTCGGGCAGCATGTCCGTGAAGATGCCGCCCTGCAGGTACCTGTGGTCGCCCGTGCTGATGGTGCGGTTGGAGCCCAGCGCCGACAGGGAGGTGCGCGTATTGCCCTTACCGCTGGACTTCGCGCGGCTGGTCAGGTCGGCCGCGATCACTCCCTTCTTACCGAAGGCGAGTTTTCCTGTCGTACGAAGGGTTTCGGCGGCCTTTCCGTCGACGTAACTACGCGCAGTTTCGGAAACGCGCACTCCGTGTCCGGGCTTGAACTGCTGCTTCAGCGTTTTGACCGGATTCGCCGGTGCGGCCTGCGCTGGCGCCACCGTGACCAGCGTCGCCGCGGTGGCCAATGCCAGCCCGGCAATGACTCTTCTCATCGTTGTCCTCGGTTGAAAAGGAAGGGGAAAAAGGTATCTTGCCGATCGAAGATCACAGCGATATCTCAATAGGCGGACAAGAGCTGATGATTCGGTGCACATTTCGTGCAGGCGGAGTGAGATCACCGTCACATCCAGGCACAACCGCGACCCGGTGACCGGGAAGGGTCAAGTCTGGGGCTAGGCTTCACTGGCGGAAACGCCCGGCACGGACGTACGGGGTGGCCCGGGCCGTCGAACATTCAGTCGGAGAAGCAAGGACGGACCCTCGTGGACCTGTTCGAACATCAGGCGAAGGAACTCTTCGCCGACTACGGCATCCCGGTGCCACGCGGCATCGTCGCCCACACCGTGGAGGAGGCACGCGCGGCCGCCGAGGAGCTCACCGGTCGCGTCGTCGTCAAGGCGCAGGTGAAGACCGGAGGCCGCGGCAAGGCCGGTGGCGTCAAGGTGGCCGACGACGCCGCCGACGCCGTCGAGAAGGCCCAGGCCATCCTGGGCATGGACATCAAGGGCCACACGGTGCACAAGGTGCTCGTGGAGGAGGCCAGCGCGATCGCGGAGGAGTACTACTTCTCCTTCCTGCTCGACCGCGCCAACCGCACCTTCCTGGCCATCTGCTCCGCCGCGGGCGGCATGGACATCGAAGAGGTCGCCCACTCGACCCCCGAGAAGGTCGCCAAGGTGCCGGTCTCGCCGCTGACCGGCGTCGACCGCGCCACGGCCCGCGAGATCGCGGCGGCCGGCGGGCTGCCGGAGAAGGCGCTCGACGGCGCGGCCGAGCTCATCGAGAAGCTCTGGTGCGCGTTCGTCGACGAGGACGCCAGCCTCGTCGAGGTCAACCCGATGATCCTGTCGGCCGACGGCCAGGTGAAGGCCCTCGACGGCAAGGTCACGCTCGACGACAACGCCTCCTTCCGCCAGCCCGACCACGAGGCCTTCGTCGACCAGGCAGCCGAGGACCCGCTGGAGGCCGCGGCCAAGGCCAAGGACCTCAACTACGTCAAGCTCGACGGCACCGTCGGCATCATCGGCAACGGCGCCGGCCTGGTCATGTCCACGCTCGACGTGGTCGCCTACGCGGGCGAGGCCTTCCCCGGCAAGCCCGCCCCGGCCAACTTCCTCGACATCGGCGGCGGCGCGTCCGCCGAGGTCATGGCGGCCGGCCTGGAGATCATCATGTCCGACCCGTCGGTCAAGTCGATCTTCGTCAACGTGTTCGGCGGCATCACCGCCTGCGACGCCGTGGCCAACGGCATCGTCTCGGCGTTCAAGCTGCTGGAGAGCCGCGGCGAGTCGGTCAACCACCCGCTGGTGGTCCGCCTCGACGGCAACAACGCCCAGCTCGGGCGACAGATCCTGGCCGACGCCGCGCTCCCGCGCGTCGAGCTGGTCGACACGATGGACGACGCGGCCAAGCGGGCCGCCGAGCTCGCTGCGGTAGGTGCGTGACACATGGCAATCTGGCTGACCGAGAACAGCAAGATCATCGTTCAGGGCATGACCGGTTCGGAGGGCACCAAGCACACCCGCCGCATGCTCGCCGCCGGCTCCCGCGTCGTGGGCGGCGTCAACGCCCGCAAGGCCGGCACCACCCACGAGGGCCTGCCCGTGTTCGGCACGGTCAAGGAGGCGATGGAGAAGACGCGCGCCGACGTGTCCGTCGTCTTCGTCCCCCCGGCGTTCACCAAGGACGCCGTCAAGGAGGCCGTCGACGCCGAGATCCCGCTCTGCGTGGTGATCACCGAGGGCGTGCCGGTCCACGACACCACCGAGTTCTGGGCGTACGCGACCGAGAAGGGCAACAAGACCCGCATCATCGGTCCCAACTGCCCCGGCATCGCCTCGCCCGGCGCCTCCAACGCCGGCATCATCCCCGCCGACATCACCACCGCGGGCCGCATCGGCCTGGTGTCGAAGTCCGGCACGCTGACCTACCAGCTCATGTACGAGCTGCGTGACTTCGGCTTCTCCACCGCCGTGGGCATCGGCGGCGACCCGGTCATCGGCACCACGCACATCGACTGCCTCCAGGCGTTCCAGGAAGACCCCGGCACCGACGCGATCGTGATGATCGGCGAGATCGGCGGCGACGCCGAGGAGCGCGCGGCCGCCTACATCGAGAAGCACGTCACCAAGCCGGTCGTCGCCTACGTCGCGGGCTTCACCGCGCCCGAGGGCAAGACCATGGGCCACGCCGGCGCCATCGTCTCCGGCTCGGCCGGCACCGCCCAGGCGAAGAAGGAGGCCCTGGAGAAGGTCGGCGTGCGCGTCGGCAAGACCCCCTCCGAGACCGCCCGCCTGATGCGGGAGATCATGCAGTCACGCTAGACAGCGGCGAAGGCCCCCACGGACGGCTCGTTCGTCCGGGCGGGGCCTTCCGCGTGTCCGGGGCTCGGAAAGCCCGTGCCCGTCGCGGAAACACCGTATAAACCGGGCGGGTGTGCGGCGCGTCAACCAAGCGCCGGTCGGGAAAGATTGAGAAAATCACTTGTTGTGACGGCGATACTCGACCAGCTCCGCACCGCCCCCCGGTCGGTTCTCGGCAAGCTGCCGGGGGTCTCGGGTGACGACGAGTCCCGCCGGCCCCTGCCCGTGTCCGGCATGCTCGCCGCCGCCATCGCGCTGGGCGCCGGGCTCGCCGTCCTCACCACGCTCACCATCGTCGGCTGGATGGCGGCCCCGCGCGGCGCGCTCGGCCAGGGGCTGCCCGGCGTGTTCCGCACGGCCGCGCAGATCTGGCTGGCCGCCCACCACGCGGGCTTCGACATCCCCGGCGGCCGGGTCGGGCTGCTGCCCCTGGGCCTGATGGTGCTGCCCGCCCTGCTGCTCTACAAGGCGGGGCGGTGGATGGCCCGCGACGCCGACCTGCGGCTGCGGCTGCCGGCCCGGCTGCCGAAGAACAGCCCGAAGGAGAAGGCCAACGCGCGGCGCCGGGCCCAGCTCGTGCTGGTCGTGCAGGCGGGCGTCTCGCTCGCGGCCCCCTACGCCATGCTGGCCGGCGGCATCGCGCTGGCCACCACCAACGACCTCACCAAGCCGTCCATCGGCGAGGCGCTGATCAGCCACTTCCTCCTGGCCTTCCTGGCCGGCACGCTCGCCGTCGCGCGCACGATCGGGCCGTGGCGGGTGATGCCGAGGCTGCTGCCCGAGCGGGTGCGGGCGGTGACCGTCGGCACGGCGGTGGCCACCGCGATCATGCTCGCGGCCGGGCTGGTGCTCGTGCTGGTCGCCATCGTGCTCAACTTCGACCAGGTGCGGGAGCTGTCCGACGTGCTCGCGCCGGGGTTCGTGGGCGGCGTGCTGCTCCTGCTGGTGCAGCTGCTCTACCTGTTCAACGTGGTCATCTGGGGGCTGTCCTACATCGCCGGGCCGGGGTTCGCGGTCGGCGCGGACACGCTGGTCGCGCCGACGGGCGTGCAGCTCGGCACGGTGCCGAGCCTGCCGATGCTGGGCGCGCTGCCCGACAGCGGCCCGGCGCCCGTCTGGATGATGGCGGTGATCGCGCTGCCGTTCGCGGCGGGCGCGGTGGCGGGCGTCGTGGTCGCCAGGATCTCGCCCTCTCCCGCGTACGAGGCCGCGCCGCTCTGGGGTTTCCTCACCGGCGTCACGACCGGGCTGGTGGCGGCGGCGCTGGCCGCGTTGTCCGGCGGGCCGATCGGCGGCGGCAGGCTGACGGTCGTCGGGCCGCCGGCGTGGGAGGTGGCCCTGTCGGTCGGGCTGGAGGTGGGCGTGGCCGCCGGCATCTCCGCCGGCGTGACCAACCTGCTGCTGCTCAGCCGCAAGGCCCGCGCACCGCTCGACAAGGCCGCCGCGCCGGTGCGGAAGGCGGGGGCGGCGATCGCCAGGGCGGCCAGCAAGGTCGGGCTGGCCGAGTCGGACGCCCGCCCGCTGCCCGGCCACTGGATGGACGCCACCGAGGCCGACACGCAGCCCATCCCGGTCATCAGGGACGACTGGCAGGACGAGCACGCGTCGGCCGCCGCCGAGACCCTGGCCCAGGCGCGGCCGCGCGCCCCGCTGGACGAGGCGCCGCGGAGCCGCAAGGACATCGTGGACGAGTCGGACGACAAGGGCGGCCACGTGATCTACGTGGACCCGTACGCCTGGGACCGCGACTGATCAGGGCTGCGCCGCGCCGAGCAGCTCCAGCACGTCGGGCGGCAGCTTCTTCTCGGCCGCCTCCCTGAACTGCACGAAGCACTCGCCCTGCGACTGAACCGTGCCGGCGCCCTTCATGCACTCCTGGTAGGCGGAGTTCTCGTCCATCAGGTAGACCTGCATGCCGGTGGCCCCGGCGGAGAGCAGCAGCGCGGCGGTCGCCACGGCGATGCCGCCCGACGCCACGCCGGTGGGTTTGCCCGCGCCTCTCAGCAGCGGGAGCGCGCGGATGCCGGCCACGAGCGCGAACACCGCCATGACCAGCCCGGCCAGCGGCAGCATGAACGTCATGGCCAGCGCTGCGATGGACAACCAGATCGCTCGGCGGCCCGCGGACTCCGCGGGCTGCTGACCGGCCGGTGCTTGCACCGGTGTCGACACCTGACCTCCTCTGCGTCACCGGGCGAGTAACGGATACGCTTGCAGCCCCACCCCACGATTGTCCATGGGAGAGTGCGTGTCTAAGGCTGGGCGGCTCGTCGTCCTCGTCTCCGGCTCTGGAACAAACCTACAGGCCCTGCTGGACGCTTCCGCCGATCCTTCGTACGGGGCCCGCGTGGTGGCCGTCGGCGCCGACCGCGATGGGATCGAAGGTTTGGCCAGGGCGTCACGCGCAGGCGTACCCACTTTTGTGCGAAATTTGCGTGATTATCCGAATCGTGAGGATTGGGATGCCGCGATCGCCGCGGAGATCGCGGCCCACAAGCCCGATCTGGTGATCTCGGCCGGCTTCATGAAGATTCTCGGCGCTCCGACGCTGGACTCGTTCCCGGTCGTCAACACCCACCCCGCGCTGCTGCCGTCGTTCCCGGGGGCTCACGGTGTGCGCGACGCGCTCGCGTACGGGGTCCAGGTGACGGGCTGCACCGTGATGCTGGCCGACGCCGGCGTCGACACCGGGCCGATCATCGCCCAGGAGGCCGTGCGCGTGCTGCCGGGCGACGACGAGTCCGAGCTGCACGAGCGCATCAAGACCGTCGAGCGCCGGCTGCTCGTCGACACTGTCGGCCGGATGGTCCGCGAGGGCTGGACGGTCAGCGGACGCGTCGTCCGCATCGGCAACAACATTGGAGGGGAAAACTCGTGACCCGCATCGCCATCCGGCGTGCCCTGATCGCCGTGTACGACAAGTCGGGGCTGGAAGAGCTGGCCAGGGCTCTCGACGGTGCGGGGGTGGAGATCGTGTCGACGGGCGGCACGGCCGCCGCCATCGCGTCCTACGGCATCCCGGTGACCAAGGTCGAGCAGCTCACCGGCTTCCCCGAGTGTCTCGACGGGCGCGTCAAGACGCTCCACCCGAGGGTGCACGCCGGGCTGCTCGCCGACCTCGGCAAGCCGCACCACGTGCAGCAGCTGGAGGAGCTGGAGATCGACCCGTTCCAGCTCGTGGTGGTCAACCTCTACCCGTTCGAGCAGACGGTGGCCTCGGGGGCGTCGCCGGAGGAGTGCGTCGAGCAGATCGACATCGGCGGCCCCGCCATGATCCGCGGCGCCGCCAAGAACCACAACACCTGCGCGGTCGTGGTCGACCCCGGCTTCTACGGCGAGGTGTCCGCCGCGCTGGAGCAGGGCGGGTTCAGCAAGGCCGAGCGCAAGCGGCTGGCGGGCATCGCCTACGCCCACACCGCCGCCTACGACGTGGCCGTGGCCTCGTGGTTCGGCAGCGCGTACGCGGCCGAGGAGGAGTGGCCCGCGTTCATGGGCGCGACCTGGCGGCGCAAGGCCGAGCTGCGCTACGGCGAGAACCCCCACCAGGGCGCCGCCCTCTACACCTCGGGAGCGGACGGGCTGGCCAACGCCGAGCAGCTGCACGGCAAGGAGATGTCCTACAACAACTACCTCGACGCCGACGCCGCCTGGCGGGCCGCGTGGGACTTCACCGACCCGTGCGTGGCCATCATCAAGCACCAGAACCCGTGCGGCATCGCCGTCGGCGCCGACGTGGCCGAGGCACACCGCAAGGCCCACGCGTGCGACCCGGTCTCCGCCTACGGCGGCGTGATCGCCGTCAACGGGCCGGTCACGGCGTCCCTGGCCCGGCAGATCGCCGAGGTGTTCACCGAGGTCGTGGTGGCGCCCGCGTTCGAGCCCGAGGCGCTGGAGATCCTCACCAGGAAGAAGAACCTTCGCCTGCTGGTCTGCCCCGCCGGCCCGGCCAACGTGGCCGAGTTCCGCCGGATCGACGGCGGCCTGCTCGTCCAGCAGGTCGACCGGGTCGACGCGGCCGGCGACGACCCGTCCACCTGGCAGCTCAAGGCGGGCGAGCCGGCCTCCCCGGAGATGCTGGCCGACCTGGCGTTCGCCTGGCGGGCCGCGCGCTCGGTCAAGTCCAACGCGATCCTGCTGGCCAGCGACGGCGCCACCGTGGGCGTGGGCATGGGGCAGGTCAACCGGGTCGACTCCTGCCGCCTCGCGGTCAGCCGGGCGGGCGAGCGCGCGACGGGCGCGGTTGCGGCGTCCGACGCGTTCTTCCCGTTCCCCGACGGGCCGCAGGTGCTCATCGAGGGCGGCGTGAAGGCCATCGTCGAGCCCGGCGGCTCCGTACGCGACCAGGAGGTCATCGACGCGGTGGAGAAGGCGGGCGTCACGCTCTACTTCACCGGCACGCGGCACTTCTTCCACTGATCGACGGCTCGGCGGCCCGGACCCCGGGCCGCCGATTTGCCGGAAAAGTGCGGCGGCATGCCGCTTGTCCGGTTAATCTGATGCGCGTTGCGTGTCTCATTCCCCTCGGAGTGTCTCCATGACGCTGCTCGACGCATCCCTGAACGTCCTCCTGGCCGTGAACGGATTCGCCACCAGCCCCTTCGTACTCATCCTGCTGGCCTTCATCGGCGCCTACCTCGGCGGCCGGGCCATGGAGCTGATCCCGTTCACCCGCAGGATCATCGAGCGCCGTGAGGCTCAGCTCGCCGAGCGGGAGTAGTCCCAGGCCAGCTTGGCCGCCCCGGCGAGGCTGGCCCGCACCCCCAGCGTGGTCGGCCGCACCTCGACGGCCCTGACGAACCCCAGCCCGCCGACGTCGTCCAGCGCCGCCTCCAACGGGCCGAACAGCACCGGCCCCGCCTGGGAGACGCCCCCGCCGACGACCACGGTGGTGATCTCGACCGCGGCGGCCGTCGAGGCGATCATCCCGGCCAGCGCCCGCGCCCCCCGCTCGAACGCGGCCACCGCCACGGGATCACCTGCGGCGGCATCCCCCGCCAACGTCCGCGCGTCCGCGACCACGGGGTCGCCGGTCGATGCCCGGCCGGGGGTCCAGCCGTTCTCCAGCGCCCAGCGGGCCATGTTGGGGCCGCTCGCGTACCTCTCGACGCAGCCGCGTCCGCCGCACTCGCAGCGCTCCCCGTAGGGGTCCACGCTCATGTGGCCGACGTGACCGGCGTTCCCGGTGGGGCCGAGCAGTGGCGTGCCGCCGACGACCAGGCCGCCGCCGATGCCGGTGGAGACCACGATGCCCAGCAGCGCGCGGGTCTCCTGGCCCGCGCCCAGCCAGTGCTCGCCCAGCGCCATGCACTGCGCGTCGCCGGCGAGCACGGTGGGCAGGCCGGTCACCTTCCGCACCTCGTCGCGGAGCGGGAAGCCGCGCCAGCTTGGCATGTTCACCGGGCTCACGGTCCCGGCGGCGAGGTCCAGCGGCCCGGCGCACCCGATCCCGACGGCCCCCGGCTCCGGCCCGCCCTCGGTCACCTGCTCGATCAGGCCGCGCAGCGCGGCCATGACCTCCTGCCCCGGCGTGGGCCGGGTGCCGGAACGCAGCACGGATCCGCTCGCGTCCACGAGCGCGGCGGCGAGCTTGGTCCCGCCGATGTCAATGGCAACTACGTGATTCATGAGTGTTTGTGGTGGTTGTCGGGCTGGCGAGGGTCGCCAGGATGCTCAAGTCCGGGCACGAGCCGCACCGTCGCGGCCCGCTTCTCATCGATCCACCGCGCGAAGGCGAGCCGCCGCGCCGCGTCGAGCCGGGGTGCCCCGGCGCCGCTCTCCGAAGCGGGCGTCTCGCCGTCGAGGGCCGCGACGTCCAGCTCCGAGCGCTCCGCCACCGCGACATGCCACCCCAGGGCATCTCGTACGGGGCCGGTGATCTCTCCGGGAGGCCGGGAGCGCAGGGCAGCGGCGAGGGCGGCGGGCAGCGACTCCAGGGTGACCGCGCCCAGCGGTTCCAGGTCGGCCGGGGTGGCCGTGCGGGCGGTCTCCCTGTCCTCGAACAGCCCGTGCAGCACCAGGTAGCGGGTCTCCCGATCGTCCCGTACGGGGGAGGGACGCCAGGCGGCGGGCACCTCGGCGGTGGCGGTCACGTGCCGGTACATCGCGCGCACCCACGGGCTGCCGTGATAGGCGGCGGCGTTGACGGACCCCAGCTCGACGGCGGCGATCCGGTCGAGCGGCGGCCCGTCCACGGGGGCCAGCCCGAGGCGCGCGGCCTCGTCCTCGCACAGCGCCTCGGTGAGGATCACCTGGGTCAGCCACCGGGCCAGCTGGCGGTCCTCGGCGCTGCCGGGCGTGGGCAGCGCGGCGCGTGACGGCCCGGCCCGCAGCTCGGCGATCCGCCGGTCGAGCGCCTCCCGCCCCACGGGCCTGTCACCGATGTACCCGATCTCCGCAGGAACGGCGGTCACCGGGTCACCTCCAGGCGGACGGTGGCGGCGTACTGGCAGCGGCCGAACCACATGACCTTGGGCAGCGCCCAGAAGTGCCCGGCCGTCGCGTCCGGCGGGACCTCCACGGGGAACGTCACGTCACAGGTCCCTCCGGCGGCCACCGTGAACCCCATGATGACCGAGGGGAGCAGCTCCCACGTCCCCCACGGGGCGGCGAGCTGGGCCTCGCCCCGGATCTCTCCGTGGGTGCCGTTCGCGAGCCGTACGGTCAGAGCGGCGCGGTCGCCGGGGCGGAGGGTGAGCGCGTCCGCGAGCGTGGTCACCGACAGGCCGGTGGGGCGGGCCTCGTCGGCCGTGGTGCCCCGGACGGCGTCGACGGGGGCGGGCGCGGGGCCGGGCACGGGCAGTTCGGGGGCGTCGCCGAGCGCCACCGTGGCCACGTCCTCGATCACCTGCCCGCCGACGCCCGTCCGCGCGGACACGAAGTGCAGGCCCCGGCCGGGTGCTGGGGTGACGGTGGCGGGGAACCGGACGTGCCCGCCCGGCTCGACGCGGAACGGCCGCCGCGCCGGCAGCACCGTCCACCCATCGGGTACGTGCAGCTCCACGACGCCTTCGTGCGCCGCGTCGGTCAACTGCGACGACACGACGACGTCCACCTCGAACGGCCCGTCCGGGGTGACCAGGCCGGGAGTCAGGGTGACCGACACCGGCAGGTAGCCGAGCGGCGCCGGGCCCTTGTTGTGCAGCCAGTAACGCGCGTACACCGGCTGCGCGGTCTCTCTCACCGCCCCCAGCTCGGGCCCCGTCTCCATGGGCTCGGCGGCGACCAGAAACGTGCCCACCTCGGCCCCGCCCAGCCTCACGGCCCCCGGGTGGTTCCCCTCGGGATCGAAGAGCGGCCGGCGCGTCCTCGAACCTCTCACCCGCTTCGGCAGCACCGACCCGTCGAAGCCTCCCGCGGCGGGATGGGGCGCTGTCGACGGGAGAGGACGTTCGAGCAGGTCGGCGGGCGTCAGAGCGGAGGGCAGAAGAGGGGAGTGGACCTTGGCCTCAGAGCCGAGACCAGTGGCCTCCACCAGGCGCAGGGTGACCGTCTCGGCGTCGTGACGGGCGCGCCCGTGGGCGTGCGGGTTGCCGGTGGCCTTGAGCGTGCCCAGGAGCACGTCACGAGCAGGCTCCACACGCAGCAACGAGCACACCTGCGGTAGCACCGGACCACTCGCGACCGTCAGCGGCCTGGCCGTGGCGTGCGGTGGGGACGCGCCCGCGTGCGGCGCCACTCCCGCCGGACCGGTCGCGCCCATCAGCAGCCTGTCCGTCGCGTGCGGTGGCTCGCTCGCTGGGTTGGTCGCGTGCGTCGGAGGTCTGTTCGCCGGGGTGACCACGCGGGGCAGCAGCGGGGTGGTGAACTCCTGGCCCGAGGAGGGGAGCCGGTTCGCCCGCCAGTCGCCGGGTCCGGCCACGAGGGCGTACGAGAACTCGTGGGTCCAGTGCTGGAGCTGGAACGCCGACCCGTCGGGGCCGGTGCGGCGCGGGGGGTCGAGCCAGATGCCGGAGGGCCAGCCCGTGCAGGACCGCATGAGCGACAGGTGCAGAGCCCCCGACGGGTCCACCGCGAAGCCCGGCAGCCCGTACGCCAGCAGCGCCACCGTCCGGTCGTCGAGCCGTTCGGAGCCGGCCGGGCAGACCGCCGGGATGACGGCGCCGGCCAGGTCGTCCACCAGCTCGTCCACCGGCCCGGCGACGATGAGGGCGGGCAGGGAACGCAGGTCGCGCAGGTCCGCGCTGGGCCGCCACACCTCGGCCAGCGGCCGTTCGGCGGGCACCCACACGCGCGGCGCGCCCGACGTCAGAGCCTCGGAGAAGACCGGGTCGCAGCGGGACAGCAGCTCGGCGGCGACCGGGTTGGTGTCCGGCCCGCCGAGGACGATGCGCGTGTCCGGCAGGTTCGAGTCCACGTGCAGCCACCCGTACCGGGTGCCCGAGGCGGTGGAGGTGGTGGCGGTGACGCCCACCCTGGCCAGCGCCGCGACGAGCTCGCGAGCCCGCGGCGCGTCCGACGGGCCGGGCACCACGATCTCGGCCACGCCGATCGCCCGCGCGCCGGCCGGGCCGAGGTCCACCCGGGCGGTGGAGGACAGGCCGAACCAGGTGTTGGCCGGGTTGTCGAGCGTCCACGGGTGCTCGGCCGAGTCCACGTCCGGCAGCGCGAAGCCGCGCCCCACGACGGCGCCCGCCACGTCCGACACCGGCAGCGCGCCCTCGACGTGCGCCGGGAACCGGACCCTGAGCAGGCGGTCGGCGCCGGTGTAGTCGACCACGCGGGTGGTGAGGTCCACCCGGTCGGAGCCCGCCAGGAGGGTGACGACCTGCTCGTACGCGACCTCGCCCACCTGCCCGGTGACGATGATCCGCTGCCCGACGGGGGAGGTCTCCGCCCGTACGGAATCCGCGGGGGCGTCGCCGGACCCGAGGGAGCTGCCGGTGGGCATGAGGTGCCACGGCCCCTCGCCCATGTCCGGATGCTGCGGGTACTCCTCGTACAGGCGCAGCTCGTTGCCCAGGCCGGTGAGCAGTTCGCGGCCGGTGGCCAGGTCGGTGACGGAGGCCAGCGCGCCGCCCCTGGCGGGGTCGGCGACGATCCGCCAGCGCTCGTTCTCGATGGTCGTGCCGGGCAGCTCCTGCCACGGGTCGGCCCGGCCCTCGACGATCCGGTACGTGCGCCAGCCCGTCGCGGGCACGTCTTTGGCCGTGAACGTCAGCGTGCCGTGCTCGGAGACCGCCGGGATCTCCACGCCCGCCGGGTCGGCGACGCGCAGTCCGGGCCCGAGGCGCACGCGCACCAGGCCGTCGCGGGCGAACGGCAGCGTGTTCGTCACCACGACGCTGCGCCCGTCCACCGCCACCTGGCCCATCAGCGCGTCGAGCGCCCGGTCGCGGGCGTCCGCCGCCACGTCGTACGCCTCGCGCCAGCCGGTCAGCAGGTCGATGTAGACCTGGTCGGACTCGGAGCCGGTGATCGCGTCGTGGTGCGCCCCGTACGCGAGCTGCCGCCACACCTTGTCCAGCGCGGCGTGCGGGTAGCGGCCCAGCCCCAGCAGCGCGGCGAGCGCCGAGAGCCGCTCGGCGTCCAGCGTCGCCACCTCGGCGGCCCGCTGGGCCTGCTTGGTGTCGATGTAGGAGACGTCCTTGCCGGTATAGATCGGGTTCATGTCCCGTGATTGCGGGCTTAAGGCCGAAATTTCGGTACGAACCGCGTCCAAGAAGTCCCGAGGCGTCCCGCACACGAACCGCGGCCACACGTACCGCGCGTTCCAGGCACGGTGGATCTCGGTCACCCACTTGTTGGGCGGGGTGTAGTCGGTGCCGACGGGCAGCAGGATGTTCCGGGTGGCGGCGACGGGCTTGAGCGACCGGTACAACTCGTACACCGCCGCCGTGGCGGCCTCCAGCGTCGGCGCCGAGTCCATCCACCAGCCGGCCGAGTAGTGGGCGGGCATGTAGTGCGTCAGCACCCCCAGCCCGGACGGCGCGATCCATTCGAACTCGCTGGGGAACTGCATCAGGGTGGCGTCGTTCCCGGCCGCGCCGAAGTTCTTGTCGATCGGCCCCCACTGGTGGAACGGCCCGCGCGCCCACGCACTCCCGGTCAGCCCGGCCGCCGCCAGGTAGCCGGGGAACTGCGGGTCGTGCCCGAACGCGTCGAGCTGCCAGGCGGTGCGCGGGTCGCCGCCGAGGATGTCGCGCTGGTAGCCGATGCCGTGGACGAGGTTCCTGATGGTGGTCTCGGCCCCGGTCAGGTTGGTGTTGGGCTCGTTGTACGTGCCGCCGACCAGCTCGGCCCGGCCCTCGGCGAGCAGGGCGCGCAGGTCGGCGCGGCGCTCGGGATGGGTGTCGAGGAACGGCTTCAGATAGTCGACCTCGGCCAGCACGAACCGGTAGTCCGGGTCCCGCAGGGCCAGCTCGATGTGCGCCTCGACCAGCGCGAACGCGTTGAACTCCCAGAGCGGCCTGGTGGTCGCGTCGGCGGCCAGCAGCTCCCACGGGCTGGTGTAGGCGGCCTGGGTGTTCCACCAGACCGGGTCGTAATGGAAGTGGGAGACCATGAACATGGTCCAGCCGGGAGACTCGGCCGTCACGGTCACGTCCAGCGTCTCGCCCTCCAGGGTCACCACGCACGGCACCACCGCGCCCGGCGGCGTCTCGGCGTCGAGCGGCACCTCCAGCGTGACCGGACCGTCCCCGGCGGGCACGGTCGCGTGCCCGCGCACGCCGTCGCCGCGCACCTCCAGCGCGGCCTCGCGTCCGTCCCGCGCGACGGTGACCTTCAGCACCTGGCGTGGCCGGTCCGCCGGCCCCACGAACAGATCGGTCGGCTCCGCGGACAGCAGGCGAACAGACAAATCAACCCCTAACACCCAGACCGGCGACGGCCACACTATGCCTTCCGTGGGTCCATGACAACGATGTCATCGGCCGGGAAACGCGCGCCGGCGGAGCCATGGAAGGATTGGAAGCATGAGCGCAGTCAGACTCGACGGCAAGGCCACCGCGGCGAAGATCAAGGCAGACCTCACGGCCCGGGTGTCCGCCCTCAGAGAGCGCGGCATCACCCCCGGGCTCGGCACGGTCCTCGTCGGCGACGACCCCGGCAGCCAGATCTACGTCGCGGGCAAGCACCGCGACTGCGCCGAGGTCGGCATCGCCTCCATCCGTGTCGACCTGCCGGCCACCGCCACCCAGGCCGAGGTCGAGGCCGCCGTCGACGAGCTCAACGCCTCACCCGAGTGCACCGGCTACATCGTCCAGCTCCCGCTGCCCAAGCACCTCGACACCATGGCCCTGCTGGAGCGCATGGACCCGGCCAAGGACGCCGACGGCCTCCACCCGGTCAACCTCGGCCGCCTGGTCCACATGGTCGACGCGCCGCTGCCCTGCACGCCGCACGGCATCGTGCTGCTCCTCCAGGAGTACGGGGTCCCGATCAAGGGCGCCGAGGTGGCCCTGGTCGGCCGGGGCATCACCGTGGGCCGCTCGCTCGGCCTCCTGCTGACCCGGCGCAGCGAGAACGCCACCGTGACCCTCTGCCACACCGGCACCCAGGACCTGGCCGGCCACGTGCGCCGCGCCGACATCGTGGTGGCGGCCGCGGGCGTGCCCGGCCTGATCACCAAGGACATGGTCAAGCCCGGCGCCGCCGTGCTCGACGTCGGCGTCTCCCGGGTCAACGGCAAGATCGCCGGCGACGTGGCGCCCGACGTGGCCGAGGTCGCGGGCTTCCTCACCCCCAACCCCGGCGGGGTCGGCCCGATGACCCGCGCACTCCTGCTGGCCAACGTCGTGGAGGCGGCCGAGCGGCTGCACGCCTAGGGGCTCGTACGGGGTCCGGGGCTGGGTTCTTCGTACGTTCGACAACCGCTGTTGATATCTTTGGCCGCTTTAGTCCAGAAATATCGTGAGGCGGTCTAGATGCGGAGATTTGTGTGGATGGTCGGGTGCTTGGCTCTGGCAGGATGCTCCGTCCTGCCGGGGGCGGGCTCGGAGCAGGCGCCGTCCACGGCGGCCACCGAAACCCCGACACCCGCGGCCGCGCCCGTCACCGCCCAGGAGGTGGCCTCGGTCCTGGAGGACTACGTCAAGCGCAACAACGCCGCCAACAAGGCCGTGAGCGACAAGCTGCTCGCGGGCTACGAAGGCGGCTCCAGCCTGGCCATCGACAAGGCGGGCTACGCGTCCCTCCGCAAGCTGGGCGGTCGCCAGGCCGCCTACCAGCCGTTCGGCTACACCGAGCCGGTCCACACCGTGCCCGTCGGCCAGGAGGGACGCTGGTTCCTGGCCACGACGCACTGGAAGGGCAAGACCGGGACCGCCAAGGAGCCGACCTACCTGCTGTTCACCCGTGACGGAGAGTCCTGGAAGCAGGTGTACGCCCCCGACGTCTTCGAGGGCAAGGCCGCCGAACTCCCCGAGATCGTCGCGGACGCCTCGGGAACGGCCGAGGAGGTGGCCCACTCCGACGCCGCCGGGCTGATGATGTCGCCCGCCGCGTTCGCCAAGAGCTACGCCGCCCACCTGGTGAACAAGGGCACCGCGGCGTCCAGGACCCGCTTCGCGGCCGACCGGCTCACCACCGGCGCCGCGTCCAACCGCGTCAAGATGAAGGAGTACGCCAAGGTCGTCGAGAGCGCCCGCCCGGCCACGGCGTATCCCTCCTACGCCCTGCGCACGGCCGACGGCGGGGCGCTCGCCTTCACCACCCTCCAACGGACCATCCGCTACGACGTGCACCAGGGGCCGGGGCGCAAGTACGTCTTCCAGAAGAACAACGGGTTCCTGCGCGGCAAGTTCTACACGTACATGAAGTCCACCGCGCTGATCCAGGTCGTCGCGCACATCCCGCCGAAGACCGCCGAACCCGCCCAGGTCGAGGTGCTCGGCTCCTACAGCGGCATCATCTCCGGCAGCGGACGCTAGCCCGCCACCGCGAGGCGTGTTCGGCATGCGTACACTTATTCACTAGCCGAACATTTCGGAGAGCTGCGCCTCTGCCCGCCGGTGTCAAGGGAACCTCATGGTCGAACACGTGCAGTCGCTGGCCCGCGGCCTGGCCGTGATCCGCGCCTTCAGCGCCACCGCCCCCCGGCTGACGCTGAGCGAGGTGGCCCGCGCGACCGGCCTCACCCGCGCCGCCGCGCGCCGTTTCCTCCTCACGCTCGCCGACCTCGGCTACGTGCGCAACGACGGGCGGCTGTTCTCCCTCACGCCGCGTGTCCTGGAGCTCGGGTACGCCTACCTGTCCAGCCTGTCGCTGCCCGAGGTCGCCGCGCCCCACCTGGAACGCCTGGCCGCCGAGGTGCGCGAGTCCGCCTCCGTCGCGGTGCTGGACGGCGAGGACGTCGTGTACGTGGCCCGCGTCGCCACGGCCCGGATCATGCGCGTGTCGATCAGCATCGGCACCCGCTTCCCCGCCTACTGCACCTCCATGGGCCGCGTCCTCCTGGCCGGCCTACCCCCGGCGGACCTCGACGCCTACCTGGACCAGGCCGACCTGCGCCGCCTGACCTCCCGCACCATCACCGTCCCGTCGGCGCTGCGCGACGAGCTGGACGGCATCCGCGAGCGGGGCTGGGCCATGGTCGACCAGGAGATGGAGGAGGGCCTCCGCTCGATCGCCGCCCCGATCCGGGACCGTTCCGGGGCGGTCGTCGCGGCCGTCAACGTCTCCACCCACGCCAGCCGCACCACCCTCCAGCAGGCCAGACGCACGCTCCTCCCGCCGCTGCTGGCCACGGCCGCCAAGATCGAAGGCGACCTGTCCTCGCTCGCCTCTCCGGCGACAAGGGACACGAGCTGACCAGCGGGCCGGCAGACGACGGTCACGTGCGTTGACGGTAGCGGTCGGTGGCCTGGCGGGTGGCGCGGATGGCCGCGTCCGCCTTGTCGTAGGTCCGCTGCGCCAGCCCCACGAAGATGCAGTCCACGATCAGCAGCTGGCTGATCCGGCTGGCCAGCGCGCCGGGCCGGAACGCGGTCTCCCTGCCCGCCGACACCAGGGTGTGGTGGGCGAGCGCGGCCAGGGAGGAGCGCGGGTTGTTGGTGATGGCGACCAGCAGCGCCCCCGTCTCGGCCGCCGTGCGGGCCGGGACGAGGACGTCCGGCGTCTCGCCGCTGCAGCTGATCGCCACCGCCACGTCCCCGGGTTTGAGCAGGGCGGCGCTCGTCAACGCCAGGTGGGCGTCGCTGAACGGGTGGCTCGACAGCCCGATCCGCAGGAGCTTCTGCGACATGTCGGCGGCCACCAGGCCGGAGGCGGCGACGCCGTAGACGTCGACCCGGCGGGCGCCGACGATGGCGGTGACGACCTCGTCGAGCCGGTCCGGGTCGAGCTGGGCGGCGGTGTCGGCGAGGGCTTCGGACTCGGCGCGGGCGACCTTGGCGATGACGTCGGTGAGCGGGTCGTCGGGGGCGAGGTCGCCGGGGACGAGCCGTTCGGGCTCCTTGGCGACGGCGGCGGCCAGCGCGAAGCGCAGCTGCGAGTAGCCGGTGAAGCCGAGCGCTCTGGCGGTACGGACGATCGTCGCCTCGCTGGTGCCCGACACCGTGCTGAACTCGGTGATGGTGCTGCGCACGACGAGGCCGGGGTCGTCCAGGATGATGCGGGCGATGGCCTGGGCCGCGGGGGTGAGCGACGGCAGGACGGCGCGGACCGCGGCGACCGGGTTGGCCGGTTCGGTGGTGCCGGTCACGAGGTCAGCCGTTCGGCCGCCGCCTGGGCGGAGACGCGGGAGATGCCGTGGGTGGCGAGGTGGGCGGCGCCGGCGGGTTCGGCCGGGATGCCGGTGTCGATGACGACGATGTCGGGACGCTCCCGTACGGCCTGCTCGATGCGCTCACGTACCCAGGCGTGGCGGGCGGCGTCGTGCACGACGAGGACGGCGGGGCCGGTGCCGAGGGGCGGGAGCGCGGCGCCGGGCTCCAGCGGGACGCGGCGGGTGCCGGGCAGCGCGGCGGCCAGGGCGGCGGTGACGCCGGTCGGGTTGACCTGGTCGACGGCCTGGCTGTGACGGGTGTTGACCTCGACCACGAGCGGCGGCCCGGTGAGCCGGGCGGCGCCGGTGACGGTGAGGGCGGCGCGGGCGGCTTCGAGACCGGCGGGGTCGTCCGGTTCGGCGAGTGCCTGGGCGCGGAGCGCGGCCTGGCCGGCGTACCAGGCGGAGACGGCGCGGACGCGGGCGGCGGCCTCGGCGAGGCGTTCCTCGGGCAGCGCGCCGGAGCGGACGGCCTCGACGATGGCGTCGCGTAGCGCGTACAGGCCGTCCTCGGTGACGTGGCCGGCGCAGACGGCGTCGGCGCCGGCGGCGAGGGCGCGTACGGCGATCTCGCCGGGCTCGAACATGGCGGCCACCGCCCGCATCTCGATGGCGTCCGTGACCAGCATGCCGTCGAAGCCGAGCTCGCCCCGCAGGAGCTCGGTGAGGGCGGCGCGGCTGAGTGTCGCGGGCAGGTCCGGGTCGAGGGCGGGCACGAGCAGGTGGCCGCACATGATCGACCGCACGCCGGCCTCGACGGCGGCGCGGAACGGCGGCAGGTCGCGTTCGGCGAGCAGGTCGCGGGAGGCGTGCACGGTGGGCAGCGCCAGGTGGGAGTCGGTGGTGGTGTCGCCGTGGCCGGGGAAGTGCTTGGCGCAGGCGGCCACGCCGGCGCCCTGGACTCCGGCCACGTAGGCGGCGGTGTGGCGGGCCACCAGGTCCGGGTCCGGGCCGAAGGAGCGGACGCCGATGACGGGGTTGGCCGGGTTGGCGTTCACGTCGGCGGTCGGCGCGTAGTCGAGGGTGACGCCGGCGCCGGCGAGCATGCGGCCGAGCTGCCGGCCGACGCGTTCGGTGAGCTTCACGTCGTCGACCACGCCGAGCGCCCGGTTGCCGGGGACGGAGCTGCCGTGCTCGACCTCGAAGCGGGTGATGGTGCCGCCTTCCTCGTCGACGGCGACGATCGCGTCCGGGCTGTGCGCGCGGATCTGCCGGGCGGCCCGGTCGAGCGGGTGGTTGCGCGCGAACAGCACGACGCCGCCGAGCCCTTGATCGAGCGCCCCGCGCATCCAGTCGGGAAGCGAGGCTCCCGCGTACCCCGGCTGGAGCACGGTCATGGCCAGGCGGGACAGGTCTGGGGTCATGCGGCATTTTCCTTCACGGTTGTTGAACTGAAGGTAATTTTCTGTCATCGTCGCCCTCGACACAACCGCTTCCGGGAGGCCACCCCCCATGCCCAGCCGAAGGACTCTCCTGAAGGGTCTCGCCCTTGCCGCCGCCGCCACGGCGGTTCCCCTGCCCGCTTTCGCGTCCGCCGAGTACGTTCCCCCGCTCCGCCAGATGCGCGGCATGTGGATCGCGTCCGTGGTGAACATCAACTGGCCCTCCAAGCAGGGCCTGAGCGTCGAGGAGCAGAAGGCCGAGTATCTGGCCTGGCTCGACCTGGCCGAGCAGCGCAAGCTCAACTCGGTGTTCATGCAGATCAGGCCGACCGCCGACGCGTTCTGGCCGTCGCCGTTCGAGCCGTGGTCGCACTGGATCACCGGCGTGCAGGGACAGGACCCCGGTTACGACCCGCTCGCCTTCTTCGTGGAGGAGACGCACAAGCGCGGCCTGGCCTTCCACGCCTGGTTCAACCCGTACCGCGTGTCGATGCAGGACGACCCGAACAAGCTGCACCCCGACCACCCCGGACGCAAGAACCCCGACTGGATCCTCCCGTTCGGCGGCAAGCTCTACTACAACCCCGGCATGCCGGAGGTGCGGAAGTTCTGCCAGGACGCGATGCTCGACGCGCTGGCCCGCTACGACATCGACGGCCTGCACTTCGACGACTACTTCTACCCGACCAACAGCACGGCCTTCGACGACGCCGAGGAGTTCGCCAAGTACGGCGCGGGCTTCCCCGACCTGGCGGCCTGGCGGCGCAACAACGTCGACCTGATGGTCTCCGAGATGCAGCAGCGGGTCCGCGAGGTCAAGCCGGAGGCGGCCTGGGGCATCAGCCCGTCGGGCATCTGGCGCAACAAGGGCACCGACCCGCTCGGCTCCGAGACCAACGGCGGCCAGTCGTACGACAACCTGCACGCCGACACCCGCGGCTGGGTCAAGAAGGGCTGGCTCGACTACATCGCGCCGCAGCTCTACTGGTACATCGGCCAGCCGCCGGCCGACTACTCCAAGCTCGTGCCCTGGTGGTCGGACGTGGCCGACGGCACGAAGACGATGCTGTGGATCGGGCAGGCCGCGTACAAGGCGGGCGACCCCGCGCAGGCGCCCGAGTGGCAGGACCCGAAGGAGCTGTCCGACCACCTCACGCTCAACCGCGACCACCCGCAGATCAGCGGCGACATCTGGTACAACGCCAACGACCTGCGCCAGGACCGGATCGCGTCGGTGAGCACCGCCGTCGCCGACCACTACGTCCGGCCCGCGCTCGCCCCGGTGCTGCCGAGGCTGGCGACGGGCAAGGCGCCGAACCGTCCCGTGCTCGCCTACGCGCTGCGCAAGCGCGGCGGGGTCGAGGTGCGCGCGGTGGCGACCGGTAGGCAGGAGCCGTTCCAGTTCGCCATCTTCCGCTTCCCCGGCAGGGCGCGGGACGCGCAGTTCGCCGACGCCCGCCACCTGGTCGCGGTCGTCCCCGGCGACCGGCAGGTGGTCTGGCAGGACCCCGACGGCAAGCGCGGCGACCACTACCACGTGGTGGCGGTCGACCGGGCCAACCGGACCAGCAAGCCCAGCAACGGGTTCCCGGTGATCTGAGATCATGCGGGTTCTCGGCCTCATCTCGGGCACGTCCCACGACGGCATCGACAGCGCCGTCGTGGACTGGACGCTCGACGCCGGCGTGCTCACCGGCAGGATCGAGCACACGGGCGAGCGACCGTACGAGCCGGAGCTGAGAGCCCGCATCCGGGCCGCGCTGCCGCCCCACCGCGTCGACCTGGGCGAGGTGTGCGCCCTGGACACGCTGATCGGGCAGGCGTTCGCCGGCGCCGCCGCCGGAGCGCCGCCATGCGAGCTGGTCTGCTCGCACGGCCAGACCCTGTTCCACTGGGTGGAGGACGGCCGGGTGCGCGGCACGCTGCAACTCGGCCAGCCGGCCTGGATCGCCGAGCGCACCGGCGTTCCTGTCGTGTCGGACGTACGGGCGCGCGACGTGGCCGCCGGAGGCCAGGGCGCGCCCCTGGTGTCGTATCTCGACCTGCTGCTCATGGCGGGGCTGCCGGGTCGCGCCGGCGCGCTCAACCTGGGCGGCATCGCCAACCTGACCGTGCGCGAGCCTCCGCTGGCCTACGACACCGGGCCGGGCTGCGCCCTGATCGACGCCGCCGCGCCGCCGTACGACAGGGACGGCGCGCTGGCGTCGGCGGGCACGGTCGACCGGGACCTGCTCGACCGGCTGCTCGCGGAGCCCTACTACCTCCAGGAGCCGCCGAAGTCCACCGGCAAGGAGTTGTTCACGCCGGACTACGTGAAGGCGGAGCTGCCCCTGACGGACCTGGTGGCGACGCTGACGGCGCTGACCGCCGAGACGGTCGCCGCGGAGATCCGCAGGCACCGGCTCGACACCGTGATCGTGTCGGGCGGAGGCGCCCGCAACCCAGCGCTGATGAGCATGCTCCGCCTGCGCGCGACGCCGGCCAGGTTTCTGACCAGCGACGAACTCGGGGTGCCGGCCGACAGCAAGGAGGCGATCGCCTTCTCGCTGTTCGGCTGGCTCACCGCACACGGCCTGGCGGCGACCGTGCCCGGGTGCACGGGCGCGTCGGGCGCCCGGATCCTGGGCACGATCACGCCGGGTTCCGGTCCGTTGACGCTGCCGGAACCCCTCGCCGAAGCCCCGGTCGCGATCCGCTTCTCAGGAAGCCCTGCGGCCCGCCGCTGACGGCTCCGCGGTGGTGCCCGCCCGCTGCGGGGGAACCACGGGGGTCGGACGCACCAGGCCGAGCGCGACGACCTCGTTGGCCAGTCGCGTGCGCCGGTTGGTGCCTTCGGGGATCCTGAACTTCTGATAAAGCCGCAGCAGGTGCTGCTTGACCGCGGCCTCGGTCACGACCAGGTCGTCGGCGATCTCCCGCGCGGTGGCCGGAGCGACGAACGCCTCATCCGACAGGGCCGGCCGGCAGAGCGAGGTGAGCACGTCGACCTCGCGCCTGGTCAGCTCGGGCGCCGCCGCCCTGCGGAGCTCCACTTCGGGCGCGAAGTCCTCACGGGGGACTCCGCCGACCCGTCCTCGCGCGGCCCCGAACGAGACGACGTCGCCGTCGTCGAGCACCCTCCGGGCGATCGGCCTGCCGTTCACCCGTGTGCCGTTGCGGGACAGGCCCAGGTCAACGACGTACAGGTAAGGCCCTCGCCTGACGAATTCGGCATGGAGCCGAGAGACGCTGGGATCGGTGAGCCGGATGTCGACACCGCGGCCCCTTCCCACCGTCGTGATCTCGGGGCGCAACGGGATCACCTCGCCTGTGTCCTCGATGCGTATGAACGGCCCCTCCACGGCAGTTCCTCCCCAGGTAGCCCGCCGTAACTCTTACTACAGCTCCGGCTTACCCAAACGTGGGGATGCGGAATCGCCTTTGCCGAAAGCAGAATCGCGCGTGAAATTGGTCTGGACCTCTGCGGACGGTTTTGCCTGCTCACGGGTAGACTTCGGGCGAAGATAAGCGGAGGAAACACTCATGGCGGACAAGCCCACCAAAGGCCTGGCTGACGTCGTCGCCGCGTCCACAGCGCTCAGCGACATCGACGGAAAAGCAGGTCGGCTGTTCTACCGGGGATACGACATCCACGATCTGGCCGGCCGCGCGACCTTCGAGGAGACCGCGTACCTGTTGCAACGAGGCAAGCTGCCCGACCGCGCCGAGCTCCAGGAGTACGGCGACGACCTCGTGCGCGGCCGTGACCTCGGCGAGCTGGTCTCGGCGAACATCTCCGAGATCGCCGAGAAACAGAAACCGATGGAGGCGCTGCGCAGCTACGTGTCGCTGTCCGGCGCGGACGACCCTGACAAGGACTCGAACGCCCCCGACGCCAACCTGCGCAAGGCCGCCCGCCTGACCGCCCAGCAGCCCCTGCTGGTGGCCCGCTACCACGCGGCCCGCACCGGCGCGACCGCCCCCGATCCCGACCCCTCGCTGAGCACCGCGGCGAACTTCCTGTTCCAGATCACCGGGCGCGTCCCCTCGCAGCGCGAGGTGGAGATCTTCGACACCTGCCTGGTGCTGCACGCCGACCACACGATGAACGCCTCCACGTTCGCCGCCCGCGTCTGCGCCGCTACCCTCTCGGACATGCACTCCGCCATCGTCGCGGCCATCGGCACGCTCAAGGGCCCGCTGCACGGCGGCGCCAACGAGCAGGTCATGAAGACCCTGGAGTCGATCTCGCCGACCGGCGTCGCCCAGGCGGTCCGTGACAAGCTCGGCGCCGGCGAGAAGATCATGGGCTTCGGCCACCGGGTCTACAAGACCGAGGACCCGCGCGCCACCCATCTGCGCCGCATGTCGCAGGAGCTGGCCGAGTCGGCCGGCGACGACACCTACTACCGGATGTCCAAGGAGATGGAGGAGGTCGTCTTCGAGGAGAAGGGCCTCTATCCGAACGTCGACTTCTACGCGGCCTCGGTTTACCACTACCTTGGCATCCCGACCGACCTGTTCACTCCCGTGTTCTCGATCAGCCGCATGTCCGGCTGGACGGCGCACGTGATCGAGCAGCACGCCGACAACAGGCTGATCCGCCCGGACAGCGAGTACATCGGCGAGACCGACCAGAAGTGGAAGCCGATCGACGAGCGATGAGCCTGCGTGACGACGTCGAACGCGAGGGCTGGGGGCCGTACCCGCTGATTCTGGCGGGTGCGGCCGTCGCCGTGGGATTGGTGTTCCTGATCGACCCGCGCTGGGGCGGATTCGCCCTGGGCGGTGTCATCATGATCGGTGCCGCACTGCGCTTCTCCGGATTCGGCGGGCCCCTCGCGGTGCGCGGCCGGAAGGCGGACGCGGTCACGCTCGGGCTGGCCGGGTTCATGCTGGTGCTGACTTCGCTGCTGCTCGACAACCCGGCCGCGAAGGCCCTGATCGAGTCCCTTTTCTCTCGCTGACGAGGCGTCCGATAGCCTCAACGCATTCATTCATGAAGGGGAACCGTTCGCATGCCCAAGATCAAGGTGGAGGGCCCGGTCGTCGAACTCGACGGCGACGAGATGACCCGGATCATCTGGCAGTTCATCAAGGACCAGCTGATCCTTCCCTACCTGGACATCGACCTTAAGTACTACGACCTCGGCATCGAGCACCGTGACGCCACCGACGACCAGGTGACCATCGATGCCGCCAACGCCATCAGGAAGCACGGCGTGGGCGTCAAGTGCGCCACCATCACCCCGGACGAGGCGCGGGTCGAGGAGTTCGGCCTCAAGCAGATGTGGAAGTCCCCCAACGGGACGATCCGCAACATCCTCGGCGGCGTCATCTTCCGCGAGCCGATCATCATGTCCAACGTGCCGCGGCTCGTCCCGGGCTGGACCAAGCCGATCGTCGTCGGCCGTCACGCCTTCGGCGACCAGTACCGCGCCACCGACCTGAAGGTGCCGGGCGAGGGCACCCTCACCCTCACCTTCACCCCGAAGGACGGCTCCGAGCCGATCGAGCTCGACGTGTACGACTTCCCGGGCTCGGGCGTCGCGATGGCGATGTACAACCTGGACGAGTCGATCCGCGACTTCGCCCGCGCCTCCATGCGCTACGGCCTGGACCGCAACTACCCGGTCTACCTGTCGACCAAGAACACGATCATGAAGGCCTACGACGGGCGCTTCAAGGACATCTTCGCCGAGGTGTTCGAGAGCGAGTTCAAGGACGACTTCGCGAAGGCCGGCATCACCTACGAGCACCGCCTGATCGACGACATGGTCGCCGCCGCGCTCAAGTGGGAGGGCGGCTACGTCTGGGCGTGCAAGAACTACGACGGCGACGTCCAGTCCGACACGGTGGCGCAGGGCTTCGGCTCGCTCGGCCTGATGACCTCCGTGCTCATGACGCCCGACGGCCGCACCGTCGAGGCCGAGGCGGCGCACGGCACCGTGACCCGCCACTACCGCCAGCACCAGCAGGGCAAGCCCACCTCCACCAACCCGATCGCCTCGATCTTCGCGTGGACCCGTGGCCTCGCCCACCGCGGCAAGCTCGACAACACCCCCGCGGTGACCGAGTTCGCCGACACGCTGGAGCGGGTCTGCATCGAGACGGTCGAGGGCGGCCAGATGACCAAGGACCTCGCGCTCCTGGTCGGCGGCGACGCCGCGTGGCTCACGACCCAGGACTTCCTCGCGGCCCTGGACGAGAACCTGAAGAAGAAGATGGCCTGACCGCCGTCTCACGTGAAGGGCCGCCTCCGGGCGGCCCTTTCCGCTTCCCGGACGATCCCTTGGTGCGCCGCGGTTGATCAGCTGGGTAAGAGCCCTCCATAACAGTCGTGCGCGTCTCGGGGGGTTCGAATGCGACTGCGTTTCATCGGTGGCGTGGGTGCGGTCGCGGTCGCCGTGATCGTGTCGGGGTGCGGCTCCGAGCCGGTCACCCAGGTGAAGGACGCCAAGGCCGACAGCGCCGCCAAGCAGCAGCTGTTCAAGGCCGCCCAGGCGAAGGCGGCCGCGGCCGTCAAGGCCAACGAGCTGGGCCAGGTCCCGGTTCTCATGTACCACCGGATCGTCGACAAGCCGGGGACCACCGACGACCGCACGCCCGCCCAGTTCCGCACCGAGCTCGAACGGCTGGCCAAGGAGAACTACGTGCCGGTCACCGCGGCCGAGTTCGTCACCGGGAAGATCGACATCCCGGCCGGCAAGCACCCGGTGGTGCTCACCTTCGACGACTCCTCCCCGTCCCAGCTCACGCTGGACGCGATGGGCACGCCCAAGGCGAACACCGCCGTCGCCATCATGCGCGAGGTGGCCGCCAAGCACTCCGGCTTCCGCCCGGTCGCGACCTTCTACATCACCCGCGACATGTTCGGCAAGCACGTCCGCGAGGAGCAGGCGCAGACGCTGCTGTGGCTCAAGTCGAACGGCTTCGACCTGGGCAACCACACCCGCGACCACTACAACCTGCGCGCCCGCACGCACGACCAGGTCGAGGAGCAGATCGGCTCGATCGGCAAGGAGATCAACGAGCTGGCCGGGGTCAAGCCGGTGACGATCGCGCTCCCGTACGGGGTGCAGCCGCGCAAGAAGGAGTGGGCGGCGCGCGGCAAGTCGTACCACCACCAGGGCGTCTTCCTGGCCGGTTACACGCCCGCGGCGTCGCCGTTCAGCAAGTCGTTCGACGCACTGGGCATCCCGCGCATCAGGGCGATGGACAAGAAGGGCGACTGCGCGCAGTTCTGCTCGACGGCCTGGCTCGACTGGCTGAAGGCCAACCCCGACATGCGCTACACCTCCGACGGCGACCCGTCGACGGTCGCGTACCCGAAGTTCAAGAACCCGTTCCTGCGCGCCTCGTACAAGGCGAAGGCGCTGGCCTACTAGCGGACCGACCCGATCAGCACCGAGAGCTCCGCCGGGGCGAGCATGTAGTCGGAGACCGGGGCCATGGCGACGCGGAGGTCCCGTGCGGCCCCGGTGGCGAGGTCCACGACGTGGTAGGAGATCTTGCCGTGACGGTCCTCGGCCCGGACGAGCAGGGCGTCCTCACCTTCCCAGCGGATGAGGGCGTCGGCCCGCAGGCCCTCCGGGAGCCGCGGCACGATCGTGCGGAGGGTCTTTCCGTTTTCGGTGCCGGTCAGCAGGATGCCGGTGCTGACCACGTCGTGCGGGGCGATCTCCTTCGCGAGCGTCGCCAGCGTGCGGGCCGACGGTGACGGCAGGCCGTGGGCCAGGTTGCCGGGCACGGTGAAGCGCCGCACCACCCGGCCGCCGGGGGGGCGGATCACGTACGCGGCAGAGGTGGCATAGCCGGGCAGGTCGCGGGCGGGGTGGTCGGTCACCAGGGCGAGCCCTTCGGTGGTCCAGCCGGCGACCCGCTCGCCCTTCGGCAGGCGGCGCACGGTGCCGCGCCGGATGTCGACGATCATCGGGCGCTCCAGCACGACCTCGACGTCCTCGTCCAGGTGGTCGTGCCGGACGAGCAGGTGGCGGCCGTCGAGGGAGAGCAGCGGCTGCTGGGCGCCGAAGATCTCCCCGACCGATTCCTCCGTCTTGACGGGCAGTTTCGTGACCGTGCCGGTGGTCAGGTCCCTGGCGACGAACCGGTCGCCCAACGGGTGGACGACCAGGGTGCCGTCGGAGGAGAGCGCGAACGGGGCGTCGTCGTGGGCGCCCTCCACCCACCACTGCTGACCCGTCGCCGACACCAGGATGTGGTGCCGGCAGCCGTCGGTCCCGTCGTTGCAGTGCGGCTCGTACGCGTACCGGACGGGGGCGGGCGCGGGCCCGGTCAGCTTCACCGCGGCCGGGGCGGGGGTGGCCGGCGGGGCCGGCTCCGGGCTCAGGAACTCCACCGGCGGCGGGCCGCCGCCGTAGATCAGCCACGCCGCGGCGAGCGCCGCCGCCGCGGCCACGCACAGCCGCCAGAGCGCGCTCACGGGATCAGCCCGAACACGCCGTGGTCGAGCTTGTCCATGACACCCTTCATCGGGCTCGACCTGCCGGTGCCCGGGTCGACCAGGTGGTAGTGGCCGTCGTCGCCGTCGGGCTCGATCAGCACGGCGAGCCTGCCCTCCGCCGACCAGCCCAGCGGCTCCGGCGGGCCGTGGTGACGGGGCAGCTTCAACGCCGCCCGATCGGTCACCCGGCCCGTGCGCGCGTCCATGGTGACGGCCTCGTCGTCCGTGAACACGATCAGGGAGCGTCCGTCCTGGGTGGCCAGGGCTGGGAGGGTGGGGTCGAAGGGCGCCCGGCCGCGCACCCGGCCCCGCGGGTCCAGGGTGACCAGCTCGGTGCCGGGCGCGCCGGGCAGGGCGCGGTGGCCGGTGGTGCCGACCACGCCGTACGGGCCGAGGCCGAGCACGCGCCTGACGCCGGGCAGGGCGGTCCTGTCACCCGTGGCGGTGTCGACCAGCTCGGTCCCGGTGGCGGAGACCAGCGCCGCGAGGCGGCCGTGGTGGGAGAGGAGCGGCCGGGGGACGGCGTGGGCGGGCAGCGGCCCCGTGAGGTCGCGCCGGGTGGCCTCTGACAGGTGCTGGACGACCAGGCGGTCCGTGACGGAGTCGAGGTAGACGACGTGGTGGCCGTCGCCGCTGAGCGCCAGCGGCCCCTCCTGCCTGCCTCCGTCGCCGGTGGCGAGCCGGGTGACGGCCCTGTCCAGCGAGAACCCGCCGAAGTCCCAGGTGCTCTCGTCCCACTCGTCGTCCGGTTCGCGGCCGTCCGGCATCGTGGCGATCTCCCATGGGCTACCCGGGGTGACGTAGGCGAACAGGGCCGCGTTGGCGTAGGGCTCGGTGAGAGGCGACTTCGGCTGCTCGTCCGGCTCGACGGCGGCGGCGTTCCAGCCGGCCGCGAGGACGGGCGTGAGCAGCACGGCGGCGACCACCTGCCACCGGAGCGGCCGGCCCGCCTGGGTGAGGCGTTCGGGCGGCAGCGCCATGGAGAAGGCCAGCAGCGACACGACGAGGCTGAGAAGCGAGCGGATGATCTCCGGATCGGAGGACCAGCCGCCACCTGGCGCCGACCAGATCGCCACGATCGTCCCGCCGGCCAGCAGCAGGCGCGCGGACCGGGACCGCATGGCCAGCTCGGCGGACACCAGGTCGGCGGGCCCCGCGCGGAGCGGCCGCCGCCGCAGCCCCATGACGAGTAGGTTCACCGTCAGCACCACGGCGAGCGTGAACACCGCCCAGCCGCGCTCGGCGAGATCCACCTCGGTCCGGAACGAGCGCAGCACGGAGGCCAGCGCGATCGCGCCGGACACCATGGCGGCGAACACCCACAGCCCGGTCGCCCGCGGCGGCGCCAGCCGCAGGCCGAGCGGACGCCCCAGAGGCCCGCCCCGGCGAGCCAGCACCATTTCGGCCGCGGCGAAACCGCAGAACCATCCGGTGACCGGCCAGAAAGGGCTGACGGTGAACGATTCTCCGGGGGCCTGCGCGAACATGACGGCGAATCCGACGCCCATTCCGGCCCACATCAGACCTTGTGTGACATGCAGATAACGCAGAATCGCCGTGCCGTTGTAAGGAGTGACTTCAACCTGGTGTACGCGGGAGAAACGGTTCATCGCCTCCCGGGTCACCGGCCCGGATTGGGCACGGAGTGTGAGCGGGACCGCGACCGCCAGGAACACCAGAAAAAGAATTAACCCCACGAAATACCCCTCGTCACCCCGGGAGAAAGTAGCAGAATGCCCATCGAGGTGACAGGGGTGCATGAGTGATATCCGACGACGTGTGGGACCGGCTGGATCACAGCGCGGGGACGGCCGGTAAGCGCGAGGTCCGGCGGATGAGTGCCGCGTTCGGCGCCCTCGCTGCCGTGGTGCTGCTGGTGCTGGGCGCGTCGGTCAGCGGGCTGGCCGTGCCCAGGCTGACGCACGGCGCACCTGACCCCCACATCTCCGTGCTCAGCGACGACGCCGACCGGATCCGGTACACGAGCATGCGGCTGCGGCACACGGTCGTCAACGACGGCTGGTTCCCCGTCACCGTCACCGGTGTGGGCCTGCGCGCGGACGGGATCCGGCTCGCCGAGGTCGAGAGCCCCGCCTTTCCCGTGACCGTCGGCTCCGGGGAGAAGCTCTCGATGACGCTCGGCCTGGAGGTCGTCGACTGCGACCGGGCCCAGGCGACGGTCCCCGAACTGGTGCTGCGGGTGGAGCGCTGGTGGGGGAGCCAGACCACGAGTTCCTCCGGTGAAGACCCGCTCTTCGGCGAGTCCAGCTGGGAGTTCCACCTCCGGTCGGCCTGCGACAGGTGAATGTGTCCGCGAAACGTGACGTCACGAACGGTTAACGGTTCTCTGGGAAGTTCCGCAACGTCGTAAAGTTTGCCTCGTCGGGCTTCATTGGACACGTGGGGAAGTGGAATGCCGCAGATCTCGCCGCTCGTGGCCGGCGATCCCACCCAGCTGGGTTCGTTCCGGCTGACCGGAAGGATCGGCGAGGGCGGGCAGGGCATCGTCTTTCTCGGAGTCGACCAGCACGGCGAGCGGGCCGCCGTCAAATTGCTGCACGTGAAATTCACCGGCGACAAGAGCGCACGCTCCCGCTTCGCCCGTGAGTTGAAGGCGGCCAAGCGGGTGGCGTCGTTCTGCACCGCCAGGGTGATGGAGGCCGACCTCGACGGCGACACTCCATACATCGCCAGCGAGTACATCGACGGGCGGGCGCTGCGCGAGATCGTCGAGACCGACGGGCCGCTCACCGGCACCGTGCTCGACCGGCTGGCCATCGGCACCGCCACCGCGCTGACCGCCATCCACCACGCCTCGATCATCCACCGCGACCTCAAGCCCGACAACGTCCTCATCGCCGCCGACGGGCCGCGGGTGGTCGACTTCGGCATCGCCCGCATCATCGACTCGACCGGGACGATCACCAGCCGGGCCATCGGCACCCCCGCCTACATGGCTCCCGAGCAGATCGCCGGCGAGGAGATCGGGCCGTTCACCGACGTGTTCGCGTGGGGGGCGACGATCGCGTTCGCGGCCACCGGGGTCGCCGTGTTCGAGGGCAACTCGATCGCGACCGTGCTCAACCGGATCCTCACCCACGAGGTGGACGTGGGGATGATGCCGGAGCCGCTGCGCGGCGTGGTGCGGGGGGCGCTGTCCAAGTCGGCCGCCGACCGGCCGTCCGCCGACCAGATCCTGCTGCGGCTGCTCGGGCAGCCCGAGACGGTGGGGGCGTCCACGGCGCTGCTGACCCGGGGGGTGCAGGTGGCCGGCGACGACACCACCCCGTTCAGCCGCGTCTCGGTCCCCGCCCCGGGCACGGCCTCGGCCGTCACCGGCTTCCCCGCCGTCTCCGGCCGCACGGGCGCGCAGGACCCGCCCGGCCACGCCGCCGCCGGCGCGGTCCAGGGTCACGACAGCTCAGGTACGGGCGCGTACGGGACTCCGGGGGTTACGGGGACGTACGGACCGGCGCAAGGCACGGGCGCGCACGGAACTCAGGGGAGCACGGGCGCGCAGGGTCTTCCGGCCCATGGCGGCACGGGCGCGCAGGGCGTCGGGGTCCCGACGCGGGAGGCCGGAGGCGGTCAGGCGCCCGCGCCGCCCAGGAAGCGGGGACGGGCGAAGTGGTGGGTGGCGTTCGCCGCCGCGCTGGCCGTGGTCGCGACGATCGCCGCGATGACGGTGGTCAAGGGCTGGCCGCTGAACGCCCTCGGCCCGGATCCCGGCTCCACGGAGGACCCGCTGCCGCCCTCGTACGCGAGCGTCGCCGAGAAGGTGGCCGCGACCGGGAAGATCGTGATCGGGGTCAAGGCCGACCTGCCGGGCGTCGGGCTGCGGCGCGGCGACGCGTTCGAGGGCTTCGACGTCGACGTGGCCCGCCGCGTCGCCGAAGGGCTGGGGGCCCGGGACGTCGAGTTCGTCGCCGTCTCCCCGGCGACCAGGGTCCGCGCGCTGGCCGAGGGCAGCGTGGACCTCGTGGTGGCCACCTACTCGATCGTCGACGACCCCGAGGTCGCCTTCGCCGGCCCTTACTACCTGGCCCACCGGGACGTGCTGGTCCACCGGGGCCCCATCGACTCGCTCGGCGACCTGAAGGGCAAGAAGATCTGCGCGGTCAACAGTCCGTCGGTGGGCGCCGTGCAGGACAAGGTGAAGGTCCACCCGGTGCCCGCAGGCAACTACGCCGAATGCATGAACATGCTGCTCGACGGCACCGTGGACGCGGTGCCCGGCGACGACCTCATCCTGGCCGGGTTCGCCGGCCGGGAGAACGTGCGCTTCCGCCTGCTCGGCGCCGGGCTCAGCGACGAGCGCTACGGCGTCGGCCTGCGCAAGGGCGACGCGCGGACGTGCAAGGCGATCTCCGGCGTGCTGGCCGACCTCTACCGCAAGGGCGTGGTCAAGGAGCTGCTCGCGAAACACTTCGGCAACGTGGAGTTCGAGCCGGAGACGAAGGTGCCCGCGATGGAAGCCTGCGAATGACGACCGGGTAACATCCGAAAGTCAACGCATCAGCTTGCGAGTTAGGGGAAAGGCCATGGCCACGCCCGTCAAGGTGACCGTCACCGGTGCTGCCGGACAGATCGGCTACGCGCTGCTGTTCCGCATCGCGTCGGGCCAGCTACTCGGGCCTGACGTCCCGGTCAAGCTGAGCCTGCTGGAGATCCCGCAGGCGGTCAAGGCCGCCGAGGGCACCGCCATGGAGCTCGACGACTGCGCCTTCCCGCTGCTGTCCGGCATCGAGATCACCGACGATCCCAACGTGGCGTTCAACGGCACCAGCGTCGGCCTCCTGGTCGGCGCCATGCCGCGGAAGGCCGGCATGGAGCGCGGCGACCTGCTCGGCGCCAACGGCGGCATCTTCGGGCCGCAGGGCAAGGCCATCAACGACCACGCCGCCGACGACATCCGGGTGCTCGTCGTCGGCAACCCCGCCAACACCAACGCGCTCATCGCCCAGCAGCACGCCCCCGACGTGCCGGCCGACCGGTTCACCGCGATGACCCGCCTCGACCACAACCGCGCGATCTCGCAGCTGGCCGCCAAGCTCCAGGTGCCGGTCACCGAGATCAAGCACATGACCATCTGGGGCAACCACTCCGCCACCCAGTACCCCGACCTGTTCCACACCGAGGTGGGCGGCAAGGTCGCCGCCGAGCAGGTCGACCAGGAGTGGCTGCGCGACACGTTCATCCCGACCGTCGCCAAGCGCGGCGCGGCCATCATCGAGGCCCGCGGCGCGTCCTCCGCGGCCTCGGCCGCCAACGCCGCCATCGACCACGTCTACGACTGGGTCAACGGCACCGAGTGGACCTCGGCCGCGATCGTCTCCGACGGCTCCTACGGGGTGCCCGAGGGCCTGGTGTCGTCGTTCCCGGTGCGGGCGGCCGGCGGCAGGTTCGAGATCATCCAGGGGCTGGAGATCGACGCGTTCTCCCGTGAGCGCATCGATGCCTCGGTGCGGGAGCTCGCCGAGGAGCGCGACGCGGTCAAGTCGCTGGGCCTGATCTGATCCGTACCACGAGAAGGCGCGCGTCCGTGCGGGCGCGCGCCCGGGTCACTCTCCGGTAGGCGCCGGGCAGCTCGCCGAGGACGCCGGTATGGCCGGCACGGGCTCCGGCACGGGCTTCGGCGTGGCGAACACCACTCCGGCCGCGGCCGTCGCGCAACCCGCCACGAGCACGGCGCCGAAGAGTACCTTCGTCACCCTTGGTGAAAAGCTCCTCACATTTCGGTATCACAGCACATATCGACCGCCGATAGGGGTCAAATCCCGGAAAGCGCCTCCCAGGCGTCCACGACGATGTCCCGCAGCTCGGTGCGCTCCGGCTTCCAGCCCAGCTCACGCTGGATCCGCTGCGACGAGGCCACCAGGACGGCCGGGTCGCCGGCCCGGCGCGGGCCGACGACGGCGGGGATCTCGTGGCCGGTGACCTCGCGGCAGACCTCGATCACCTCCAGCACCGAGAACCCCGTGCCGTTGCCCAGGTTGTAGATCTGGTGCTCGCCCTCCCGGCAGGCGCCGAGCGCCAGCAGATGGGCCCTGGCCAGGTCGGCGACGTGTACGTAGTCGCGCACGCAACTGCCGTCGGGCGTCGGGTAGTCGGTGCCGAACACGCTGACCGACTCGCGCTCGCCGGTGGCCACCTTGAGCACGTTCGGGATGAGGTGGGTCTCCACCGCGTGACGCTCGCGGTAGCGGCCGTAGGCGCCGGCCACGTTGAAGTAGCGCAGGCTGACCGCGCCCAGCCCGCGTAGCCCGGCGAAGGCCGTCAGCGCGGTGTCGACGGCCAGCTTGGAGGCGCCGTACGGGTTGGTCGGGCGCGTGGGGTCGCTCTCCCTGATCGGCGACTGCTCGGGCTCGCCGTACGTGGCCGCGGTCGAGGAGAACACGATCTTGCGGACGCCGCGCTCGTGCATCGCCTCCAGCAGCGCCAGCGTGCCGCCGAGGTTGTGGGCCCAGTAGAGTCCGGGCTTCTCCACCGACTCGCCGACCAGCGACCTGGCGGCGAAGTGGAGCACCGCGTCGACGCCGTCGAGCGCCGGCCCCGCGTTCTCGATCGAGGCCCGCACGAACGTCGCGCCGTCCGGCACCGCGTCCGCGTGGCCGGTGGACAGGTCGTCGAGCACGACGACCTCGTGGCCCGCCTCCACGAGCTGCGCCGCGACGACGCTGCCGACGTATCCTGCCCCTCCGGTGACCAGCAGCCTCATGTTGACTCCAGTTCGAATATGTTTGATTTTGTACGGCTTGCCGTTCAGCATACGCGGCAAGAGGCCCGTATACGCTGCCAACCACCATGTTTGACACCGTCGCGGCCAACATCGCCGTGGTCCTGCTGTTCATCCTGATCGGCGGGTTCTTCGCCGCCGCCGAGATAGCCATGGTCTCGCTACGCGAGAGCCAGGTGCGCAAGCTCTCCCAACAAGGCCGCCGCGGCGAACGCGTGGCCAAGCTCGCCCGCGACCCGAACCGCTTCCTGTCGGCCGTGCAGATCGGCGTCACCGTCGCCACCATGCTCTCGGCCGCGTTCGGCGCCGACCGGCTCAGCGGGCAGCTCAGCCCCTTGCTCGAACGCTGGGGCGTGCCCGTCGCCATCGCCGGCGTGCTCGCCCTGGTGCTCGTCACCCTGGCCATCTCGTACGTCTCCCTCGTGCTCGGAGAACTCGCCCCCAAACGACTCGCGCTCCAGCGGGCCGAAGGACTGTCGCTGGTCGTCGCCCCGTTCCTCGACCGCCTCGCCGCCCTGTCGCGGCCCGTCATCTGGGCGCTGTCCAAGTCCACCGACGGCGTCGTCCGGCTGCTCGGCGGCAACCCGCAGGCCGACCGCGAGGAGGTCACCACCGAGGAACTGCGCGACATGGTCGTCGGCCACGCCGAGCTGACCCCCGACGAGCGCAACCTGATCGCCGAGGTGTTCGCCGCAGGCAAGCGCCAGCTCCGCGAGCTCATGCTGCCGCGCACCGAGGTCGAGTTCATGGAGGCCGACACGCCGCTGGCCGAGGCGGCGGTGCTGGCCGCCGCGCTGCCCCACTCGCGCTTCCCCGTCTACCGCGAGTCCTACGACGAGGTCATCGGCTTCGTGCACGTCAGGGACCTGCTCGACCCCGTGCTCACCGGCCGCACCGAGCCGCTCAGCGAGCTGGTGCCGATCCGGCCGGCCAAGTTCGTGCCCGCGTCCAAGCGGCTGCTCAACACGCTCTCCGAGATGCGCGACGAGGGCCAGCACATGTGCATCGTCATCGACGAGTACGGCGGCACCGCGGGCATCGTCACCATGGAGGACCTGGTCGAGGAGCTCATCGGCGACATCAGGGACGAGTACGACGTCGAGGACCAGTCCGTGATCCTGCCCGCCGGAGTGATGGAGATCGACGGGCTCACCAACCTCAACGACTTCGCCGACGAGACCGGCATCCGCCTGCCCGACGGCCCGTACGAGACGCTGGCCGGCTTCGTCATGGCGATGCTCGGGCACGTGCCCGAGGTGAACGACGTCGTCGAGGCGAGCGGCTTCGACCTGACCGTCATCGAGCTCGACGGCCGCCGGATCGCCAAGGTGCGGGTGAAACGCCGCCCTGTCGTGGAGTCGCCGCCCGAAGCCGATACCTGACACAATTACCTGTCATGGCCAGACCTCGTGTTCTCTCCGGCATCCAGCCCACCGCGGACTCCTTCCACCTGGGCAACTACCTGGGTGCGGTTCGTCAATGGGTCACGTTGCAGGAGACCCACGACGCCTTCTACTGCGTGGTGGACCTGCACGCGATCACCGTGCCCACCGAGCCCGCCGCGCTGCGCCGCCGCACCCGCGTCGCCGCGGCCCAGCTCTTCGCCGCCGGGCTCGATCCGGAACGCTCCACCGTGTTCGTGCAGTCCCACGTCCGCGAGCACTCCGAGCTGGCCTGGATACTCAACTGCCAGACCGGCATGGGCGAGGCCGCGCGGATGACGCAGTTCAAGGACAAGTCGGCCAAGTTCGGGGAGAGCGCGGCCAGCGTCGGCCTGTTCACCTACCCGATCCTGCAGGCCGCCGACATCCTGCTCTACCAGGCCAACAGCGTGCCCGTCGGCGCCGACCAGAAGCAGCACCTGGAGCTCACCCGCGACCTCGGCCAGCGCTTCAACCACCGCTTCGGCGACACCTTCACGATCCCCGAGCCGTTCATTCTCAAAGAGGTCGAGAAGATCACCGACCTGCAGGACCCGTCGGCCAAGATGTCCAAGTCCTCCTCCAGCCCCGCGGGCATCCTGGACGTCCTGGAGCAGCCGGGGCCGCTGCGCAAGAAGATCATGCGGGCGGTCACCGACACCGAGACCGAGGTCCGCTTCGACGAGGAGGCCAAGCCGGGGATCTCCAACCTGCTGCGCATCCAGTCCGCGCTGACCGGCACGCCGATCCCCGACCTGGTCGCCCGCTACGCCGGGCAGGGTTACGGGACCTTCAAGAAGGACGTCGCCGAAGCGGTCATCGACGCCTTCACCCCGATCCGCGAGCGCACCGAGAAGCTGCTGGCCGACGAGGCCGAGCTGGACCGGATGCTGGCTTCGGGCGCGGAGCGCGCCCGTGCGGTGGCCCGGCGCACCATGGCCGAAGTCCGCGACCGGGTCGGCTTCCTCCCAGGCGCCTAGCCGGCACCCCACCGCTCTTCCCGGGGCGCCTCCGGCGCTTCACCCCCCGGTCGCTCCGCGACGCCCCGGCCCAAACCATCAAGCGCCTCCGGCGCGACAAGGGCTTCGCCGACAGCCGCTTCGCGGCGACCAGCTCAGGCTGTCCTTCCCAAGCGCGCCTCCGGCGCGCGAAAGGTCCGCGCCTCCACAGCTCGGGCGCCCTCCCAGGAGCTGTCGCCCCTCCCTGCCCAGAGGCGTTGGGATCGGGGTTTCCTGGCAGGGGACGGGCAGCAGAAGTCGGTTGATGTCCTGAGGCCGGAAGTGAACCTGCGCCCACGGCCGAGAGATACGTCACCAGGCGCGTGTCATCGCCGGGCATGGACGACCGGTGCCGTCTGCTTCGCGGACCTCGACGCGGATCGGGCACTGCCGCAGGTTCAGGAGTTGGTCGATGAGCACGGCGAACGCTTCCTGACTCCACGGCGGCGCATACGGCTCCAGCGCTTACGTCTGCCCATCGACTGTCACGGTCATGGCTCCGTCGTCGGCGATCGTCATCACGACGTGCGGGAGCACCACGGGCACCTCCCGCTCGCGGTGCGCAGGCGGCTGGTCGGGGGTGCGCTTGTATCGGTGGCGACCCATCAGGGGTCTCTCCGTTCGTGCGGGCACAGCACAGATGCACGCACGACGCCCCTCCGGCGGATACGCGAAGGGGGCGCGCACCCCGTGGGAACGCCGCGCACTCCTCAGGCGGGAATCCAAGCCCCTGACGGGTCCATCGAGGGAGAACGACGTCGACGACCTGCCTGACCCGGAACTTCGGACGGCTGCACACGTAGCCCGGGAGGAAGGCCCGAGCTTGGAGCCGAGTGCGCGAACGTCGTCGATCGTCGCCACGTCACACCTCCTCGACCGTACCGAGCCGTCAACGTGCGGCGAGCGAGCGTCGCAGACCGTCGAGCAGCTGGTTCCACCCCGGCTCAAGCCCTGCGGTCATCGGGGCCGCCTCAGCGCGGACCTCGGACACCACGATACGGAGGCGGACCGTCGTCATCCCGTCCTCCTCTGTCAGCGACACTGTGTGACGGGCCGAGAAGAGCGGCACTCCGGTGGCGTCGACCGGGGCGAGCGTGAACACCAGTTGCCGGCGCGGCCGCACCTCCACGACCCGGCCCACGGACTCGTAAGTCGCCCCATCCCCCTCGTGCAGCACGAAGCGGATCGGCGTGCCCTCCTGCGGCGCGATGTCGAACACGTCGACGTGGAAATGACGAGGCGCCCACCACTGTGCGGCCTGCTCGGCGTCGGTCCAGGCATCCCACACCACCGCCGCGGGAAACGGCAGCTTCCGCTCGAAGGTGAGGACACGGGCACCGTCGTCGCCAGGCCGGCGAGCCTCCTCCCGCCCGATCGACGCCTCGTAGCTCTCAAGCACGGCGTCATCCGGGTCGGGCACGGCGAGCCGCCCGAAGAACGACGAGAGCATGGACATGGATGCGCGGTCGAGTCGAGCGACCCGCCTGCGCCCGAGCTTGTGCACCCGGATGACGCCGGCAGCCTCGAGCGCCTGGATGTGCTTGGTCGTCTGAGGCTGCAGCGCGCCGATGCCCTCGGCGACTTCGCCGACCGTACACGCGCGCGTCGACAGCAGCTCCACGATGCGGAACCGTGTGGGCTCGGCGATCGCCGCGAGCATGGGCTGGATGCCCTCGCTCATTCAGCTCTCCGCGACGAGGGCCGCCAGATTGTCCAGCTCGTTGGCGCGCCCCGCGAGCAGCCGCTGCGTCCACACCTCGTCATGCATCCGCTCGACCTGCATGACGATACGCGTGCCGCCCTCGACGGACGAGAGCTCGACGACCGTCAGATGCTCGTACGGCTCATGGTCGGGCACGAAGTCGACAACCGACTGGTAGGCGAGACGGTGAGGTTCGGCGATCTCGGTGAAGTACTTGCGGGACTCGGTCGAGAGCGGCATCCCGTGCTGCTCCATGAAGGCGATCTGCTCCGGCGCCACCGCCGTCATGGTGTAGACCAGCTCACCGCCCGGCGTGAGGTCAAGCTTCGTGACGTCAGTGCGGAAGCCCTCTGGCGCCCACCACGACGAGATGCCCTCCGCGGTCGTCCAGAGCTCCCAGACGCGGGCAGGCGATGCGGCAACGATTCGTTCGATGTTCTCGGTCATGCCATGGAGAATACATTCGTCTAGGCGAATATTTCAAGGCGACCTTCGCGCGTACCGACTCATCTCTCGTTGCAGCTGAGCGCGACCGCCGCACGGACCCCGCCATCGACCAGCGGCATAACGCGCGTCAGGAGGCGAAGGCGGCGCGGATGGCGGCGGCGAGCTGTCGCTGGATCGGGTCCGCCGACGGCCCGAACAGCAGGTCGTCGACGTCGCCGATGACCTGCTCGGCCGCCGCCAGGAGCCGCCGCCCCTCGGGGGTCAGCTCGATCGTGGACGCCGAGCCGGCGCGGGCGTTGCTGTCGCGTACGAGGCCGGCGGCGACCAGGGCCTTCACCGCGGAGTGCACGCTCTGCACGGCGGTGCCCGACATGCGCGCCAGGTCGCTGAACGACACGCCCGGCACGGCGGCGATGTGCCCGAGCAGCCCGAGCCGGGTGACGGTGAGGTCGAGCGGCGCGAGAGCGGCGCCGAGCTCGGTCTCGACCCGGCGCGCCAGCGTCAGCACGATGATGGAGGGGCTGATGGGCGGCGGAGAGCCCTTCTCGGTGGTCACCCTTCCAGTTTCCCGCCCTGCGGCCCGTGTCAAGCCGGAGTGGTCCACAGCGCGGAGACGGGCAGGCAGGCCATGCCGTCACCGAAGCTCAGCGACTCGGGCCCGCAGTAGAGGACGAACCCCGCTTTCATCCGGTCGCCCAGACGGCGCCGCAGGAGGCGGAGGCCGCGGAAGTCGTCGCTGCGCACGGTCTCCGCCGCCTGCAATCCGCCGAAGATCGACAAAGGCCCGCCAGGTCCCTGAGAGGTCCGTCCAACGGGAAATCCCCCGGCGCGGAATGATCGCCGAAAGGATACGAACGTCGGCTCCAGGGCAGGTCTGGGGCGTGAGTGTGAGCCTGACCGAGCGGATCCGGTCCATCAAGAACCGGGCCAGGCGGATGGTGGAAGGCTGGCGCGTGCGCAGGCCGTCCGTCGACCACCTCATCAAGACCGTCCAGCGCTACCAGGCGCAGTCCGGCGACCGGCTGGCGGGCGGGGTGACGTACTTCGCGTTCCTGTCCTTCTTCCCGCTGATCGCGCTGGCGTTCGCGCTGCTGGGGTATGTGGTGACGGTCAGCGCGACGGTGGCGGGGGCGCTGGAGACGGCGATCACCGAGCGGCTGCCCGGCCTGGCGGGGCAGCTCGACCTGACGGCGATCAAGGACGCCAAGACGACCGCGGGCGTCATCGGCCTCCTGGGCCTGCTGTACGCGGGGCTCGGGGCGGTGGACGCGCTGCGCGGGGCGCTGCGCGAGATCTCCATGACCACCTCGCCGGCGTTCTCGTTCGTCAGGGCCAAGCTGCGCGACCTGGCGTCGCTGCTCATGCTGGGCGTGACGCTCATCGTGTCGGTGCTGGTCGGCGGGCTGGCGACGCAGGCCACCACGATGGTGGCGAACTTCCTGTTCGGCGGCAGCTCGCCGGTGGTGACGGTGCTGACGGGGCTCGTCGGCCTGGCGGGCAGCGTCGCCGCCGACTGGGTGCTGTTCATGATCGCGCTGGGCTGGGTGGCCAGGCCCGTCCAGCCGTTCCGGGTGCTCGCCCGGGGAGCGCTGCTCGGCGCGATCGGGTTCGGCGTGCTCAAGCAGCTCGCCTCGCTGCTGCTCGCCAGGACGCTGTCGAACCCGATCTACGGCGCGTTCGCGGTCATGGTCGGCCTGCTGCTGTGGATCAACTTCTCCACCCGGCTCATCCTGTACGTGGCCGCGTGGACCGCCACGGCCGGAGGCGCTCCGCCGCCCGCGCCCTCGCCCGTGCCCTCGGCGGGCACGCCGGAGCCGGCCGGGCCGTCATAGCCTCCTGCGCCTGCGGCGGATGCCGTAGCCGAGCCAGACCAGCCCGAACAGCAGCCCGCCGCCGATCACCACGGAACCCATCGTGCGCGTGCTCGCGTCCTGCTCGGACGCGGCCGCGTCCATCATCGGCTTCCGGCTGGGCGACGGAGTGGCGTGGGACGTGGCGACCGGCGCCGCCTGCTGGACCGGCTCGTCGGGCAGCGGGTCGACGAGCCGGCCGACCGGCGTCGCCTTGCCCCGGGCGGCGAAGCCCCAGTCGAGCAGGTCGGCCACCTCTTCCCAGAAGTAGCCCTCGTGCTTCATGATCGACACGATGATCGTGTGGCCGTCGCGGGTGGCCGCGCCGACGAACGTGCTCTGCGCCTTCGTCGTCCAGCCGTTCTTGACCCCGATCATGCCCTTGTAGCGCCAGAGCAGCTTGTTGTGGTTGCTGATCTCGTACCACTTCTTCGGCGCGGGGAACTTGGCCGTCTTGGTGCTCACGTACCGCCGGAAGTCCTTGTCGGACAGGCCGGACCTGGCGATGAGCGCCAGGTCGTAGGCGGAGCTGCTCTGACCGGGCTTGTCCAGGCCGCTGGGGGTCTTGGCCACGGTGTCGTTCGCCTGCAGCCGCTTGGCCTCGTCGTTCATGTCGCGCATGGTCTTGTCGAGGCCGCCGTTCGCCTCGGCCAGCGCCATCGCCGCGTCGTTGCCGGACGACATCATCAGGGCCTTGAACAGGTCGTCGACCGTGTAGATGGGCCTGGTCTGCAGGCCGACGGCGCTGCCTTCCTGGTTGACGGCGTTGCGGCTCGGCCTGACCTTGAGGGTCTTGTCGAGCTTGGGGATCAGCGTGGCCGCGGTGAGCATCTTGAGCGTGCTGGCCGGACGGTAGCGGCCGTGCGGGTCCTTCGCCGCCAGCACCTGCCCCGTCTCGTGGTCGGCGATCACGTACGCGGTCGCCTTGGTCTTCGGGGGCGCCTTGAACCCGACGGGCTTGATCAGGCCACGACCGGCCAGCAGGTCACCGCCGACCGGCGGCGGGGTCGGGGTCTGGGTCGGGGCCGGGGACGCCTGGGCCGCCCCGGTGAAGGTCACCGCCACGAGGAGTGCCGTGACTGGCACCAGTTTCATCCACATCGCGAACTCAGCGTAGCTTCGTGTTGTCGCTCATGTGCCGACACATCCCCTGAAGATCCGCTTCAGACGCTAGAGAGATGGTCATGTCACGAAAGATCGCTGGATTCCTCATCGCGCTCGCCGCGTTCATGATCTTCGAGTGGATCAACCTGGGATTCAACCTCCAGGACGGGCACGAGACCGGCTTCTACGTGGTGCACGGCATCCTGATCGCCGTCAACATCGTGCTGGCGATCGTGCTGGGCGTCATCGGGTGGCGCGGTCTGCGCGGGAGCCGATCAGGAGGCCTTGGCGAGCAGTAGCGCGATGTCGTCGCGCTTGTCCGTCGGCCGCTGCGCGTTGATGATCAGGTCACAGATCCGCTCGATCCCCCGGGGCGGACCGCTGAGCAGCGTGCACAGACCCGACAGGCCCTGGTCGATGCTCTGCTCCCTGCTCTCCACCAGGCCGTCGGTGTAGAGGGCGAGCAGGCCGCCCGGAGGCAGGTCGACGGTGCAGGTCTCCCACGTCTCGACGTCGACGCCGAGCGGCAGGCCCGGGACGACGGGCACGGTCGCGGCCTGCCCGGCGGGTTCCACCAGCACCGGCGGCAGGTGTCCCGCGCTGGCCATGGCGATCTTGCCGGACGTGCGGTCGTACGTCGCGTACAGGCAGGTCGCGATCTGGTCGGAGCTGAGCTGCTGGGCCACGTGGTTGAGCCGGAACAGCAGCTCGGACGGGTCGAGGTCCAGGCTGGCCAGCGTCTGGGTGGCGGTGCGGAGCTGGCCCATGGTCGCCGCGGCGCGGATGCCGTGGCCCATCACGTCGCCGACCACCAGCGCGGTGCGCTCCGGGGTCACCGGGATCACGTCGAACCAGTCGCCGCCCACCTCGGCCAGGTCGCTCGCCGGCAGGTAGCGGTAGGCGATCTCCAGGCCGGGGGACCGCTGCAGGCCGGTCGGCAGGAGGGAGCGCTGCAGCATGAGCGCGGTGCGCCGCTCGCGCTCGTAGAGCCGGGCGTTGTCGATGCAGATCGCGGTCCGCGCGGCCAGTTCCTCGGCCAGCGGGACGTCCGACTCCTGGAAGGGCTCGCTGCAGTCGCGGCGCAGCAGCACCAGGAACCCGAGCACGTTGCCCCTGGCGAGCAGCGGCGCCACGAGGAAGGAGCTCCCGGGCAGCAGCCTGGCGATGATCGGCCGCTGGAACGCCTGTGCGTTCTCCTCGCCGACGGTGCGGTCCAGCCTGGGCACGAGCACGGTCTCGCCCGTGGCCATGGCCTGCCCCTGCGGCAGGTACGGGGGATAGACGCAGACCTCGTCGACCGGGAACGCGTCGTCCCACTCCCACGGGTTGTGCGTCGCCACCGCCGTGGACACGCGTCTGACCAGGGCCGAGCCGTCCTTCGCGCGGGCCGGGAACTCGCCTTCGGTGATGAGCCGCTCCTGCACCATGACGCCGCCGGTGTCGGCCAGCCGGGGGATCGCGACGTCCATCAGCTCGCGGCACGTCTGCTGGAGGTCGAGCGTGCTGCCGATGCGGCTGCTCGCCTCGTTGAGGAAGGCCAGCCGCTCCTGGGACGTGGCGGACGCGCTCAGACGCAGACCGGCGCGGCTGCGCGGGTCTTTGATGACGAAGTACGGATTCACCGGAGCGCCCCTCCAGCCCATACGTGACTTCGTTTATTAATGCACAGAATCGGTGCGGAATCAGCCACAGAGGGCGCGTCGGGTCCGGCGGTGCAGCTCGTCCGCCTGCTCGCGGGAGTCGGCGATCGAGGTGAAGCCGAGCTTGCCGTGCTCGGGGATGGCGCCGAGCAGGTGGAAGACGTTGCCGGTGCGGCTGTCGTGGTCGAAGCCGAGGCCGAGCCGCTCGGCCTGGCGCAGCACCTGCCCGGGGGTGCGCCCGCGCAGGCAGTCGGCCGCGCAGTTGTCCGTGGCCGTGTAGTACTTGGGCCGGCCCTCGGCCATCAGCAGCCCGGTGCCGGGGTCGTACGTGGCCCCGGTCGTCAGCAGCGCGGCCCCGTACGGGTGGGTGGTGCCGCCGATGCGCAGGTTGATCTCGCACAGCAGCGCCGCGTAGCCGGCGTCGGTCTTCATGGCGAAGAAGTCCATGCCGAACAGGCCGATCACGCCTTTGGCCGCCAGCGCTCCGGCTATGCGCCCGGCGCAGTCGCCGACCTCGGAGCGGTACTCCGGCGCGGCCGGGAACATGCAGCCCTGGTAGACGTGGTTGTTCGGGCCGCCGAGCACCTGGTCGTGGGTGGCGACCACCTCGTAGTCGCCGCCGGGGGAGATGCGGGCCAGCGCGCTCGGGTGGTAGAGCGGGCGGTGCTCGATGAACTCCTCGACGACCGCGCCGCGCTCGCGCACCTTGGCGGCGAAGGTGGCCCAGGTCTCGCCCTCGGCCGCGAAGCTGGTGCCCCGCAGGTCGCCCCTGGGCACGATGGCGTTGCCGAGGCCGGAGTAGGCGTCGTTCAGCTTGACGATCAGGCGCTCGCCCGGCAGCGACTCGATCGCGTCCTCGATCTCGGCGAGCGTGTAGAGGTCGCGGAAGCCCCGGGCCATCGGCACTCCCGCCTCGGCTCCGATCTCCCGGGAGCCGCTCTTGGAGCCGTAGTAGGCCAGCGACGTGGCCGGGCCGTAGAGGGGAACGCTGAGTAGCGAGGCGAGCCGTTCCTCCAGCTCGCTCAGCACGAAGGGGACCAGCCAGGCGTCGCCGTCGATCGCGGCGCGCAGCCGCTCCAGGACATCGGGACGGGAGAGTAACGTCCGGGTGAGGGGCTGCGCGTCCGGGGTATCGAGGCTGATCAGCGTGAGCCGCTTGGCGGCTTCCTCCGGATCGGGCAGGAATCCCAAGTAGTAGTCGACGATGGCCGGATCGATCGGCGCGGACGACAGGTAGATCACGTCGACCCCGGGCTCGCGCAGCGTCAGCAACAAGAAGAGCAGACGCTCCTCGTAGCATCGCGCGCCCGTGATGCGGCGGAGCTCATCCTGGGGCAGGGAGAGCGAAGGTACGACCACCAGGGTGCCCTGGCCCGGCTCGAAGATGCTCAACCCGGCATACTTCTCCCCGAACGGGATGTTAGTGATCATATAGCGAGTGAAACACGCAATTCTCCCAAATGCAGCCAGCGCGGTAGTGTTATCGCCATGGCTGAAGGTGACGCGATTCGGAATCGGTCACCACGTTTGGGAGTGGCGGCCGCGGGTCATGATCTAGTGATCCCTTGTGACTATTTTCAGGTCAGTTGACCTGTCACTCTCCGTGACCGTCCATGGTTACGGGCATGCCGTCGGCTAACTTTTGGTGTAGTCGTCAGCGCGAAGCCTCGTGAGAGGGATAAAGTCGGAGCATCGCCAGGTTCCACGGCCGACCGCTGTGATCCGGGCTGTGGCGGTTGTCCTCAACAGGCGACCGAGAGTCGTGCCCCGCGCTGACGATCCCCGAAGACCTCCGGGTGTGCGGCAATCTCGATTCGCCGGACGGCTGCTCCGATCGAACAGCCGACCACAGTTGGGACAAGTACTCGATACGGCGCTATTGGCCGTGTGATTTCCGGGTAGTCGACGGCGCACGGCACGGGACGGGATGGTGACTGATGCAGGGGCGTGAGCTTCGAGGGGAACTCGACGCGTTCCTGGTGGAGACCGAGCAGGATCTCGTGGCGTTCCGCCGCGACCTGCACATGCATCCTGAGCTGGCCTTCGCCGAATACCGCACGACCCAGCGGGTCGCGGAGCGGCTCGTGGCCGCCGGGCTGACCCCGACGGTGCTCCCGCGCGGCACGGGCCTCATCTGCGACGTGGGAAGCGGCGACGGCCCCACCATCGCGCTGCGCGCCGACATCGACGCGCTGCCCCTGCAGGACGAGAAGGGCGTGTCCTACCGTTCGACCGTCCCCGGCGCCTGCCACGCGTGCGGCCACGACGTGCACACCACGATCCTGCTCGGCGCCTCGCTCTTCCTCGCCCAGCAGGCCGCCGCGGGGCTGCTGCCCGGCCGGGTGCGGCTGATCTTCCAGCCCGCCGAGGAGCTTCCCGGCGGCGCGCTCGAGGTCATGGCCCAGGGCGGCATCAGCGGCGTCGACCGCATCTTCGGCCTCCACTGCGACCCTCGCGTCGACGTCGGCCAGCTCGGTCTCAAGAGCGGCCCGATCACCTCCGCCTGCGACAAGGTCGTCATCCGGGTGTCCGGCCCCGGCGGTCACACCGCCCGCCCGCACCTCACGGCCGACCTGGTCTTCGCGCTGGCCAAGGTGCTCACCGAGCTGCCCGCCGCGCTGTCGCGCCGGATCGACCCACGCTCCTCGCTCAGCCTCGTCTGGGGCCGCGTCGAGGCCGGCACGGCCGCCAACGCGATCCCCGACGGCGGCGTGGCCGAGGGCACGGTCCGCTGCCTCGACGAGGACGCCTGGCACGCCGCACCTGACCTGATCAAGACGCTGCTGGAGTCGGTCGCGGGCGCGTACGGCATCGAGGCCACGATGGAATACACCCGCGGTGTGCCCCCGGTGGTCAACGACGAGGGCTGCGTGCAGATGCTGTCCGAGGCCGCCGAGCGCGCCCTGGGCGCGGGCGCCGTGGTGTCCACCCACCAGTCGCTCGGCGGCGAGGACTTCGCTTGGTACCTCGAGTCGATCCCGGGCGCCTTCGCCCGGCTCGGCACCCGGTCCCCGGAGAGCGGCGTCACCTACGACATCCACCAGGGCACGTTCGACATCGACGAGCGGGCGATCGCGATGGGCGTGCGGGTCATGGCCACGACCGCGCTGACCGCGCTGTTCGAGAGCACCCACGTGCCGGCCGCTGACGAGATCACCTCGGCGCTGGCCTGACGAGACACGGTCCGGCGGCGGGAGACTCCGGTCTCCCGCCGCCGTCCCATGTCAGGAGATCCGGCCGAAGACCACCGGCAGCCGCAGCGACGAGCGGCCGGGCGACAGCGTCACCTCGGTGCCCGCCGGGTAGCGCAGGGTGTAGTCGTGGTCGGTCGAGATGATCACGACGCCGATCCTGTGCCCCTTCTTGAACAGGTAGTCCTGGGGCTGGAAGTCCCAGGTGAAGCTGTACTCCTTGCCCGCGCGGACCGGCTCCGTCCGGTCGGCCCGGTTCCGGTTGCGCACGTCCAGCCAGCCCCGGGTGACGATCTTGTACGCGGTCTCGGCCGTGCCCAGCCGGCGCAGCACCGTACAGCCGGTGTCACCCGGCACGCCCTGGCCGTAGCAGTACTCCTCGCCGGTCGACAGCAGCCGGCCGTCGGGCCGCGTGTCGGTGCCGTAGTCCACGAGCAGCGCGGTCAGGAACGGCGAGGAGCCGTTCTTCAGCGAGGCCCGCACGGTGACCTCCGGTGTGCCGGAGATCCGCACGTCCGTAGGCAGCGTCCCGGTGAGGTAGGCCAGCCGGTTCGGGTCGGCGGCCGGGGCGTTCTCCACCAGCTGCTCCGCCGTGCGGGTCTTCTGGTCGACGAACGACTCGCGCGCCGAGAGCGGTCGCGGCAGCAGGCCCAGCTTCGCGTCCGAGCCCATCCACAGCCGCACCGGCGCGGTGCCCGGCAGCGGCCACGACCTGTGCTGACCCCACTGACCGGCCGCGATCTCCACGTCGGCCTGAGGCTCACGCATGATCCCGCTGTCGATCCCGTACAGCCAGTGGTCGAACCAGCCGTGCAGCTGGCGCAGCCACTCGGCGGTGCGCAGGCTGAACGGGTTCATGTGGGTGCCCTGGTGCAGCCAGATCTTGCGCGGCACCTTCCGCTCGGCCAGCGCGTACCACCACTGGGCGGCCTGCTTGGTCTTGACGTTCCAGTCGTTGAGCCCGTGCACGAGGAAGACGCTGGCCCGCACCTTGCGCACGTCGTTGAGGTAGTTGCGGTCGTCCCAGAAGTCGTTGTAGTCGCCGGTGACCCGGTCCTGGGCGGCGGTCAGGTGGTCCATGACCGGCCCGCACACCTCCTGGCCGTTCTCCCTGGTGAGCACGTACTTGGCCAGCACGTCCGCGTCCTCGCCCTGGAACCCGCCGGGCGCGACCACGCCGCCGTTGGCCCGGTAGTAGTCGTACCAGGAGGAGATCGCGGCGATCGGCACGATCGTCTCCAGGCCCTTGACGCCGGTCGCGGCCACCGCGTTCGGCAGGGTCCCGTTGTACGAGACGCCGATCATGCCGACCTTGCCGGTGGACCAGGTGGCCTCGACCGGGTTGCCGGCGGCGTCGAAGGCCTTGGCGCGGCCGTTGAGCCAGTCGATGGCGGCCTTGGGCCCGGCCGTCTCGTTGCGGTCGCCGGTGGTCGGGCAGCCGGTGGCGCGGCCGCTGCCCAGGTTCTCGACCAGGGCGACGGCGTAGCCGCGGGGCACGAAGTAGTTGTCGTAGTAGGAGTCGAACGGCTCGCTCGACAGCTTGGACTGCCCGCGCAGGGTGCTGGGCAGCGGGTTGCCGTGCTCGTCGACGTCCACCACGTGGTTGGCGACGTCGTTGCCGCCCGCGTAGTACGGGCTGGCCTCCATGATGACCGGGACCTTGAGTCCCTGGTCGGTCTCCTTGGGCCGCAGGATGTCGACGGCGACCCGGTCGGGGCTGCCGTCGTCGTCGCTGTCGGTGCCGGCCACCTCGACGAAGACCGTCTGTTTGATCGCGTCGGCGCGGGAGAAGACCGGTTGGGTCGCGCCTCCTTCGACCTTGACGGCGGGGGTGTCCGCCGATGCCGCGGGCGGCGCGGACGCCATGGTGAGCACCATGGCCGCGGCCAGCGGCACGGCGATTGCCTTCCAGGGGTGCATGCAGGACTCCTGAGTGGTTGCCCCGGTTGGGGGAATGCCCTGTCATGATCGATCCCCTCGGACCGGATGGCGAGGCCCAAAATTGGGCAAAGCTTCCGGACGTGGGTGAGGGCGCGGCCAGGTCACAGTCCCGCTTGAGGTCGATAACGGAGCGGTTGCGACCCTGTGTGCCGGTTTGGTATGGCCTGGTCAACCAACTATCTTCCGTGCAGGGTTGCCGTGCATTTCTTCGCGCCTGCGATGAAGTTTGACGGCCGGGGAAATGGAAGGAGTCGCCTTGCTCAGCAAGCGATTCGGCAGGTTGGCGACCGGCACGCTGGCCGGTGCCATGCTCATGGCGGCCGCGGCTTGTGGCGGCAGCGGCAGCGGCGGGGAGACGACGGCGAGCACCGCGCCGTCCGCGGACAGCAGCAGCGCCCCCGCGGGTGGCGCGCTCAAGGTCGGTCTCGCGTTCGACATCGGCGGACGCGGCGACAAGTCGTTCAACGACGCCGCCTACGCGGGCCTGGAGAAGGCGAAGGCCGAGCTCGGCGCGGAGATCAAGGAACTCAGCCCGGCGTCCGACGGCTCCAACCGCGGCGAGCTGCTGACCCAGCTGGCCGACGCGGGCTACAACCCGATCATCGGCGTCGGCTTCGCCTACGGCGAGGACATCAAGAAGGCCGCCGAGGAGTACCCGGAGATCCAGTTCGCGGTCGTCGACTCGGCCTCCAACGCCACCAACGTGACGGGCCTGCTCTTCGCCGAGGAGCAGGGCTCCTACCTGGCGGGCGTCGCGGCGGCGCTCAAGGCCGAGAGCGGCCACGTGGGCTTCGTCGGCGGTGTCGAGAACGACCTGATCAAGAAGTTCCAGGCGGGCTTCGAGGCCGGCGTGAAGTCGGTCAAGAGCGACGCCAAGATCGACGTGACGTACCTCACGCCCGACGGTGACTTCACCGGCTTCCGCGCCCCCGACAAGGGCAAGGTCGCGGCCGAGAAGATGTACCAGGACGGCGCGGAGATCGTCTACCACGCGTCCGGCGACTCCGGCCTCGGCGTGTTCCAGGCGGCGGCCGCGGCCAAGAAGAAGGCCATCGGCGTCGACTCCGACCAGCGCCAGACGGTCAAGGAGACCAACCTCCAGGAGGTCATCATGACCTCCATGCTCAAGCGCGTCGACGTGGGCGTGTTCGAGTTCGTCAAGGCCTTCCAGGGTGGCGCCAAGGGCGGCACCGACGTGATCTACGACCTCAAGGTGGACGGCGTCGGCCTGTCCACCACCGGCGGTGAGATCGACGACATCGCGGACAAGATCGAAGCCGCTCAGAAGGACATCGTCGACGGCAAGATCACGGTCCCGACCAAGCCGTGATCTGAGGAATGCCTCCCCGAGGGCCCGGCGTCCCCTGACCCGGGCCTTCGGCCTGTATCTGCCAAGGAGAGATCGAATGAGCGGCCGATGAACGCCGAGACCGTCGCCGCGGTTCCACCAGCCGTACAGCTGGAGGGCATCACCAAGCGCTTCCCCGGTGTCGTGGCCAACCACGACGTCAGCCTCACCGTCGACGCCGGAACGGTGCACGCGATCGTGGGGGAGAACGGCGCCGGCAAGTCGACGCTGATGAAGATCCTCTACGGCATGCAGAAGCCGGACGAGGGCACGATCAGGGTCAACGGCGAAGAGGTCGCCTTCCGCACCCCCAGCGACGCCATCGCCGTCGGCATCGGCATGGTCCACCAGCACTTCATGCTCGCCGACAACTTCACGGTGCTGGAGAACATCGTGCTGGGGGCCGAGCCCGGCACGGCCGGCGTGCTCGACAAGGCCGGCGCCCGCCGCCGCATCAACGAGCTGGCCGAGCGCCACGGGCTGCGGGTGGACCCCGACCGGCTCGTGGAGGACCTGGGCGTCGGCGACCGCCAGCGGGTGGAGATCCTCAAGGTCCTCTACCGCGGCGCGCGGATCCTCATCCTGGACGAGCCGACCGCGGTGCTCGTGCCGCAGGAGGTCGACGAGCTCTTCGACAACCTGCGCGAGCTCAAGGCCGGCGGCCTCACCGTCATCTTCATCTCGCACAAGCTCGACGAGGTGCTCAGCATCGCCGACGCGATCACCGTGATCCGGCGCGGCACCACGGTCGCCGGCGTCGACCCCGCGGGCACCACCGCCCGCCAGCTCGCCGAGCTCATGGTCGGCAGCGAGCTGCCCACCCCGGAGACCCGCGAGTCCACGGTGACCGACACCGTCATGCTCAAGGTGTCCGGCCTGACCCTGGAGGCGCAGGGCGGGCGGCGCCTGCTGGACGAGGTGTCGTTCGAGATCCGCAAGGGCGAGATCGTCGGCATCGCGGGCGTCGAGGGCAACGGCCAGTCCGAGCTGATCGAGGCCATCATGGGCATCCGCCAGGCGCGCGGCGGGCTCACGCTCGGCGCCGAGGACATCTCCGCCTGGCCCACGCTGCGCCGCCGCGAGGCGGGCATCGGCTACATCCCCGAGGACCGCCACCGCCAGGGCCTGCTGCTGGAGGCGTCCCTCTGGGAGAACCGCGTGCTCGGCCACCAGACCAGGCCCCCGGCCCGCCGCGGGTTCTGGATCAACCGGCGCGCGTCCAGGGCCGACACCCAGCGCATCGTCGAGGCGTACGACGTCCGCACGCCCGGCGTCGACACGCTGGCCCTGGCCCTGTCGGGCGGCAACCAGCAGAAGCTCATCGTCGGCCGCGAGATGAGCGGCGAGCCGAAGGTGCTCATCGCCGCCCACCCGACCAGAGGCGTCGACGTGGGCGCGCAGGCCGCCATCTGGGAGCACCTGCGCAACGCCCGCGCGGCCGGGCTGGCCGTACTGCTGATCTCGGCGGACCTCGACGAGCTGATCGGCCTGTCCGACACGTTGTACGTGATCTACCGAGGGCGGCTCGCCGCCCGGCTCGACCCGTCCGGCGTCACGCCAGAGCGGCTGGGCGGATACATGACCGGTGCCATCACCGGCACTGAGGAGGCGTGATGCCCGCGGGGCTCTTCAGGGCGCTGCTCACCGTCGCCGGCGCCGTCGCGGCCATCGTGCTGGCCATCGGCATCTCCAGTGTGGCGATCGTCGCCGTGGGCGCCAGCCCGGCGGACGCGTTCGCCGCTTTCCTGAACTTCGGCGCCACCGAGAAGGCCGTGTCGACCAGCATCGCCGACATGCTCAACCGGGCGGTGACGCTGTTCATCGCCGGGCTGGCGGTGGCCATCGGCTTCCGGATGAACCTCTTCAACATCGGCGTCGAGGGCCAGTACCGCATCGCGGCCATCTGCGCCGCCTTCGTCGGCTCGACGTTCGTCGCGCCCGCGCCGATCCAGATCACGGTGATCATCATCGTGGCGGCGGTCGCCGGCGGCCTGTACGCGCTGATCCCGGCCGTGATGAAGGTGACCCGGGGGGTGAACGAGGTCATCTCCACGATCATGCTGAACTACATCGCGATCAACCTGGCCGCGTTCCTCGTCCGCGGCCCGTTCGCCGGCGAGCGGGCGGAGGGCCAGCTCACCACGAGCACACCCGTGCTGCCCGAGTCGGCGTGGTTCCCCAACGTGAACGTGCTGCTGGAGATGTTCGGCCTGCCCGCGCCGCGCGGCGACGGCCTGTGGGGCTTCCTGATCGTGGCGATCCTGCTCGGCGTCGGGATCTGGCTGGTGCTGGAGCGCACCAGGTTCGGCTTCGAGGTCAAGGCCAGCGGCCTCAACGCGCCGGCCGCGCTCGCCTCCGGCGTCGACCCGAAGCGGATGGTCATCTCCGCGATGGTGCTCTCCGGGGCGGTCGCTGGACTGATCGGCCTGCCCGAGATCCTCGGCGACGAGCACGCGTTCGGCTCCAACTTCACCCCGGGCCTCGGCTTCCTCGGCATCGCCGTGGCCCTGCTGGGCCGCAACAAGCCCGCGGGCATCGCGGTGGCCGCGCTGCTGTTCGGCTTCCTCGACCGGGCGCAGGGGCCGCTGCAGTTCGCGGACGTGCCGCCCTCGGTCATCACGATCATGCAGGGCACCATCGTCCTCCTCGTGGTCATCGCCAACGAGATCACCAGCAGGATCGCGCTGCGGCGCGAGGAACGGCGGGCCGCCCAGGCGCTCGGCAGGAACACTCCCGTTGAGGTGGCAGCATGACCAGGACCCGCAAGTACCATCTGGCGCTCGTCGGCGTCGCCGCGGCGATCCTGCTCGTGGCGCTGATCCGCCTGATCACCGGAGCCAACGAGATCACCTCGTCCGGCACGTTCGCGGCCGCGCTCATGCTGGCGGTGCCGATCGGGCTGGCCGGGCTCGGCGGCCTGTGGGCCGAGCGCGCGGGCGTGGTCAACATCGGCCTCGAAGGCATGATGGTGCTCGGCACGTGGTTCGCCGGCTGGGCCGGCTACCAGTGGGGCCCCTACGCGGCGCTCGTCGCCGGGCTGCTCGCGGGCGCGATCGGCGGCCTCATCCACGCCATCGCGACCGTCACCTTCGGCGTCGACCACATCATCAGCGGCGTGGCGATCAACCTGCTCGGTCCCGGCGTCACCCGGTTCCTGTCCGAGGTGCTCTACAAGGAGGGCAGCCCCGCCAACCAGGCGGGCGCGGGCATCACCACCTCGCCCGCGATGTCGTCCGCGGCGCCCGAGCTGAGCCTGCCGTTGCTGTCGGACGGGCCCGACTGGCTGGGCAGCCTGGAGAGCACCAGGTGGTTCCTGATCGGCGACGTGGCGGGCATCCTGCGCGGGCTCACGCACAACGTGAACGTGCTGGTCATCCTGGCCGTGCTGATGCTGCCGCTGACGTTCTTCGTGCTCTGGCACACCTCCTTCGGGCTGCGGCTGCGCTCCGCGGGCGAGAACCCGTGGGCGGCCGAGTCGCTGGGCGTGAACGTCTACCGGATCAAGTACATCGCGGTGGTCATCTCCGGCGCGTTCGCCGGGCTGGGCGGCGTGTTCCTGGTCTTCGTCAGCACGAAGTACGTCGAGGGGCAGACGGCCGGGCGCGGCTTCATCGGCCTCGCCGCGATGATCTTCGGTAACTGGCGGCCCGGCGGGCTCGCGGCCGGCGCCGCGCTCTTCGGGTACGCCGACGGCCTGCAGCTGCGCAGCCAGGGGGCGATCACGTCCTTCCTGCTCCTGGGCGCGATCCTGCTGCTGATCTACCTCGGCGTCAGGGCCCGCCGGGCGGACGGGCTGTCGGCGCTGACCGTCAAGGACTACACGGCGATGGGGGCCGCCGTCGTGGGCGCGGCCGTGCTCTTCTGGCTCTGGCTGACCGTCGACCGGCTGCCGAACGAGTTCGTCTTCATCACGCCGCACGTGCTCACGCTGCTGGTGCTCCTCGTCGCGTCGCAGCGGCTGCGGATGCCCAAGGCCGACGGCGTACGCTACCGACGGGGGGAACAGCATTGAGCATCGACTGGGAGTCACTGCGCGCCGAGGCCGCGGAGGCCATGCACCACGCCTACGCTCCATACTCGAAGTTCCCGGTCGGCGCCGCCGCGCTGGTCGACGACGGGCGCGTGGTGACCGGCTGCAACGTGGAGAACGCGTCCTACGGCGTGGGGCTGTGCGCCGAGTGCGGGCTGGTGTCCGCGCTGCAGGCGTCCGGCGGCGGCCGGCTGGTGGCCTTCACCTGCGTCGACGGCCACGGTGAGCTGCTCATGCCGTGCGGGCGCTGCCGTCAGCTGCTGTGGGAGTTCGGCGGCGCCGACCTGCTGGTCGAGACCGTCGACGGGCCCAAGCGGATGGCCGAGATCCTGCCGTACGCCTTCGGCCCCGACGACCTGTCCCGGATGGCGTGATGGACGCCATCGAGGTCATCGTCGCCAAGCGCGACGGCGGCGAGCTGACGGCCGCCCAGATCGACTGGGTGATCGACGCCTACACCCGGGGCGCGGTCGCCGACGAGCAGATGGCCGCGCTGGCCATGGCGATCCTGCTCAACGGCATGAACCGGCGCGAGATCGCCGGCTGGACCGAGGCGATGATCCGCTCCGGCGAGCGCATGGACTGGTCGGCGCTCGACCGGCCGACCGCCGACAAGCACTCCACCGGCGGCGTCGGCGACAAGATCACGCTGCCGCTGGCGCCGCTGGTCGCCGCCTGCGGGGCCTACGTGCCGCAGCTCTCCGGGCGCGGCCTCGGCCACACCGGGGGCACGCTCGACAAGCTGGAGTCGATCCCCGGCTGGCGGGCCTCGCTGTCCAATGACGAGATGCTCGGCGTGCTCCGCGAGGCGGGCGCGGTGGTCTGCGCCGCCGGGTCCGGGCTCGCGCCCGCGGACAAGAAGCTGTACGCGCTCCGCGACGTCACCGGCACCGTCGAGTCCATCCCGCTCATCGCCTCGTCGATCATGTCCAAGAAGATCGCCGAAGGCACGGGCGCGCTGGTGCTCGACGTGAAGGTCGGCTCCGGGGCGTTCATGAAGACCCCGGAACGCGCCCGCGAGCTGGCCGAGACCATGGTGGCGCTCGGCACCGACGCGGGCGTGCGCACGGTCGCGCTGCTCACCGCCATGGACCGGCCGCTGGGCCGGGCCGTGGGCAACGCCCTGGAGGTCGAGGAGTCGGTCGAGGTCCTCGCGGGCGGCGGGCCTTCCGACGTGGTGGAGCTGACCGTACGGCTCGCGCGGGAGATGCTGGAGGCGGCCGGGATCTCCGGCAAGGACCCCGCCGACGCGCTGGGCGACGGGTCGGCGATGGACGCCTGGCGGCGCATGATCGCGGCCCAGGGCGGCGATCCGGACGCGCCGCTGCCCCGGGCGGGCGAGACGATGACCGTCGAGGCGCCGGCGTCCGGGGTGCTGGCCCGGCTCGACGCCTACGCGGTGGGCCTGGCGGCCTGGCGGCTCGGCGCGGGCCGGGCGCGCAAGGAGGACCCGGTGTCGGCGGGCGCGGGCATCACCCTGCACGCCAAGCCCGGCGATCCGGTGCGCCGGGGGCAGCCGCTGATGACGCTGCACGCCGACGAGGCGGCGCGGTTCGAGCGGGCGCTGGCGGCCCTGGACGGCGGTTACGAGGTGGGCGAGACCGCGGGGGAGCAACTGCCCCTCGTGATCGGCCGCGTCACCGCGTGACGGCCGGGTGATCCGCCGCGTCGCCGTCCAGGGCTCGGGTGGGTTCAGACCGTGATGAACGCGTACAGGGCCAGGTGGTTGGACTTCGTGCTGTTCACCGTGTGGTCGACGGGTGACGGCCGCACGGCGCCCTTGACGAACAGGTGGTCGATCTTCCTGGTGCCCATGGTGGCCTTCGCCCCGTAGCCGGTCATGCCGAAGCCGCCGAGGGTGGTGCGGGCGATGCCGGTGCGGTTCGCGTCGATCCCGATCACGCGGACGGCCGAGGCGTTCATCAGCCTCGTGGCGTCCGCGCCGACCTTGATGCCGGAGTTCGCGATGCCCGGGTCGCCGGGCCCCGCGCAGGCGTTCTTGCCGTTCTGCTCCGGCAGGTGCATGGAGGCGGCGAAGACCGACGTCCCCGTCCCCTTGATCGTGAACCTCGCGGCGATGGCGCTGGTGCGCTTCCACTTGTGCTTGTTGGCGGCGGCGTCGTCGTTGCTCGGCGGCTTGTAGAGCGTGCACCCGGCCCCGCCGGAGTAGGACGTGCCGGGTTTGAGCCAGCCCGCGCTCCAGTATTTGGAGGTCTCGGCCAGGCCCAGCGTCCTGGTGTTGTAGATGATCCCGTTGGTCTGGCGCTTCTTCAGGTCCCCCAGCGACTGCTGGCTGCAGTGGTGGGAGCCGCCCCACTGCTCGGGGTCGTCCCAGGCCACGATCGCCCTGTAGGTGCCCGCCGGATAGCCGAACTTGGCCGAGAGCTGGTCGGCGTAGGCCGTGGCCTGGCCGGTGCCGCGCACCTGCTGCACGATCAGGAGATCGGGAGCCCGCACGCCGGACGTGCCCGTCCTGCCGTTGTCGTCGACCAGCATCGAGGTGAGGTGGTCGGGGCCCGAGATCCGGGTGCAGGAGCCGTCGGCGTTGTTCCTCACCAGGTTCTCGATGTTGTTGGTGTAGACCCGCAAGACCTGGTCCGCGGTCCTGGTCGCTTCGTGCGCCGTCGTGGCCGGGGCCACGGTGAGCGCGGCGGCCACCGCGAGCGTCAATGATCCGTGAATGAGGAGCATCGCCGTAGAGTAGCGACGATTGACAGCCGGAGTCAGGTGCTCAGTGGCGTGGCGGCGTCGTCGAAGATCTCGGCCAGGACGGCGCGCTGGGTGGGGAGCGCCGCCGCGTGACGGGCCCGGCCCTCCTCCGTGATGCGCACGAACACGCCCCGCCGGTCGGAGTCGCACACGCCGCGCGACACGAGCGCGGCCTTCTCCAGGCGGGCCACCACCCGCGAGAGCGCGCTCTGGCTCAGGTGGACCTCGTCGCAGAGCTCCTGGATGCGCAGCTTCCTGTCATGGCTGACCATCCGGTCGAGCACCTCGAACTCGCTGGGCCCCAGCCCGTGCTTGTCGCCCAGCTCGCGCTCCAGCGCGCACATGGCCCTGGCGTGTTTGGAGAGGACGTCATGCCAGGTGTCGACCACGAACCGCTCGTCCATGCGCGGAGGTTACCACGCCGTAAAGATCATGGTTAGATGCACGCGCATCCAGGCGGGAGGGTCGCGAAACCGCCGAACCTATCGTGCCCGGCGGTTCCCGGGCGTCCCCCGATGCCGATCAGGTCGCCGGCGCATCGGACGCGCGGTCGCCGGGCATCCAGTGCACATGACCCCGTTCGTACGGGCCGCCGTCGCGTTCCTCGCGTGTGGCGCGGTCCTGATCTCCTGCGGCACGGCGCCTCCCGCGGACACCCCGGCGGAGAGCGCCGCGTCCCCCGGGCCCGCCACCGAGCCGCACACGGCCACGCCCGTCCCCGGCCCCACCGCCACCGCCCCCGTCCGGGTCGAGCGGAACGACGCCGAACCCGCCCTGGTCACCGGGGTGCGGTTCGGCCGGCATCCCTCGTTCGACCGGGTGGTCGTCGACTTCCAGGGCGGCGTCCCCGGCTACACCGTGCGCTGGGTCCGCGAGTCGCACGAGGAGGGCTCGGGCCGGCCGATCGACCTGAAGGGCGGCCGCGCCCTGCACATCCGGCTCGTGCCCGCCAACGCCCACACCGAGGACGGCACCCCCACCTGGAACGGCACCACCGTGCCCGCGTCCGGGGGCATCACCGGCATCGCCAAGACCGGCGACTTCGAAGGCGTCGTCGGCATCGCCCTGCTGGCGCCCGGCGTCACGGGTTTCAAGGTCACCGAGCTCGCCGCCCCGCCCAGACTGGTGGTCGACGTGGCACACTGACCAGGTGGTGAGAAAGATCGAAGGACCTTCACGCATCCCGGTGCCGGGCGGCAAGCTCATCGACGAGCACGTGGGCCGCGTCAACAGCGGCGACGAGGCGATCTCCATCGCCCACATGGTCGCCCCGCCCGGCTGGGACGAGCCCGCCCAGGCCCCGGCCTTCACCGAATACACGCTCGTGCTGCGCGGCACCGTCCTGGTCGAGCACGCCGGCGGCACCACCGAGGTGTCCGCCGGTCAGACCGTCGTGACCGAGCCCGGCGAGAAGGTCCGCTACCGGGTGGGCGACGAAGGCGCCGAGTACGTCGCGGTGTGCCTGCCCGCCTTCAGCCCTGATTCGGCCAACCGCGACGAGTGACTCGTATCATGGGCGGATGAGCCCCACGATTGACGAGATCCGGCGCGCGCCCAAGGTGTTGCTGCACGACCATCTCGACGGTGGTCTCCGCGCCGAGACCATCGTGGACCTGGCCCGCGACACCGGCTACGACCGGCTGCCCACCACCGACCCGGACAACCTGCGCCAGTGGTTCGAGGAGGCGTCCGACTCCGGCTCGCTGGAGCGCTACCTGGAGACGTTCCAGCACACCGTCGGCGTCATGCAGGCCCCCGAGTCGCTCGCCCGCGTCGCCGCCGAGTGCGCCGAGGACCTGGCCGCCGACGGCGTCGTCTACGCCGAGGTGCGCTTCGCCCCCGAGCAGCACACCACCAACGGGCTGAGCCTCGACGAGGTGGTGCAGGCCGTCCTGGAGGGCTTCCGCCAGGGGTCCGAAGGGCGCGGCATCCGCGTCGGCACGCTCCTCACCGCCATGCGCCACCAGGCCCGCTCGATGGAGATCGCCGAGCTGTCCGTACGCTACCGCGACGTCGGCGTCGTCGGCTTCGACATCGCCGGCGCCGAGGCGGGCTACCCTCCCACCCGCCACCTCGACGCGTTCGAGTACCTCCAGCGGGAGAACGCCCACTTCACCATCCACGCCGGCGAGGCCTTCGGCCTGCCGTCCATCTGGCAGGCCATCCAGTGGTGCGGCGCCGACCGGCTCGGCCACGGCGTGCGCATCATCGACGACATCTCCGTCTCCGGCGACGGCACCGCCAAGCTCGGCCGGCTGGCCGCGTACGTGCGCGACAAGCGCATCCCGCTGGAGATGTGCCCCACCTCCAACCTGCAGACCGGCGCCGCCGCGTCCATCGCCGACCACCCGATCGGGCTGCTGCGCCGCCTCCACTTCCGGGTCACGGTCAACACCGACAACCGGCTGATGAGCTCCACCACCGTGTCGCAGGAGTTCGCCAAGCTGATCGAGGCGTTCGACTACGGCTGGGACGACCTGCAGTGGTTCACGGTCAACGCGATGAAGTCGGCCTTCCTGCCGTTCGACGAACGCCTCGCGCTGATCAACGGCGTCATCAAGCCCGGATTCGCGCAACTCAAGTGGCAGCCGTGAAACAGGTCTTCCGTTCCAAGACCGCCTTCGTCTTCGGCTGGATCTGGGTGGCGTTCGTCGCGGCCAACGTCATCGACCTGACCCTCCGCTACAGCGGCAAGCCGTCCATGGTCGCGCTCGCCGTGCTGGGCGTGCTCACCGCCGTCGTCTACGTCGTCGCCATCCGCCCGGCCACCGTCCTCACCGAGCCCGGCCTCGTGGGCCGCACCCCGCTGCGGTCCACGTTCGTGCCGTGGGCCTCGGTCGAGGACGTCACCGTGTCCCACTCGATCAACGTCTCCCACTCCGGCTCGCAACTGCTGCGCCTGTGGACCCCGATGACCTCGGCCCGCGAACGCGCCAAGGCCGTGCGCCGCGGCGCCGCCCCGGTCCGTCACGGCCGCTACCAGACCGAGCCCGTGCTCACCAAGGGCGAGCAGGCGGCGGCCGAGGCGATGGCGGGCAAGACCCACGCCGACTGGGTGGGGGAGCAGATCACCTCCCGGGCCGAGCAGGCGAGACTCCGCAAGGACGAGGTGGGGCAGGTCCGCGTGACCTGGGCGTACGACTCGATCGTGGCTTTCGTCGTGGCGGTGGGGTTGATCGTCGCCGCCGTGCTCGTGCCCTGAGTGCCCTTCCCGGGGGCGCGTTGTGGTGGGTGGTTCCCGCGTTCAACGGCATCCTTCTCGTGGTGTGCTGTGGCGGGCGGGCCCCGGCGTACAACGGCATCGTCCTCGCGGTCGGACGCGCTTCGCGCGACGCGGCTCGGGCTGTGCTGTGCGGGGGCAGGCCCCCGCACCCCCGGGCGAGGGAGCTACCGCCCCCTCGCGCACCCCGGTCCCTGCCCGATTGCCCAGGAACCCAGCTGATTCGAACTCCGGGTCAACTCCCGTCAGGAGCCCTCGGCTGCCACCACGGAAGGTCTTTGCGACCTGCCAACAGCCCGGGAGACACGGCCTGGCGGGTGAGCAGCGCAGCCGGCTTTCGGGCAGCTTTCCGCGGCGCCCGGTGTGCCAAGGTGGAGGGGTGACAACGGTCTCCCAGTTCCGCAAGGCTGCGCTTTCCAACTCTGACGTGGTCGAAAGTGCTGTCGACGGCGCGCCGGTGTTCGCCGTGGACGGCAAGGAGTTCGCCTTGCTGGATGCGGATGCCCGCGTGTGCCTTCGGTTGCCGGGAGCCGAGGCTGAGGACATGGTGTCCCAGCACGCGACGGCCGAGCGGACGGGTGACTTCGTGCGCCTGCCTGTCAAAGACATCAACGGACAGGCTCTCAACTACTGGGTGCGGCGTGCCTGGCTCGCGTGCGCGCCGCCGGAGGTCGCGGCCCGTGCGTCCACTGCCGACAAGGCCGGCGCGGGCGAGGTCGGTGACCTGCCCAAGGCGATCGGGCGGCCGGCCACCCGGGCGCTGGCGAACGTCGGCATCACCACGCTCGACCAGGTCGCCGGGCTTTCGGACTCGGAACTCAACGCGCTGCACGGGGTCGGGCCGAAGGCCGTGCGGATTCTCCGGGAGACGCTTGAGTCCCGCTGATGGCCACGTGGCTTGCCGCCTCGCGAGACGCTCGATCTTCGGCACAGCCCAGACGGGGAGCCAGGTGACCTGGCGCCACCACCGATTTAGCCGACAACCGTACCGTTCGAACCTCGCGGCGTACTCGCGCGTCTGAAGGTCATGCGCTTCGTCGCCTTTCCCGCCCTCTTCGTGCTGGCCGCCTGCGGCACGGGGGTGGCGGCCGACAATCCGGTCACGTACGCGGCCGACGCCGTCTCCGTCCTGGAGAGCCCCGAGCACGGGCCGCAGCTGTGCGCTGAGATGGCCACGTCGCTGCCACCCCAGTGCGGCGGGCCGGACATCGTCGGCTGGGACTGGTCCAAGGTGCGGCACGAGAGCGTCCGGGGTACGAAGTGGGGCTGGTATCGGGTGGTCGGCACCTGGGACGGCTCCCGGCTGACCCTGACCGAACCACCAGGGGCGGCGGTCGAGCGCGCATCGGAGGAGCACAGCCTGGACAGCCCGTGCCCCGTCCCGGAGGGTGGCTGGCGGCCGGCCGATCCCGCCAAGGCCACCCGGGAAGCGCTCCAGGTGACTAAGCAGCGGCTGGATAACGAGGAAGCCGTGGGCGGGGTGTGGCTCGACCAGAGCTATCTGGACTCGATCCCCGGCTACGACGGCAGTAAGCGGGAGTGGTCGGAGAAGTACGCCAACGACCCGGCCAAGCTGGTGCTGAACGTGAAGTTCACGGGCGACCTGACCGGCCGGGAGGCGTGGGTCCGGGAGAGCTGGGGCGGCGCACTCTGCGTCAGCCAGGCCCAGCGCAGCGAGGAAACGCTCCGGCAGATCCAGGAGTTCATCGGCGACGATCTTGGTCAGCGCTTCACCTCGACCTCCGTCGACATCATGAAGGAGCAGGTGGTCGTGGGCGTCTGGGTGGCCGACGAGGAACTGCAGCAACGGCTGGACGACAAGTACGGCGAGGGCGTCGTGCATCTCCAGGCGGCGCTGAAGCCGGTGCGATAGCCAGTTTCAGGAGCTGTGGCGGTGTCCAGGAGGGCGCCGGTGCCTTCGTGTTCCCTACGGAAAGTGATGCCGTGCGCGCACTGGATAACCACAATCGCCATCGGTGCCCTCGAAAGTGCGGCTAATGTTGCGGCCCTGAACGAGTTCAACCGGCGGGCCCTTGTGCGCCCACCGAGTCGGTGAGAGAAGATGACTGCGAGCAAAAGAGGAGGTGCGCGGCATGGACGACATCAGGACTCGGACCGGTCTGCTCAACCAGAGCGACGCCGCCCGCTTCCTCGGCATCCCCCAGCAGACGTTCAACCACTGGGCGCGCGGCTACGAAAGAGGCCGTCCCCTGCTGCACGTTCTTCCGCAGCCGATCGAGCATCGCATGGCCACCGTTCCCTTCGTGGCCATGGCAGAGGCATACGTCCTGGATGCGCTGCGGGCCGCAGGAGTGAAGCCACGCAAGATCCGTCCTGCGCTGGAGCGGCTCCAGCGAGAGTTCGGGCAGTACGTTCTCGTCGCCCCGGAGCTGGCCACGGACGGCATCGACGTTCTCTGGGACTTTTCGAAGACTTCGCCGGAAGGGGAAGGGCTGATCGAGGGCACCACGGGGCAGCGGGTGATCCGCGAGATCGTGACCGACTATCTGCAGTACATCGTGCGAGCGGAAGACGGCTACCCTGCGATGCTCCGTCTGCGGCACTGGGCGCCTTCGAAGATCGTCGTCGATCCGCTGAGATCTTTCGGGCAACCTATTTTCGAGGAGTCTCGTACCCGAGTGTCGGATGTCGCCGCGATGGTCAGGGCCGGGGAGGACTTCGAGGTGATAGCCGATGAGCTCGGAGTCACCGTTGAGGACGTCCGAACCGCCGCCCGCATCTTCGTGGGCCACGCCGCCTGAGTTCTACCTCGACGAGAACAGTGTCAGCCGAACCATCCGCAGGCTGCTCACCGGACTCGGCTATCGCGTTCACAGTCCTGCGGAGTTGTACGGGTCGAGGGATCAGGCGCTGGGGGCCGATGATGATGACTGGCTGCCGAAGGTAGGTCAGCGAGGCTGGACTGTGCTCGCGACGGATTTCCGGATATTCGAGCGTCCGCACGAGTACGAGGCGTATCTCAAGGCCGGTGTGTCGGTCTTCTTGATGCCGGCGGAGTCGAAAATCGATGAGCGCGTCGAGCTGATAGCAGCGTGTTTGCCGTCGATGTGCAGCGCTGCCAGTCAGAGAGGGGCCGGTGTATGGCGACTCACCACGCGCGGCGCGGAGCCGTACACCGCGCCGGCAGCTCGTAAGAAGCGAGGTAGGAGCCGCGACACGTGAGGCATGGCGAACCATGCTGTTGCGCACGATGGCCCGGGGAGGCGGCCAAGAGAGCCTCTTACGGGCCATGTGCAGCGGGGACGTGGTTCTGTTGAGGTCAGCGGTCGCGGTTGACGAAGCGGTCCATGCCGGCCTTGGCGATGCCGGAGCCTTCGACCTCCTTGGCCGCCTCCGTCTCCGCCGCGAAGGCGCGCTCCACCTCCTCCAGGGACGGGCGCAGGAGGCGGAGGTGGACTCCGGTGGCCGTGCCGGGGAGGGTCCAGCGGTGGACGAGGCCGATGGCGGTGTCCAGGAGGGCGTCGGGGGCGACGATCTCGTCGAGGATGCCGAGCCGCTGCGCCTCCTCCGCGCTGATCCGGGACGAGTCCAGCACCAGCCGGAGCGCCCGCCCGCCGCCGACGAGGCGGCTCAGCAGCAGGCTCGACGCGTTGGAGACCGACAGGCCGATGTGGTTCTCCGGCCAGAAGTACTCGGCGCCGGGGGTGCCGACGCGGGCGTCGAAGCAGAGCGTCCACTCGGCGGCGCCGCCCACGGCCAGGCCGTTGACCGCGGCCACCACGGGCACCCGGGTCTCCAGGACGGCCCTGGTCAGGTCGTGGAACAGTTCGACCTCGTCCAGCAGTGACCGGTCGACGGCCTGGTTGATGTCCTCGCCGGACGAGAACGCCCGCCCGGTGCCCGTCACCACGATGCCCCGGGCCGAGCCGTCGCCGTGGGCGCGTACGGCCGCCGCGAGGTCCCGGCGCATGCCGGCGGTGAGGGCGTTGAGCTTCTCGGGGCGGTTCAGGGTGATGACGGCGACCTCGTCGCGGACCGTGATGTCAATCATGATCTCTCCTCTTCGGCGGCTTCGGCGGCTTCGATGGCGAACGCTCCGGCACGCTGGTCGGGGCGGAGCAGGTGGCGCTTCTCGACGCGGGCGGACGGGGTGAGCCGGAAGCCGTCCACGAACTCCACGAACGCGGGGACCTTGAAGCGGGCCAGGCGTTCCCGCGCGTGCTCGGCCAGGCTCACGGCCGTCTCCCTGGAGGCCGGATGGTCCGGCCTGAGCTGGACGAACGCCTTGGGCAGCTCGCCCCACAGGTCGTCGGGCACGGGCACGACGGCGGTGTTCAGGACGGCGGGGTGCTCGCCGAGCACGCGCTCGACCTCGGCGCAGGAGATGTTCTCGCCGCCCCTGCGCACCATGTCCTTCAGCCGGCCGGAGTGGTGGATGTAGCCGTGCTCGTCCTGGAAGCCCAGGTCGCCGGTGTGGTACCAGCCGCCGCGGAGGGCCTCGGCGGTGGCCTCCGGGTGGTTCCAGTAGCCCTTCATCATCGGCGTGCCGCGGACCAGGATCTCGCCCGTACTCTCGTCGATCTTGACCTCCTTGCCGTCCGGGGGCAGGCCCATGGCGCCGGTGCCCACCGTGTCGGCGGCGTCCACGGCGGCGAGCAGGTCGGGGCCGCTCTCGGTGGACCCGTACAGCTCCCGCCAGGGCGCGCCCCACCGCTCCTCGAACGTGCGGTGCAGGTTCGGGGCGATGCCGGAGCACAGGACCAGGCGCATGCGGTTCTCCCGGTCGAGCGGGTGCGGCGGCTGCTTGTGCAGGAGCAGCGGCATCGTGCCGAGCACGTACGTGAGCGTCGCGCCGTGCTCGCGGACGGCGGGCCAGAAGCCGGAGGCGGAGAAGCGGGGGAGCACCACGTGTGGGATGCCGCCGATCAGGCACATCAGCGTGGTCCACTGCGGGTCCATGTAGGAGTACGCCTGCGCGATGATCATGACGTCGTCGTCGCGGAGCCGTACGTGGTCGGCGACGATGCGGGCGCAGCGGATCCAGTAGTCGTGGGTGAGCAGGCAGGCCTTGGGGAAGCCGGTGGTCCCCGAGGTGTACTGAAAATTCGCGATATCGTCCGCGTCCGGCGAGATGTCGGGCGGGACGGCCGGGCCGGCCAGGGCGTCCAGAGGGTACGCGGGACCGGGGATGTGCGGGACGTGCTCCGGCGTCGTCAGCGTCACCACCGCGCCCGAGTCGCGCAGCACGTGCTCCAGGTCGGCGGCCCGGTAGCGGACGTTGACCGGCACGGTGATCGCCCCCGCCTTGAGCACGGCCAGCCAGCTGAGCGGCCAGCCGGGGACGTTCTCCATCATGATCGCCACCCGGTCGCCCGGGCGGACGCCCTTCGCGGCCAGCGCCCCGGCCAGCCGGTCGGACTCGGCGTCCGCCTCGGCGAAGCTCAGAGACGCCTCGGGGAAACGCAGGAACTCGCGCCCGCCGTACCGCTGCGCGGCGTGGCGGACCAGCTCGGGGATCGTTCGGTACGGTTCAGTCACGGGGCGGCTCCCAGGGCAGTTCGGGCAACAGGGAGAAGTCGGCGATCGGCAGCGGGCGGGCCGGGGCGCGGACGGCCGCCAGCCCGATGGCCACGAACTCCGCGCACACCTGCTCCAGCGTCGAGTCGCCGTCCGGGCGGTACCACTCGCTGGTGCCGGTGCACATGGTCATGAGCGCGAGCCGGGTCAGCTTCTGGTCGGCGACGTGGAAGACGCCCGCGCCGACCCCGTCGGCAACCGCCCCCCGCCAGAGATCCTCGTACGCGTCGCGCAGCGCGATGACCTCGGCCAGGGCTGCGGAGCCGGGGGTGAGGGCGCGCAGCTCGCCGTCCATGACGCGGGTGGTCATCGGGTTCAGCGCGTGGATGGCGGTGAGCGAGCTGATCAGCAGGGCCAAGCGCTCGGCGGCGTCCTTCACCCCGTCGAGCACCTGCTCCGCGGCCTCGATGAGCCCGCGGTGCCCGGATATGAGCAGGTCGGCGAGGAGGGCTTCCTTGCTGGTGACGTGGTGGTAGATGCCGGCGTTCGTCATGCCGACGGTACGGGCGAGGTCGCGGATGGTCGTGGCCGCGTACCCCTGGCGGGCGAACAGCAGCACCGCCGCCGTCCTGATGCGCAGGCCGGCGTCGGCGTGGCGGTCGGTGAGGTAGGTGGAGAGGGGGGTCATGTCGCCTACCGAACGTTCGGTTGATCCGATATTCCGCACGATAAAGGACAAAAGCCGTATTGCCTAGAGTGGCAGCGCGGGTGCCTGCGGTTTGGTCTCACGGATGAGACCAACGAAAAGATTGGTCTCACCAAGTGAAACCGTGAGACCTCGCGCCGAGTTCGGTCTCACGGATGAGACCAAAGTCCAGGCTCAGCGCCACGCCTCGATGAGCTCTTCCGGTGTGACGTGCCGGACCCCGTCCACGGTGCACCCCGCCCGGGAGACCGCGTACAGCGGTGTGTCGGCGTCGGCGCCGGGCATCTTCGACCGGTGCACGATCAGTTCAGTCAGGTCGTGGTGGTCGAACGGCCGGTTCTCCAGCCACTTGATCGACCCGAGCAGGGTGACCCGCTTGGCCACCGGCTCCCGGTCGGCGCCGACCAGATCGATCTCCGGGTCATTGGTCCGCGTCCAGTAACCGCCCACGGCGCCCGTCTCCTCGGGCAGGTCGTCCATGCGCCGCAGCGACTCCCGGACGACGGGCTCCACGGCCATCCCCCGCCAGGCGGTCCATGAGCGTTCGATGCGCTTCAGGGCCAGGTCGCCGCGGCCCCGGTCGATCTCGGTCAGTCCGGGCTCGACGAAGGACAGCCAGAACCGGAGGTGAGTGTCCGCGATGTGGTAGCGGGTCTCTCTGGAGGGCTTCGTGGACAGGGGCAGCTCGGCAGTCACCATGCGCTTGTCCAGCAGGATCTGCATGCCGCGCTTCGCTGAAGTCGCCGGCATGCCGCCTGTGGCCCGCAGGACGGACGAGAACGTGCGCTGCCCCGGCCCGACGGCCTTGAGCAGCATCGTGGCCTGCGCTTCAGGCGGGAACTCCGCTGCCATGGCGCGCACGCCGCTCACCGTGAGCGCCGACATGGGGTCGGGGATGGCGCCGTCGAGGTACTCCCAGAGAGAGGCACCCGTGGGCCACTCGTCGAGGATCATCGGCAGTCCGCCGGTCACGAGATAGGCGTCGATGGCCTCGGCCGGCGGCAGTCGAAGCCGCTCGGCCACGTCCGCCGGAGTCAACGGATGGATCACCATGTCCGACGCCCTCATGTAGAAGGGGCGGTCGTACTGGTTGATCGCCTCCATGACAGAAAGATCGGAGCCGATCAGGATGAGCAGCATCGGCCGCCGGGAGAACTCGCGGTCGAAGAGCCGCTGCAGTCTGCCCTCCAGATGCGGGTCCTGAGCGATCATGTACGGCAGCTCGTCGATGACGACGATGCTTGGCGAGTCCTGGGGCACCGCCTGCGCCAGGAGTCTCAGCGCGCTGTCCCAGGACGTAGGGACCATCTCGCCGAAGAGCGCCGCCCCCGGCAAGTCGGATGTGGCGACGGAGGCACTGAAGCTCGCGAGCTGCTCGCTGATCGGCTCCGTGGCCGCGGTGTAGAAGACGGACGGCACACCGGACCGATGGATGAACTCCTCCGCCAGCCGCGACTTGCCGACCCGGCGGCGACCCCGCATGAGGACGGCGCGCCCCGGCCGATCACCGGTGCCCACCCTGGTGAAGAAACGCCCTAGCGCCGCCAGCTCGCGGCTACGCCCGATGAACACGCTGCACCTCCTGGTAGAACCAAATTTGGACCCACCAAAAGTGGAGGGTCCAAATTTGGTCCTATCCTAGATGCCCGTCAGAGCCGCAGGACGGTGGTCAGGTCGGCTTTCAGGGTTTCCAGGTCCTGGGAGGCGCGGGCGCGGGCGGGCGTGACCTCGTCCGTGACCGGGACGACCACCTCCAGGTAGCACTTGAGCTTGGGCTCGGTGCCGGAGGGCCGGACCACCACGCGGGCGTCGCCCGACAGCAGGAAGCGCAGGCCGTCCGTCGGGGGGAGGCCGCCGTCGCCGCGGCTCAGGTCGTCGATCCGGGTCACCTCGCGGCCGCCGAGCCGGGCCGGCGGGGTGGCGCGGAGGCGGGTCATGGCCTCCGTGATGAGGGCCAGGTCGCTCACCCGGAAGGACAGCTGGGCCGTGGCGTGCAGGCCGTAGCGGCGGGCCTGGTCGTCGAGGAGGTCCAGCAGCGTGCGGCCGGCGCGCTTGGCGCCGGCGGCGATGGCCGCCACGGTGAGGGCGGCGCCGATGCCGTCCTTGTCGTGCACCGGCAGCCCCGCGGCGCCGCCGACGCTGTAGCCGATGGCTTCCTCGTAGCCGAAGACCAGGCCGGGGCCGGCCTTGATGATCCACTTGAAGCCGGTCAGGGTCTCGCCGTAACCGACGCCGTGGGCGCCGGCGATCTTGCCGAGCAGCGTCGAGGACACGATCGTGGTGGCCACCATGCGCTCGCCCGAGGTGTGGGTGATGACGTGCTCGGCGAGCAGGCCGCCCACCTCGTCGCCGGTGAGCATGCGGCAGCCGCCGCCGGGCAGCGGGACGCCCACCGCGCACCGGTCGGCGTCGGGGTCGTTGGCCAGCACCAGGTCGGCGCCGGTCTTGGCGGCCAGGGCGACGGCGAGGTCCATCGCGCCCGGCTCCTCCGGGTTGGGGAAGGCCACGGTCGGGAAGTCGGGGTCGGGCTCGCGCTGCTCCTCCACGGGCAGCGGAGGCTCGAACCCGGCGGCCTCGAAGGCTCGCGCGAGCGTGGCCGCGCCGACGCCGTGCAGCGGCGTGTAGGCGACCCGCAGGTCACGGGCGTCGCCCAGCGGCAGCGCGGTGACGGCCTCGATGTAGGCGTCGACGATGGAATCGTCCAGAAGGGTCCCCGGGCCGCCGAGCGGCAGCTCGGAGACGGACTCCACGGCGTCGATCGCGGCCGAGATCTCGGCGTCGATCGGCGGCACGATCTGCGAGCCGTCGCCCCAGTAGACCTTGTAGCCGTTGTCGCGGGGCGGGTTGTGGCTGGCCGTGACCGTCACGCCCGCGTCGGCGCCCAGACGGCGGACCGCGAAGGCGAGCACCGGGGTCGGCAGCGGGCGCGGCAGCACGGAGGCGCGCAGCCCGGCGCCCTCCAGCACGGCGGCCGTGTCACGGGCGAACACGTCGGACTTGTGGCGGGCGTCGTAACCGATCACCACGTGCCGGCCGGGGCCGAGCACCCGGGCCAGCCCGGCCGCGGCGCGCATGACGGTGACGCGGTTCATCCGGTTGGGCCCGGCGCCCAGCTCACCGCGGAGCCCGGCGGTGCCGAACTCCAGCTTGGCCCCGAACCGGTCGCGCAGCCCCTCGGCGTCGCCGCGCTCCAGCATCGCGGCCAGCTCGGCGCGGGTGTCGGGGTCGGGGTCCTGCGCCAGCCAGGCGCGGGCGCGCTCCTCCACGCTCACGACAGAGGTCAAAGCCGGTCGACCACCTTCGCGAGCAGCACCCCCATGCGGGCGGCGGTGGCGCGCCCGACCTGGAGCACCTCCTCGTGGTCGAGCGGGTCGCCCGCCAGGCCCGCGCCCGGGTTGGTGACCAGCGACACGCCCAGCACGTCCAGCCCGGACTCGCGGGCCGCGATGGCCTCCAGCACGGTGGACATGCCGATCAGGTCGCCGCCGAGCGTGCGCAGCATCCGGATCTCGGCGGGCGTCTCGTAGGTGGGGCCGCGGAAGGCGACGTAGACGCCCTCGGACAGGCTCGGGTCGATCTCCCGTACGAGGTCGCGCAGCCGCTTGGAGTAGACCTCGGTCAGGTCGAGGAACGTGGTGCCGGTGATCGGGTTGGCGCCGGTCAGGTTGATGTGGTCGCTGATCAGCACCGGGTCGCCGACCTGCTGCGTCTCGGGCCGCAGCCCGCCGGCCGCGTTGGTCAGCACGATCGTGCGGATCCCGGCGGCCGCGGCGGTGCGGACGCCGTGGACCACCGAGTCGACGCCGCGCCCCTCGTACAGGTGACTGCGCCCGAGGAAGATCAGCGCGTGGCGGCCGGCGTCGGTGCGGACGACGCGGATGCGGCCGCCGTGGCCCGCCACGGCGGGGGCGGCGAACCCGGGCAGGTCGGTGAACGGGACCTCGGCCACCACCTGCCCGATCGCGTCGGCGGCCGGGACCCAGCCCGACCCCATCACGAGGGCCACGTCGAAGGTGTCGAGACCGGCGGCCGCCTTCAGAGCGGCGGCCGCCTCGCCGGCGAGGGAATAGGGGTCGGTGCTCACGTCAGTAGTCTAGGAGGAGGCGCTCCAGCACCCGCACGCCGAACTGGAGGGCGTCCACCGGCACCCGCTCGTCGACGCCGTGGAACATCGAGGCGAAGTCCATGCCGGCCGGCAGCCGCAGCGGCACGAACCCGAACCCGCGGATGTCGAGGTCGGCGAAGAACGTCTTGTTGTCGGTGCCGCCTGACATGCAGTACGGGATCGCGCGCGCGGCGGGGTCCTCGGCCTTCAGCGCCGCGATCATCGACTCGACCAGGGCGCCGTCGAACGTCGTCTCCAGCGCGATGTCGTGGTGCACGAACTCGCGGCGCACCTTCGGCCCGATCAGCGAGTCGATCGTCTTGAAGAAGTCGTCCTCGAAGCCCGGCAGGAAACGGCCGTCGATGACGGCGCTGGCCTGGCCGGGGATGACGTTGGACTTGTAGCCGGCGTCGAGCTGGGTCGGGTTGGCGGTGTGGCGGAGCGTGGCGCCGACGAACCGCACCAGCGGGCCGAGCCGGTCGAGCAGCACCGACGGGTCGTCCTCGTCGAACGGCAGCGCGTACGCGTCGGCGATCTCGGCGAGGAAGCGGCGCACGGTCGGGGTGTAGGCGAGCGGCCAGTCGTGCGAGCCGATCCTGGCCACCGCCTTGGCGACCTCGGTGACGGCGTTGTCGGAGTTGAGCATGGAGCCGTGGCCGGCGGTGCCGTCGGCCACCAGCTTCATCCAGGCCAGCCCCTTCTGGGCCGTCTCGATGAGGTAGAGCCGCAGCGACGGGTCGACCTCCAGCGAGTAGCCGCCGACCTCGCTGATCGCCTCCGTCACGCCCTCGAACAGGCCGGGGTGGTGCTTGGTGAGGTACTTGGCGCCGAAGGTGCCGCCGGCCTCCTCGTCGGCCAGCCAGGCGAACACCAGGTCGCGGCGGGGCCTGCGGCCGTCGCGGGTGAGCTGGCGCAGCACGGCCAGCATCATGGCGTCCATGTCCTTCATGTCGACCGCGCCGCGGCCCCAGATGTAGCCGTCGCGCACCTCGCCGGAGAACGGGTCGACCGTCCAGTCGGCGGCGTTGGCCGGGACCACGTCCAGGTGGCCGTGCACGAGCAGGGCGGGCAGCGACGGGTCCGTGCCCTCGACGCGGGTGATCACGTTGCCCCTGCCGGGCGCGCTCTCCAGGTAGGTGGCCTCGATGCCGACCTCCGCGAGCCTGGCCATGACGACCTCGGCGGCGGCCCGCTCGCCCGGGCCGCTGCCGTCGCCGTAGTTGCTGCTGTCGACCCGGATCAGCTCCACGCACAGGTCGGCGACTTCGAGTTCGGCAGGGGTCATGATCTCTTCTCCAGGGTTGAACGGGCCGGTACGACCTGGATGAGAGTCTGCACTACCCGGGCGGGTCGGGGTATGCGCCGGGTCAGTCGCCGAGTGACTTGCAGGGGCGTCCGCGCAGCTCCTTGACGTAGTCGTCGGGGGCGCCGGCGCGCTCGGCGGCGTCGGCCAGGATGCCGAGATAGCGGGCCGAGGGCAGGCCGCCCTCGTAGCCGTCGAGGACGTAGAACCAGGCCACCACCTCGCCGTCGAGCGTCTGCACCCGCAGGCGGACCTTGTGGTAGAGGCCGCGGGCCGCGCCCTCCCACTGGTCGAGGGACTGCTCGTCGAACTCCGGCACGTCGTAGAGGGCGACGAAGACGTGATCCGTCGGGTCTTCCACGATGGTGGCGAGCGCGCCCTCCCAGCCCAGGGTCTCCCCGCCGAAGGTCAGGCGCCAGCCGGGCAGCCAGCCCACGCCCCGCACGGGAGAGTGAGGGGCCCGCATGGCCATCTGCTCCGGGTCCATGTTGCTGCCGTAGGCGGCGTAAACAGGCACAGCATGCAAGAGTAGCGTGACCGTGGCCGCCCCGTTCGTCAGCAGCTCAGAGGATGCGGGACAATAGGTACGTGACGAGGATCGTGATCATCGGTGGCGGACCCGGCGGCTACGAGGCGGCGCTGGTGGCCGCCCAGCTAGGCGCGCAGACCACGATGATCGAGCGCGACGGTCCCGGCGGGGCGTGCGTGCTGACCGACTGCGTGCCGTCCAAGACGCTGATCACCACCTCGGTCCGCAAGCAGGCGCTGCTCGACGCGCCGTCGCTGGGCGTCGGCTTCGACGGCGGGCTCGACGGCGAGGTCGGCGTGGCGCATGTCGACCTGCCCCTCGTCAACAAGCGGGTCAAGGAGCTGGCCCAGGCCCAGTCCGCCGACATCGGGGCCCGGGTCGAGGCCGAGGGCGTGGAGATCATCAAGGGGCAGGGCCGGCTGGTCGACCCGCAGGTGGTCAAGGCCGGCGACCGCACGATCCGGGCCGACGTGGTGCTGGTGGCCACCGGCGCGACCCCCCGCATCCTGCCCGGCGCCGAGCCCGACGGCGAGCGCATCCTCACCTGGCGGCAGCTCTACGACCTCGACAAGCTGCCCGAGCACCTCATCGTGATCGGCTCCGGCGTCACCGGCGCCGAGTTCGCCGGCGCCTACCGCTCGCTGGGCGCCGAGGTCACGCTGGTCTCCAGCCGCGACCGCATGATGCCCAACGAGGACGCCGACGGCGCCGAGGTGCTCGAAGAGGTCTACCGCCGCCGCGGCATGAACGTCATGGGCCGCAGCCGCGCCGCCTCCGTCAAACGCACCGCCGACGGCGTGGTCGTGACCCTGGAGGACGGCCGCACCGCCGAGGGCTCCCACGCGCTGATGACGGTCGGCATGATCCCCAACACCTCCGGCATCGGCCTGGAGGAGGCCGGGGTCCAGCTCGACGACCACGGGTTCATCAAGGTCGACAAGGTCTCGCGCACGTCCGCGCCCGGCGTCTACGCGGCCGGCGACTGCACCGGCGTGCTCATGCTCGCGTCCGTCGCCGCCATGCAGGGCCGCATCGCCGTCTGGCACGCCCTCGGCGAGGCCGTGCAGCCGCTGCGGCTGGCCACCGTCGCGTCCAACATCTTCACCGATCCGGAGATCGCCGCCGTCGGCGTGGCGCAGCGGGCCATCGAGGCGGGCGAGATCGAGGCCAAGGTGGTCAAGCTGCCGCTGGCCACCAACGCGCGGGCCAAGATGCAGGGCTTCAACGACGGCTTCGTCAAGTTGTTCTGCCGCCCCAACACGCAGATCGTGCTCGGCGGCGTGGTGGTGGCGCCGCGGGCGTCGGAGCTGATCCTGGCGGTGTCGGTGGCGGTGCAGCAGCGGCTCACCGTCGACCAGCTCGCCCACACGTTCGCGGTCTACCCGTCGCTGTCCGGCTCCATCACCGAGGCCGCCCGCCGCCTCATGCAGCCCGAGACCTCCCTCGACATCTGACTCTCCTCCGCCCGGCCGATGATTTCGGTCGGCTGGTGTGGTCTGATCAAACGTGCGCAAACTCATCATCCAAGAGCTCGTCTCGGTCGACGGCTACGTGGCCGGGCCCGACGGGGACCTCGGCTTCTTCGAGTCCGTGACCGACTACAGCCAGGTGGACCAGGACAACCTCCGGATCCTGGCGGACGTGGACACCGTCCTGCTGGGGGCGGAGACGTACCGGATGTTCGTCCAATACTGGCCCACCGCCGACGAGACGGTCGCCAAGACGGTGAACACCCTGCCCAAGGTGGTCTTCTCCGCCACCCTGGACGAGGCGCCGTGGGGTGACTGGGAGGCGGCGCGGGTGGTGCGCGGCGACGCGGCCGAGGAGGTCGCCGCGCTCAAGCGGCAGCCGGGCGGGGACATGATGCTCTGGGGCAGCCTGTCTCTCGCCCGCTCGCTGATCCGCGCCGGCCTGCTCGACGAGCTCCAGCTCCGCGTGATCCCCGTCGCCGTCGGCGAGGGCCGCAAGCTCTTCCCCGACGACCTGAACCGGCTGGACCTGGAACTGACCGAGGCCAGGCCCTACGCCTCGGGCATCGTCTCCCTGCACTACCGTCCGAGGCGCCCGCCCGCCGCCTGACCGCGCCTGCGGGCCTGGAGGACGGTGTCGTGGAGAGGGATCTCGCGGCCGCCGTGGGACATGACGCGGGACCGGTCCCCGGCGACGGCGATGTCCCATCGGCCGGGGTCGAGGACGGCGGCGAGCTCTCCGATCTCGACGTGGGCCTCAGGGGTGGTGGCGGTGTGGTGGTCCGACGGGTGGTGGCCGACGAGGAGCAGCGTGCCGCCGGGCGCGACCGCTGCCGCCAGCCGCCGGAACAGGTCGCCGGGTGCCGCCGCCGGGTGCACGTAGTGGGAGCAGACGAGGTCGAAGCGCTCTTCGGCGGGCGTCCACGTGGTCAGGTCGGCCTGGATCCAGTCGATCCCGGTCGTGACGCCGGCGGCCGCGGCGTGCTCGCGCGCCCGGTGCAGGGCGGTGTCGGCGATGTCCACCGCCGTCACCTGCCAGCCGTGGGCGGCGAGCCAGATGGCCTCGGCTCCCTCGCCGCAGCCGGCGTCCAGGGCCGTGCCGGGCGTGAGGTCCCGGGCCGCCGCCAGCAGGTAGGGGTTGGGCCGACCGGCCCCGGCCGGGGCGTGAGCGTCGTAGTGCTCGTCCCAGTACGCCTTGTCGAAGGTTTCGGACACAGTCGTTCCTTTCGGTGTCAGCGGGATCCGGCCGAGGTCAGCTCGCGGTGGGCGGCCACCGCCTCGCGGGTCTCCTCGGCGACGAGGTCGGCGTTGATCTGGGCCGCCGCGCCGGCGCCCGCCGCCGCCGCGGTGCCGACCTGGGCGACCAGGTCGGTGACGTTGCCCGCGACCCAGACCCCCGGCACCTCGGTGCGGCCGGTCGCGTCGGCGGGGATGTGTTCACCGGCGCCGCCCGGGTGCTCGACGGGCCGCAGCCCGAGCGTGGCCAGGAAACCAGCCCGCGCCTCCATGCGGGACGCCACCGCCAGGACCTCAAGGCTCACCAGGGTGCGGTCGCTCAGCCGTACTCCCACCAGGCGGTCCTCGACGACCTCCAGGGACGCGACCTCGCCCTCCACCACCCTGATGCCGCGCGCGGCCAGGCGCTCCGCGTCCTCGCCTGTGGGGGCGGGCATGGTGTGCGCGAAGTACGTGACGTCGTCGCTCCACTGCCGGAACAGCAGCGCCTGGTGCACGGACATCGGCCCGCTCGCCAGCACGCCGATGGCCCGGTCGCGGACCTCCCAGCCGTGGCAGTACGGGCAGTGCACGACATCCCGGCCCCATCTGGCCCGCAGCCCCGCCACGTCGGGCAGTTCGTCCACCAGCCCGGTGGTGACCAGCAGGCGGCGCGCCCGGAACGTCCGGCCGTCGGTCAGCGTCACCCCGAACCCGTCGTCGTCGCGGACCGCGGCCTCGACCTCGCCGGTCACCACCTGGCCGCCGTAGTGGCGTACCTCCGCCCGGCCGCGCTCCAGCAGCTCACCCGGCGGCATGCCGTCCCGGGCCAGCAGCCCGTGCACGCCTTCGGCCGGGGCGTTGCGCGGGCTGCCCGCGTCGACCACCAGCACCGTCCGCCGGGCCCGCGCCAGCATCAGCGCCCCGTTGAGCCCCGCGGCGCCGCCGCCGACCACCACCACGTCATAGCTGTCGTTCAGCTGCTCGGTCATCGTGACCACCTCCGCGCACACTATGCGGGCGGTCACGTCGTCGTGGCAAATGCCTTTGCTGATCCGGCAAATCGCGGTGAGGGGCGCCCGCTCTGGGCTCTTCGGGGAGTGGGAGCCCACGGTCACGTCGTTGACCGGGAAACGCGCCGGTTGCCCCGTCAGGACCCGTATGGCCTCTTCGGCGGCGATGCGGCGCACCGTCCCGATGGCTTCCTCGGAGTATTCGGCGGCATGAGGTGTGACGATCACATGGGGCAGCTCGAAGAGGGGGTTGCCCGGACGTTGCCGGTTTCCTGCAGGGGATGGACGGGGAACTCGAGCGGGATGCCGCCGCTGTCACGGATCCCGGCCTTGACCCGGTCGGCGAGGGCGAGATGGTGCCGGTCGCAGGGAACCAGGTCGTTACCCGTCTGGGCGATGCCGATGATCGGCCGGCCCGACTGGAGCTCCGCCGAGGTGAGGCCGTAGTTGAGAAAACGCTCCAGGTAGCGAGCGGTCATCGCCGGATTGCCCGTGTTGTCCCACCAGGCCTGGCTGCTTCGGGGGCCCGTCGGATCCCGCCGGATACTCCTGGAGCGGAACGAGGTCCTTCGACCAGGCTGACAGCACGGGTGTGAGGACACGCCAAGCCTCTTCGGCCTCGTCGCCGCGGATGGACAGGGTGGCGTTCCCGCTCAGGATGTCGAGCAGCACCTGACCGTAGGCCGGCAGGCTGGGTGCGTCCATCTGGGCGGCCAGGGTGAGCGGGACAAGGGTCTGGGCGTGGGAACCGACGCCCGTGACATCCAGCGCGAAACCCTCCGGGTCGAGCCCGAACCGCAGCATGTTGGGCAGCGCCTCGCCGTGGCCGAAGGGCAGGTGAGGCACGGGCCGGAAGCGTACCGCGATCTCCTTGCGGTCATTCCTGAGCGCTTTGCCGCTGCGAAGCCGGAAGGTCGTGCCCGACCAGCGCCAGCTGTCGAGCTCCAGCTCCACCTCGGCGAAGGTCTCGGTGCGGTGCCCCGGATCCACGCCTTCCTCGTCGGTGTAGGTGGGCACGACGCGATCACCGACCCGGCCGGCCGTGTAGCGCGCGCGGCGGGTGCGGCGGAGCACGTCCTGCTCGGTGAAGGGCCGCACCGAGCGCAGCACATCGACCTTCCGGTCACGCAGCTCACGCTCGCCGATGCTGATCGGTGGTTCCATGGCCACCAGGCACAGCAACTGCAGCAGGTGATTCTGCACCATGTCCTTGAGCGCGCCGACACCGTCGTAGTAGCCCGCTCTGCCTTCCAGCGTGAGGCACTCGTCCCAGACGATCTCCACCTCGTCGATGTGCGCGCTGTTCCAGATGGGCTCCAGCACGCGGTTGGCCAGCCGGCCGCCGAGCACGTTCTGGACGGTGGTCATGGCCAGGAAGTGGTCGATCCGGAACACCGCCTGCTCGGGCACGACCGCCTCCAGCAGGCGGTTCAGCTCCGCCGCGCTGTCCAGGTCCTCGCCGAAGGGTTTCTCCAGCGCGATCCGGCTGCCGGGCGGCAGGTTCGCGTCGCGCAGGGCGGCGACCGTGCCGGGGAAGATCGCCGGTGGGAGGGCGAGATAGAGGGCGACGGGCCCTTCACCGGCGATCAGCGAGGCGAGGTCGGCCGGGTCGGTGGCGTCCGCCTGCCGGTACCGGATGGACCCGGCGATCTCCCGCACGCCCTCGCCGGGCTGGTCCGCGGCGTGCCGGGCGAGCTGGTCGGACGCCCAGTCACGGAACTCCTCGACGGACCAGTCCGACCGGTCGGCGCAGGTCAGCTCGAACCCGTCGCCGAGGTGCCCGGCGGAGCGCAGGGCGACCAGGGCCGGCAGCAGGTAGCGGGCGTTGAGGTCGCCGGTCGCGCCGAGGATGACGAGTCGGTTGATCATGTGGTGGTTCCTGCTCTCATGCGTGCGAGGTTGACGCCGCTGGCGATGATCCCGATGTGGCTGAACGCCTGCGGGAAGTTGCCCATGAACGCGCCCGTGGACGGGTCGATCTGCTCGGGCAGCAGCCCGACCGGGCTGGCGCGGGCGCACAGTGACGCGTACAGGTCCTCGGCCCGGTCCGCGTGGCCTTGCAGGATCAGGTTGTCGACCAGCCAGAAGCTGCACAGCAAGAAGGCGCCCTCATCCCCGGGCAGGCCGTCGGGGGAGTGCTCGTGCAGGTAGCGGTAGAGCAGCCCGTCACCGGCCGACAGGCGTTCGGCGATGGCCGCGGTCGTGGCCGTCATGCGGGGATGGCAGGCCGGGATGACCTTGCGCAGCGGCAGCGCCAGCAGGCTGGCGTCCAGGCCGCCGGCCCCGTCGAGGTGCTCGCTGAGGGCCTGCGTGTCCTCGTTCCACGCCTGGTCCAGGATGAGCCGGCGGAGCTTCTCGGCGGTGGCGCGCCAGGTGGCGATCGGCCCGGACAGGCCGAGCCGCTCACCGATGGCCGCGGCCCGGTCCAGGGCCACCTGGCACATCCCGGTCGAATAAGTGAAGACCCGGCCTTCGCTGCGTACCTCCCAGATGCCCTGGTCCGGCTGCCACCACGTGTGCGCGGCGGCCTCGGCCAGCTCCGACAGGCCGGACCACAGCGCCGGTTCGAGATCGCGGCCGGGGAGCAGCCACTGGTCGGCGCAGTCCAGCACCTCGCCGTAGACGTCGTGCTGGCGCTGGTCGGCGGCGCCGTTGCCCCACCGCACCGGCGCCGAGCGACGGTAGCCCTCCAGGTCGGTGTCGTGGATCTCCTCCGGTACGGGGTCGCCGCCGAGGGTGTACATGATGCGTGGACGGCGGCTCTGCTCGAAGGCGTCGAGTATCCAGCCGAGGAAGGCGTCGGCCTCCTCCCCGATGCCGACGCGCCGCAGCGCGAACACGGCGTAGGCGGCGTCGCGGATCCAGGTGTAGCGGTAGTCCCAGTTGCGCACCCCGCCGATCGGCGCGGGCAAGGAGGACGTGGGCGCGGCGACCAGCGAGCCGTTGGCCCAGTCGTCGCACAGCTTCAGCGTGATCACCGAGCGCCGGACCAGCGCTTCCTGCGGGCCGCGGTAGCTGCACTTGCGCATCCAGCGCCGCCAGGCCTCGGCGGTCTGCCGCAGCATCGTCCCGGCGTCGAACCGGTGATGGCGGTGCACGCGTCCCCAGGAGAGCACCAGGTCGAGGCGGTCACCCTCCTGAAGGTCGTACGCGGTGCGCATGCCGGTCAGCGGACGGTTGGACCGCAGGTGCAGCCGCAGGCCGGGGTGCCGGGAGGCGCGCACCTCCAGACCGCTGTGAGAGCTTCGCGCCTGCCCGCCACCGCGCGGCTCCAGCTCCGCCCGCAGGCGCACGGTCCCGGACCGGACGACCGCGGACCGGACGAGCTCGGACCGGCCGCTGCCCGCGTCGTCGCTGAGGTCGGCGCCGGCCCGCAGGGCCAGCGCGTCGGTGATCCGGACCAGGCCGGTCGGACCGCGCAGCTCGGTCACCAGCACCGCGGTGTCCGGCTCGTAGAACTGCCGGGCCTCGCGCAGGTCGTCCACGGTCAGCGTGAAGTGGCCGCCGCGCGCGTGATCCAGCAGGCCGCACAGCAGGGGCTCGCTGTCGAAGCGGGGCAGGCACAGCCACGGGATCGAACCGTCGACGCCGACCAGCGCCGCCGTCGTGCCGTCGCCGATGAGGCCCAGGTCCTCCAGCGCCAGGTAGCCGTCGCGGTGGTGCACCGGGCGAAAGGGTGGATCGAGATCGAGCATGTCCGGGACCGGCTTCCGTCACGCGAAGGTGATCAGCACTTTCACCACGTTGTCGAGTTTCTTGTCCGAGACCTCGAAGCCACGCTCCATCTCGTCGAAGCGGAACGTGTGGGTGGTCAGGTGGGTCGGATCGAGCCGTTTGTTCTCCAGGATGCGCAGCAACCGTTCCATGCGCAGCCGGCCGCCCGGGCACAGCCCGGTCGCGATCGTCTTGTCGGCCATCCCGACGCCCCACTCGACGCGGGGGATGCGCACGAACTCGCCTTCCCCGTAGTAGCCGGTGTTGGATACGGTCCCGCCCGGCCTGGTGATCTTGATGGCGGTCTGGAAGGTGCCGTCCGCGCCGAGGGCTTCGATGGCGGTGTCCACGCCCTGCCCCCCGGTCAGGTCGAGGACGCGCTCGACGACGTCCTCGGTGGTGAAGTCGACGATCTCGTCGGCGCCGTAGTAGCGGGCGAGCTTCTGCCGGCCGGGCACCGATTCGACCCCGATGACCAGGCCGGCGCCGCGCAGCCTGGCGCCCGCGGTGGCCATGAGGCCCACCGGGCCCTGGGCGAGCACGGCGACGGTCCCGCCGATGGGGATGTCGCCGTGCTCCGCGCCCATGAACCCGGTGGAGAGCATGTCGGCGCAGTAGACGGCCATCTCGTCGGGGACGTCGTCGGGGATCTTCGCCAGGTTGGCGTCGGCCTCGTTGACGTGGAAGTACTCGGCGAACACGCCGTCCTTGGAATTGGCGAACTTGAACCCGCCGAGCGGTCCGCCGGACTGTGACGGGTGACCGTTCTGGGAGGCGACATCGCCCCAGTCGGGGGTGATGGCGCCGGCCAGGACGCGGTCGCCCGGCCGGAAGATCTTCACCTCGCTGCCCACCTCGTGCACCACGCCGACGCCCTCGTGGCCGAGGGTGAGGTTCTCCCGTGGCCCGATGCCGCCGGCGACGGTGTGGGAGTCAGAGGTGCAGATGAGGGCGGTGGTGGTCCTGACGACGGCGTCGAGGGGACCGGCTCGGGGGACGGGTTTGTCCATGAAGCCGACCTGTCCGATCCCCTTCATCACGAACGCTTGCATCGTGCCCCCGATTGCTCCCCCGTGTCGGCGTCGCGTAGAACGCCGGAAACACGCAACGGCGTACCCTGCGAACTTCGGGGTTTAACCGGGCCTCACCTGCGGACGGACGCGTGAAGATCGTCCGCGGTCGTGTCATTTCGTCCAGATGGCGGCGTAGCGGGCGCCGTCACCGGGATGACGGCGGTCAGCGCGAGCGCCCCCACCGTCACGGTCGAGATCCTGCGGTTCCTGCTCACGGAAGGTCCCTCTCGTCCCGGAGGACGGGTGCGCGGTGGGGACCAGGGACACCGCGCACCCGCCGACGCAGGGTTGACTAGATGCACGATGCATTTAGTCAATGTGCGCCCGTGGGTCAGTGCCCGCCGTAGTAACCGGCGAGGGCGGCGAAGGCGGCCTTGGGTTCCCAAGGCAGGCCGGGGTAGGTCTCGCCGGAGCCGTGGTCCAGGACCTTGACCACGCCCCAGCTCCCCAGGTCGAGGTCCTTGCGGGGGTCGGGGCGGTGCGGCAGGCCGTAGCAGACGAAGGTGCAGGCGAAGGCGGCGTCGACGCCCTCCTCGGTGAAGACGTCCAGCAGTTCGCGGAGGTAGGTGGCCTGCTCCTCCTCGTCGCGGACGTAGTCGCCGTTGATCCCCACCGGGATGACGCCGTCGTACTCGATGATCTCCCCGCTGCGGGCGCCGAGGTCGGCCGCGCCGCGGTAGGCGGTGCAGCCGAACTCGGTGATCGCGACCGGCTTGTCCTGGGCGACCAGCGAGCGGATGCCCTGCTGGTAGAGGTGGGCGACCTCCTTCGAGCGGTGGGCGTCCACCGACACGATGTCGAACGGCGTCCAGTCGACGTTCTCCAGGGGGACCGAGGCGTAGGTGACCTTGCCACCGAACCGCTCGCGCACCACGGACACGGCCTCGCTGAGGAAGTCGTTGACCTGGGCGGACAGCCGGCCCAGCTCCGGCCCCCGGGCGAGGAGGGCGCCCACGCGCTCCTGGATGGTGTCACCGGGCACGAACCCGCGGTTGAACAGGCTCACCTCCGCCCCGGCGACGAACACCACCTCGGCGCCCCCGCGACGGACCCGCTCGGCGCGCTCGGCCGCGTCGGCGAGCAGGTCGAGGAGCTCTCCCCGGTCGAGGTGATGCGGGAACGGCGAGAACCAGACCTCCAGGCCCAGGCCGGCCGCGTGGTGGGCGGCGAACTCGATCCGGTCCGGCTCGGTGCCGAAGATGCGCACGGCGGTGCAGTGGAGGTCGTCGCGGATGATCTGGAGCTCCCGTTCCATGATCGTCCGGTCGAACGGCCTGTTCTCGACGCCGTCGAGAATGATCCCGGTGTCGTAACCGATGCCCTTGGCTCGCATGCCGGTATGTCCTTTCCCTCGATAGGGTACGCAACGTACCGTAAATTTCTCCCGAGAGTCCAGACATTTCCGGGAATGGGGTACGTGAGGTACCCTACGCGGGTGAGTGCGGCCGGAGAGTCAGCGGCGAAGCCCGCGAGCAGGCGTCGTGGCGCCGAGTTGGAGAGCGCCATCCTGCGCGCGGCCGTGGAGGAGCTCTCCGAGTCGGGCTATCAGGGGCTGACCATGGACCGGGTCGCCCGCCGCGCCGGCACCAACAAGAACGCGATCTACCGCCGCTGGCCCAACCGGGCCGCGCTGGGCGTCGCCGCCTACCAGCGGCTCGCCACGGAGAAGCTGCGGCCGCCGGACACCGGAGCGCTCCGTGACGACGCGCTGGCGCTGCTGCGCCGCGTCAACTGCGACCTGTCCTCGCCGCAGGCCGAGATCCTCCGCGGCCTGCTCGCGGGCGTCGGCGACGAGCCGGAGCTGCTGGCGCGGCTGCACGACGCCGTCGCCGACGGCGGGTCCGGCGTCTGGCTGACGATCGTGGGCCGTGCGGTGGCGCGCGGCGAGGTGCCGCCCGAGGCCCTGCATCCGAGGGTCGTCACCGTGGCCCTCGCGCTGCTGCGCAACGAGTACGTCACGCGAGGGCTCACGACCGTGCCCGACGACGTCCTGGTCGAGATCGTCGACGAGGTCTACCTGCCGCTCCTGCGGAGCCGGGGCCCCGCCTGATGAGGGGCGGCCGCGTCCTCCTAGATGAAGGCCGTGACGCCGGCGTACTCGGCCCGGGGCGCCTGGCCTGTCGTCCGGTATTCGAGGAGCAGCAGGCCGTTCGGCGTCGCCTCGTGATGGGTCAGGCGGAAACCGGACGCGTCGCCGTCACCGGTCAGGAGACGGCGGCCGGTCCTGAGCACCGTGGGGGCGACCACGAGACGGAGCGTGTCGACCAGCCCGGCCGACAGCAGCGTGTCGCCCAGGCGGGCGCTGCCGTGGATCTGGAGTTCCCGTCCCGGGCGTGACTTGAGCGCGGCGACCGTACGGACCGGGTCACCGGTGAGCACGGTCGTGGGGTCCCAACCGCCCTCGGTGAGGGTGTTCGAGACCACGTACTTCGGCAGCGCGTTCATCCGCCCGGCGAACGGGTCGGCGGGGTCGGTGATCTTCGGCCAGTCACGCGCGAACGCCTCGTAGGTGCGCCGGCCGAGCAGCAGGCCGTCGGCGAGGTCGAGCCAGTCGGAGGCGCGGCGGACGAACGTCCCGTCGATGTGCGGCACCAGCCAGCCGCCGCGGGTGAAGCCGTCGCTGGTGTCCTCGTCGGGCGAGCCGGGGCCCTGGCTGACGCCGTCGAGCGTGACGAACTCGGTGAGGGTGATCTTCATTGCGGTGCCTCCGTGAAAGCGGCCAGCTGGCCGGCGACGGTGCCCCAGCCGGCGGCGAAGCCGATCTTCTCGTGATGGGCGCGGGACGCCGGGTCGCCGTGCCGGACGAGCATCCGGTAGAGGGTCCCGTCAGGGTGGTCGGCCAGCGTGATCGTGGCCGTCATCGCGACCGGGTCGGGGTTCGCGGGACGCCACGCGCTGGTGATCGCGTTGGTGAACACGATCCGCTCCAGGTCGTCCACGGCGAGGAAGCACGCGTCCAGATGCGGTACGAAAACGGCGCCGTCGTCGCTGAGCCGTGTCACGAACGCCCCGCCGGGCCGTAGGTCCAGGCGGTCCACGCGGCAGCGGGACGGGGCCGGGACCCACCAGCGGGCGAGCTTGGCCGGGTCGGTCCAGGCGCTCCACACGGTCGCGCGCGGGGCCCGGATGATCCGTTCCAGGGCGAGGTCGAGATCGGGGTTCACTGGTCGTCCTCCGTGACGAACCGTTCGAGGCGGTCGGTGCGCTCCTCCCAGACGCGGCGCTGCTCGGCGAGCCAGTCGTCGACGAGGGCGAGCCGCTCGCGGTTGAGCACGCACGTGCGCACCCGGCCGGACTTGACCGTGCGGATGAGCCCGTTCGACTCGAGCGTCCGCACGTGCTTCATGAACGAGGGGAGGGTCATCGGGAACTCGCGGGCGAGGTCGCCGACGCTCGTGGGCCCGTGGCCGAGGCGCCGGACGACGGCCCGCCTGGTCGGGTCGGCCAGGGCGACGAAAACGCCGTCCAGTTGTGCCGAATACTGTGCCATGCGGCTAAGTATTGCGAAGGCTGATGGTTAGCGCAAGGGCTAAGTGTTCATCGCGCTCACGAATACCGTTGACGTTTGTTGGTATGGGCACCAAACTAATTCACGAGTTTTGCGCTGTCTGGAAGAGGAGCGTCCATGCCCTACCGCCCCCCACTCGTCGCGCACGAGTACTTCGTCGCCGACCCGCCCGAGCTGCCGGTGCGCGCCCACGGCGAGGGTGGACTGTCCGCGCTGACCGCCGCCGAGCTGGTCGCCGCCGACGGCGCGGGAGTGATGCTGAAGGCCGTCACCACGGCGGAGGAGACCCTGGTCGTGCAGATCGGCGTCGCGGGCGAGGGCGTGATCCGGGTCCGGCTGAGCGAGGACGCCGACGCCCGGCCCCGCTCGGAGCGGGCCATCGCGATGGTGACGCCGGGCTCGTACGCGGGAGCGCGGGCCGAGGTGACGCCGGGGGAGCCGATCGTGATCGACGCCGGCTCGCTGCGGGCCGAGATCAGGCTGGCGCCGTGGCACCTGCGCTTCACCGACGCCACCGGCGCCCCGCTGCTGGAGCAGGACCGGGGGCACACCGACATCAGCGGCCGGCTGCGTACGCTGCCGTTCGGCCGGTCGTCGGCGGGCGGCGCGCACGTGGCCTTCCACGAGAGCTTCGAGGTCGCGCCCGACGAGGCGTTCGCCGGGTTCGGGGAGTCGTTCGCGCCGCTCGACAAGCGCGGTCAGCGGCCCCTGATGTGGAACTTCGACGCCTTCGGCGCCGAGTCGCAGCGCGCGTACAAGAACATCCCGCTGTACGTGTCGAGCAAGGGGTACGGGGTGCTGGTCGACAGCGGCGCGCCCACCGAGTTCGACGTGTGCCAGTCGACGCACAGCGCGGTGCAGATCGTGGTGCCCGACGACGTCATGGACTACTACGTGCTGGCCGGGCCGACCCCGGCCGAGGTGCTGGAGCGCTACAACGGGCTGACCTGCCGGCCGGTGCTGCCGCCGAAGTGGGCGTTCGGCACCTGGATCTCCTCCGGCTTCTGCGTCGACAGCCAGGAGCGGGTGCTGGCCAGGGCGCGCACGATCAGGGAGCGCGGCATCCCGTGCGACGTGCTGCACCTGGACACCTACTGGCAGACCGACGGCCACTGGTCGGACCTGCGCTGGGACCCGGTCAACTTCCCCGAGCCGGAGGCGATGCTGGCGGAGCTGGACGGGATGGGGTTCAAGGTCTGCCTGTGGATGAACCCGTACATCTCCCATCAGAGCCCGGCGTTCCAGGAAGCAGCCGATGCCGGATATTTCCTGAAGAAACCCGATGGTGAGCCGTACGTGGCCGACACCTGGCACGGCTCCTACCCCGCCTGCGGCATCCTCGACCTCACCCACCCCGACGCCGTCCGCTGGTTCCAGGACCGGCTCAGGGCGCTGCTGCACCAGGGCGTGCAGGCGTTCAAGACCGACTTCGCCGAAGGCGTGCCGCACGACGCGGTCGCGGCCAACGGGATGACCGGCACCGACCTGCACAACGTCTACACGCTGCTGTTCAACGACGCCGTCGCCGAGGTCACCAGGGAGGTGCACGGGCACAGCCTGGTGTGGGCGCGCTCGTCGTTCCTCGGCGGGCAGCGGCACAGCGCCCAGTGGAGCGGCGACACCTACACGAGCTACGCCGCGATGGGCAGCACGATCCGGGGCGGGCTGGCGCACGGCCTGTCCGGGGTGCCGTTCTGGAGCCACGACGCGGGCGGCTTCACCGGCAGGCCCAGCGACGACCTGTTCGTCCGGTGGACCCAGTTCGGCGCGCTGTCGCCGCTGCTGCGGCTGCACGGCACCACCAGCAGGGAGCCGTGGGAGTTCCCGGCGGTGGAGGAGCACGCGGTGGCCGCGCTCCGGCTGCGCTACCGGCTGATGCCCTACATCTACTCGGCGGCCGTGGACGCCGCCAGGACGGGCGCCCCGATGATGCGCGCGCTCTGCGTCGACCACCCGGGCGACCCGGTCGCCTGGCAGGCGGACCTGCAGTACCTGCTCGGCCGCGACCTGCTGGTGGCGCCGATGACCTCGCCGGAGGGCGCGCGGGAGGTCTACCTGCCGGAGGGCGAGTGGGTGGACTACTGGACGGGCGAGGTGCACGCCGGCTCCCGCTACGTCCGCGTGGTCAAGCCGCTCGCCGAGCTCCCGCTGTTCGTCCGGTACGGTGCCTTGATCCCTGTCGCCGAGCCGGGGGACACCGTGCGGACGCCGGACCGGATCACGCTGGTCGCCTTCGGGAGCGGCGACCGCCGCATGCGGATCCACGACACCGACGGAGAGACCGCCGTCACGGCCACCCTGGAGGGCGACACGCTGCGCGTGACCGTCACCGGGCCGAAGCGGGTCGCCGCCGTCGAGTTCGCCCCGGTGCCGGGCGCGCCCGGCCGGGCCGTCATCACCCAGGAGGAAATATGATCAAAAAGTCTGGCGTGGCGGCGCTGGCAGCCATGGTGCTGGCCCTCTCGGCCTGCGGTTCCGGCTCGGAGAGCCCGCCCGCGCAGAGCGACGGGCCCCGCGTGCTCAAGCTCTGGCACTACGAGGCCGCCGAGTCCGCCATGGGCAAGGCCTGGGCCGAGGCGATCAAGAAGTTCGAGGCGTCCCACCCGAACGTCAAGGTGGAGTTCGAGGAGAAGAGTTTCGAGCAGATCCAGAAGACGGCGAGCATGGTGCTCAACTCCGACGAGGCGCCCGACCTCATGGAGTACAACAAGGGCAACGCCACCGCCGGCCTGCTGTCCAAGCAGGGCCTGCTCGCCGACCTGAGCGCCGAGGTCACCGGGCGCGGCTGGGACAAGCTGCTGCCGGGCGGCCTGCAGACCACGGCCAAGTACGACGAGCGGGGCGTCATGGGCGCCGGCAAGTGGTACGGCATCCCGAACTACGGCGAGTTCGTCATGGTCTACTACAACAAGGACCTGTTCGAGAAGCACAAGGTCGAGGTGCCGACGACCTTCGAGGAGTTCACCGACGCGCTCGACACCTTCGTCAAGGCCGGGGTGACCCCGATCGGCACCGCCGGGGCCGAGTATCCAGCGCAGCAGATCTTCTACCAGCTCGCGCTCAGCAAGGCCGACCGGGCCTGGGTGGACGCCTTCCAGGCGTACCAGGGCAAGGTCGACTTCCACGGCCCCCAGTTCACCTACGGCGCGCAGACGTTCGCCGACTGGGTCGGCAAGGGCTACCTCGACAAGAAGTCCTCCGGTATCAAGGCCGAGGACATGGGCGTGTCGTTCATGAAGGGCGAGCACCCGATGATGGTCAGCGGAAGCTGGTGGTACGGCCGGTTCGCCTCGGAGATCAAGGACTTCGAGTGGGGTCACTTCCTGTGGCCCGGGGCCACGATGGCGCCCGGCTCCAGCGGCAACCTCTGGGTCGTGCCGGAGAAGTCCGAGAACAAGGACCTGGCCTACGACTTCATCGACATCACGATGAGCAAGGACATCCAGAACCTGCTGGGCAACTCCGGCGGCGTGCCGGTCGCGGCCGACCCGGCGGCGATCACGGACGCCAAGAGCAAGGAGCTGATCGAGAGCTTCAACACGCTGACCGCCAGGGACGGGCTGGCGTTCTACCCCGACTGGCCGGCGCCCGGCTACTACGACGTCATGGTCGCCGCCACGCAGAACCTCATCAACGGCAGCAAGCAGCCCGCCGCGATGCTGGACGAGCTCGCGCAGCCGTACGAGGACAACCTCGCCGACCTCGGCAACTAGATGCGCGTCCGTAAGAAGGGCTACTGGCTCTACCTGGTGCCGAGCCTGGTGCTGTTCCTGGCCGTCATCGTGGTGCCGTTCCTGATGAACCTGGGCGTGAGCTTCACCCGCTGGTCGGGGGTCGGCACGCCCAGGTGGGTCGGGCTGGAGAACTACGCCCGGTTACTGGAGGACGAGCGGTTCTGGCTGTCGTTCCAGAACAACGTGGCGCTGATCTTCGCGATGGCGATCGTGCCCACGGTGCTCGGCCTGGTCCTGGCGGCGGCGCTGTTCGACTACATCGGCAGGCGGTTCGGCCCGCGCACCGCCTCGGCGCTACGCGCCATGTACTACCTGCCGCAGGTGCTGCCCGTGGCGGTGGCCGGCGTGGTGTGGGGCTGGATGCTGCACCCGTCGTACGGCGCGGTCAACCAGGCGTTCGGCCTGGAGCTCGACTGGCTGGGCGACCCCGACCTGGCGCTGGCCACCGTGATGGCGGTGATGGTGTGGTTCCAGCTCGGCTACCCGGTGGTGATCTTCATGGCGGGGCTGCAGCGGGTGGACCCGGCCTACTACGAGGCGGCCGAGCTGGACGGGGCGTCGTGGTGGCGCAAGGTGTGGCACATCACGATCCCGCAGATCCGGCCGGAGATCTTCGTGGTGCTGCTCACCTGCACGATCGCCGCGCTCAAGGTGTTCGGGCCGATCTTCGTGCTCACCCGGGGCGGGCCCGGCAACGCCACGCTGGTGCCGTCGTACTTCTCGTACCTGAACTTCTTCCAGAAGAGCAACGTCGGGTACGGGTCCGCGATCGCGACCGTGCTGGCCCTGATCATCGTCGTGGTGACGTTCCTGTTCCTGCGGGTGCAGGAGCGTGAGTCATGAGGGGGCCGGGCCGGTGGGCCGTCCTGGCGTCGGTGACGGTGGCGGCGCTGGTGATGGTGTTCCCGTTCGCCCTCGTGGCGCTCAACGCGGTCAAGACACCCGAGGAGTACGCGTCGGAGGGACCGCTCGGGCTGCCCGGCGGGCTCTATCTCCAGGGCATCGTGGACTTCTGGAACCGGGTGGACTTCGGCGAGAAGCTCTGGAACAGCCTGCTCATCAGCGGCTCCGTGGCGGTGCTGGCGGTCGTGCTGTCGGTGCTCAACGCGTACGCGCTCGGCATCGGGCGGGTGCGCGGGCGGCTGTCGATCCTGGTGCTGTTCCTGGTGGCCAACACACTGCCGCAGGAGGCGCTGGCCTACCCGCTGTACTACCTGGCCAAGGAAGCCGGGTTGTACGACACCAGGCTGTCGATGATCATCATCTTCACCGTGATCCAGGCGGCGTTCGGCACGTACCTGCTCAGCGCGGTGCTCGGCCAGTTCCCGAAGGAGATCCTGGAGGCGGCCGAGATCGACGGGGCCGGCCGGTTCAGGGCGCTGGTCCGGGTCGTGGTGCCGATCAGCAGGCCGACGATCAGCGTCCTGATGATCTTCTTCTTCATCTGGACCTGGAACGAGTTCTTCCTGCCGCTGATCTTCCTCATCTCCAACGACAACCAGACCGTGCCGGTCGCGCTGGGCGTGCTCCAGGGCGAGCGGTACATGGACGCGACCATGTCCAGCGCCTCCGCCCTGCTCGGCATCGTCCCGGCGGTGGCGTTCTTCCTGATCTTCCAGCGCACGCTCACCCGAGGCATCACGGTCGGCGCCGTGAAGTGAGCCTCCCTCCCGAGGAGAACCCCCCATGAAGAAACCGATCCTGATCGCGTTGACCCTGGTCGCGTCGCTGCTCGCGGCACCGGCCGCGGCGCAGGCGGAGTTACCGTTCCGCGACCCGTCGCTGCCGGTGGAGCAGCGGGTCGCCGACCTGCTGGGCCGGCTCACCTTGCAGGAGAAGCTGGGCCTGCTGCACCAGTCGCAGGAGGCCATCCCGCGCCTGGGCATCCCGTACCACAAGAACGGCACCGAGGCGCTGCACGGCGTCGCCTGGTCCAACGCGCTCGACGACAACTGGAACCAGAAGCTGGCCAAGGGCACCGTGTTCCCGCAGGCGGTCGGCCTGGCCAGCACCTGGGACCCGGAGCTGATCAAGCGGGTCGGCTCGGCCGTCGGCGACGAGGCGCGCGGCTACAACGCGACCGACCCGACGCTGTGGGGCCTGCAGGTCTGGGCGCCGGTGGTGGACCCGCTGCGCGACCCCCGGGCGGGCCGCAACGAGGAGGGCTACTCCGAGGACCCGCTGCTGACCGGCGCCATCGCGACCGCGTACGGCAAGGGCCTGCAGGGCGACGACCCGTTCTACCTGAAGACCGCGCCGGTGCTGAAGCACTACCTGGCCTACAACAACGAGGTGAACCGCAGCCTCACCTCGTCCAACCTGACGCCCAGGCTCAAGCACGAGTACTACGAGCAGGCGTTCAGGTCGGCGATCTCGGCTGACGCCGCGACCGGGGTCATGGCCTCGTACAACCTGGTGAACGGCCGGCCCAACCACGTCAACTCCGACCTGGAGGAGGTCGTCAGGTCCTGGACGGACAAGACGCTCTACAACGTCAGCGACGCCTGGGGCCCGCACGCGCTCACCGACCTGGAGCGGTACTACGACGACAAGGCCGAGGCGTTCGCCGCCGTGCTCAAGTCCGGCCAGGACAGCTTCACCATCGACGGCAGCGACAAGGGCCCGATGGTGCAGCACCTCACCACGGCCCTGGAGCGCGGCCTGATCACCGAGGCCGACGTCGACCGGTCCGTCAGCCGGGCGCTGACCATCCGGTTCCGCCTGGGCCACTTCGACCCGGACGGCGGCCCGTACAAGGGCATCGGCGCGGGCGTGATCGACAGCCCCGCGCACCGCGCGCTCAACCGCGAGACCGCGGCCAAGGCCGCCGTGCTGCTGAAGAACTCCGGCACGCTCCCGCTCAGGTCGCCGAAGTCGGCGGCCGTGGTCGGCCCGCTGGCGGACGAGCTCTACAGCGACTGGTACGCGGGCACGATGCCGTACGAGGTGACCCCGCTGGACGGGATCAAGGAGCGGGTCGCCGACGTGACCACCGGGGCGGGCCTGGAGCGCGTCGCGCTCAAGCACGTCGAGTCCGGCAAGTACGTCACGGCCACCGGAACCGGGCCCGACGACAACGCCGCGCTCGTCGACACCGCGCCGACGCCCGCCTCGCAGTGGGACGTGACCGACTGGGTGAGCGACATCTCGACGCTGCGCAACGCGGGCAACGGCAAGCTGCTCGGCGGCGACTGGCGCTCGCTCGACACCGACGACGACGACCCCAACGGCTGGTACGTGTCGCAGCAGTTCTCGCTGGAGAAGCAGGGCGACGGGACTTTCCTGATCCGGTACGCCGGGTTCGAGGCGGTCGAGGGCTGGTACGCGCTGCCCGACCCGTACGTGACCGTGACCGCCGACGGCGCGCTCGCGCTGGCCCCGAAGGCGGAGGCGGCGAGGTTCGCCAAGGAGGTCGTCTCCGACGGCATCGCCGCGGCGGCCGAGCAGGCCCGGAAGGCCGAGGTCGCGGTCGCGGTCGTCGGCAGCCACCCGTGGGTGCACGGCCGCGAGTTCCACGACCGTGACGACCTGCGGCTGGGCGACGGGCAGAAGCGGCTGATCGAGGCCGTGCGCAAGGCGAACCCGAGGACCGTGGTGGTGCTGGAGACCAGCTATCCCGTGATCGTGGACGCCCCGGCGCTGCTGTGGACCACGCACGCGGGCGCGGAGACCGGGCACGCGGTCGCCGACGTGCTCTTCGGCGAGGTGAACCCGGCCGGGCGGCTCACCCAGACCTGGTACGCCGGTGGCGAGCTGCCGAGCATCCTGGACTACGACCTGGCCAAGACCGGGATGACGTACCTGTACCACGAGGGCCGGCCGCAGTTCGCGTTCGGCCACGGGCTCAGCTACACCACGTTCGGCTACCAGGGGCTGAAGGCGCAGGGCGAGCAGGTGAGCGTCAAGGTCACCAACACCGGCCGCGTGGCGGGCGAGGAGGTCGTGCAGCTCTACACGCACCAGCGGCAGTCCCGCTTCGACCAGCCGGTCAAGCGGTTGCGCGGCTTCCAGCGGATCGCGCTGGCTCCGGGCGAGTCGAAGACGGTGACGTTCCCGCTGAAGAAGTCCGACCTGGCCGTGTGGGACCACACGCGGGACACGTGGGTGGTCGAGGACGCCGCGCACGACGTGCTCGTGGGCTCCGCCTCCGACAGGATCAGGCAGCGTACGACGCTGAAGGTGAGCGGGGAGAAGGTGCCGCCGCGCGACCTGACGAAGCCGACCAGGGCGATGAACTTCGACGACTACGCGGGCGTCACGTTCGCCGACGAGAACAAGGTGCGCGGCGACGTGGTGGCTGGGTCGGACGGCGGCTGGATCTCGTTCACCGACGCCGTCTACGGGGGCGAGCTCAGCGCCGGGGTGGCCTCGGTCGCGGGCGGCTCGATCGAGCTCCGCCGCGGCTCTCCGAAGGGCGCTCTGCTGGCCTCCGTCCAGGTGCCGGCCACGGGCGGGGTGTACGAGTACGCCACGGTCACGGCGCGGCTCAAGCCCGGCAAGGGCGACCTGTACGTGCTCTTCAAGGGCGGGATCCGGCTCAGGGATCTGACCCTGGCCCGGTGAGAGAGCGTCGGCCCGGCACGGGGAGCATGGCTCCGTGCCGGGCCGACTTATTTGGTTGTGCGTCCAAACTATTGACGGGCCGTTGAGGCGTGTGTGAGCCTCTAATTGCTCATGCGCGAGGGCGCGGCGATGGTCAGGGTCCTGCAACCTGGTCGTGCATGGCGGTCATCTGTTTGTCCTCAGGTGCGCTCTTTCGGCGTGCCAGGAAAGGGAGAGCCGCTCATGCGAAAGGCATTACTCAGCCTGCTCGCGATCATCGCCGTCCTGCTGGCCACAGCAGTGGTGCGGATGACTCCGGTCTCCGCCGTCGCGGCGGACCCGTACACCTACAAGAACGTGCGGATCGACGGCGGCGGGTTCGTGCCCGGCATCGTCTTCAACCCCACGGAGCGCAACCTGATCTACGCCCGCACCGACATCGGCGGCGCGTACCGCTGGAACCAGTCGTCGAAGTCCTGGACGCCGCTGCTCGACTGGGTGGGCTGGGACAAATGGGGCTGGAACGGCGTGATCAGCCTCGCCACCGACCCCGTGCAGACCAACCGCCTGTACGCGGCCGTCGGCATGTACACCAACGACTGGGACCCGAACAACGGCGCCATCCTGCGCTCCACCGACAAGGGCGCCACCTGGCAGGCCACCCAGCTGCCGTTCAAACTCGGCGGCAACATGCCCGGCCGCGGCATGGGCGAGGCGCTGTCCGTCGACCCCAACCGCAACAGCGTGCTCTACTTCGGCGCCCCCAACGGCAACGGCCTGTGGCGCAGCACCGACTACGGCGCCACCTGGGCGAAGGTGACGAGCTTCCCCAACCCCGGCAACCACGCCGACGACCCGAGCGACCCCAACGGCTACCAGAGCCACCGCCCCGGCGTCGTCTGGGTGACCTACGACCCGCGCTCGTCCTCCTCGGGCACCGCCACCAGGACCATCTACGTGGGCGTGGCCGACAAGCAGAACACCGTCTACCGCACCACGGACGCCGGGGCCACCTGGCAGCGCGTGGCGGGCCAGCCGACCGGCTACATCGCGCACAAGGGCGTGCTGGACGCCCAGAACGGCCACCTGTTCATCGCCACCAGCGACACCAGCGGCCCGTACGACGGCGCCAAGGGCGACGTGTGGCGGCTCGACACCGCGACAGGCACGTGGACCCAGGTCAGCCCGGTGCCGTCGTCCAGCTCGGACGACTACTTCGGCTACAGCGGCCTCACCCTGGACCGGCAGGACCCCGGCACGCTGATGGTCGCCACCCAGATCTCCTGGTGGCCTGACGTGATCTTCTTCAGGTCGACGGACTCCGGCGCCACCTGGACCCGGGTCTGGGACTGGACCTCGTACCCGAACCGCAGCTTCCGCTACCAGATGAACGTCTCCGAGGTGCCCTGGCTGACCTTCGGCACCAACCCGCAGCCGCCCGAGGTCACGCCCAAGCTCGGCTGGATGACCGAGTCGCTGGAGATCGACCCGTTCGACTCCAACCGGATGATGTACGGGACCGGCGCCACGATCTACGGCACCGAGAACCTCACCCAGTGGGACTCCGGCGGCACGTTCACGATCAAGCCCATGGTGCGCGGGCTGGAGGAGACCGCGGTGCTCGACCTGATCAGCCCGCCCAGCGGCGCCCCGCTGATCAGCGGCCTGGGTGACATCGCCGGGTTCCGGCACACGAACCTGGACGCGGTGCCGCCGATGATGTTCACCTCGCCCAACTTCACCTCCACGACCAGCCTCGACTACGCCGAGCGGAACCCGTCCGTGATGGTGCGGGCCGGCAACTTCACCGACGCCGACCGGCCGAACGACAGCCACGTGGCCTTCTCCACCGACGGCGGCGCCAACTGGTTCCAGGGCAGCGAGCCCGGCGGGATCAACGAGGGCGGCACGGTCGCGGCGGCGGCCGACGGCTCCCGCTTCGTGTGGGCGCCGCGCGGCGTCACCCCGCACTACTCGGTCGGCTTCGGCAACTCCTGGACCCAGGTGCAGGGCCTGCCCACGGGCGCGATCGTCGAGTCCGACCGGGTCAACGCCTCGAAGTTCTACGGGTTCGACGGCGGCCGGTTCTACGCCAGCACGAACGGCGGCGCGTCGTTCACCGCCACCGCCGCCTCCGGGCTGCCCACGACCGGCAAGTTCAAGGCCGTGCCCGGCGTCGAGGGTCACATCTGGCTGGCGGGCGAGGGCGGCCTGTGGCGCTCGACCAACGGCGGCGCGTCCTTCACCAAGGTCTCCGGGATCACCGGCTCGGTGAACGTCGGCTTCGGCAAGGCCGCGCCCGGCGCGAACTATATGGCGATCTTCGCGGTGGCCACGATCGACGGCGTCACCGGCCTCTACCGCTCGGACGACACCGGCGCGAACTGGGTCCGGATCAACGACGACCAGCACCAGTGGGGCAACATGGGCGAGGCGCTGACGGGTGACCCGCGCGTGTACGGCCGCGTCTACCTGGGCACCAACGGCCGCGGCATCATCTACGGCGACCGCACAGGCCCGCCGGTCACCGTGACGCCCACGGTCACGCCGACGGTCACCCCGACTGTGACCCCCACGGTGACTCCCACGGTCACCCCGACCACCGGCACCGGTTGCACGGCCACCTACCAGGCGGGCAACCAGTGGCCCGGCGGCTTCCAGGCCGAGGTCACGGTACGCAACACCGGCGGCTCGGCCATCACCGGCTGGCGGGTGACCTGGACCTGGCCGGGTGACCAGAGGATCAGCCAGCTCTGGAGCGGCTCGCACACCCAGTCGGGCGCGAACGTGAGCGTGACCAACGTCGGCTACAACGGCAACCTGGCGCCGAACGCGGCCACGTCGTTCGGCTTCAACGGCAGCCAGACCAGCGCCGGCTCCACGCCGGCCCTCACCTGCACGCCCGTCTAGCCTGAGGGCGCCCCTCCGGGGGCGCCCTCACCCCTTGACGGCCCCGATCAGCACGCCCTTGGTGAAGTGGCGCTGCACGAACGGGTAGATGACCAGCGCGGGGACCACGGCGACCACCACGATCGCCATCTTGATGGCCAGCGTCGGCGGCATGTCGCCCGCGCCGGTGACGCCCACGGTCGCCGTGGGCAGCGGGTTGGAGTCCACCACGTACTGCCGCAGCACCAGCGCCAGCGGCCACTTGCGGGTGTCCTCGAGGTAGAGCATCGCGTTGAACCAGGCGTTCCAGTAGCCGACCGCGTAGAACAGGCCGACGACGGCGGTGACGGCCTTCGACATGGGCAGCACGATCCGCCACAGGATGCGGAACTCGCCCGCCCCGTCGATCCGGGCGCTGTCCATGATCTCGCCGGGGATGTTCATGAAGAACGCCCGCATCACCACCACGTTGAACGCCGACACCGCCGTCGGCAGGATCAGCGACCAGTAGGTGTCCTTCAGCCCGAGCCCGCTGACCATCAGGTAGACGGGGATGATGCCCGGGAAGAACACGAACATCAGCAGCACCGCGAAGAGCAGCGGCCGGTGCAGGAACGAGCCGGGCCGGGCCAGCGAGTACGCGCCGAGGATGCTCACGCCCAGGCTGATGGCGGTGCCGACGACGGTGACGCCGGTGGCGACCAGCACGGCCCGCCGCACCACTGTGTCCGAAAATATCTGGATATAGGCGTCGAAAGTGATGCCCTCCGGGATCAGCACCAGCCCGCCCACCCGGTTCACCGTGGCCTTGGAGCTCAGGCTCGTCAGCACGATCGTGTAGAGCGGCAGGAGCACGGCCAGCACGATGACCGTCAGCACCGCGCCCTTGCCGACCCGCCCGGCCGGTGAGGGCGGCTCCTCCCACGCCGCGAGGCCCGACGGCTTCTTCCTCGTCGCCAGCAGAGTCATGATCTCGAATACACCCCTCGCTCGCCGAACGCGTGCGCCACCCGGTTGGCCGCGACGATCAGCAGCAGCCCGACCAGGCCCTTGAACAGCCCGGCGGCCGCGCCGTAGCCGAGATCCCCGGTGCGCAGGCCCGAGTAGAAGACGAACGTGTCGAACACTTCCGACACCTCGCTGCCGACCGCGCCGCGCTGCAGCATGAACTGTTCGAAGCCGACGTTCAGCGCGTCGCCCAGCCGCAGGATCAGCAGCAGGATGATCACCGGCCGCAGCCCCGGGAGCGTGATGTGCCACATCCGGCGCCACCGCTTGGCGCCGTCGACCGCCGCGGCCTCGTACAGGCTGGGGTTGATCGTGCTCAGCGCGGCCAGGAAGATGATCGCCCCCCAGCCGGCGTCCTTCCAGATCGTCTGCGTGGTGAGCAGCAGGATGAACGTGTCGGAGTTCGTCATCCAGTCGACGCCCTCGTGCCCGCGCTCGCGCAGCAGCTGCGCCAGCAGGCCGGCGCCGCCGAACATCTGCTGGAAGATGGCCACCACCAGCACCCAGGAGAAGAAGTACGGCAGGTAGACGACGCCCTGCACGAACGCCCGCAGCCTGGCCGAGACCACGCTGTTGAGCAGCAGCGCCAGCATGATGGGCACCGGGAAGTAGAAGATCAGCTGGAAGGCGGTGATCGACAGCGTGTTGACGATCGCGCGCAGGAACTGCGGGTCCTGGAAGAGCAGCGCGAAGTTGGTGAAGCCGATGACCGGGCTGCCCAGGATGCCGCCCGAGTAGGGGCTGTAGTCCTGGAAGGCGATGATGTTGCCGAGCCCGGGGATCCACCAGAACGCCACCACGAGCAGCAGCATCGGCAGGTTCATCAGCAGCAGCGGCCAGTCGCGGCGCAGCTTGGCGCGCCAGTCCGCGGTCCTGCCGCGTTTCCTGCCGCGTTTCCCGCCGGCCCGGCGCCGGGCCGGCTTCTCGGCGGTCACGGCGGGGGAGCTCACAGCCGGCCGTTCTCCTTGGCGACCTTGCTGTAGAACTCGCGTGCCTCGTTGCCGCCCTGCTCCTGCCATTCCTTCACGATCGTCTTCCACTCGGAGACCGGCCGCTTGCCGCGGTAGATCTCGTTGAGCTTGTCCTCCGTCGGCTGGACCAGGCCCGCCATCTTCGACGGCACCTCCACCCGGATCCCCACGAACGGGTCGTTCTCCAGATACTTGGCCGCGCCGGTCTGCCAGTCCCACAGCGACTGGACGAGGCCGTCGTACTGGCTCATGGAGTTCGCCGGCGGCCGTCCCGACAGGAACATGTACGTGGGCGCGACCTCCTTGCGGCCCAGGGCGGTCTGCGCCACCTTGCCGTCCTCGACCTTGTAGTGCTCGCCCTCGACGCCGTTGTTGACCAGCTCGTACTCCTGGGTCCCGAACGGGGCCGAGCACCAGTCGGCGATGGCCAGCAGCTCGCGGGTGCGGGCGTCGCCCAGGCCCTTCTTGACGAAGCAGAACATGCTGGCGGGCTCGTTGCGCCAGACGATGGGGGCCTGTCCGGCGGCGGCCGCGAACGGCGCCACGGGCTGCTGGTCGAACTTCGGGTTGTCCGGCAGGAAGCGGCCGAGGTTCTCGTGCCAGGAGCCGAGCCCGTCCTTCAGCATCATGAGCTGGCCGCTGCCGAACGGCGCCTTCTGGTCGGCGAACGCGTTGGCCACGATGTCGGGGTGCACCCAGCCGTTCTCGAAGAGCTTGGTCAGGAACTCCACCGCCGCCGCGAACTCGTCGGTCTCGTACTTGTGGACCAGCGTGCCCTGGGCCGTCTTGCGCCACTCGCGGGGAGCGCCGAAGGCGCGCTGGAGCTCCTGGTCGACGCCGCCGAAGGCCCAGCGCTTCTTCTTCGCGTCGGTCAGCTCCTTGCCCAGGGTGAGCAGGTCGTCGGTGCTCTTGGGGTGCGGCAGGCCCAGCTCGTCGAGGATGTCCTGGCGGACGAAGAGGGCGAACGGGAAGGGCTCGTTCTGCCAGGGGATGCCCTGCAGCACGCCGCCGAACACGCCGAACTGCCAGGCGGCCGTGTCGTAGTTGGCCAGCAGCGGGAACTCCTTGGCCTTGTCGCCGGCGAGATAGGGCGACAGGTCGGCGAAGAGCTTGTTGGCCGCCTCGGTGAATCGGGCGATCTTGATCAGCTCCCAGCCGGGGATCTGCATCAGCTCGGGGACGTCGCCGCTGGCCAGGAGGGTGGAGACCTTCTGCACGTAGGTGTTGCCGTCGGAGATGTTGAACCGGACGGTGCCGCCGAGCCGCTCGTTGACGGCCGCGTAGTAGGAGTTGTCGCCGAGGCCGGGAGGCACCGTGCCCCACAGCGGGGTCATCGCGGTCACCTCCTTGCCGCTGGTGATCGGCTTGGTGGTGACCGCCTGCACCATCTGGGCGGGCCGGGTGAGGAAGCCGGGGGCGACGAACTCGTTGCCGGGCAGGTCGGGCCGCAGGCCGGGGATCTCGTACGGCATACGGGTCGGCACCAGGCCCGCCAGCTTGTCGGCGGCGACCGCGGTGCCCTGGGCGGGCCCCCGCTTCTCGGCGCAGCCGGTCGCCGCCGCCAGGACGCCCGCGCCGACCAGGCCGAGGAACCCTCGGCGAGTCGTCGGATTCATCGCTCGCACCCTTCTCCGAGTGGGAATGGCCAACTAGGATTAATTAGTTGGTATTACGCCCAAACAAATTAGTAGACTGTGACCGCTACCACAAGGGAGCGGCACGGTCACAGGTTGGTGAAGGGAGCCCGCGATGCGGCATGCTGGGGTCACTTCTCGGTGGGAACGGGGCTGATATTGATCACATCCACGACCGGCCCGCAGCCGGCCGACTTCGCGGACGTCCGGGCCACCAATCTCGCGGTCGTGCTCCGGTTCGTACGCGAGCACGCGCCGTGCTCCCGCGCTGACATCGCCGCCAACACGGGGCTCAACAAGGCGACCGTCTCCAGCCTGGTCGCCGACCTGATCGACCGCCGCCTGGTGCGCGAGACCGGGCTCACCGAGAACCGCGTCGGCAGGCCCGCCACCATGCTCGTCCTCGACGGCTCCCCGTACGCCGCGATCGGCGTCGAGATCAACGTCGACTACGTCGCCGCGGTCGCCACCGACCTGGCGGGGCAGCGGCTGCTGGCCTGGCGGCGCTCCTTCAGCGCGGGGGAGTCGGTCAACCAGGGCGTGGCCAACGTCGCGGCCGTCGTCCGGCGGGTGGTCAACCGCATGGCCAAGGAGGAGCGGCAGGTCCTCGGCCTGGCCGTGGCCGTGCCCGGCCTGGTCGACGTGCAGGGCACGGTGCGCATCGCGCCCAACCTCGGCTGGCGCGACGCCGACATCGGCGGCGACCTGGCCAAGGCGCTGCGCGACCCCGGCTTCTCGATCCAGGTCGACAACGACGCCAACCTGGCGGCGCTGGCCGAGCAGCGCTTCGGCGGCAACGCGGGGGCCGACGACCTGGTCTACCTGACCGGGCAGATGGGCGTCGGGGCGGGCGTCATCCTCGACGGGCGGCTGCGCCGCGGCGGCCTCGGCTACAGCGGTGAGCTCGGCCACGTCCAGCTCGACCCCGAGGGCCCCGCCTGCCGCTGCGGGCGGCGCGGGTGCCTGGAGGCGATGGCCGGCATCGGCGCCGTGCTCCGCCGGGCCGACCCGTCACCGGCCGAGATCGAGATCGAGCTGGAGGAGGTCGTCAGGTCCGCGCGGGCCGGCGACGAGGCCACGCTGGCGACGCTCGCCGCCGTGGGCGCCGGCCTGGGCAGGGGCGTGTCGATCATCGCCAACCTGCTCAACCCCCAGGTGGTCATCCTGGGCGGCTACTACGTGGCGCTGGCCCCGTGGCTGCTGCCGCCGGTGCGCGCCGCGGTGCGCGACGGCTCCATCGCGCCGCAGGCCGGAGGCTGCGAGGTGGTGGCCTCCACGCTCGGTCACGACGCGGCGGCGCTGGGCGGGGCGGCGCGGGTGCTCGACTCGCTCGATTCGGGAAGATTGCCCGGCGGAATCTCACGAACCACTTGACCTAGCTTCACAGACGCGTGCACCCTTCATGAAACCCCCAGAAACACCGACGTAACTCCACCGGCCGGTCATCGAAGCGCTTCGACACTCCCCCCAGAGGATGGCCATGCACGAACCCTTCCGCGACCCCGAGATCCCCCTTCCCGACCGGATCGCCGACCTGTCGCGCAGGCTCACGCTCGAGGAGAAGATCGGCCTGCTCCACCAGTACCAGGCGCCGATCGACCGGCTGGGCGTGGCGGCGTTCCGCACCGGCACCGAGGCCCTGCACGGCCTGGCCTGGCTCGGCCCCGCCACGGTGTTCCCGCAGGCCGTCGGGCTGGCCTCCACCTGGGACCCGGAGCTGCTGCGCCGCGTCGGCGAGGCCACCTCCGACGAGGTGCTGGCCTTCCACCACAAGGACCCGACGGGCGCCGGGCGCAACGTGTGGGCCCCCGTCGTCAACCCGCTGCGCGACCCGCGCTGGGGACGCAACGAGGAGGGTTACTCCGAGGACCCGTGGCTCACCGGGCTGCTGGCCGCGGCGTACGCGTGGGGCCTTCGTGGGAGCGATCCCAACGTGCTGAAGACCGCGCCCACGCTCAAGCACTTCCTCGCCTACAACAACGAGACCGACCGCTGCGTCACCTCCAGCAACGTGCCGCCCCGGGTGCTGCACGAGTACGAGCTGCCCGCCTTCAGGCCCGCCATCGAGCAGGGCGCCGCGGTGGCCGTCATGCCCTCCTACAACCTGGTCAACGGCCGGCCCGCGCACCTCAGCCCGCTCATCGGCGAGGCGCTGCGCGCCTGGGCGCCGGACGACCTCCTCGTGGTCAGCGACGCCTACGCGCCCGGCAACCTGGTCACGCTGCAGGGCTACCACGACAGCGCCGCCGAGGCGTACGCGCACGCGATCAGAGCGGGGCTGGACAGCTTCACCCAGGACGACGACCGGGCCGAGGCCACGCTCGGGCACGTCAGGGAGGCCCTGGATCGCGGCCTGCTGGCCGAGGACGACATCGACGCCGCCGTGCGTCACCTGCTGTCGATCCGCTTCCGGCTCGGCGAGTTCGACCCCGCGACCCCGTACGACGACGTCACCGAGGAAGTCGTCAACTGCCCGCGCCACCAGGACCTGGCCCGCGAGGCGGCGCGGCGCTCGTTCGTGCTGCTGGAGAACGACGGGCTGCTGCCGCTGCGTGACGTCGCCACCGTCGCGGTCATCGGCCAGCTCGGCGACACGCTCATGGAGGACTGGTACAGCGGGACGCTCCCGTACGCCGTCACCGCACGCGCCGGGCTGGCCGAGCGGTGCGCGACCGTGTTCTGCGAGGGCGTCGACCGGGTGACGATGACCGCCGAGGCGGGCTGCGTGACGGCCGACCCGGCGGGCGGGCCGCTCAGCCTCGGGTCCGAGCCCGGCACGTTCGACGTGTTCGACTGGGGCGGCGGCGCCTACGCGCTGCGCGCGGTGGCCACCGGCCGGTTCGTGTCCGTGGACGACGGCGTGCTGGTCAACGACCAGCCGGGGCCGAACGGCTGGGAGGTGCGCCAGACGTTCCGGATGGAGGAGCGGCCGCGCGGGGCCGTGGCGCTGCGGCACATCTCCACCGGCTGTTACGTCGGCGCCGCGGCCGACGGGACGCTCCGCCTGGTCGACGACGCCGACCAGGCGCTCTGGCTGGTGCCCGAGGTGGTCAGGAGCGGCGCGCGGCAGGCCGCCGAGCTGGCCGCGACCGCCGACGTGGCCGTCGTGGTCGTGGGCGACCACCCGCTGGTGAACGGCCGCGAGACCGAGGACCGCAGCACGCTCGCGCTCGCCCCCGCCCAGGACGCGGTGGTCCAGGCCGTGCTCGCCGCCAACCCGCGCACGGTCATGGTGATCAGCAGCGGCTACCCGCTCACCTGGGGCGCCTCCGGGGTGCCGGCCGTGCTCTGGTCGTCGCACGGCGGGCAGGAGTACGGGCACGCGCTGGCCGAGGTGCTGCTCGGCGACGCGGACCCGGAGGGCCGCCTCACCCAGACCTGGTACCGCTCCGAGCAGGAGCTGCCCGACCTGCTCGACTACGACATCATCACCGCCGACGCCACCTACATGTACTTCCGGGGCATCCCGCGCTACCCGTTCGGGCACGGGCTCGGCTACACCGAGTTCGGCTACTCCGGCCTGACGGTCGAGGTGGACCCCGGGGGCATGGTGCGCGCCTCGGTGACCGTGACCAACACCGGGCCGCGCGAGGGCGTCGAGGTCGTCCAGTTCTACACCCACCAGCAGCGCTCCCGCGTCAAGCAGCCGCTGCGCCGGCTGCGCGGCTTCGAGAAGGTGCGGCTCGCGCCGGGCGAGAGCCGCGTCGTCCGCCTCGACCTGCCCGTGCGCGAGCTGGCCTGCTGGGACGTGACCAGCGGCCGGTTCGTCGTGGAGCGCGCGCCGCACCGGCTCATGGCCGGCCGCAGCGCCACCGACCTGCGCGTCACCGCCCGCTTCGAGGTCGACGGCGAGACCATCCCGCCGCGCCGCGGGCTGCTGCGCGCCGTCGACCACGACGAGTACGACGCGGTCACGTTCACCGAGGCGAGCCGCGAGAACGGCGACGCCGTCCGCGCCGACGCCGAGGGCGCCTGGATCCTGTTCCGGCAGGTGGACCTCAACGGCGCCGCCTCCTGCCTGGCCGTGCTCGGCAGCACCGAAGGCGGCATGATCACGCTGCGGATCGGCGACCCCCTCTACGGGCAGCCGATCGCCACCCTGCCCGTGCCCCGCACGGGACGGTACGACCTGCACGCCATCGTCACCTCCCTTGCGGCCACGCGGGGAGTGCACGATCTTTATGTGGTGTTCGAGAACGAGGGCGTCACGCTGAGCCAGATCGACTTCGGAGCGGCGACTTGAGCGGGCGCACGGTCACCATCACGGAGGTCGCCCGGCACGCCGGCGTGGCCGTCAGCACCGTCTCGTACGTGCTCAGCGGCAAGCGCACGATCTCGGCCGGCACGAGGCGGCGGGTGCTCGACAGCATCGACGCGCTCGGCTACCACCCGCACGCCGGCGCCCGCGCGCTGGCCAGCAAGCGGTCCAACGTGATCGCCCTGGTGCTGCCGCTGCGCGCCGGCATGCACGTGCCGGTGCTGATGCGCTTCGCCAGCGCCGTCGTCACCGCCGCCCGCCGCTTCGACCACGACGTGCTGCTGCTGACCGCCGACGAGGGCACCGACGGCATCAGGCGGGTGGCGGCCAGCGCGCTGGTCGACGCGTTCGTGCTGATGGACGTCGAGCTGGACGACAGCCGGGTGCCGCTGCTGCGCGAGCTGGCCGAGCCCAGCGTGCTCATCGGCTTCCCGGCCGAACCCGCCGGCCTGACCTGCGTCGACCTCGACTTCGCCGCCGCCGGCGCGCAGTGCGTCGCCCACCTGGCCGAGCGCGGCCACTCCCGGATCGCCCTGCTGGGCGCGCCCGCCGTCGTCTACGAGCGCGGCACCGGCTTCGCCCGCCGCACCCGCGAGGGCTTCGTCGCCGCCGTCGCCGCGCACCGGGTGACCGGGGTGGCGCTGCCGTGCGAGGAGACGTTCGACGAGGTGTACTCGACGTTGAGCAGGCTGCTCAGGGACCAGCCGGACCTTTCCGGGCTCGTCGTGCACAACGAGGCCGCGGTCGGCCACGTGCTCAGCGCCCTGCGCCAGCTCGGCAGGCGTGTCCCCGAGGACGTCGCGGTGGTCGCCATCTGCCCCGACGACGTGGCGGAACGTGCCAGCCCTCCGCTCACCTCGGTCCTGATCCCGGCCGAGGAGGTGGGCCGGGAGGCGGTCCGGCTGGTGATGGACAAGCTCGACGGCAAGCCCGCCCCCGACGCCACCCTGCTCACCCCCCACCTGGCCCTGCGCGCCAGCACCTGACCTCAGGTCACGAGGACGACCGCGAAACCGATCAGCAGGGCGGCCGGGATCGCGGGGGACAGCCAGGTGTGCCACCTCACCGGCTTCGCGCTGAGCGGCAGGCCGGGCCAGCGGGTCAGCGCGGCGGCCGTGGCCGCGCCCAGGACCCCCGCCCCCAGGGCCCACACGAACGGCGGGACGACCCCCCAGGCGCCCGCCGTGTGCCCCAGCCCGAGGAACAGCATCCCGTACAGGACGCGGCTCACCACCGACACCCGGTCCAGCCCCGGCGTGCGGAACGCCGAATAGAGCAGGCCCAGCCCTGCGAACGGGAAGGTCAGGGCGAAGACCAGCGGCCGGATCTCCGGGCCGTCGTCGTCCGGCGCCTCGACCCCGAGCAGGCGCAGGCCCACGCCGTCCACCGGCGTGCCGGTGTTGCCCATGACCACCACGCCCCGGCCGGACGCCCGGTCGAAGCCCGCGTAGGTGCGGGACCCGCCGGTCCCGCCGTTGTGCCAGGTGATCTCCCGCTCGCCGTGCCGGGTGGTGAACCAGCCGTAGCCGATCCGCTCGTCCCGGCCGGCGTCGAAGCGTGGCGTCGCGGCGTCCGCGCCCGGCGCGGAGCCCGCCATCACGCCCTGGACGAGCCGGGCCACGTCGTGGGAGGTGGACCAGACGGCGCCGCCCGCGCCCGCGTGGCCGTGGTCGCGCCACGGCTCCATGGGCAGCCCGTTCTTCTCCTCGCCGTGCGCGTGACCGGCGGGCAGCGGCTCGTCCGGCCCGAGCACGACGGTCGAGTCCATGCCGAGCGGGGCGAGGATCCGCCCGCGCAGCAGGTCCTCGTAGCCGGTGCCCGCGTGCTCGGCCAGGGCCTGGCCGAGCAGCGCCACGCCGAGGTTGGAGTACGCGACCTCGCCCCGGCCCTCGGCGGAGACGGCCGCGGCGTCGTCCAGCATGCTCCGCGTCCCCGCCGCGCCGTACGGGTCCTGGCCGGCGAAGACGTACAGGTACGAGCGGAGGAACGAGAGCGGCGTCACGCGGACGCTGGGCATCCCCGCGCGGTGCGAGGAGAGCTCGGCGAGGGTGGCCGACCCGACGGCGGGATCGGAGAAGCGGACGCCCGGCAGCTTCTCGCGCACCGGCGTGCCGGGGGAGAGCCCTTCCTCGGCCAGGCTCGCCAGCAGCATCCCGGTCATCGGCTTGGCGATCGACCCGAGCTCGTAGGACGTGTGCTCGTCCACCGGGCGCGGGTCGGGGCCGCCGGTGTCGCCCACCCCGGCGTGGCGGATCCGGCCGTCCTCGACGAGGGCGACCGACAGCCCCCGGTATCCGCCCTCTCCGGCGGCGCTCCGTACCAGCTTCGCCAGGGCGGGGTCGCCGGTCGTCGCCCGGCCCAGCACGGGCGGGCTCGGGGCCGGGAACAGGGCGAGGGCGGCCACGACTAGGGCGGCCAGGGCTGCTGCTCGCTTCATAACTCCGATATTACGTAATTTCGGAGTATCCCCAAAACGCCGCGACGGACAGCGAAAAGCGCGCCCCCCGAAGGGAGCGCGCTCATGCTGGTGAGTGAGGGTGGGCTACCAGTCGCCGCCACCGAAGTCGCCGCCGCCGAAGTCGCCCCAGCCGCCACCGCCGCCGAAGTCTCCGCCACCGCCGAAGTCGCCACCGCCGCCGAAGTCACCGCCGGCACCGGCGTCGTAGCCGCCGCCCATCATGCCGCCCATCATCATGCCGCCCATGCCCCAGCCCATCATGGAGCCCATCATGGTGCCGATGAACATGCCGGTCATGATGTCGCCGAAGCCGCCGTAGTAGCCGTAGGCGTACGGCTGGTAGGCCGGGCCCGCGTCGTAGTAGGGACGGCGCTGACCGTCGACCATGACCTCGCGCATCTGCGGGTCGAAGCCGCGCTCCACCGCCTCGGCGTCGGCCTTGCAGGCGGGCACGTCGCGGACCACGCCACCGGGCGGGGCCCAGCGCACGTCGCGCAGGGAGGGGCCGTGCTGCGGGTTGAAGAAGCAGGGGGCGCGCCGCTCGGGCACCGGCTGGTTGTCGACCCTGGCCTTCACCACGGCGAGGGCGTAGCGGCCCTCCTCGAGCGTCCCGGTGACCTCGCGGACCTGGTCGGCCCGCTCGATCGCGGCGAGCTGGGTCTTGGCCTTCTCGTAGGAGTCGAGGGCCTGCGCCCACTCGTCGATGTGCTTGCCGCCCTCGCCGGAGAGCACGACGTCGGTGTCGAGCGCGGTGATCTCCTCACCGAACTTGGTGACGTCCTCCTCGACGGTCTGCTTGACCGCGGCCAGGTCCTTGGCGTCCTGGATGGCCTGCTTCTTCTTCTTGTTGCGCGAGTAGAGGAAGTAGCCGCCACCGCCGGCCACCGCGAGCACGCCCAGCGTGGCCAGCGCGCCGAAGCCGCTGCCGTCGTTGACCGGGCCGGAGTCGAGCGCGGAGCGCGTCTTGCCCTCGGCCATGAGGTTGACCCGGGCGATGAAGTCCTCCATGCCGGAGACGACGTCGTCGTTGTTGCGCACGGCGAGCTTCGACAGCTGGTCGGTCATGCCGGCCTTGCCGAAGTTGGACGCGGCGAACAGCGTCGGGCCGTCGAGCACGGCGACGGTCCACTGGCCGCCCGACGAGGACTTCTTGGCCTCGGACACCGCGTCGCCGAGCTGCTTGATGTAGCCGGCGGGGTCGGTCACCGTGTCGTCGGGCAGCGCGGCCAGATAGATGTCGTTCTTGGAGTCCTTGAGCGCGTCGCGGATCTCGGACTGCTGGTCAGAGCTCAGCGCGGACCCGGACTGCACATAGAGTGGGTCGCCGCCCTTCCAATGGGAGAGCACCGTCTGGGCATCGGGCGGCGCCGCCGCGGCTATGGCCGCAGGGGACAGCGCAAGAGTGACGAATAGACCGGCGACGAGAACCGCGATCGCGGCCCCTGCGCGGCGCAGCGGATGTGTCATTGGCAGCAAGCCTCCTTCGCCCATGAGGACGAACGGGCGGTCGGCAAAGTTCCTCACTGGGCACGTTACCCGCCAGAAGCCCTCCCGGCGCGCGAGCCCCCCGGCGGATCTGGGGAACGCCGGGTGGTCCGCACTTCCGGCATCGCCGATATCGGGCCCGCCTGGGGCCCGATATCGCCGTCACGTGTCCTTGATCTCGCAGATCGTCGCCCCGGACGTGACCGTCTGGCCGACGTCCGCGGAGAGACCGGTGATGACGCCGGACTTGTGCGCCGTCAGCGGCTGCTCCATCTTCATGGCCTCCAGCACCACCACGGTGTCGCCCTCGGCGACCGTGGCTCCGTCGCCGGCCACGACCTTGACGATCGTGCCCTGCATCGGGGAGACCAGCGCGTCGCCGCTCGCGGCCGCCTTCTTCGCGCCGCCCGCCGCGCGCCGGGGCTTCTTCGCGCCCGCCGCGGCCGGGGCGGCCGCGCCGAGGCCCGCGGGCAGCACGACCTCCAGCCGCTTGCCGCCGACCTCGACCGTGACCGTCTCGCGCGGCTCGGGCTCGTCGGCGTGGGTCTCTCCCGCGTACGGGGGGATGGTGTTGTCGAACTCGGTCTCGATCCACCGCGTGTGGACGGTGAACGGGTCGGAGGTGAACGCCGGGTCCGACACGATCGCCCGGTGGAACGGCAGCACCGTCGGCATGCCGTCGATCTCGAACTCGGCCAGCGCGCGCCGCGACCGCTCCAGGGCCTCCATGCGGGTGCGGCCGGTCACGATCAGCTTGGCCACGAGCGAGTCGAACGCGCCCGGCACGGTCATGCCGGTCTCGTAGCCGGCGTCGAGCCGCACGCCGGGACCCGACGGCGCCCGCATGGCGGTGAGGGTGCCCGGCGCGGGCAGGAAGTTGCGGCCCGCGTCCTCGGCGTTGATGCGGAACTCGATCGAGTGGCCGCGCAGCTCGGGGTCGCCGTAGCCGAGCGGCTCGCCGTCGGCGATCCGGAACATCTCGCGTACGAGGTCGACCCCCGCGACCTCCTCGGTCACCGGGTGCTCGACCTGGAGGCGGGTGTTGACCTCCAGGAAGGAGATCGTGCCGTCCTGGCCGACGAGGAACTCGCAGGTGCCGGCCCCCACGTAGCCGGCCTCCTTGAGAATGGCCTTGGAGCTGGCGTAGAGGATGTCGAGCTGCTCCTGGTCGAGGAAGGGCGCGGGGGCCTCCTCCACGAGCTTCTGGTGGCGGCGCTGCAGGGAGCAGTCGCGGGTGCTGACCACGACGACGTCGCCGTGGCTGTCGGCCAGGCACTGGGTCTCGACGTGCCGCGGCCGGTCGAGGTAGCGCTCGACGAAGCACTCGCCCCGGCCGAAGGCGGCCACCGCCTCGCGCACCGCCGACTCGTACAGCTCGGCGACCTCCTCCAGCCGGCGGGCGACCTTGATGCCGCGCCCGCCGCCGCCGTAAGCGGCCTTGATCGCGATCGGCAGGCCGTGCTCCTCGGCGAACGCGACGACCTCGTCGGCCCCGGACACGGGGTCCTTGGTGCCGGCGACCAGCGGCGCGCCCACCTTCTGGGCGATGTGCCTGGCCTGCACCTTGTCGCCGAGCGCGGCGATGGCGGAGGGCGGCGGGCCGATCCAGATCAGGCCCGCGTCGATGACCGCCTGGGCGAAGCCGGCGTTCTCGGCCAGGAAGCCGTAACCGGGGTGCACCGCGTCGGCTCCCGACCGCGCCGCGACGTCGAGCAGCTTGCCGAAGTCGAGGTAGGTCTCCGCGGGCGACTGACCGCCCAGCGCGTACGCCTCGTCGGCGACTTTCACGTGGAGGGCGTCCCGGTCCTGCTCGGCGTAGACGGCCACGCTCCCGATCCCGGCGTCCTTGCACGCGCGAGCCACCCGTACGGCGATCTCGCCGCGATTGGCGATGAGAACCTTCTGCACCGACATCCATCCTTCCTCGGCGAGCACTGAGGGGAGTGTAAGTGCTGCAAATCGATCATCCGCAGGTGGGTCGGGTCGTAGGGGGCCATAGCCGCTCGGTATGGAGGCCGACGAGGCGGTGGGGGCGCATCTAGGGTGAGGGCGCTTCCCCGTCCGACTCAGCGTCCCCAACCAGGTCCCCAACCAGGAGGTTTGCGTGAGCCAGAGCATGCTCGGCGGCGACCCTGCAGAGATGCAGGCGATGTCCGCTCAGTTCAAGCAGCAGTCCGAGGCGGTGCGCGCCACGATGGCGGCGCTGGACAAGGAGGCCGCCAAGGTCGGCACGGCCTGGACCGGCCCGGGAGCCCAGAAGTTCCAGGGCGCCTGGCAGAACTACCGGACCGCCTTCCAGCGCATGACCGAGGAGCTCGTCGAGGCGTCCCGGGTCATCGACACCTACCGGGGCAACATCGAGTCCGCGACCCGCTGACGGCGGCGCCGCGGAGGCCCCGGTCCGGGGTCGGGGCCTCCGCGCGCCGGCCCGGGCGCGCTACGCTTTCCCGACATGATCGGTCGCGCCCTCCTGGCGAGCCTGCTCGCCCTGCACCTCGCCGCGGTTCCCGCGGCGGCCGCGCCCGACGACTGCAGACCGGAGAAGGGCACGCTCCAGCTGCCCGCCGGCGAGCCGTGGGCGCAGAAACGTCTCGACGTCAAGAACGCCTGGCGGCTGACCAGGGGCGCCGGGGTGACGGTCGCCGTCATCGACAGCGGCGTCGACTACGGCCACCCGCAGCTGCGCGTCTCCAAGATCGTCGACGAGACGCACACCGGTCACCACGACTGCGTCGGCCACGGCACCGCCGTCTCCGGCATCATCGCCGCCCGCTACGTGGCCGGCGTCCCCTTCCACGGCGTCGCGCCCGACGCCAGGCTCGTCGTGCTCAAGCAGAGCAACAAGAGAGACGGCGACATCCGCAAGCTGGTCGACGCCATCAACCACGCGGTCGACGCCGGGGCCGATGTGATCAACGTCTCCGTGCGCGCCTCCGACCACACGTCCCTGCGGGCCGCGGTGCAGCGGGCGCTGGCCAGCGACGCCGTCGTGGTGGCCGCCGCCGGCAACGTCACCGGCCCCGACGACGAGAGCGTGCCCGCCTATCCCGCGGCCTACGACGGCGTGCTGTCCGTGGGCGGGGCCGCGCCCGACGGCCGCCGCGTCGACTCCTCCAACGCCGCCACCCCGGTCGGCGTGGTCGGCCCCGGCACGGACATCACCGCCCCCTGGCCGGGCAAGGCCTACAAGCGCGGCCTGGAGGGCACCAGCTACGCCACCCCGTACGTGGCCGGCACCGCCGCCCTGGTCCGGGCCCGCTTCCCGGGGCTCAACCAGGAGCAGGTGCGCCGGCGCATCATCGCCACCGCCGACGGCACGGCCGGCGCGGGCACCGGCGCGGGCATGGTGAACCCGGTGCTCGCGGTCACGGCCGTGCTGCCGTACGAGGCCGCCAACGCGCCCGTGGTGGCCGATCCGCCGCCGACCGCGCTGCCTGCCGACGCCATCGCCAAGGTCCCGCCCCGCGACGAGACCGCCATCGGCATCGCCACGGCGGTGGGGGGCGGGGCGCTGCTCGCCGCCATGGTGGCGGTGGCGCTGGCGCTGCTCGTGCCGCTGGGCCGGCGCCGGGGCTGGCGGCCCGGCCGTACGTCTTGAGGCTGTCCTGTGGGTGAATTGTCAATTCGTCGGTGAAACTACTGATGCAAAAGTGGTAGATGCGGTTGAATGTCCCTTCGAGATCATGGTTTTACTGAAGGGATGGAGATGCACCCCCTGCTGCCGGGTGATCCCGAAAAGCTGGGCGCGTACGTCATCTCAGGACGGTTGGCTGACGGGCCGCGCGGAGCGGTGTTCCTCGGCAAGGAGTCCGATGACGCGCCGCTGACAGTGATCAAGTTATTGCCTCCAGTGCCGGAGGGCGGCGACGACGGCGTCGCGAGGCTCACCGGGGTGCAGCGCGTGTCCAGCGCGTACGTCGCCAGGACTTTGGAGGCCGGCGAGCACGGCGACCACCTCTACGTGGCCCGTGAGTACGTCGAGGGCCGCACGCTCGCCGAGGTGGTGGCCGAGGACGGCCCGCTCGACGGCGACGGCCTGGAACGGGTGGCCGTGGGTGTGCTCACCGCGCTGACCGCGGTCCACCTGGCCGGCATCACCCACCGGGGTCTCACCCCGCACAACGTCATCCTCGGCGCCGACGGCCCCCGTGTGACCGACTTGGACCAGGGCGAGCCGGTCGGCGAGCTGGGCTTCCGGGCTCCGGAGCAGGTCAGGGGCCTGGCGTACGGGCCCTACGCCGACGTGTTCGCCTGGGCGGCGACCGTGGTGTTCGCCGCGACCGGGCAGCCGCCGTTCGGCCATGACGAGGACGCGCTGCTGAACGCGCAGCCCGAGCTCGGCGACCTGGCCGAGCCGCTGCGCCGGGTGGTGATGTCGGCGCTGTCCAAGGACGTCGCGCAGCGGCCGACCACGTACATGGCGCTGCTGCAGCTCCTCGGCGACAAGCGCGGCGGGGTCGTCGCACAGAAGGGCGCCCAGGCCGACGGAGAGCCTCTGCAGGGCGTGCCCGTGCAGGGGGTGCCGCTCGACGGCGTGCCGACGCAGATGATGCCGCCTCAGGGCGTGCCTCCGCAGCAGTCCTGGGGGCCGCCGCCCGTGCCCCAGCAGGGCGGGCACCCCGGCGTGCCTCCGCAGGGAGCGCTGCAGGGGAGCGCCGAGCCGATGCAGGGCGTGCCGATGCCGCCGCCGGCCCCGGCCTGGGAGCCGCCGCGCGAGCAGACGCGGCAGGCGCCCGTGGCGGGGCAGACGGTGTCCTCCAGCCCGCGGCGCAAGTTCCCGGCGGGTCTGGTCGCCGCGGTGGGCGCGCTGGCGCTGCTGTCCGGTGTGGGGCTCTGGGGCGCCAACCAGTACGCCTCGACCCAGCGCTTCGAGCCGGTGGCGGCGGCCGGGGACCAGGCCGACGGGCGGGGCTCCGGCAGCGAGAAGGTGGAGAACGGCGTCGCGCAGGCGGAGCAGAACCCGCCGCCGCAGGGTGAGCCTCAGCAGAGCCAGCCCGAGGTGACGGTGCCGTGGGCCAGCCCGACCAACGGCAACCCGAACGACGTCGGCCCCATGGTGCTGCCCAACGACTGGGAGTCGCAGTCGCCCGCGCCGCCGGAGCTGAGCACCGTGCCGACGCCCGTGCAGATCGCCACCCAGTCGGTCACGCAGCCGACCCAGGCGCAGCCGACGGTGACCGTGACGGAGTCCTCCGACGCGACCCAGACGGAGAGGTCGAGGCCGCGCCCGTCGAAGTCGGAGGACATGGTCCATCCGACGCCGACGGTCACCGTCACGCAGACGCCGACCCCGACCCCGACGCCCTCCCCGACGGTCACGGTGACGGTCACGCCGACGCCGACCGTCACGGAGACCGCCACGCCTGAGCCGCCCCCGGCGGACACCGCGCCGCCCACGGCGAAGCCCACGGCCACGGCGAAGCCCACGGCGACGGTCAAGCCGACCGCGACGCCGACCAAGAAGCCGACCGCGACGCCCTCGGCGAAGAACCCGTACACGGCCGTCCAGGTCTGCGGTTCCGGCTTCGTCGTGCAGCGCCAGCAGGCGTTCAAGGGCGGCGAGACCTACCAGCTCTGGAACAACGCCACCGGTGAGAACTGCGCGGTCACCCTGAAGCGGGTGAACGTCGGCAAGGCCTCCGAGGTGAGCGTCACGCTGGAAGTGCAGGGCGGCGAGGCCAAGACCGCTCTGGGCAACTACGAGTACTACGCCGGACCGATCAAGCTGCCCGCCAGGGGCAAGTGCGTCCGGTTCGCCGGCAGCGTCGGCGACGAAGGCATGAGGACCGGCTGGGGCAACTGCGGCTGACCCAGGTAGCGAGAACCCCCTCCGGGTGACCCCCGGAGGGGACTCGTACTCGAAACCCCACCGGCTGACGCCCGAGGGGGACAGGTACGCGAAAACCCCCACCGGCGATGCCGGAGGGGGATGAGTATCAGAAACCCCCTCCAGGAGGCCCTGGAGGGGGTTTTCTTTCCTGTCAGTGGAGGCCGGGCAGGAGACGGGATCTGGCGTTCTCGGCTTCTTCCTCCGCACGGGTGATGGCGGCGAGGATCTCGTCGGCGAGCCGGCGGGCGTCCAGCCGGCTCCGGCTCACCGGATGGATCCGCAGGTCGAGCAGGACGCCGAGGGCGTCCGTCGTGGCGACGACGCGGCCTTCGTCGGCCCGCCCGGTGAACCGGCGCGCGCTCCACTCGGCCGCCGCCTCCTCGGCCCGCCGGGCCGTGGAGACCAGCTCGTCCAGGCGCGCCATCGCCTCTTCCATCTCCCGCACCGCTCAGCCCTCCCGCATGACGCGCTCGACGTGGGGCGCCAGCGGATCGGCGGCCGAGGCAGGATCGCCGGTCAGCTCCGCCAGCCGGTCGCCCATGGCGGTCCGCGCCGCCCCGACGGCCTCCTTGACGGCCTCGGCCAGCCGCTCGTGGTCCAGGTCGCGCAGGCCCCTGGCGTCGATGTCGAGCCCGAGCAGCCGTCCCGTGCCGGAGACCCTGGCCCGGACGACGCCGCTCGCGTCGGCGCCCTCCAGCCGCTCCCTCGCCAGCTCCTCCAACATGCCGGTGACCCTGGCGGTCCAGCCGTCCATCTCGCGCAGCAGAGCGGCGAGGTCGCCCTCCCGGCCCGCGGCGAACGCGTCGATCTCGCCCATCAGTCCTGCACCGCCGGCACCCACATGTCGTCCACCGTGGCGTCCTCGATCGCGTCCGACAGGTTCAGCTCGCGCGCCCCGAGATTCGGGTCGCCGGAGTTGTAGAAGGCGCCCCTGAGGTCGTTGAGCTTCAGCTCCAGCTTGTTGAGATCGCCCTCGTACGAGTTGTAGATGTCGGCGAACTGCTTGACGAGGTTGCCGAGCGCGGTCGTGAACACGCCGACCTGGGTCGCGAGGGCGACCTTGGCGACGGGGTGCGCGCTCATGGCGGCCAGGGTCCGCAGGATCGGCGCCGAGGCGGCGTACAGCCCCATGACCGACAGGTCGTACTCCAGGACCTCCTTGTACTGGCCGTGCATCGTGCCGCTCATCTCGTCGCTGACCTTGCCGAGCTGGCTGAACAGGCCGTTGACGTTGAACCGGACGTACTGCTGCAGCATGCCCGCGGCCTGGCCGTTCCAGTTCGGAGAGATGTCGTCGAAGTAGCCACGCCACAGGTTGGACCGGTTGCCCTCCAGCGACCCGGACATCTCCTTCCAGGTCTCGCGCCGGTCGTAGAACAGGAACGGGTTGCCCAGGTTGGCCGTGGCCGCGACGTCCATGGCGAGCGCGCCCAGGCCGAGGCCGGAGAGCATCATCGCGCCCCTGGTCGTCTGCCTCAGCGGGTTGAGCTGGGTGACCAGGCGCTTGAAGAAGCCGGGGTCGGTGCGCGTGGCGGCGGGCGGCACCTGGACGGTCCTGGTGACGTTGCCGTGGTTGTTGGCGAGGTGGAGCTGCTGGGTGCCCTGCGGGGGAGTGGTCTGGCCGGGCAGGATCAGCCGGGGGTCAGGCGCCATGATCTCTCAGTTCTCCCCGCCGGGGTTCTCCGCCTGCCGGTAGTTGGCGGCCGCCCTGCTGACCTTGGCGGCGTCCGTACGGAGCACGTCGCGCAGGATGCCCGCGCTGTCGCGCCAGGTGTCGGAGATGGTGTTGAGGCGGTTGACGAACATCAGGCCGATGACGGGGACGCCGGCCAGGGGGACCAGGTTCCAGCCTTCGAAGCGCGGGGTCCGCTCCCTGACCAGGCCCACGCCGTCGGCGGTGCCGCTCATGGTGCCGGCGAACCCGTCGATGTGGCCGGTCCGGGTCTCGTAGCCTGGCAGGTTCGTGCCGCCCGCGGGGTCGTGACGGACCGGCGTCGCCGTCGCCGCCGTGGGCCGCAGCGACGGCGGCAGGCAGACGGGCGGCGGGCACGCGGGGTTGTGCGGGCACGGGCTCAGCGGGGATGCCTCTTCGGTCGACACGTGATCTTTGTACCACCCGAATAAGCCTGAAAAATCGGCATTCGCCCAGGTGAAGGGCAATAGGCGCTCGCCGTTCACGATCATGTAACCGGGCGTTTCCCGGCCCTCGCCGTCAGGAGGGCGTCACCGCTGCTCCTGCTCCAGGTACGCGGTCTGGATCAGGCGCGAGCCGTTCCGCCGGTCGACGTAGAAGCCGCGCCCCACGGGCAGCTGCTGCGGCCGGACGTTGCCGAAGAGCTGGCCCTCCTCCCGGTTGCCCGACATGATCAGCGCCGGGCTGGCCATCTCCTTCAGGCGCTGCACGGCCTGGTCGAACATGGCCCGGCTGGCGCCGCCGCTCTGACGGGCCAGCACCAGATGCAGGCCGATGTCCCGGGCCTGCGGCAGCAGGTCGGCCAGGTGCGCCAGCGGGTTGGCGTTGGAGGTCGCCACGAGGTCGTAGTCGTCCACCACGATGTACAGGTCCGCGCCCTGCCACCAGCTCCGCGACCGGAGCTGCTCGGGCGTGAGGTCGGCGGGCGGCAGGCGCTTGAGCAGGGCCGAGCGGGCGTCCTTGATCAGGTCGTTGGCCGCGGTGCTGGAGGCGGCGTAGCCGATGCGGTGGTCGGTCACCGCCGTGTCCAGCAGCGACCGCCGGTAGTCGATCACGATCATCATGGCCTCGCCCGGCGTCTGCCGCGCGACCACGCCCTCCATGATCAGCTTGAGCACGTTGGACTTGCCGCACTCGTTGTCGCCGAACACCACGAAGTGCGGGTCGGTCTCGAAGTCGAGCGCGACGGGCGCCAGCGCGTCCTCGTCGATGCCGATCGCGATCCGGCGCGGGCCCGTCTGCTCCGGCCCCGGCAGGTCGGCCGCGGGCAGCAGCGACGGCAGCAGGCGCACCGGCGGCGCCGACGGCCCCTGCCACGCCTTGCGCACGTTCTCGACCAGCGAACGCATGCCGTCGGAGACGTCGTCCGCCCCGCGCCGCCCGTCGATGCGCGGCAGCGCCGCGAGGAAGTGCATGCCGTCCCTGGTCAGGCCGCGTCCCGGCGACTCTTCGGGCACGGCGAGCGACGCCTTCCTGCTGATCTCCGACTCGTACGCGTCACCCAGCTTGAACTCGATCCTGGTGCCGAACAGGTCCCTGATGGCCGGCCGGAACTCCGACCACTTGTTGGTCGTGGCCACGACGTGGATGCCGTAACCCAGCCCGCGGGCCGCCAGGTCGGTGATCACGGCCTCCAGGCTCTCGAACTCCTGCCTGATCGTCAGCCATCCGTCGATGACCAGGAACACGTCACCGAAGCCGTCGCTCTGGGCGCTGCCCTCGCCGACCATCTTGCGGTAGGTGGCGATGGACTCGATGCCGCGCTCGGCGAACCCCCGCTCCCGCTGCCGCAGGATCCCCGACACCTCGGCCACGGTCCTGCGTACCCGGTCGGCGTCGAGCCTGGTGGCCACGCCGCCCACGTGCGGCAGCCCCTCCAGCGCGCCCAGGCCGCCGCCGCCGAAGTCCAGGCAGTAGAACTGCACCTCGGCCGGCGTGTGGGTGAGCGCCATGCCGGTGACGAGCGTGCGCAGCACGTTGCTCTTGCCGCTCTGCGGGCCGCCGGCCACCCCGACGTGCCCGGCGGCGCCGGACAGGTCCAGCCAGTACGGGTCGCGCCGCTGCTCGAACGGCTTGTCGATGATGCCGATGACGGCGTGCAGCGTCCCCCTGCCGTTCCAGCCCGGCGTGGACAGCCCGAGCTCGGGGGTCACCGAGAGCGGCGGCAGCAGGTGCGCCAGCGTGGGCGGCTCGCCGAGCGGCGGGAGCCAGATGCGGTGGGCCGCGGGTCCGTGCCCCTGCAGGCGCCGCACCAGGATGTCGAGCAGGCTGGTCTGCGAAGGGGAGCGCTCGTCCACCTCCGCCGCCGGGGCCTCCTTGGGCTTCGGCTTGACGGGCAGCGGCACGTACGCCGGTCCGTACTCGACGACCTGGCGCAGGATCGTGTGGCCGTCGTCGCCGCTCACGCGCCGGCCGTCCGCCTGGTAGGCGCCCGACACGTACGCGGCCTTGAACCTGGTCATGCCGGTGGTGTCGAACTTGAGGTAACCGTTGCCCGGCGCGGAGGGCAGCTCGTAGGCGTCGGCCACGCCGAGCACGACCCGGCTCTCCATGGCGGAGAACGTCCGCAGGCCGATCCGGTACGACAGGTGGGTGTCGAGGCCCCGCAGCCGCCCTTCCTCCAGGCGCTGCGAGGCCAGCAGCAGGTGCACGCCGAGCGAGCGGCCCAACCGGCCGATCATGACGAACAGCTCGACGAACTCCGGCTTGGCCGACAGCAGCTCGCTGAACTCGTCCAGCACCACGAAGAGCGTCGGCATCGGCGCCAGGTCCGCTCCCTGCTCCCTGGCCCGCTCGTAGTCGCGCAGCGAGGCGTAGTTGCCCGCCGACCGCAGCAGTTCCTGGCGGCGCACCATCTCGCCGTGCAGGGCGTCGTACATGCGGTCGACCAGCGGGAGCTCGTCCTCCAGGTTGGTGATGACCGCCGAGACGTGGGAGAGGGAGTCGAGCCCGAGGAAGGTCGCGCCGCCCTTGAAGTCGACCAGGACGAAGTTGAGGATCTCGGACGAGTGCGTCACCGCCAGGCCCAGCACCAGCGTGCGCAGCAGCTCCGACTTGCCGGAGCCGGTGGCCCCGATGACCAGCCCGTGCGGCCCCATGCCGCCCTGCGCGGACTCCTTGATGTCCAGCTCCACGACCCGGCCGTCGGCGCCGAGCCCGATCGGCACCCGCAGCCTGTTGCGGCCGGCCCGCGGACGCCAGGCGACCGCCGGGTCCAGCAGGCCGGGATCGCCCACGCCCAGCAGGTCGGTCAGCGTGGTGTTGGCCGCCAGCACGTCCTCGGCGTCGCCGCCGCCGGACGCCGAGGTGCGTAACGGCGCGAGCTGCCTGGCCAGGCCCTCGGCCCGCAGGTAGTCGAGGCCGTCGGGATCGCCGAGCCGGGTCCTGTGCTCCTTGCCCGCGTGGTCGAGCTTCACCATGTGGAACCCGTCAGGCTGGACGTCCAGCCGCAGCGTGCTCTTCTCCTCCACGTCGGCGGACGAGCCCGACAGGTCGATGACCGTCACGCCCTGGATGGCGTCGCTGCCGAGCTGAGAGTCCTGCGGGACGTGCCCGCCGTCCAGGATGAGCACGTGGTACGGGAGCGACTCGGCCGCCGCGCCGGGCCGGAACCGGGCGCGTTCCTTGAGCTCGCCGCCGACCAGCCGGTCCAGCTCGCCCAGGTTGTCGGTCATCAGCCGTACCTGGCCGGCCGCGTCCATCTCCTCGGGATGCAGCGCGTGCGGCAGCCACTTGACCCATTCCCAGTACGTCATCCACTCGCTCCCGGCGCACACCATGATCCGCATGTCGTCGGGCGAGTGGAACACGGTCAGCTGGGCGATCATGGCACGCACCAGGTCGCGCACGGTCCCGGGGTCGCCGCCGATCCGGATCCTGGCGAACGAGCCGAGCGCCACGGCGACCGGCAGCCCGGCCACGGTGGAGTGCGCCCTGATGAACCTGCGCAGCGCGCCTGCCGCCAGCGCGTCCAGGTCCTCGACGGGCTTGGAGTCCGGCGGGATGAGCTGGATGGCCAGCTTCTGGACGCCGGTGCCCAGCCGCACGGTGGCGAAGTCCTCGTCGCGCGGGCGGCGCTCCCACAGCCGGGGTCCCATGGCGATCCACCACAGGGCGTCCGGCTCGGGCCCGCTCCACTCCAGGGCCTCGCGCTGCTGCCTGGCCGCGCGCCGGGTCTTCTTGCGCACCTGGCCCAGATAGCGGAAGTAGTCGCGGCGGGCGCCGTTGAGCTTGTACTTGCGCTCGCCGAGCTGGCGGGTGAGCTGGCCCGCCGTCATGCCGACCATGGACAGCGCGAACAGGCCGCTGGCCACGTACATGATCGGGTTGGCGTTGCCGAAGGCGGTGAACATGAGCGCCATCGCCGCCGCGCCCGCCAGCATCGGCAGGTAGGTGAGGGCCATCGAGAAGCCCTGCGGCTGGACCTCGGGAATCTCGGGCGGAGATTCGAGCAGGACCTCGCCGCGCGGCGGTTTGGGTCCCGGGCGGCGTTCTGGTCGGCGTACGACGACGATGCTCATCGAGACGTTCTTACCAGAAGAGACCCGATATGTTCTCTGTTGTCCGTGACCATTGGTGGGGACGGAGAGTAGAGATGGGACAGATCGTTCAGGGACCTCTGCCCGGCCCGCCGGCTTCGATCCCAGGGCCACCACCTGGACAGCCGCCGATGCACGGGCCACCACCCGGCGCGCGGGGGCCCGCCGGATACGCCGGGCCGCCGGGGCCGCCGCGCGGGCCGATCCAGCAGGGCGCCCTGTCGCAGGTTCCGGTGCCGCTGCCGGCCCAGTGCCACGTGACGATCGTCGGCCCCCGGCGCAAGGCCGACCTGGCCCTGCCCGCCGACATCCCGCTGCCGAACGTGCTGCCCAGCCTGCTGCGCGCGCTGGGCGAGGTGAACGGCGACTCCGCCGCCGCGCCCGGCTGGACGCTGCAGCGGCTCGGCGGCCAGCCGTTCGACCTGGGGCAGAGCCTCGGCTCGCTGGGCGTGCTCGACGGCGAGATCCTCTATCTCAGGCCGCGTGAGGCGATCCTGCCGCCGGCCCTGTTCGACGACGTGGCGGACGTGGTCGCCACCGGCGTGCGCGAGGGCCGCGGCGCCTGGTCGGCCACGCAGACCAGGGTCATGGGAGCGAGCGGCGCGACGGCCCTGCTCGTGCTGGGCGCGGTGGGCCTGGCGCTGTCCGGCATGCCGGCGCTGACCGTCACCATCGTGGCCGGGCTGCTGGCGCTGCTGCTGATCGTCACCGGCACGCTGCTGTCCAGGGCGGTCGGCGACTCGATGGCCGGGGCGCTGATCGGGCACTCGGCGCTGCCGTACGGGTTCGTCGCCGGCCTGTTCGCGCCGGGGACCTCGGCCGGGTTCGGCGCGCCGCACCTGCTGGCGGCGCTGGCCTGCCTGGCCCTGGTGGCCGCCGTGGGCGGCGCGCTGATCTCCGACGGCGTGCCCGGCTTCCTCGGCACGGCCGGCGTGGCCACGGTGGGCGGGATCTGCTCGGCGGTCGTGATGGTGTGGTCGCCGCCGCCGGCAGGGGTGGCGGCGGTGGCCATCGCGCTGCTGCTGGCGCTCAGCCCGCTGGTGCCCACGCTGTCGTTCCGGCTGGCCAAGGTGCCGCTGCCGGCCATGCCGACCACCGCGGAGGAGCTCCGCAACGACAACCAGCGCCTGGACGCGCCGGCCATCCAGGAGCGCACGCGGATCGCGCAGGGCTACGCCACCGGCATGGTCGCCGCGATCGCGCTCTCGGCGTTGATCGCCCTGGCGTTGCTGGTGCTCGCCGACGGCTGGGTGGCGGACGTCATGACGGTGTCGCTGTCGCTCACACTCATCATGCGAGCCCGGGTGTTCCGCGGGCTCGGCCAGCGCGTCTGGCTGATCAGCACGGGCCTGGCGGGCCTGGCCATGCTGGCGATGTCGATGGTCGGCCAGGGCGAGATCGTCGGCTCGGTGGCCGTGGCCACCGGGATCCTGTGGCTGGCGCTGATGACGGTGGGCATCGGGTTGTGGCTGGCGACGGGCAGGCCGTCGCCGTTCTGGGGGCGCGCGGCCGACATCCTCGACGTGGCGCTGATCGTCCAGCTCTTCCCGCTCGCGCTGGGGGTCCTGGAGGTCTACACGTGGGTGCGCGGGCTGTCCGGCTGATCTCGTACGGGAGGTTGAAGGCATGCAGGAGTTCGGCGACTTCGCCAACATCGACATCGAGAAGCTGCTCAAGGGCATGGACGACCAGATCGCCCGCCTGGAGAAGTTCCAGCGCGGCGCCGGCGACTGCGTGGGCCGGGCCGAGGACGAGGACGGCCTGGTCACGGTGGAGTACGACCAGACCGGCCTGCGCGAGCTGAACCTGCACCCCAAGGCCATGCGGCTGGCGTCGGGCGAGCTGGCCGACCTGATCAAGGTCGTGCTGGCCGAGGCCGTGGCCGACTTCCAGGTGAAGTTCACCGAGATGGCGGGCGAGGCGTTCGGCGAGCGGGGCAACCCCATGAAGCTCGCCACCGACCCGAGCTCGGCGCTGAACGACATCAAGAATGCGGAGGCGGCCTACGACCGGGCGTTCACGGACGTCATGGGCGAACTCGACCGCATCCGCCGCCGGCTGGAGATCTGACCCCGATCACCACAGCCGCACGTCCTCCGGGTCAGAAAGCCGCGGTTCCGCCACCAGGGCGTTCACTCGAACGACGCCACAGCGCGACCAATCCGTAATCTGATGTTTCTGGGAATCCTGGGGTTGATGTTGACTAACATGGCATTTGATGTTGTTCATGGGGGTCAGTTGCATGCTGCGCCCACGTGACGGACAACGCCATGTCGACTTGGAGGTCCAGTGGCTCTGTACGGGGCAAGTCCGACTCAGCTGACCAACGCGGCGGGTTACTGCCAGGACACCGCGCAGTACATCGAGGGCATGCGCCAGCGCGTGCAGCAGATCAAGGCCGACCTGACCAGCCAGGGCTGGCAGGGTGGCGCCGCGCAGCGGTTCGGCGCGGCGCTGGACCAGTGGGACGGGGAGTTCAAGGGCGTCATCAAGATCCTTGAGGACATCTACGACCGGCTCAACATCGGTGCCGGCGTCTACCGCAACGCGGCCGACCAGAACATGGACATCGCGGGCGGCTTCGTCGGCGACGGCGGCGCCGGTCGCATCGACTCCCTCATCAACGCCAACCGCTGAGCAGGACGGACAACGCCATGACCATGCCTGACGACTACACCTTTGTCCGGTTCGGCTCCATGGAGCAGGCCTACGAGGAGCTCAAGAAGGTCATCACCGAGCTCGACAGGGCCACCGACGACCTCTACGCCGACATCCAGCGGGAGCTCGGGGCGAGCTGGCAGGGTGACGCCGAAACCTACTTCGAGACCAAGCGCCAGCAGTGGAACCAGCACGAGAAGGCCATGGGCGAGCAGCTGTTCAAGGCCGCCGAGGCCGTCAACGTCGCCAAGGGCAACTACCAGTCCGCCGAGCAGCGCAACATCAGCATCTGGATGGACTAGCCCGGCTCGTACCCCCTCTCGGTCATCGTCGCGGACCGGTGGCCGGGAGGACTGCTGCTAGCGGAAAGGAATGACGGGTATGGCCCTGCCGGACGAACGCGGTGCCGAGCTGCCGGTCGACCCCAACCTGTTCGACGCGAGGGAGAACTCGCCGGCCAGCATGCGGGTCATCGCCCAGGAGCTGCGGGCCAGCCTCGAAGCCATGCTGGGCAACGGCGAGCGGCCGAACGGCAACGTCAACCAGATCGCGACCGGCGACCGTCCGGCGGACGAGGAGATCCCGCTGACCACCTCCCAGATCGGTCAGTGGAACGACGCCTCGGCCCTCGCCGCGACCGTGGGCTCGCAGAACGCGGGCCAGAAGTTCGCCGAGGTCTACCAGAAGTTCATCGACGCGTACCGGGACGTGGTCGAAGCGGTGGAGGCCAGCGCCGCGAACCACGACGGCGCGCGCCAGGCCAACGAGGGATGATCGCCTGGTGAGCAAGCAGGAAATCGTCACCATCACGTCCTACGCCAGCGCGCCTTTCGGCGATCGGCCCTGCTCCACCAGCCAGGAGATCAACTCCTGGCTGAACAGCACCGATCCGGCCTACGTCCGGGGCGCCGGTCAGACGTACACCTTTGCGTCGAGCAAGGTCGAGCAGGCGATCAGCTCCCTGGAGGAGCACGCCGGCCGGATCGCCCAGATCTGGAAGGGCCCGGACGCCTCCAAGGCCCGCCAGGCGCTGCAGCTCCTGCACGCCTCCGGCCAGGAGCTGTCGACCAAGATGCAGCAGATGGGCACCGCGCTGCAGTCGTACGCGGGCCACCTGGAGACCGCCAGGGAGGAGGCCAAGCGCGCGCCGACGGACGCGGAGATCGACGGCAACCATCTGCAGGGGACCGGCGCCGAGAAGCCCGACATCGAGCAGGCCGCCAAGAACATGATCGCGCAGGACGCGATCCACAAGCTGAACACGGAGATCGTCACGATCTTCGACAGCGAAGTCCCCGACTACATCATGTACGAGCTCCCGACGGTCAGCCTCCCCGGCACGGGCGGCGGGTACGAGAACCCCGGCTACCCGACCGGCTCCGGCACGCGGGGGCCCACCTTCGGCTCGACGGCGTACGACAGCTCCGGCGGCTGGGCCGGAGCCCCGGGCGGGACGAACCCGGGCGGCACCAACCCCGGCGGGACGAACCCCGGCGGCTCCGACCCCGGAGGCACCGACCCGGACGGCTCCACCCCCGGCGGGACGGACCCGAACGACCCCAGCAATCCCAACAACCCGAACGATCCGAACAACCCCGGCTCCCCTGACCCCGGCGCCCCGGGGAACCAGGACCCGGGCCGGAACCCCGGCACTGGCACCGGCGACGGCACCGCGCCGTCGGTCATCGGCAACGAGGACCGTACGACCACCGACGGCGGGACCCGCACGGACCCGCGCCAGACCGACCTCGCGACCGTCACGCCGCAGACCCTGACGTTCACGCCCACCACGCTCGCGCCCGTGACCACCACGGTGGCCCCGCCCTCGGTCCTCACTCCCGTGGGCTCGACCCCGGGCGTCCCCTCGGTGATCGGCTCCCCGGGCATGCTCGGCGGCCAGTCCGCGCTGGGCGCCGCCGGGCGCGGACTCGGCGGGCCGATGGGCGGCATGCCGCTCATGCCGTTCATGGGCGGCGCGGGGGGCGCGGGCGGCGGCGGTGGTGACTACGGCGACGTCGAGCGCACCACGTACCTCTCCGAGGATCCCAACTCCTGGACGACCGGCCATGACACGACGGAACCCGTGATCGGATGAGCTGATGGGCAACACCTGGCCTACCTTCCCCACGCCCGGCTCCGACGGCCCGCCGTCGTCCGGGGTCTCCTTCACCAAGGGGGAGCTCGACCGCGCCGGGGGGCAGATCGGCGGCCATGTCACCTATCTCGAGACCCTCGGGGGCAGGACCGGCGACCTGAGCGTGCCCTGGCCCCACTTCGGGGTGCTCGGCATGGGCGTGCACGGCGCGCACGAATCGGCCATCGAGTCCCAGCGCGAGGCGCTGCAGCGGGCCAGGGAGGCGCTGGCGAGCTGGGAGCCCGCGCTCAGGGCGGCCGACGACAACTACAAGGAAGCCGACGACAACAGCGGCGGTCCCGACCTCCCCGGCGGCCCCGGCCCGGTCTCCGCCCCCAAGATGCCCGGACTCGACGGCCCTCAGCCCGAGATCCCGGGCGCCGCCGTGCCCGGCCTCGACGTTCCCGGCGCCGACCTCCCCGGCACCGATCTCCCCGGTACGGACCTGCCGGGGACGGACCTGCCGGGCACCGATCTCCCCGGCACTGATCTCCCGGGGACCGACCTGCCGGGAACCCAGGACCCGTCGGCCGGCCTGCCGGGCACGGATCTGCCGGGAACCGGCCTGCCGAACACCGGCCTGCCCAACACCGACCAGGTGGACACGCGGGTCCCCGACCTCGACTCGGCCCTGAACAACCCCAACAAGACCGACCTGTCGTCCTACCAGCCCACGACGCCGAACGTGCCGTCCCTCGACCCCAACGCGACCGGCCTGGGCACCCGTACGGGGAACCAGCTCGGCGGCGTGCCCGGCACCGGCACCGGCATGGGCGCGGGCTCCGGCGGGGGCGGGCTCGCCCCGGGCGCCGCGGCCGGGCTGCGCGGCGGAGCGGGCGCCCCGGGCATGCCGATGATGCCCATGATGCCGATGGGCGGCGGGGGCGCGGGCAGCGGGGAGGAACGCGACCGCGACAAGACCGTCGGGCTGTCCGAGGACGAGGGCGTCTGGGGCGGCGACGAGGACATCGCGCCTCAGGTGATCGGCCAGGAGGAGCTGTGAACGGCAAGGACGCCTTCAGCGCCGCCGCCATGATGTCCCTGACGGCGGCGGTCATGATCGCCCAACCGTGGGCCTTCTACGTCGCGGCCGCCTTCGGCACGCTGGTCTCCAACCCCGAAGGCATGGACGACTCCGCCACGAACTGGCGCTCCACGGACCAGAACGGAGTGACCACCGAGCTCGACAACCTGGTGACGGAGCTGGAGGCGCTGAAGACGCAGCTGAAGGAGGAGGGCAAGTGGGAGGGGGGCGCCTTCCAGTCGTTCTCGGGCGTCCACGGCAGCTTCGTCGAGTCGATCGGGCAGCTCAAGAACATCCGCGACGAGACCGGTAACGCCGTCTCCTCGACCGCCGACTTCATGAAGATCGTCTCCTATATCGTGCTCGCCATCGCCGGCGTCATGCTCGCCTGGGGCATCTTCTGCTTCGCGACCCGATGGCATCCGGTCTCCGCCGTGACCGTGTACGGGATGAGCGCCGCTCTGGGGAAGGCCATCCTCGCCGCGACCAAGAAGATCGTGGCGAGCAACTGGAAGAAGACGGCGATCCTGGCCGGGATCATGTTCCTGGCGGTCCAGTACACCCAGATGACCGGCCAGATGTTCCCCACCGTCGACCCCATCCCGTCGGAGATGTCGGTCCTCAACACCGGCGACCCGACGAGCATGCGGCAGCCGTTCACCAACGACGGCCTGGTCTACGACGAGGACACCGGTCAGCTCCGCCCGGACACCAACCTGCAGGTCTAGCCGTCACTGGCTGGCCTGCTGGATGGGCTGCACGTCCTGCACCGGCGTGCGGGCCGCCGCCTCGTCCAGGGCGGGGCCGTCCGGGATCAGCCGCAGCAGGTGGGCGGGCACCGGCGCGACGTCCGCGGCCTCGTACCCGAGCTTGCCCACCGTGTCCGCCGAGGTGAGCTGGAACCGCTTGCCCTGGTCGGTGACGAGCCAGTACTGCTGCACCGACGACAGCTGCCCCTCGCCCGGCAGGGTCCCCGCCAGCACGGCGCTGCCCGGCGGCAGCAGCACCTGGTCGACCTTGTCCGCGCCGGCGCTCGTCCCCGGGGTCGGGAGGCCCATCCGGCTGCCCGTGGTCAGCACCGCCTTGGTCGAGCCCTTCACGGTGTCCTCGTACACCGCGCAGAGCGGGGCCGACATGCCGGGCGAGCGGAAGCTCGGCATGGTGGCCGGGAGCCCGCTGTCCAGCAGGCGGCGCGCGGACGCCCTGGCCGCGTTGGCGGTCGCCGCGTCGATCACCGTCTCGCGGACCGGGAGCCTGCCGTAGGCGGGCTTGCTGGCCGGGTCCAGGAGCAGGAGCATGGCCTGCGTGTGGTCGATCGGCGCGAGGCCGTCGGCGAGCAGCACGTACCACCGCTCGGCCGCGCCGGCCACCGACTCCACCTTGTACACCCGTCCCACCCTGGACGCCCTGCCGTCAGGCCCGCGGACCTTGTCGCCGCGCTGGGCGATCTTCGGCGCGGCGAAGTCCACCCCCGCCGGGATGGCGTTGATCCACGAGGCCGGCACGCGGCGCGGCGTCTGGTCGGTGAGCCGGGCCACGTTCGCCACCCGCATGCGGTGGTTGGCCCAGAGCACCCAGTTCTGCTGCCCGTCGCTGACGACCAGCGCCTCGTCGCCCACCGGCGTCCCGCCGAGGTCGGTGCCGGCCACCAGCGTCACGAACGGCTTGCGCGTCCCGGCCGCGTCGGTCCCCTCCGCGACGCACGCCGACCACGGGGCCTTGACCAGCCGCTCCTTGTCCGGCAGCGAGTCCGGCGCCCCCTGGATGCCGACCTTCTGCCCGCGGGCGAAACCGGCCAGGGACTCGGCCGAGACCGTCCTGACCTTGATCTCGTCGTTGCCGAGCAGCAGCCGCGCGGACACGTAGTTGGCCACCGGCTGCAGCTTGCGGCTCTGCTGGTTGTAGACGTAGGAGGCGCCGGTCTCCTCCTCGATCAGCAGCTGCCCGGCGTCGGTCAGCTTGGTGGCGTTCCCCGGGCTGAGCAGCCCCCAGATCCCGAACGCGGCCACGACCAGGATCGCGATCAGGATCCCTCCGAACGTCGCCACGGTCTGCCGGCGCATCGGCGACTCGGGCAGATCGGGCTCCCCCTGCATCAGCGCCAGACCCAGGCGCAGTGTCATGAGGCGATGCGCTTGATAGAGATCCTTCTGGGTCTGCATAGCGCCATATGTTACGCAAGTTGACTCTGTGTCTTCTGTACGGAAAAGGAACTGTTCGAGTAAGGTGCATGATCGAGTGCCCTAAGGGGGGAGGTCTCGTGGGAGCAGCAAAACCGCCCGAGGACTGGCCGGGCCTGGTCGCCGAACGGGACGGCGTCGGGTACGACGCCACGAAGATCACGAACGTCGCCGAGGCGTTGCGAGAGATCATGAAGCCGATCAACGGTGGCGGCTACGGCGAGCACCAGGGCTCGATCCAGGACCTCAGCATCAACGGCTCGCTTTCCGACGTGCGCACCCAGTTGCGCAGCATCGACCGCAACCAGGGCACCGAGTCGTTCGCCACGACGCTGGAGACGGCACACCGGGAGTTCCTCGACGTCTACGAGGACGTCCTGGAGAACTTCTCCACCGCGATCGCGCTGGTGGAAGCCGGAGCCGGCACCTACAGAGTGACGGACATCGTCAACCAGGGGGTGTGAGGGGCATGGGTGGGACCAAGCACGAGATCCACCTGATCAAGCCCTCCTGCGGCAGCTGGGCCGTCGAGACCGGAGGCCGCAGCGTCGAGCAGGTCGTGACCTTCATCAAGGGCTTCAACCTCACGAGCATCACGCAGGCGGCGAGTTCGTACGAGGACGCCAAGACGGCGGTCGAGACGGCCAGGGAGGCCATCAAGACCCAGGCCATCAAGCTCGCCGAGGTGTGGGAGGGCGAGGCGTCGGTCGAGGCGCAGACGGCCCTCGGCATCCTCTACGTGACGATGGGCGAGCTGGCCACCAAGCTCGGCGCGATGCACACGCCCGTCGACAACCTCGCCAGCGTGGTCCGCGAGCACCAGGCGTTCGTCGAGGACTCGTGGAAGGGCATCCTGCCGACCTGGACGAACGGCGGAGGAACCGGCGCCACCTGGGATGACAGCATCCCCGACATCTACAGTGCCTACGCGGGCTACTACGGCGGCGACGGCAAGGTCCTGAACGAGGCCAAGACCGACTTCGGCTCCCCGGACGAACTGGCCGGACTCCACCTGCAGACGTTCACCAACGACCTCGTGGTCGTCCACCAGGCCATCCCGGACACCGTGGACAAGAGCCTGCGCGACATCAAGCCTCCCGGCATGCCGCAGGACGATCCCACGCAGGTCGACTACCCCACGGGCCTGCCCACCGGCAACCCCTCGCCGTACTCCAACACCGGCCTGGGCCTGAACGGCGGCACCGACGGCACGGGCAACCCCGGCGGCCCCTCCTTCGCCGATTACGACCCGAGCACCGGCCTCCCGAACCCGAACGGCGTGGACCCGAACGGCACGAACCCCAACGGCTATGACCCGAACGGCAACTATCCCCCCGGAACCAGCGTCCCGGGAGGCACCGTCCCCGTCGGCTCGACCACCGGCCCCGACAACGGCACGCAGCCGTCGGTCGACACGGCCGGCCTGAACCGGAACCCGCCCGGCACCGACGGCACCACCAGCCTGGCGGACTACAACCCGACCACGTCCGGCTACTCCCCGACGGGCACCACGCCCACGACGGCGACCACCCCCGGATACACCACGCCCACCACGTCGGCCACGCCCGTCACCTACGGCGGCACCGGCATCGGCACCGGCGGAGCCCTCGGCCCCGGCCAGGGCACCAGCCTCGGCACCCGCTCCGGCACCGGCGCCGGGATGCCCTTCCTCCCGATGGGCGGCATGGGCGGAGGGGGCGGCGGCGGCGACTCCCGGGACCGGGAGTCCACCACGTGGCTGCACGAGGACGACGACGTGTGGGGCGACGACACCGGCTCGGTGAACAGCAGGATCGGCTGACCCCTCAGGCGTCGCCCGGCAGAGCCGCCTGGACAGGCGTGATGGTGCCGGTCGTCACGAGGAACCCCCGACCGGGCGGCCCGCCCACCGTGCCGCGTGGCAGCCGGATGGTGAAGAGGTCGCCGTCGGCCTGGCCCTGCACCGCCAGCAGCAGCCCCGTACGGGACTTCCGGGTCTCGGCCGCGAACCCGCGGTAGGCGACCGCCAGATCCCCGGTCGTGCCGGCGATGAGCAGGCCGTGGTCACCGTCCCTCCCGGACCGGAGCACCTCCTCCAGGGCGGCGCCCAGCGGGGAGTCGGGGTTGACCAGCTCGGCGTCGTCCACCAGCACGACGTAGTGACGCCGGTCGGCGACCACCTCGGCGAGGTTGTCCGCGTTCCCGTCGAGCACCGCCAGCGCCCCGTCCAGCTCCCGCAGCGGGCTGCGCCGCGGTGCCACGGCGACGACAGAGGTGCCGCGCGCGATCAGGGACCGCGCCGCCGTCATGAGCGCCGACGAACGGCCGGAACGGGCCGGGCCCGCGATCACCGCGCCCGGACCGTGCGCCAGCAGGTCGAGCCCCAGCGGCGCGAGCGCGTCGCCGCCCGCCCCGACCAGCGCCCACAGCGGCGACGGCGGGCTGAACGACGGGTCGAGCTCCAGGGCCTCCGCCGCGGTGATGCGCATCGGCAGCGCGTCCACACGCAGCGGCCCCTGCCCTGCGGCACGGGACAGTCCCGCCCCTGGCGCGCCGCCCACCGGCATCCGGTCACTGACGGTACGGGCGAGCGCCTGCAATGCCGCCACCTGCGCCGGACCGGCCGGATCGGGGGAGAGCAGGGCGATGTGGTGCTCGACGATGCCGTGGTCGCCGAGGGACAACGCCCGGCCCGGCGGTATCGACGCGGGCAGGCCCTTGATCGGGAAACCGGCCAGCCCGTAGTCGGAGGGATCGGACAGGCGCAGGAGCAGCCGGTCGTCGAACACCGTCGACACCTGGCCCAGCAGCCCCGACCGGTCACTGGTGATCACCGCCCGGAACCCCACGGCCGGTCCCTCGCGCAGGAGCTGGAGCAGCGCCTCGATCAGGCGGCCGTAGTCGTAGCCCTCGAACGCGGCCACGAAACCCTCCCAGCGGTCGAGCATGAACACCATCCAGGGAAGCCGGTGGCCCGCCTGCCGGTACTCGGCCAGGGAGGCGTGCCCGGCCTCGGCGAGGAGCTGCTGGCGGCGGCCGATCTCGGCCCTGAGCCTGGCGAGCAGGCGCTCGACCCGGTCGAGCTGGTCACGGGTCACCACCGCCCCGCAGTGCGGCATCGCGACCAGCGGCAGCAGCGCCCCCGACCCGCAGTCGATCGCGTGCACGTGCGCGTCGGCGGGGGACACGTGCGCCGCGATGGACCCGGCGATCGTCCGCAACGCCGTCGACCTGCCGCTCCGCGCGGCACCCGCGATCAGCAGATGCCCGCCGTGCGCCAGGTCCAGCGCCAGCGGCCGCCGATCCTGAGCCCACGGCCGATCGGTGATCCCGAACGCCACCGGCGCCACCTCGGCCACCACCCCGTCCCCCTTCACCCGGCCGGGACTGAACTCCCGGAACGGAACCCCCGAAGCCTGCAACGGAACCCCCCGCCCACCGCCCGAGGAAGCCGCCACCTCCCGGTCACCGGCACCGCGACCCCGAGCGGCGTCCCTGTCGCCCGCACCGGGACCGCGAGCGTCCCCGCTCCCCGCGAGGTGGGTGGCCGCCGTCTGGCGGCCACCCGGACTCTGGGCACCCCCTCCTTCCGTGAGGGAGACCGGTCCCGCACTTCCGGACGCTCCAGGGCCGCGAGCGGTGTCCGCTCCGCTCCTCGGGCCGAGGGCCGCAGTGCCGTCACCCGTACCGAGGTCACGAGCGGTGTCTGTCGGCAGGGGAAGGACGAACCGGCTGGGGAGAGGTTCGAGCCACGGGCTCGGCTGGGGTGGGACGCCCGCCAGGCGGGCCGCCTCGATCAGGGCGTCGGCCAGCAGCGTGAGGTCGGTGACGGTCGCTTCCTCCTCGGGCTCCGGAGGCCGGGGCAGCGGCCGCCCCACCATGCGCCAGCCGACGTCGATCACCCGGACGGCGGCGGACTGCCTGTCGTGGGGGCCCGTGACCGACGCGGGGGCACGGCCGCCGACCCGAGCCGTCTGCACGGCGCTCGCCGCCCCCATCCCCGAACGCACGTAGCAGCGGCCCGGCGTGGTCTTCGAGATGTGCGCCGCGTCCGGCAGGTCGATCACGTCGGAGGACTCGGCCGGCTCGGTCACCCGCAGCGCGATCCGGAGCGAGGTGTTGGCCTGGATGTCGGCCGTGACCACACCCGCCGGCCGCTGGGTGGCGAGGATCAGGTGGATGCCCAGCGACCGGCCACGACGGGCGATGTCGACCAGGCCGGTGACGAAGTCCGGCAGCTCGGCCACCAGCGCGGCGAACTCGTCGATGATGAGCACCAGGCGGGGCAGCGGCTCGGAGCCCGCGTAGTCCTCGATGTCCTTGGCGCCGGAGGTGAACAGGAGACGCTCGCGCCGACGGAGCTCGGCGGCCAGCGAGTCGAGGGCGCGCTGCGTCAGATGGCCGTCGAGGTCGCTCACCATGCCGACCGTGTGCGGCAGGCGGGTGCACTCCTTGAAGGCGGCGCCGCCCTTGTAGTCGATCAGCACGAACGTGAGCTGGTCGGGCCGGTTGGCGGCGGCCAGCGCGCAGATGAGCGTCTGCAGCAGCTCCGACTTGCCCGCGCCGGTGGTGCCGGCGATCAGCGCGTGCGGCCCGTCCAGCCGCAGGTCGACCGCGAACGGGCCCTCGGAGTCCATGCCGATCACCACCTCGGTGGAGCCCCGGCCGCGCCATCGGGCGGCCAGCTCCCGGCCCGTGGCGGAGCGCAGGCCCAGCAGGTCGAGCAGGCGCACCGCGTCGGGGAGGTTGCCCTCGGTGTCCTGCCTGCTCACGTCGCGGATCGGGGCGAGCGACCTGGCCAGGCGGTCGCACCAGGACGCCGACACCAGATCGGTCAGCACGGGCCCGATGACGTCGAGACCGCCGCCGCGCAGCACCACCCGGCCGTCGGAACCGCAGGCAGCGACCGTGGCGCACTCCTCGGGCAGCAGCCGCTGGTCCTCGTCGACGGCCACCGTGTAGACGCCCGCCCGGGGCCCCTGCCGCAGCACCTGGGGCATGCCCGGCAGGCCACGCAGCGCCTGGGCGCCGTCGACCACGACCAGCACGTCGTACGGGCGGGTGTCGAACGCGGCGAACGCCGGAGGCTCCGGCCCGCCCAGGTCGTCCCACCCCGTCGGGACCTTGCCGAGCTCGGGGATCGAGGTGTTCTGGCGTTCGTCGATGAGGGCGGCCAGCTCGCCCACCCGCTTGGCCGCCGACTCCGGATCGGCGCCGATCAGCGCGACGCACTCCTCGCCGCCGCGCGGGGCGCAGTGGGGCAGCCAGCGCGCCCAGCTCCAGCGGCGCTCGCCGTCGGGGTGCGCGGAGAGGATCACGATGGCCAGGTCGCGCGGACTGTGCAGGGTCGCGGCCTGGCCGACCAGCCATCCGGCCAGGCCGGTGGCGGCGTCGCGCGGGCCGGTGACGCCCGCGACCCCGAGCCTGCGCATCGGCAGGCAGACCGGCACCGCGCGGCAGACCGGCGGGTCGATCGGACCGCCCTGCTCCTCGCTCAGCTCCAGGTTCGCGGGCAGGTCGGCGAGCCCGATCCGCAGCCTGAGCGCATCCTCGTCGTGGATCCTGCGCTCCCACAGCCGCCTGCGCGGGCCGATGGCGGTCAGCAGCACCTGTGCCGGGTCGGGCGAGTCGGACCGGCGCCGCCGCTCGTCGTCCGCCCTGGCCGCCTCCACCTCCTCGTCATGGGCGGCCAGCAGCGCGCGGTACTCCTTCATGGCCTTCCGGTGCTGCTTCTTGCCGTGGCGGCGGTCGCTCCACCACTGGCCGACCATGATGACCGGCGTCATCAGCGCGAACAGCAGGAAGTACCACTGGTCGAGCACGTACGCGAGCGTGACCCCGATCACGGCGGGCAGGAACGCGGCGAGCAGCTGCAGCCGCATGCCCTCCGCGCGGGTGGGCTCCTTGGGCTTCTTGAACGTGCGGCGGCCCTCGGGACGGCGCAGCCTGGGCGGGCGGTTGTAGGCGACGCCGCCCTCCAGCCGGGGCGTCAGGTGGGCGTCGCGCGGCTCGATGGCGGTCAGCGTGAACAGCGACGAGCCGCAGGCCAGCAGCGTGTCCTCCGGCCACTCGACGGCCTCGCCGAGCGGCAGGGAGCCCAGCTCGGGCGCCGGACGGCCGGCCTCGGCGGCGAACTCGGCGGCCTCACGCTCCGCCACCCGGGCCGACAGCTCGGCGACCTCGTCGGCCCAGCGGCCCTTGAGCTTGAGCCGCGCCTGTTCGGGAGCCGCGCGCAGGGCCCGCTCCACCGTGATGGCGTCGGGCGTCACCCGGACGGTCACCGCCTCGGGGGCGAGCTCGGGATCGGCCACGGCGATGGCGCACAACGGGTCGGCGCCGATGACGTGGGCGCCCAGGCCGAGCCGGTGCACCGCCCCGGCGGCCGGCCCGCCGACCACGCGCACCTCGGCGACCCCCGCGGGCTCCTCGACGATCGTCGTACGGGCCAGCCGCGCATCGAGCGTGACCTTGTCGCCGTCCCGCAGCACGGCCCGCGCCGGAGCCCGCGGATCAAGAGGCCGCCCATTGCGCCACAACACCAAGGGCCCCGACGGGACAGCCCCCGCACCGGAAACATCCGCCGGACGCGAGCTCTCGCCCGGTCCATAGGGAAAGTCCGGCGGAAACGCGGCACCCTCCGGCGAACGCGAGCCCTTGTCCGGCCAGTAGGGCACGCCCGTCGAGGACGCGGCCCCGTCCGGCGCGTGGGGACGCTCCGGCGAACGCGAGCCCCTGTCCGGTCCGTACGGGAAGCCCGGCGGGGGCGTGGCATCGTCCGGCCGTCGGGGGAAGCCCGGCGGGGACGCACTGTCCGGCCGTTGGGGGTTCGGTGGGGGTGCGCCGCCTGAACCGTTGCGGGAGCCGGAGTAGGGAGGGGAGGTGCCGGGGCGACGGTGCCCGGGAGGACGGCCGGGACTGCCGGAGGCCGCTCCGGGAGCTCTCCCGTACGGGTCCCCAGGAGACCTGCCGGGTGGGTCCGCAGAAGACCTGCCGGGATCGCCCGGGAACGGGGTCCCAGTGCCGGAATCTCCGGGGAAGGGGTTTCCGGGGAAGTGGCCCGGGGCGCCTGGGGGCCAGTCGGGGGTGGGCGGGCGGTGGTGGTCGTCGTGGGCGGGACGTCGCTGCCCGGGGACCTGGCCCAGTGGATCGTCGGCGGGCGACATGCCGTAGGGGGCGCGGGCTCGGGGCAGGCGGACGACGGGGGCGAGCGGCCCCCGGTCGCCGAGGGCTTCGCTCACCGTGGCCACGGTGGCGTCGTCGTCGCCGTCGATCACGACGTCACGGTCGCCCTGCTCGCCGAGCACGGTGAGCATGATCCGCATGGGCCGTCTCCTCGGTCGGATTCGGGCGCCAAGGTAACGCCCGGAGCGAGGCTAGGCCCCCGGGTTGACGGCAATGGCATGGATTCCCGCCCCTGTGGACAACCGCCGCCGACGCCAGAGCACGTTGTAGGGATAAAACACAAAAAGTCCCGCAATAAAGCACTGATCAATATCTTCGCGTCCCATAGCCAGATCAATCACAGCCGTCAACCCGGTAGAAACAATAGGCATTGATTATGACTGGTTGACACACCTACTCCTGCGAAACCAGCATGGTTCCTCGCATTCACCCCCCACTTCCGCAACCCAATGCACATAATGGCGGACATACGACAATTCACCCGTGGGAGCCCGATTGAGGACCAGTGAAAAGCCCGCCGCCACCACGGCCGGTTTGTCAGGCCCGGCCTCGCGCAAGCTTCCCGTGCCGCCGCGCGAGCGCAAGCCCGCCCTGGCCGCCCTCGCCGTGCTCCTCATCCTGGGCGGCGCGCTGGCCACCACTCTCCTCGTGCTGCGCAGCGGCGACCGCGTCTCCGCGATCCGCGTCACCCAGCAGATCGGCGCCGGCCAGCAGTTCACCGCCGACGCGCTGGAAGAGGTCCAGGTCGCCGAGACCGGCGTCGACTTCGTCAGCTGGTCGCAGCGCGAGCAGGTGCTCGACAGCTTCGCGGCCGTCACGATCCTGCCCGGCACGCTCCTGACGAACGCGATGGGCGTCAAGGAGAGCTCCGAGCTCGGCCCCGGCAAGGCCGTGGTGGGCCTGGCGCTCAAGCCCGGCCAGATGCCCACGGGCCTGCGCGAGGGCGACCGCGTCCAGGTGGTGTACGTGCCCGCCCGCGGCTCGGCCGACGAGAGCCGCGTCCTCGTACAGAACGCCCTGGTCCACAGCGTCGGCGACCGCGGCCGCACCGGCGCCGGGCAGATCACCGTGATCGTCGACACGCAGGTGTCGCCGGTGGTGCTCCGCTTCGCCTCCAGCGGCGAGGTCGCCGTGGCCGAGCTGCCGGGAGAACGCTGAGGTGGCCCTGATCGTGCTGGCCGCCGACAAGGGCGCCCCCGGTGTGACGACCGCCGCCACGGCGCTGGCCGCGGTGTGGCCGCGCCCGGTGCTGCTGGCCGAGTGCGACCCGGCGGGCGGCGACCTGGCCTACCGGCTGCCGGCCGTCGACGGCGGCGTGCTCAACCCGGGCAAGGGCCTGCTCACGCTGGGCGCGACGGCCCGGCGCGGCCTGGACCCCGCGCAGATCCCCGCACACACGCAGAAGGTGATCGGAGGGCTGGACGTGCTGGTCGGTCTCACCCACGGCGAGCAGGCGGCCGGGCTCACCTGGCTGTGGGGCCCGCTGGGCCGGGCGCTGGCCGGCATCCCCGAGGCCGACGTGATCGCCGACTGCGGCCGGCTGGGCGCCCACCCGCAGCTCGGCGACCTGATGGCCGAGGCCGACCAGGTGGTGCTGCTCGCCCGCGCCACCCTCGACCACGTCGCCCACCTGCGCGAGCGCCTGTCGATCAGCAAGGCCCACGGCGTCGTGGTGATCGCCGACCCGCGCAGCTACCGCGCCTCGATCGAGGAGGTGCGCCGCATCGTCGGCCCGTACGTCGGCTTCGTGCACGGCCTGGCCCACGACCCGAAGGGCGCCGAGCTGCTGCGCGGCCAGTGGGGCGGCAGGCTCGACCGCTCGCTGCTCATCCGCACCGCACGCGACCTCGCCGGACGGCTGGTGACCCACCGATGATCGACCACGCCCTCGTCAAGAGGTTCCGCCAGGAGGTCGGCGACCGGCTGGCCCACCAGCGCAGGCTCGACCAGGCCAACGGCATGCCCCCGATGACCGGGGAGGACGAGCGCCAGTTCGCCCGCGCGCTGATCTCCCAGGTGCTGGAGGAGCACGCGCGCGGTGAGATCGGCCTCGGCCGCACCCCGCCCACCGTCGAGGAGGAGGAGGCGCTCGCGGCCGGCATCCACGCCGCGCTGTTCGGCGTGGGCCGCCTGCAGCCGCTGCTCGACGACCCCGAGGTGGAGAACATCGACATCAACGGCTGCGACCGCGTGTTCGTCAGCTACGCCGACGGCCAGGAGCTGATGCACGACCCGGTGGCCGAGTCCGACGAGGAGCTGACCGAGCTCATCCAGATCCTCGCGGCCTATTCGGGGCTGTCGAGCCGGCCGTTCGACACCGCCAACCCGCAACTCGACCTGCGCCTGCCCGACGGGTCCCGGTTGAGCGCGGTGATGGACGTGACGGTACGGCCCGCGGTGTCGATCAGGCGTGCCCGGCTCGGCAAAGTCTTTCTTTCTGACTTAGTCGGAAATAACACAATAAGCCCGGAGATCGGGCGTTTCTTGACGGCCGCCGTCGCCGCCAGGAAAAACATCATGATCGCCGGCTCCACCAATGCCGGAAAGACCACCCTGCTGCGCGCGCTGGCCAACGAGATCCCGGCGGGCGAGCGCCTCATCACCGTCGAGCGCGCCCTGGAGCTCGGCCTCGACCAGTTCGCCGAGCTCCACCCGAACGTGGTCGCCTTCGAGCAGCGCCTGCCCAACTCCGAGGGCCAGGGCGAGATCACCATGGCCGAGCTCGTCCGCAGGTCCCTGCGGATGAACCCGAGCCGCGTCATCGTCGGCGAGGTCCTCGGCGACGAGATCGTCACGATGCTCAACGCGATGACCCAGGGCAACGACGGCAGCCTGTCGACCATCCACGCGAACTCCAGCATGGAGGTCTTCAACCGCATCGCCACCTACGCCCTCCAGGCGAGCGAGCGGCTGCCGATCGACGCCACCCACATGCTCATCGCCGGCGCGATCGACTTCGTGGTCTTCATCGAGAAGCGCAACGACTACCACCGCGGCGGCACCCTGCGCCGCTACGTGTCCAGCATCCGCGAGGTCAACGGCTGCGACGGCCGCGTGCTGTCCAGCGAGATCTTCGTCCCCGGCCCCGACGGCGCCGGGCTGCCGCACGCGCCGGTCTCCTGCCTGGAGGAGCTCATGGCGCACGGCTACCACCCGGGAGGCTGGTGACCATGCCGGGGCTCGACCCGCTCGCCCTGCTGACCGGCGCCGCCGCCGGGGGCGGCCTGTTCCTGCTCATCGTCTCCCTGTACGGGATGCGCCCCCGGCCCGCGCAGCCCAAGCGCCACCTCGTACAGAAGCTGACCACCCGCACGGCCGTGGCCGCGATCGCCGCCCTCGTGGTCCTGGTGGTCACCGGGTGGCCCGTGGTGGCCGTCGGCACGGTCCTGCTGGTGTTCGCCTGGCGCGGCCTGTCCGGCGGCGCCGCCGAGGAGCGGGCCGCCATGCGCCGCCTGGAGGCGCTGGCCGCCTGGACCGAGTCGCTGCGCGACACCATCGCCGGCGCGGCCGGGCTGGAGCAGGCCATCCCGGCCTCCATCAGGGCCGCCGCGCCCTCGCTCCGCCCTCACCTGCGCGCGCTGATCGACCGCCTGCACACCAGGATGGCGCTGCCCGAAGCGCTCAGCCGGTTCGCCGACGACCTCGACGACCCGTCCGCCGACCTGGTCGTCGCCGCGCTCGTGCTCAACTCCAAGCTGCGCGGCCCCGGCCTGCGCGACGTGCTCGGCGCGCTCGCCGTGTCGGCCCGCGAGGAGCTCGACATGCGCCGCCGGGTCGAGGCCGAGCGCCGCGCCACCCGCCGCAGCGTGCAGATCGTGGTGGGCACCGCGCTCGCCTTCGCGGCCCTGCTCGTCGTCTTCAACCCCTCGTACGTGAACGAGTACGACAACGCCCTCGGCCAGGCCGTGCTCGTGGTGGTCGCCGGCCTGTTCGGCGCCGGGTTCGCCTGGATGCGGCGGCTGGCCAGGTTCGACAAACCCAGCCGGCTGCTGATGGGAGGCGACCATGGTTGAGGGCGTGCTGGCCGGCGGCCTGGCGGGCCTCGGCCTCTTCCTGCTCGTACGGGCGATCTTCCCGGCCCGGCCTGGGCTGGTGGCGCGGCTGCTGGCGCTGGACGCGGTCCGCGAGAGCACCGACGCCCCGCGCATCAGCCTGCTGCTCCCCGAGGAGTCGGTCGGCGCGTTCCGCCGCGGGCTCGGCGCGCGGCTGGCGGCGCTGTACGCCGCGCGCGGCTGGGAGGCCCGGTCGGTCAGGGCGGACCTGGCGCTGGTGGGCCGCTCCTTCGAGGGCTTCCTGGCGACCAAGGCGCTGCTGGCGGCCAGCGGGCTGCTGGCGTTCCCGCTGCTGTTCGGCTGGCTGCTGCTCATGGGGTGGGGCGCGTCGCCCGCCGTCCCGTTCTGGGTGGCGGTGCTGGCGGCGGCCGTCTTCTTCTTCCTGCCCGACCTGCAGGTCCGCAAGGAGGCCGCGGCGCGGCGGCGCGACTTCCGCCACGTCGTCGGCGCGTTCCTCGACCTGGTGTCGATGAACCTCGCCGGCGGCCGCGGCGTGCCCGAGGCGCTCATGATGGCGGTCTCCGTCAGCGGCGACCAGCCCAACTGGGCCATGGCCCGCATCCGCGACGCACTCAGCGGCGCCAGGATCGTCGGCATCACCCCCTGGCAGGCGCTCGGCCAGCTCGGCGAGGAGATCAACATCGACGAGCTGCGCGACCTGTCGGCGGCGCTCGGCCTGGTCGCCGACGACGGCGCCAAGGTGCGCTCCTCCCTGACGGCGCGGGCGGCCACGCTGCGCCGCCGCGAGCTGGCGGAGATCGAGGGCCGGGCCGGCGAGCGCTCCCAGTCGATGCTGGTCGCCCAGCTCCTGCTCTGCGCCGGCTTCGTGATCTTTCTCAGTTTCCCGGCCGCTATGAAGATGTTGGGGTCATAAATGAACCATCCGTGGATCGTCTACACCGTCGCGCTGCTGCACGTGCGGATCCACCGCGCCCGCACCGCCCCGAGCCGCGGCGCCTCCGCCGTGGAGTGGGTCATCATCACGGCCATCGTCGCCGGGGTCGCGCTCGGCCTCGCCACGCTGATCAGGTCACTCGTCGAGAGCAAGCAGGCCGAGATCGAGGGCTCCTTCGGCGGGGGCGGCGGTGGCGGTGGCGGTGGCGACGAGTGAGCCGGCGGCGCGACGGCGGCGCGAGCGTGATCGAGCTCGCCCTGCTGATGCCCGTCGTGCTCGCCGTGGTGCTGCTGATCGTGCAGGTGGCGCTCTGGTTCCACGGCCGCCAGGTCGCCGAGGCGGCCGCGCGGGAGGGCGCCCGTGTGGCGCGCGCCGCCCCCACCGACTCGGACGGCTGGGAGGAGCAGGCGAGGGCCCAGGCCAGGGACGTGGTCGCGGCCATCGGCCCGCGGTTGCTGTCCGGCGCCGAGATCACCACCGCCGAACGCGAGCCCGACGAGCGCCACGTCACCGTGACCGGCAGCGCCGTCCAGGTCATCCCGCTGCTGCCGGAGCTGGCCTTCACGATCACCGCCACCGCCGGCGGCCCTGTCGAGTGCTTCCGGCCCGACGACGGTGGAGAGGACTGCGGTTGAGCGGCGGGGACCACGGCTCGATGGCGGTCGAGACCGTGTTGCTGGCCCCGATCTTCGTGCTGTTCCTGCTGTTCCTGGCCGGGGCCGGGCGGCTGGTCGAGGCCCAGGGCGAGGTGAACGGCGCGGCCAGGGACGCCGCCAGGGCCGCCTCCGTCCAGCGGACGCTCGACGAGGCCCGCTCGGCGGCCGAGGAGATCGCCACCGCCGCGCTCGAAGGGCAGTGCGCGGGCCCCGCCGTCTCGCTCGACGGCTCCCGCTGGGAGGAGGGCGGCGAGGTGCGCGCCGAGGTCACCTGCGAGCTGGACCTGGGCTTCCTCGGGTTCGGCGCGGCCAAGACCATGACCGGCACCGCGGTGGTGCCGCTGGAGCAGTTCAGGAGGGTCGATTGAGGCGGCGTGAGCGCGGGTCGATGTCGGTGTTCACCGTGCTCTTCTCCGTGGTGGTGTTCCTGCTGGCCGGGCTGCTCGTGGACGGCGGGGCGGCGATCAACGCCCGGCTGCGCGCAGCCGACATCGCCGAGCAGGCGGCCAGGGCCGCCGCCGACCAGGTGGACGTCGACCAGTTGCGGGAGGGCGGCCAGGTCCAACTGCTCGGCGAGGCCGAGGTGTGCGCCAGGGCCGGCGAGGTGCTCGACGCGCATGGCGACGACGGCATCGCGCTGGCGAGCTGCACCGTCGACGGAGACCAGGCCGTGGTCGCCGTCCGGGTGCCCTGGACGGCTTTCTTCCTGGGCGCCATCGGCTTTCCGGGCTCCGAGATGGAGGCCGAGGCCGCCGCGGCTCCTGAGGCGCGGTGAGCCAGACCGATTCGGGCCGGTCGGTGGAGAAGAAACCGGCGAGTCGGGACGCTGGACGTGAAAGGGGAGTGACGATGTCAGGTCCGGCCCAGCATGCGCGCAGGCGGACGCCCGCGCGCATACCCCGCAGGCGCCGCCTGGGCGATGTGCTGGCCGGGCTCGGCGCGCTCGCGTCACTGCTGGCGCTCGTCGGCGGCGTCCCGTACGCGCTGCTGCTCTTCGTCGGCCCGCCGATCGGCCCCGAGCTGCTCGACCTGGACCTGCTCACCACCCGCATCGGGCCCAGCACGATCACGGCGGTGCTGATCCTGCTCGTCTGGCTGGCCTGGCTGCAGCTGTTCGCCTGCGTGGTGGTCGAGGTGTACGCGGGCGTGCGCCGGGTCGGGATGCCGGCCAGGGTGCCGCTGTCGGGCGGCACGCAGGCGCTGGTGAACAAGCTGGTCACGGCCGCGCTCGTGCTGTTCACCACGGGCGCCGCGATGGCGCCGATCGCCAGGCTGGCCACCCCGCCGCCCACCATGCCGCCGGTGACGGCGGTCGCGTTCACGGCCCCGGTCGTCGAGCAGCAGGTGGTCGACAACCAGCGGACGAAGAAGGTGTACGTGGTGCAGCCCCCGCACGGCCGTCACCACGAGAGCCTGTGGGAGATCGCCGAGAAGTGCCTCGGCGACGGCCGGCGCTATCCCGAGATCTTCCGGCTCAACCAGCACAAGGAGCAGCCCGACGGGGCGCGCCTGCGGATGGCCGACCTGATCAGGCCCGGATGGGTGCTCGACATGCCCGACGACGCGCGCAACACGCACATCGTCCCCGCCGGCCAGGCCAGGGCGCAGACCCTCAAGGAGCACCCCGGCCCGCCCAAGAAGTCCGCCACCGAGGGCGACCAGCGAGGCTCCGGCGACGAGCGTGCGGGCAAGGGAGGGTCCACGGACGCGCGGAAGGGCGAACGCGGCTCGGCCGGCGAACGGCCGGGCGAGCGGGGCTCGGGTGACCAGCGCTCGGGCGAGCAGGGCGCGCGTGACGAGCGCTCGAACGACCAGCGCTCCGGCGAGCAGGGCGCGGCCGAGGCGCAGGCGGGCGGGTCGGCGCTGCTCGACGTGCTGTCCGGGGCGTCGCTGGCCGCCGCCGGCCTGCTGGCCCTGCTCGCCGTGCGGCGGCGCGAACAGCTCTGGCGCCGCTTGACAGGCCGCCGGGTGGCCCGACCGCAGGGCGACGCCGCCGACGCCGAGGTGGCGCTCAGGATGGGCGCGGACATGCCCGGCGCCCGTATCCTCGACCTCGGGCTCCGGCTGCTCGGCGCCGAGCTGGGCGCCCAGGGCCGCACCCCGCCCACCGTCTACGCCGCCCACCTGTCGGCCCGTTCACTCGACCTGTGGATCCACCCCAAGGACGACCACCCGCCCGCCCCGTGGACGGCCGACGACGGCGGCCAGGTCTGGCGGCTGCCCGCACGGGAGGGCCGCCTGCTGCCCGACCAAGGGAGCCCGGCCGGAGACGATCCCGCGAACAGGCACACACACCTGGGCGGCGCACCGTACCCCGGACTGGTGTCGATCGGCACCGACCGGAGCGGCCGGGTGCTGGTCGACCTGGAGGCGGCGCAGGGCCTGATCAACATCCGCGGCCCGCAGACCACGGCCGCGCTCGCCGCGCTCGCCGTGGAGCTGGCCACCAACCGGTGGTCCGACCGCATGCGGGTCACGCTCGTCGGGTTCGGCGAGGAGCTGACCGCGATCGCCCCCGACCGGATCAGAGCCGTCGGCGGCCTGGCCGAGGTGCTGCCGGAGCTGGAGGCGACCGCCGCCCCCCGCGAGGCGGTGCTCACCGGCCGCGTCACGGGACGCCCCGGCGTCGCCCACTACCTGCTGTCGGCGGTGGCGCCCACCCACGACGAGGCCCGCCGCCTGGCCCTGCTCGCCAGGAACGACCTGGCCGGATACGTGGTCGCGGGCGACGTGCCGCACGCCACCTGGACCTGGGAGATCACCGAGGACGGCACGGCCAGGCTGCCGGAGCTGGGCTTCGAGGTGAAGGCCCAGCTGCTGCCGCGCCGCCACTACCGGGCGCTGGTCGACCTGTTCCGCACCGCCGACCGGGTCGACGGCGAGCCTATCCCCGGCCCCGAGCCGCTGGCCGACCTCCGCCCGCCCGCGGTCGAGATCAGGATCCTCGGCCCCGTCCAGGTCATCGGCCCGCAGCCGCTCGAAGAAGGACGGATGGCGCTCGCCGCCGAGCTGCTCGTCTACCTGGCCACCCACCCGGGCGGCGTGCACCCCGTCGTGCTCGGCGGCGTGCTGTGGCCGCGCGGCGTGCAGCCCTCGGTCAGGGACGCCACGATCGCCCGCGTCGCCGCCTGGCTCGGCCGCGAGCACCTGCGCGCCGACGAGTCCGGCCGGCTCTCGCTCGGGCCCGGCGTGCGCACCGACTGGGCGCTCTTCCGCGAGCTGGTACGCCGCTCGCACGGCGACCGGATGGCCAGGACCGTCCTGCTGGAGAAGGCGCTCGGCCTGGTCAGGGGCCCGCTGCTGAGGGACCGCCCGCGGGGCCGGTACGCGTGGCTGGCGGCGGACGAGCTGGAGTACGACGTGGCCGCGGAAGTCGCCGACGCGGCCCGCCGGCTGTGTGAGCTCCGGCTCGCCGAAGGGGAGCCGGAGGCCGCGATCGCCGCCGTGCGGGCCGCGCTGCTGCTCGCCCCCGACGACCAGAGTCTCTGGCGCGACCTGCTGCGCGCCGCCCACGCCACCGGCGACCTGGTCCGGCTGCGGGCCGTCATCGAAGGGCTGACCAGGCGCGCCGCCGGCAGCTTCGCCCCGGAAACCGAGGCGCTCATCGACGAGCTGCTGCCGTCGTGGCGCGTCCACCTCGTCAGGGAGTCCACGGCATGAAAAGGATCACGGCCGCGCTCGTACTCCTGCTGCTGGCAGGTTGCGGGCAGCCCGCCGAGCGGCCCTACCAGCCGCGCGAAGAACCCGCGCCCACCACCGGTGCGGCGCGGGCGGAGCCCGGCGCGACGCGGCCGGAACCCACCCCGTCGCAGGCGGCGCCCACCGGGGCGCGGCCGGCGACCGCCGAGGTCGGCGACCTGCGGGTGCGGTTCGACTGGCCCGCCAAGGACACCGCGCTGCTGCGGCTGTTCCCCGCGTTCTACCTCGGCAAGTACGAGGCGGTGATCTCCGGTGACGACGGCTTCCTCGACCACGTCGAGCTCGAGTACCGGGTCAACGCGATCAAATGGGCGCGGGCCTTCACCGACAAGAAGCTCGAAGTGGCGGGCCGGTCGCGGCTCTACCGCATGAAGGTGAACGCGGTCGTCGGCCGGGGCGCCGAGGTCGACGTCTGCGTGGACGAGACGGACATGAAGGTCGTCTCCGCGGAGACGGGCGAGCCGGTCAAGCCGCAGCCCACCTCCATCCGCACGCCGTACCTGCAGAGGGTGCTCGCCCGCAAGGGCGACGACGGCGTGTGGCGCGTCAAGCAGATCGGTTACGGCAAAGAAGGGTGCGGGAGATGAAACCGCTGGTCGCCGTGGTCGTCGCCGGGGCGCTGCTGTTCGGCGCTCTCGACCCGCCGAGCGAGGACGTCAGGGTCGGAGGCTCGCAGAAGGACCGCACGTCCACGGTCGTCCTCGAACATTCCAAGATCACTATCTCCGGTGACGTGCGAAACGGCCGCAACGACGGCTACCAGATGAGAAGTCCCTGCTGGTACGAGCCGGGCCTGGACGCGGAGAAGATGTTCGAGCAGATGTCCGACCCGGTGGCCAACCGTGGCAGGGCGCAGACCGACGAGGAGGGCTTCCGCGCCTTCATCCAGCAGTTCAAGGACAAGCTGGGGCAACCCGGGCTGTGGTGGTCTCCCGCGTACAACAGCGGCGACCGGAGGGGCGCCGCCTGCTGGGCGGGGCTGGAGCAGTTCGTGTTCGTGCCGCCGGGGGAGACGCCGCCGAGTGGCATCACGTTCCAGGAGCTGGCCGAGATCGCCAGGGCCGCGCTGACGGTGCCGGAGGGCAAGGTCGAGCTGAACCCGGACGCCAAGAGCTACGTCAACCTGCCGACGTTCGTCTGGCTGGAGGGCGTGGGCGACACCACCCGGTCGGTGACCGCGACCCTGCCCGGCGTCATGAGCGCCACGGTGACCGCGACCCTGAGCGACATCAGGATCGACGCCGGCACCGGCTCCGACCGGGCTGAGGTGCGCGAGGACGGTTGCGGCGCGGCCGGCCGGCCGTACGCGCGGGGAGCGGAGTTCACCTGCGGCGTGCGCTACCTGCGGGCCTCGATCGACCGGCCGCGCGAGGTGTACGAGCTGACGGTGACCAGCGTGTGGCCGGTGACGGTGACGGGCGGGGCCGACATCCAGTTCGACCCGGTCCAGGTGGAGGCGACCAGGGACGTTCCGGTCGGCGAGGTGCAGAGCAACGTCCGGCCCTAGGACGCGGTCCGGCGGCGCCGCCGGGAATCGGCGCCGCCGGGCCGGCTGCCCGGCTGTTAGTTACGCGGTCAGTGACGTCCGGACTCGTGGGCGAGCAGCCACTCCTTGACGGCGACGCCGTAGTAGTAGCCGCCGAAGCCGCCCGTGCTGGGCAGGACGCGGTGGCAGGGCACGAACGGGGCGATCAGGTTCTGGGCGCAGGCGCCGCCCGCCGCCCTGGCCGCCGACCTGGGCATCCCCGCCCGCTCGGCCAGCTCAGCGTAGGTGACCGTGGTGCCCGCCTTGACCTCGCGCAGGGCCTGGTGGAGCGCCTTGCGCCGGAGCGAGCCCGGCTGCTCGGCCGGGACCGCGTCCAGGGCGTCGAGGTCGCCGGCGAAGTAGTCGCGCACCGCCCGCGACACCGGGCCGAGGTCGTCGACCACGGTCATGCCCTCGGCCTGGAGGGCGGGGGCGAGCCTGACGAACATCTCCTTGGGCTCGCCGGTGAAGCCGCCCGCGACGAGCACGCCGTCGCGAACCAGCACGGACAGTTCGCCCGCCGGGGTGGGCAGGACCTGAGCGTCGATCATCGATGACTCCAGAGGTGCAGGGCGGCGTAGGCCCGCCAGGGCCGCCACCGCTCAAGGTGATCCTTCGGGATGCCCAGCTCGGCCATGCGCCGGTCCAGCACCAGGTCTCCGGTGGGCCAGGCGTCGGGGTCGCGCAGCGCGCGCAGGGCGATGTAGCCGGCGGTCCACGGGCCGATGCCGGGGACCGCGAGCAGTTCCTTGACCGCCTCGGCGGGCTCCTGCGCGCCGTCGAGGTCGATCAGTCCGCCGGCCACGCGGGCGGCCAGCTCTTTCAGGGTGGTGACGCGCCTGCCGGTCAGCCCGAGGCCGGTCAGGTCGGCGTCGAGCAGCTCGGCGGCGGTGGGGAACAGCCGCCCGTCCGAGCCCGCCCGCGCCACGACGCGGCCCAGCAGGGTACGGGCGCCCGCCACGGAGATCTGCTGGCCGACGACGGCGCGCACGGCCAGCTCGAACCCGTCGAACGTGCCCGGCACCCGGAGCCCCGGCCTGGCCTCGACGAGCGGGGCCAGCGAGGTCCGGCCGAGCGCGTCGCGGATGGCCTCCGGGTCGGCGTCCAGGTCCAGCAGCCGCCGGCAGCGTGCCACGATGCGGGCGAGCTGCCGGGTGTCGTCCACCGTCACGTCCAGCGCCAGATGGCCGGGGTGCGCGGTGAGCGTGATCGTCCCGCCGGGCATGTTGCGGCTGTAGGCGGTGGCGTCCGCCGCCTCCAGCCCCGGCACGGCACGCGCGGCGAGGAAGCCGAAGACCCCTGCCACCTCGTACGGCTCCCGCCGGTGCAGCCGCAACCGCAACGACGCGGCCCCGGGGACGGGATCGGCGGTGGGCACGGGCGCGGACACCCTGGCCCATCCGCCGGCCGTCGCGCGCAGCTCGCTCGGCGTGAACCCGTACGTCTCCCGCATCGTCGCGTTGAACTGCCGGACGCTGCCGAAACCGGCGGCGAACGCCACGTCGGTGACCGGCAGCGCCGTCTCCGTCAGCAACTGCTTGGCCAGCAGCAGCCGCCGGGTCCTGGCCACCGCGAGCGGCCCGGCGCCGAGCTCGGCGACGAACAGCCGGTGCAGGTGGCGTTCGGTGATGTGCAGCCGCCTGGCCAGGCCGGCGACGCCGTCCTCGTCCGCGGCCCCGTCGTCGATCAGCCGCAGCGCCCTGCCGATGAGGTCGCCGCGGGTGTCCCAGCCGGGGTCGCCGGGCGAGAGCTCGGGCCGGCAGCGCTTGCACGGCCGGTACCCGGCGGCCTCCGCCGAGGCGGCATGCCGGTAGAAGCGCACGTTGCGGGCGGCCGGCGTGCGCGCCGGGCAGATCGGACGGCAGTAGATCCGCGTCGTCTTCACCGCCGTGTAGAACCGCCCGTCGAACCGGGCGTCCCGCGCCGAGACGGCTCGGTAGCAGGCGTCGAAGTCGAGCTCCAAAGGCGACATGCTTCGAGACTATGCCTGCTCACCGGCACCGACTGGCGGGAATCGGACCTGACCGCGAAGGCCCAGGTCAAGCTACTTGGACGAGACGCCCACCCCGAGATCGAACTCGCGGTAGACGCGCGCCCAGAACCCGTCACGCAGCCACACCCGGGCCTCAGGGTAGGGCCGCAGCGAGTGGCCCAGCTCCTTCTCCGCCTCGATCAGCAGCTCGGTGTCGATCACGGTGGGCAGGATGGGGCCGGGCAGCAGGTCGCGGATGTTGTCGCGGCCCCGCGTCAGGATCCACTTCTGCGCGACGTGCTCGCCGACGTCCTCCACCCGGGGCCGGCTCGGCCCGAGCTTGGCCACCTGGCCGGGCTTGACGTGCGGCTTGACCGGCGAGCGGCCCGCGAACACCTGGGCGGGCGACGGCGCCGCCGCCGGCGGGGCGACCGCCACGGGCTGCGGAGCACGGCTGAAAAAGGGCCTCAGGAAATCAGCGCTGATCACTTCCACGGTGTCGGACTCCCACACCAGGCGCTCGGCCTGGTTGGTGCCGTAGGGCGGCTCCACCCCCCAGAGGTGGATGCGCACCCCGTACGCCTGCGCGGCCTCCACGGCGGGGACCATGTCCTCGTCGCCGGCCAGCAGGATGGTGTCGGTCACCGCGTGGTGCCTGGCCAGCGCCTCCAGGTCGCTCCTGATCTGCGCGTCGACGCCTTTCTGCTGGCCGCGCGCGTTCAGGTTGCCCAGCCGCACCTTCACCCAGGGCAGCTGGGCGATGACCCGCTGGTCGACGGTGGGCACGCGGTCACGGGCGGCGTCATACCAATAGATCCGCAACAGCTCACCAGAAATACGTTCCTCTGCATGTTTCTGAAGGCTCTGGATGAGCTCATCGGCGGCCACACGATATTCCTTGCGTTCCTTGGCGCCAAGGAGCACTTCACCCGCGGCAGCGTAGAGATAACCGACGTCCACCAGGACGGCGTACTTCGCTGCCACAGGGTGCGGCACCAGGTCTGGGATGGCCATGATGTCCTCCAGGCCGGAGCATTAGTTGATCGGCCGACTATATACGCCTACTTTCTCTAGATAGTCCCAACTACCGGAGAACTTGACACCCGATTCTCGGGATCGATCTAGGGCAGGGCACTCATCCGCCAAGCCGTCTTCCCCGGTGTGAGTGGGTTACGCATGCTTCGCGCAGGGTTTCGCCAAGATTGCGTCCGGGGCCGCGCCGGAGGTTCCGGCGCGGCGGGGCGGGCGGCGAGCACGGCGACCAGTGCCGCGAGTTCCTCGGGCGTGGCGTCGCCGCGCACGATGCGCAGGTGGGGACGTGACTGCTCGGTCATAGCGGGATGTTCCCATGCTTCTTGGGCGGGAGGGAGGCGCGCTTGTTGCGCAGCGCGCGCAGCGCCTTGACGACCTGGGCGCGGGTCTCGGAGGGGCGGATCACCGCGTCCACGTAGCCGCGTTCGGCGGCGATGTAGGGGTTGGCCAGCGTGTCCTCGTACTCGGTGACGCGCCTGGCGCGCTCGCTGTCGGGCTCGTCGGCGGCGGCCAGCTCGCGGCGGTAGAGGATGTTGACCGCGCCCTGCGCGCCCATGACCGCGATCTGCGCGGTGGGCCAGGCGAGGTTCACGTCGGCGCCGAGGTGCTTGGAGCCCATGACGTCGTAGGCGCCGCCGTACGCCTTGCGGGTGATGACGGTGACCAGCGGGACGGTCGCCTCGGCGTAGGCGTACAGCAGCTTGGCGCCACGGCGGATGATTCCGTTCCATTCCTGATCAGTGCCGGGGAGGAAACCCGGGACATCAACAAAAGTCAGGATCGGAATATTGAAGGCATCACATGTTCGAATAAAGCGGGCGGCCTTCTCGGATGCGTTGATATCCAGACATCCGGCGAAATGCATGGGCTGGTTGGCGACGACGCCGACCGGCCGCCCGTCCACCCGGCCGAACCCCACGACGATGTTCTGCGCGAAGAGCTCCTGCACCTCCAGGAACTCCCCGTCGTCGAGCACGTGCTCGATCGCCCGGCGCATGTCGTACGGCTGGTTGGCCGAGTCCGGGATCAGCTCGTCCAGCTCCTGGTCGGGCTCCAGGTCCTCGGCGGCCTCGTACGCGGGAGCCTCGTCCAGGTTGTTGGTCGGCAGGTAGGACAGCAGCGCCTTGACGTACTCCAGCGCGTCGGTCTCGTCGGACGCCTGGTAGTGGGCCACGCCCGACCTGGAGTTGTGCGCGTGCGCCCCGCCCAGCTCCTCGAACGTGACCTCCTCGCCGGTGACCGTCTTGATGACGTCGGGGCCGGTGATGAACATGTGGGAGGTCTGGTCGACCATGACCACGAAGTCGGTCAGCGCGGGGGAGTAGACGTGGCCGCCGGCGGCGGCGCCCATGATGAGGGAGATCTGCGGGATCACGCCCGAGGCGTGCACGTTGCGCTTGAAGATCTCGGCGTACAGGCCGAGCGCGACCACGCCCTCCTGGATGCGGGCGCCGCCGCCCTCGTTGATGCCGATGATCGGGCAGCCGGTCTTCAGCGCCATGTCGAGCACCTTGACGATCTTCTCGCCGTAGACCTCGCCGAGCGAGCCGCCGAACACGGCGACGTCCTGTGAGAAGACGCACACCTGCCGGCCGTCGACGGTGCCGTAACCGGTGATCACCCCGTCGCCGTAGGGACGCTTCTTCTCCAGGCCGAACATGCTCGACCGGTGCCTGGCGAACTCGTCGAACTCCACGAACGAGTCCTCGTCCAGCAGCGCGAGCACCCGCTCGCGCGCGGTCATCTTGCCCTTGGCGTGCTGTTTCTCGACAGCGGCGGCGGACCCGGCGTGCAGCGCCTCGTCCCGCCGCCGTTCCAGGTCAGCGATCTTCCCAGCCGTGGTGTGGATGTCCGGCATGGCCGGCACAGGTTCAGCAGCGCTCATGCGCGCAAGAGTAAACCCTGCTCATAGAGTGGCTTCATGAAGGATGCCGTTCGGACCAGCGGCCTGTTCAAAAGATACGGGCCGCAGATCGCAGTCGCGGGCGTCGACCTGGTCGTGCCGGCGGGCAGTTTCGCCGGTCTGGTCGGGCCCAACGGGGCCGGCAAGACCACCACCCTCAGCATGATCACCGGCCTGCTCCGGCCCGACGGCGGCCACGCCGAGATCGACGGCTTCCACGTCTGGCGCGACCCCGTCGCGGTCAAGGCACGCATCGGCGTGCTGCCCGAGGGGCTGCGGCTGTTCGAGCGGCTGTCCGGCCGTGAGCTGCTCCTCTACAACGGCAGGCTGCGCGGCATCCCCAAGGCGGAGGTCGAGCGGCGCGCCACCGACCTGCTGCAGCTGATGGACCTGGCCGGCGCGGCCGACAAGCTCGTCGTCGACTACTCCACCGGCATGCGCAAGAAGATCGGCCTGGCGGCGGCGCTGCTCCACAACCCGTCCGTGCTCTTCCTCGACGAGCCGTTCGAGGGCGTCGACCCGGTCAGCGCCAACACCCTCACCGAGGTGCTGCGCGCCTTCACCGCCTCCGGCTCCACCGTGATCTTCTCCAGCCACGTCATGGACCTGGTCGAGCGGCTGTGCGACTGGGTGTCGGTGATGAACGGCGGCCACATCGTCGCCCAGGGCCCGCTGGAGCGGGTGCGCGACGGGCGCAGCCTCAACCAGGCGTTCCTGGAGCTCGTCGGCGGCCCGCAGACCGGCGGCGGCACCGGGCTGACCTGGCTCGGGCAGCGGGACACGCCGTGACCACCGTCCGCCTCTTCGCCGAGCTCAAGCTCCGCCTGCTGGCCGGCAACCTGCGCGGAGACCTCGCGCGCAAGCTCGGCTTCGTCTTCACCCTCGTCATGGCCGCGTTCCTGGCCGCGCTCGGCTTCTTCCTGATGAGCCTGGTCCGGCTGGCGCAGCCGGAGATCGCCGCCGACATCGTCATCGTGGTGTTCACCCTGTTCCTGGTGAGCTGGATGATCGTGCCACTGCTGGCGTTCGGCCTGGACGACACGCTCGACCCGGCGCGGCTTGCGCTGTTCCCGCTGCCGACCGCGCGGCTGGCCGTGGGCATGTTCACCGCCTCGGCCACCGGCGTGTGGCCGGCGGCGACGCTGATCGTCACGGCCGGCGCGCTGGCCGGGCTGGCCTCCGGCGCCGGCGGGATCCTGATCGGCGTGCCGGCCGTGCTGCTGCAGTTCGCGCTCTGCCTGGTCGCCTCCCGGCTGGTGACCACCTCGCTGTCCAGCGCGCTGCGCACCCGGCGCGGGCGCGACGTGCTCGCGGTGGCCGCGATCGGCGCGGTGCTGCTCTTCCAGCTGCCCAACCTGCTGATCAACAGCGACCTGGGCGACCCGCTGTCGCTGTTGCACGGCACCGCCGCCGTGCTGCGCTGGACGCCCTCCGGCATGGCCGCGCACGCGATCGCCGACGGCGGCCTGGTGGGCGTGGCCGAGCTGGCCGTCGTGGCGCTCGTGGTGGTCGCCGCCGCCTGGCTGTGGATCAAGGCGCTGAGCCGCGCCCTGGTCACGCCCGACGTGTCGAACGAGGCCGCCACCGTACGCCGCGACAGCGGTCTCGTCGACCGCATCGTGCCCGACGGGCCACTGGCGGCCGTGGTGACCAAGGAGCTCAAGTACATCCGGCGCGAGCCCCGCTACCGCGTCGTCTGGTTCACCGCGGTGGTGGTGACCGCCGTGCTGGCGATCTCGTTCGGCCGGGGTGACGGCCCCAGCGGGCCCGGTGTGCCGATCATGCTCACCGCGGCCGGCGGGTTGATGGTGTCGCTGCAGATGTGCAACGCGTTCGGCATCGACGGCCGCTCCCTGTGGATGAACGCCGTGGCGATCGGCTCCGAGCGCGGTCTCAGCGTCGACCTGGCGGGCCGCCACCTGGCCAACGCGCTGGTCGCGGCGCCGATGCTGGTGGCGATCGCGGTCGTCACCGGGGTGCTGACCGGCAGTCCGGGCGCGATCGTCTGGGCGGTCTTCGCGGGCCTGGGCGCGCTCGGCATCGGGTTCGGCGTCGGCGCCGTGACCAGCGTCGTCATCCCGTACACGATTCCCGAGCGGCTCAACGCCTTCACCGGCGCCGCGCCCGGACAGGGCGGGCAGGCGTTCGCCTCGTCCATGGGCGCGATGGTCGGCATCTCCCTGCTGACGCTGCCGTTCATCGTGCCGATGCTCTTCGGCCTGCTCTGGGTGTGCGCGCTCGCGCCCTTCTACGGCCTGGCCGCGGAGGTGCTCGGCCGCAGGCTCGGCGCGCGTATCGGCTTCGCCAGGATGCCCGAGCTGCTGGCCGCCGTCTCGAAGCCCGCCTGACCAGTGGTCTAGTCCAATAAGTGAGACCCCTCTGCGGCGTCCGGGAAGCGGTGTATACGCTTCGAAGCATGATTGACCAGGGGCTGGAGCATCGCAGTGCCGCAGTGACCGAGATGCCCGACGAGCTGCGCAGAGACGTGCGGTTGCTCGGCAGCCTGCTCGGGGAGGTGATCGCCGAGCAGGGCGGCGAAGATCTGCTGGCCGACGTCGAACGCCTGCGCAAGGCCGTCATCGCCGCCCGCAGAGGCGAGGTGTCCGGCGACGAGATCGTCGAGATGGTGTCCGGGTGGGAGATCGACCGGGCGGTGGAGATCGCCCGCGCGTTCACGTGTTACTTCCACCTGGCCAACCTGGCCGAGGAGCACTACCGCATCCGCTCCCTGCGCCGCCGCGACACCGAGGACGGGGTGCAGCGCGAGTCGCTGGCGCACGCCGTGCAGGAGCTGGGCGCCGAGCGCGTCGCCGAGCTCGTCCGCGACCTGGAGCTGCACCCCGTGCTGACCGCCCACCCGACCGAGGCGCGCAGGCGCGCCGTCGCCACCGCCATCCAGCGCGTCAGCCACCAGCTCACCGAGTACGACGCGCCCGAGCGGGGCGCCTCCGAGCGGGCCGAGTCCAGGCGCCGCCTGCTGGAGGAGATCGACCTGCTCTGGCGTACGGCGCAGCTCCGCAACACCCGGCTGGACCCGCTCGACGAGGTCCGCACCGCCATGGCGGCCTTCGACGAGACCCTGTTCAGGGTGGTGCCGCAGGTCTACCGGTCGCTGGACGCGGCGCTGCACGACAGCGTCGGCGAGCCGCTCGCCCGGCCGTTCATCCGCTTCGGCAGCTGGATCGGCGGCGACCGCGACGGCAACCCCAACGTCACCGCCAAGGTCACCCGCGAGGCCATCCAGATCCAGGCCGAGCACGTGCTCACCGCCCTGGAGAACGCCTGCCTGCGGATCGGCCGCACGCTCACCGCCTCGGCCCAGTTCGCCCCCGCCTCGCCCGAGCTGCGCGCCGCGCTGGCCGCCGCCGTCGACCACCACCCCGACCTGGTCTCCGAGCTGGCCACCCGGTCGCCCCGGGAGCCGCACCGGCAGTGGCTGCTGTTCGTCGCCGCCCGCGTCGCCGCCACCCGCAGCCGCGACCTCGACCTCGCCTACCGCGGCCCCGCCGAGCTGCTCGCCGACCTGCGCCTCGCGCAGGACTCGCTCGCCAAGACCGCGGTACGCCAGGCGTACGGGGAGTTGCAGCACCTGATCTGGCAGGTGGAGACGTTCGGCTTCCACCTGGCCGAGCTGGAGGTCCGCCAGCACTCCCAGGTGCACGCGGCGGCCCTGGAGGAGATCCGCGCGGGCGGCGAGCTGTCGGAGCGCACCGAGGAGGTGCTGGCCACGATCCGGGTCATCGCCTGGATCCAGGACCGGTTCGGCGTCGAGGCCTGCTCCCGCTACGTGGTCTCGTTCACCCGCTCCGCCGACGACGTCGCCGCCGTGCACGAGCTGGTCGCGCACGCCCTCGGCGCGCGCCCGCTGGCGCTGGACGTGGTGCCGCTGTTCGAGTCGGGCGAGGACCTGGTCAACTCGCCCCGCGTGCTCACGGGCATGCTCGACATCCCGCAGGTCCAGCAGCGGCTGGCCGACACCGGGCGGCGCATGGAGATCATGCTGGGCTACTCCGACTCGGCCAAGGAGCTCGGCCCGGCCGCCGCGACCCTCCGCCTGTACGAGGCGCAGGAGCAGCTCACGGCGTGGGCCGCCGCGCACGACGTCAAGCTGCGGATGTTCCACGGCCGCGGCGGCGCGCTCGGCCGGGGAGGCGGCCCGGCCAACCGCGCCGTGCTCGCCCAGGCGCCCGGCTCGGTCGCCGGCCGTTTCAAGGTCACCGAGCAGGGCGAGGTCATCTTCGCCCGCTACGCCCACATGGCGATCGCCCGCCGCCACCTGGAGCAGGTCGCCAACGCCGTCCTGCTGGCCTCCTCCCCGGCGGTCGGCGCCCGCACCGCCGCCGCCGCCGAGCGCTTCCGCCCGCTCGCCGAGCGGGTCGCCCGCGCGTCCGAGGAGGCGTACCGCGCGCTCACCGAGGCCCCCGGCTTCCCTGAATGGTTCGCCCTGGTCAGCCCGCTGGAGGAGATCGGCTCCCTGCGCCTCGGCTCCCGCCCGGCCCGCCGGGGCCTGGGCGCCCCGCGCTCGCTCGACGACCTGCGGGCCATCCCGTGGGTGTTCGCCTGGGCCCAGACCCGCGTCAACCTGCCGGGCTGGTACGGCATCGGCACCGGCCTGGCGGCCGCCGACTCCCTGGAGGAGCTGCAGGCCGCCTACGCCGAGTGGCCGCTGTTCAACTCGCTGCTCGACAACGCCGAGATGTCGCTGGCCAAGACCGACCGCTCCATCGCGGCCCGCTACCTGGCGCTCGGCGGCAGGGACGACTTCGCCGAGCAGGTCCTGGAGGAGTACGACCGCACCCGCAGGCTGGTGCTGAAGGTCACCGGCCACAAGCGCCTCCTGGAGAACCGCAAGGTCCTCTCGCGCGCCGTCCAGCTCCGCGACCCGTACGTCGACGCCCTGTCACACCTGCAACTGCGTGCCCTGACGGTGCTGCGCACCGGCGACCCGTCCGACCACGAACGCGACCGCCTGTCCACGCTCCTCCTGCTGTCCGTCAACGGGGTGGCTGCAGGACTGCAGAACACGGGCTGATCCCGGGGGTCAGGACAGGCTGAGGAAGAAGTCGCGGACGTCCGAGGTGAGGGCGTCCGTGGCGGTGTGGGCCGTGTAGTGGCCGCGGGCCGGGGCCGGCAGCGTCTTCCAGGAGACGATGCGGGTGTGGTCGCGGTCCGCGAACGGCCGGATCGACGTGAAGTCGCCCTCGCCCATCGCCAGCGCGATCGGCACCGTCGTGGGCTCCTTGGGCTGCTCGGCGCGGGCGTTCTCCCAGTAGAGCCGGAGCGCCGACGCGGCGGTGCCGGTGAACCAGTGGATGGCGGCGTGGGTCAGCACGAAGTCGTCGTCCAGGTCCTCGTCGAAGAGCTGGGCCAGCCAGCCGACCAGGCCCGAGGGGGAGTCCATGAGGGCGTGGGCCAGGGTCTGCGGCTGCTGCGAGTGCAGGACGTTGAAGGCGCCCTTCTCCTTCCAGAACCAGTCGAGGACGGCCAGGCCCTGCTGGTCCTCCTCCGAGAGGCCGGCGAACTCGGCCGGGTCGCCCGACGGGAAGGAGAAGAGCTGGGTCACGTGGACGCCGACGCAGTGGCCGGGGTCCACCCGGCCGATCTCGGGAGAGATCATCGAGCCGGCGTCGTTGCCCACCGCGCCGTAGCGGGTGTAGCCGAGGCGGGACATCAGCTCGGCCCAGGCGCGGGCGATGCGCACGTTGTTCCAGCCCAGCTCCCTGGTCGGGCCCGAGAAGCCGTAGCCGGGCAGCGACGGGACGACCAGGTGGAAGTGGCGCGACAGGGGCTCGACGGCGTCGAGATACTCGGCGAAGCTGCCCGGCCAGCCGTGGGTGAGGATCAGCGGCAGCGCGTCCGGGTTGTCGGAGCGGACGTGGACGAAGTGGATGTCCTGCCCGTCGATCTCGGTGACGAACTGCGGGTGGGCGTTGAGGCGGGCCTCGACGGCCCGCCAGTCGAAACCGTCGCGCCAGTACGAGACCAGCCGCTGGACCCGCGAGACCGGGACGCCCTGGTCGGCGCCGGGGATCTCGTCGGCGAAGCGGGTCAGGGCCAGGCGGGCCCGCAGGTCGTCGAGGTCGGCCTGGGGGATCTCGATGCGGAAGGGACGGATCACGGGAGGCTCCTCGGAAGAGAACGGAACGGCTTGTTCTGTTCCCAAACTATAGCAGAACGGAATGCTTCATTCCATAAGAATCCGCTCATGGCCGGCATAGACGTTGCACCGCTCCCCCCGCAGGAAGCCCACCAGCGTCAGCCCGAACTCCGTGGCCAGGTCGACCGCCAGCGACGAGGGCGCCGACACCGCGCACACCACCGGCACCCCGGCCGCCAGCGCCTTCTGCATGATCTCGTAGCCGGCCCGGCCGCTCACCATGAGCACGTGCCCGGCCAGCGGCAGCCGGTCGTTCATGGCCGACCAGCCGACGAGCTTGTCGACGGCGTTGTGCCGGCCTACGTCCTCCCGTACCGCCAGAAGGGCGCCGTCGGCGGTGAACAGGCCGGCCGCGTGCAGCCCGCCGGTCTTGCCGAACACGCCCTGGCCCGCGCGCAACGCGTCCGGCAGCCCGTACAGGACCTCGGGGTCGATGGGCGGCCCGCCCGGCGGGAGCGGGGCGCACCGCTCGTGCAGCCGGTCCAGGCTCGCCGAGCCGCACACGCCGCACGCGCTGGAGGTCACGAAGTGACGCTCCAGCGCGGGCAGGTCGGGGATCGGCCCGCGCAGCCGCACGGTGACGGTGTTGTAGCGCTCCTCCGGCGGCAGGTCCTCGTCGGTGCAGTACGCGATGGACGCGATCTCCCCGGGCCCGGCCAGGCCCTCGCCGTGCAGGAACCCGGCGGCCAGCTCGAAGTCGTGCCCCGGCGTGCGCATGGTGATCGCCACCGTCTTGCGCGCCCCGCCGAGCCCGACGAGCCGTATCTCCAGCGGCTCCTCGGTGGCCAGGTTGTCGCGGCGCTCGCGGGCCGTGCGCCCGTTCAGCTCGCGGATCCGGGCCCGGGTGGTGGGGCCGGGCCTGCTCACCAAGCACCTGCAGCGTGGATGCCCCGTCCTTCAGGGCGGGGAGGAAACGCGGTACGGCCGGACACTTCTGTCTCCCGGATTCTGTCGGTGGCGGTCGGTAGTTTGATCGGCGTGTCCCGCTACCGGCTCCAGCCCTCGCCCGCCCAAGAGCAGGTCTTGCTGGAGCACTGCGGGCATGCCCGATACATGTGGAATTTGGCCGTTGAGCAGCACGCTCACTGGAAGCCAGGACGCAAGAGCGCGCCCGGATTCGCCGAGCAGTGCCGTCAGCTGACCGAGGCCCGCGCGGAGTTCGCGTGGCTGCGGACGGGGTCGATCATCGTCCAGCAGCAAGCGCTCAAGGACTTTGCCCAGGCCATGGCCCACTATTTCGGCAAGACCCACCGGCGTCCGACCTGGCGCAAGCGAGGGCGGGGCGAAGGCTTCCGGATCGTCGCCGCCAAGGCCGGTGACGTCCGCCGCCTGTCCCGGCAGGTGGGCGAGGTCAAGATCCCCAAGGTGGGCTGGGTGCGGTTCCGCTGGTCCCGCCCTATCCCCGGAGGCGTCAAGTCGTTCCGGGTGACCCGCGATGCGGCGGGCCGCTGGCATGTGGCGTTCGCCGCGATCCCGGAGCCGATCCCCGCGCCCGGTACGGGCGTCGTCGTCGGCGTGGACCGGGGAGTTGCCGTCTCGGCGGCGCTGTCCACCGGCGAGACGCTGAACGCGCCTGCCTTGCGTGACATCGAGAAGACGCGGTTGGCGCGTCTGCTGCGGAAGTTGGCGCGGGCCGAGCGCGGGTCGAACCGGCGCGGCAGGGTCAAGGCGGCGATCGCGAAGCTGAAGGCGCGCGAGAGCGACCGGCGCAAGGACTGGATCGAGAAGACCTCGACCGGTCTGGCCCGCCGCTTCGACATGATCGCCGTCGAAGACCTCAAGATCTCCGGCATGACCCGGACGGCTAAAGGGACGCTCGACGCGCCGGGCCGCAACGTCCGCCAGAAGGCGGGCCTGAACCGGGGCATCCTCGCCAGCGGGTGGGGCCTGCTCGTGGAACGCCTGGAGCACAAGGCTCCCGGCCGCGTCCAGAAAATCAATCCGCGTTACACGTCGCAGACCTGCAACGCCTGCGGGCACCGCGCCGCCGGATCGAGACAGAGCCAATCTCGATTCCGCTGCGTGGCCTGCGGGCATCAGGCGCACGCCGACGTGAACGCGGCCAGGAACATCAGGGATACGGCCGCAGGGCATGCGGTTGCTGCGCAGGGAGGCCCGCCGTTGGGCGGGCCTGTGAACCGCGAACCTCAACGCGACCTCCTCCTCGTGGGGTAGTTGGCGTTGGAATCCCCCGCTTTTCAGGCGAGGGAGGATGTCAAAGCGCCCGCACGGTGACGACGGCGTTGTAGTCGGGGATCCGCGCCTGCGGTGACCGGCGCGTCTCGTCCAGCAGCACGTTGCCCTCCGGCCAGTGGACCTGCAGGTTGCCGGGCACGAGCGGGGCGCGCAGCACCTTGCCCCGGTACGAGCGCTCGCCCGCGCGCAGCTCGACCGGGGTGCCGTCGGGCAGGCCGAGCCGGTCGGCGTCGTAGGGGCTCATCAGCACGGCCTCGCGCATCGCGCCGTTGAAGCCGTCCATGCGCTCGTGGACCATGCTGTTGAACTGCTTGCCGCGCCGGGTGGCGACGGAGAACGCGCCGTCGGGCCGCTCCAGCGCCGGTGGATCGACCGCCGAGAACCCGCCCCGCCCGTCGGGGGTGGGGAAGCGGCCGCCGGGGCAGAGGTGGCGGCCGCCGTACTGGACGCTGTCGCCGAACCGCCGCAGCCCGGCGATACCTTCGTAGAAGGGCACCGCGCGCTCGATCTCCTCGCGGATCGCGGGCGTGCCGGTGAACCTCACGAGTCTCGAAATTTCGGGACGTGTGGTGGCGGCCAGCTCGGTGAAGATCTTCCACTCCGGCCACGCCTCGCCGATCCGCGGCCCCTCCACCTCCGGCGAGAAGATCACCCGCCGCTCGGTCGACGTCTCGGTCACCCCGCCCGCCATCTCGTAGCGCGTCTGCGCGGGCAGCAGCAGCACGTCGCCCTCGGCAGGCACGAGCATCTGCGACGACAGCACGATGTCGATGTGCACCCGCAGCTTGAGCCGGGACAACGCCTCCCGGCAGTAGTCAGGGTCGGGCAGCACCTCCAGGAAGTTGCCGCCGGAGGAGACCAGCGCGTCCAGCTCCCGCGCGTGCGCCGCGTCGATCATGTCGGTCGCCGTCAGCCCCGGCGAAGAAGGCACCTCGAACCCCCACATCCCGGAGAACTTCGCCGCGTTCTCCCGCGTGACGGGCAGCCCGCCCGGCAGCCCGGTCGCGTACGCCCCCATCTCGGCACCGCCCTGCACGCCGCTGTGGCCGCGGATCGGCATCAGCCCGCACCCGTCGCGCCCCACGAAGCCTCTGGCCAGCGCCAGGTTGACGATCGCGCGTACGTTGTCCTCGCCGTGGGTGTGCTGGGTGATGCCCATCGACCACACCAGCACGGCGGAGCGGGCCTCGCCCAGCATCCTGGCCAGGCGCAGCATCTCGTCCCTGGTCGACCCCGACAGCGCCTCCAGCACCTCCCACGACTGCTCCGACACGGCCCGGCGGGCCTCCTCGAAGCCGGTGGTGTGCCCGGCGACGAACTTCTCGTCGATCCAGTCGTTCTCGATCAGGTGCTTGAGCACCCCGTTGAGGAAGCCGATGTCGCCGCCCTGGTGAACCCCGAAGAACTCATCGGTGATCTTCGTGCCGAACAGGGCCGACTCGGCGTTGGACGGCACCCAGTAACGCTCCATGCCGGGCTCGCGGTAGGCGTTGACCATCGCGATCCGGGTGCCGGCCTTCTTGGCGTGGTAGAGATACTTCATCGCCACCGGCTGGTTGTTCGACGGGTTCGACCCGATGAACACGATCAGGTCGGAGCCGATCCAGTCCTGATACGAGCAGGTCGTGGCCGCCGCCCCGATGGTGTCCTTGAGCGCCACCGTCGACGGCGAGTGGCAGATGCGGGCGGCGTTGTCGACGTTGTTGGTGCCGAGCGCCCGCACCGCCTTCTGGGCCGCGTAGTAGTTCTCGTTCGGCATGCCGCGGCTGGTCAGGTAGGCGCCGAAGCGCGCGTCGCGCAGCCCTTCGGCCGCCACCCGCAGCGCCTCGTCCCACGACACGCGGGTGAAGCCCGGCTCGCCGGCGCGCCGCAGCATCGGGTACGGCAGCCGCCCCAGCTCCCGGAGCTCGGCGCTCCTCTTCCCGGCGAGCCGGTCGGCGTCCGTCAGCACCGACACGTCGAGCGCGGGCATCGTGTTGAGCGGCAGCAGCCGCAGCCTGATGTTGCACAGGTGGACCTCCCGCATGGTCCAGTCGCGCATGCCCTTGGTGCCGAGCGCGCACCCGTCGCACGTCCCCCGGGTGAGGATCCGCCACGCGTAGCGCCTGTTGCCCTTGACCGACCGGAAGGCCTTGATGAGCTCCAGGTAGTTGTTCGGCTTGCGCAGCCCGAGGCCGAACGGCCGCCACGAGGCCCAGTTGCGCGGATCCAGTCGCTTGCTCATGCGTCCATCTTGCTCCTGGCCGATCCGTGGTTCCGCCCGGCCCTTCCGGAGTCCGGCAGGCGGATGCGACAGGATGGGGGGATGTCTCGCTACCACGACCTCGACCGGCCACCCCTGTCCGAGGCGGCGCTCAACCGCGCCCTGGTCCGCCCCGGCTCGCTGTGGACGGGCATCAGGGTCGTCGACAGCACCGGCTCCACCAACGCCGACCTCGCCAAGGCCGCCAGGGACGGCGCGCCCGAGGGCGCGGTGCTGGCCGCCGAGGAGCAGGTGGCGGGCCGCGGCAGGCTGGGCCGCCCCTGGACCGCTCCGGCGTACGCGGGGCTGACGTTCTCGGTCCTGCTCAGGCCCGAGGCGCCGGTCACCGCGTACGGATGGCTGCCGCTGCTGTTCGGCGTGGCCGCCGCGTCCGCGGTGCGCCGCCTGGCCGAGGTGGACGTGCGCCTGAAGTGGCCCAACGACCTGCTGATCGGCGAGCGGAAGCTGGCCGGGGTGCTCGCCGAGAGGGTCGAGGGCGGGGTGGTGATCGGCATCGGGCTGAACGTGCTGCTGAGCGAGGACGAGCTGCCCGTCGCCACCGCGACCTCGCTGGCCGTGGAGAAGGCCGCCTGCGTCGACCGCGACCCGCTGCTGCGGGCCGTGCTGCGGGAGGTCGAGACCCACTACCGCGAGTGGGACGAGGCGGGCGGCGACGCCGACGCCTGCGGGCTGCGCGCCGCCTACCTGGCCCGCTCCGCCACCGTCGGCCGCGACGTGCGGGTGGAGCTGCCCGGCGGCAGCGTGCTCACCGGCCGTGCCACCGGCGTCGACCGGTCGGGCCACCTTCAGGTGAGCGCCGAGGACCGGGCCTACGCGCTGAGCGCGGGCGACGTCGTGCATGTTCGGGCCACGACGTAGCCGCCGATCGGCCGAGGTGGCACCATTTGCCCATGACCATTCCCGACCACCACCTGACACAAGGTGAGCGCCGCGTCCGGTCCTTCAACCCGCACTGGAAGCGGCTGGTCGTCCCCTTCATCGCGCTCCTCCTGATCGCCGCGGCCTCCGGCGCGGCGATCTACTTCGTCCCGGACACCTGGGAGTACGCCTCCTACGCCCGCATCGCGGTCGTCGTCATCGGGCTGATCCTCATGACGATCTGGTCGTTCGTCCCGTACCTGCAGTGGAAGAACACCGGTTACGTCCTCACCACCCACCGGTTCTCGATCAGCACCGGCGTGCTCAACAAGTCGACCGACGAGATCCCGATGGCGAAGGTCAACACCGTCAGCTCCGACCAGACGCTCTTCGAGCGGCTGCTGGGCTGCGGCACCCTCACCGTCGAGTCCGCCGGCGAGCGGGGTGAGATCGTGCTGCGCGACATCCCGCGGATCCAGGAGGTCCGCACCGAGCTGTTCCGGCTCCTGGAGGACGCCTCCGACGGCGAGATCGACGGCCGGTAGCCTGTGCAGCGGCTCGGGCAGCGGCCGGTGAGAGGTCTCGGCGTGGTGCGGCCCCATGTCTTGCGGAGATCACCCTCCTGGACACAAGATGGCTGGCATGCCGTACGAAGTTCAGGGTGTCATCGCCCGAGGTAAGGGCCAGGAAGTCTCACTTGAAACGGTGCTCGTCCCCGACCCGGGCCCGGGCGAGGCGGTGGTGACCGTCCAGGCGTGCGGGGTCTGCCACACCGACCTCCACTATCGCCAGGGCGGCATCAGCGACGACTACCCGTTCCTGCTCGGGCACGAGGCGGCCGGCGTCGTGGAGGCGGTCGGCGAGGGCGTCACCGGCTTGGAGCCCGGCGACTTCGTCATCCTCAACTGGCGGGCCGTGTGCGGCCAGTGCCGGGCGTGCCTGCGCGGCCGGCCGTGGTACTGCTTCAACACCCACAACGCCACCCAGAAGATGACCCTGACCGACGGCACCGAGCTGTCGCCCGCGCTCGGCATCGGCGCCTTCCTCGGCAAGACGCTGGTCGCCGCCGGGCAGTGCACGAAGGTCTCGGCCGAGGCGCCCGCGTCCGTGGCCGGGCTGCTGGGCTGCGGCGTGATGGCCGGCCTCGGCGCCGCCATCAACACCGGCGGCGTCACCCGCGGCGACACGGTCGCGGTCATCGGCTGCGGCGGCGTCGGCGACGCGGCCATCCTCGGCGCGTCCCTGGCCGGCGCATCCAAGATCATCGCGGTGGACGTCGACGAGCGCAAGCTGGAGTGGGCACGCGGCTTCGGCGCCACCGACACCGTCAACTCCCGCGAGAACGACCCGGTCGAGGCGATCCGCGACCTCACCGGCGGCTTCGGCGCCGACGTGGTGGTCGAGGCGGTCGGCAGGCCCGAGACGTACGAGCAGGCCTTCTACGCCCGCGACCTGGCCGGCACCGTGGTGCTGGTCGGCGTGCCCACCCCCGAGATGCGCATCGACCTGCCGCTGCTGGACGTGTTCGGCAGGGGCGGCGCGCTGAAGTCGTCGTGGTACGGCGACTGCCTGCCGACCCGCGACTTCCCGATGCTCATCGACCTGTTCCTGCAGCACCGGCTGCCGCTCGACAAGTTCGTCACCGAGACGATCGCGCTCGACCAGGTCGAAGAGGCCTTCCACAAGATGGAGCGCGGCGACGTGCTGCGGTCGGTGGTGATCCTCTAAATGCTCGACAAGGTCATCACCTCCGGCACCTTCTCGCTCGACGGCGGCACCTGGGACGTCGACAACAACGTCTGGCTGGTCGGCGACGCCCGTGAGGTCGTCGTCATCGACGCCGCCCACGACGCCGAGGCCATCGCCCAGCGGGTCGGCGGGCGCAGCGTGCGGGCCATCGTCTGCACCCACGCGCACAACGACCACATCAACGCCGCCGCCGACCTGGCCCGCCGCACCGGCGCGCCGATCCGGCTGCACCCCGCCGACCAGGTGCTCTGGGAGCAGGTCTACGGGGACGAGGTCGCATACGAACCGCTCGCCGACGGCGACAAGTTCGAGGCCGGCGGGATCGAGCTGCAGGTCCTGCACACCCCCGGCCACGCGCCCGGCGCGGTCTGCCTGTACGCGCCCGAGGTGGGCGCGCTGTTCAGCGGCGACACGTTGTTCAAGGGCGGGCCGGGGGCGACCGGGCGGTCCTACTCGTCCTTCGACACGATCATCGAGTCGATCCGCGAGCGGCTGCTCACGCTGCCTCCCGAGACCGTCGTGCACACCGGTCACGGCGACTCGACCTCGATCGGCGCGGAGGCGCCGCACCTGGAGGAGTGGATCACCCGAGGTCACTGAATCCGCCTTATGGCGGACCTCACATAGGCAAGCCTTACCTCAGTGGGCTACCTTAGGTGTGCCTTACCTGAGTTGTTCCCCTGAGAGGCTGCCCCGGATGTACGTGTGTGTCTGTCGTGCCGTGACCGAGAACGAGGTTCACGACTGCATCGCCGCGGGCGCCAAGAGCGCGAAGCAGGTACGCGACACCACGGGCGCCGGGGGCGACTGCGCCCGGTGTGTACGAAAGATCTGTGCGATGCTGAAAAGGTCGGAGGAACTCACGACCGCATAGCACAAGGGGCTTGTTTCATGCAGGGTGACAGGCAGATCATCGAGCTGCTCAACGAGCAGTTGACCGCGGAGCTCACGGCGATCAACCAGTACTTCCTGCACGCCAAGATGCAGGAGAACTGGGGCTACACCAAACTCGCCGAGCACACCCGCGCGGAGTCGTTCGACGAGATGCGACACGCCGAGCGGCTCACCGATCGCATCCTGTTCCTGGAGGGACTGCCCAACTACCAGCGGCTGGGCACGCTCCACATCGGCCAGACGGTGCCCGAGCAGCTCCGGGCCGACCTGGACGTCGAGCTGGGCGTCGTGGAGCGGCTGCGGCCCGCCATCGCGCTGATGCGCGAGAAGGGCGACATCACCTCCGCCCGCATCTTCGAGGAGATCCTCGAGGACGAGGAGGAGCACATCGACTACCTGGAGACCGAGCTCGAACTCATCCAGACGCTCGGTGAGCAGCTCTACCTCGCCCGCTACGCCGAGCCGCCGTCCAGCGACGACTGAGCCCGCCGCCCGCGCCCGAAGTTCCGTCAATGCGACCCCCGCCCGCCGGTTTTCCCGGCGGGTGCGCGCGTTTCTGGGGGACGTAAGGGTTTAGCCCCGAGTATCGCGGTAATTTAATCACGACTAACCGACATTTAGTCGCGTTTGCCCAGGTCAATAGATAGGTCAACTACGAGTCAAACCGCGCGCTGTGCCCGGGAAACGATCGCCTAAGGACCTACGATCGCCTCATGACCTGCGTACTTCTCGCCGAGGATGACACCTCGATTTCCGAGCCGCTCGCGCGCGCCCTGCGCCGCGAGGGCTACCAGGTTGAGGTGAGCCCCGACGGCCCGCAGGCCCTGGAGAGGGCACTGTCGGGTGGCATCGACCTCATCGTCCTGGACCTGGGCCTTCCGGAGATGGACGGCCTGGAGGTGGCGCGCCGCATACGTGCGGAGGGGCACGGCACTCCGGTGCTGATCCTCACCGCACGCGTTGACGAAGTGGACACGGTGGTCGGCCTCGACGCCGGCGCCGACGACTACGTCACCAAACCGTTCCGGCTCGCCGAACTGCTCGCCCGGGTGCGGGCACTGCTGCGGCGCGGCACGTCCGAGACCCCGGTGGTCCAGGGCGTCCGCATCGACGCCGACTCACGCCGCGCCTGGATGGGCGACAAGGAGCTCCACCTCACCACCAAGGAGTTCGACCTGCTGCGCGTGCTGGTGCGCGACGCGGGCAAGGTGGTCACCCGCGAGCAGATCATGCGCGAGGTGTGGGACACCAACTGGTGGGGCTCGACCAAGACGCTCGACATGCACATCTCCTGGCTGCGCCGCAAGCTGGGAGACGACGCGGCGAAGCCTCGTTACATCACGACCGTCCGGGGAGTCGGCTTCCGCTTCGAACGCGAGTAGGCATGCGCCGACGCCTGCTCACTTCAACCCTCCTCGTCGCGGGCATCGCCGTCCTTCTGCTCGGAGTGCCCCTGGGCGTCGTCGTCAGCCGGCTGATCGTCGATGATGCCGCCCAGCAGCTCAGAGCGGAGGCGACACGCCTGGTGGGCGAGGTCGAGTACGCCCGGATCCAGGAGACGCCGCTCGACCCGCAGCAACTGGAGCAGAAATATCCGGATCGCTACATCCAGATATTCGAACGCGGGAACCCCCCGAAGGCCACCGTCGTCGGCACGCCACCCCCGTCCGGTCAGCAGATGACCGAGGACGCGGAGTCCGACAGCGGCATCTTCGTCCGGGTGAGCCGCGACAGGGCACAGGTCGAGCAGGACGTGTACGCGCGCCTGCTGCTGATCGTCGCCCTGGCCGTCGCGGCTCTCGCCGTCGCCGTCGGCCTGGCCATCGTGCAGACCCGCCGGCTCACGCTGCCCCTGCGCGACCTCGCCATGATCGCCGAGCGGCTCGGCTCCGGGGACGCCCGGCCGAGCAAGCACCGCTACGGCATCCCCGAACTCGACAGGGTGGCCCAGGTACTCGACCGCAGCGCCACCCGCATCTCCGACCTGCTCACCCGTGAGCGCGAGTTCGCCACCGACGCCTCACACCAGCTGCGAACCCCGCTGACCGGCCTCACCATGCGCCTGGAGGAGATCGTCGCCGCCTCCAACCACCCGGAGGTCGTGCGCGAGGAGGGCGAGGCGGCCATCGTGCAGGCCGAGCGGCTCACGGCGGTGATCGACGAGCTGCTCGCCGCGGCCCGCCGCCAGCGTCACTCCCAGGCCGAGCCGACCTCCATCGACCAGGTGCTGGTCCAGCAGGTCACGGAGTGGGACCCCGTCTTCCGCGGCGTGGGACGCAGGCTCGTGCTCGAAGGCACCCGCGACCTCAAGGCGCTGGCCACCACCGGCGGCTTCGGCCAGGTCATCGCCACGCTGCTGGAGAACTCCCTGCGCCACGGCGGCGGCACCGTCACCGTCACCACGACGAGCGGCGACAACTACGTGGTGACCGAGGTGACCGACGAGGGGCCGGGCATCGACGACGAGATCGCACCCAAGATCTTCGACAGGAACGTGAGCGGGGGCGGCGGCACCGGTCTCGGGCTGACGCTCGCCCGCGCGCTGGCCGCCGCCGACGGCGGACGGCTGGAGCTGGTACGGAGGAGGCCGGCGACGTTCGCCGTCTTCCTGCGCCCGGCCGACGCCCCGGGCAGGAACCGCGTGGTCAGCGGTCCTGCCTGAGCTCGATCGCGGGCAGCTCGGCCGGGATCGGCGTGGTCGCCTCCAGGAACACCCACTTCTTGTAGGACCAGTAGCGGAAGAGGGTGCCGAGGCCGACGCCGACGATGTTGGCGATGTTGAGGCTGACCGGGTCGTCGAACTTGAGCGTGTAGGTGGTGAACCCGATCACCAGCACGCCGAACAGCAGCGCGATGCCGTTCATCAGGAAGAACAGGAAGTATTCGCGCCCCAGCCCGCTCTGCTCGCGGTGGCGGAACGTCCAGAAGCGGTTGCCCGCGTACGCGAAGGTGGTCGAGATCGTCGTGGCGAAGACCTTCGAGGTCATCGGCCCGATGCCGACGACCAGGTGGAAGAAGTTGAGCGCGCCCAGGTCGATCAGGAAGGCGAGCCCTCCGACGATGCCGAACTTCGTCAGCTCATGCAGAAGGGCGGCGAACCGCTGGTACAAGCTCTTGACGAACCGCACGTGTCTGCTCGGCCCTTCCGCCTCGTCACGCCATGACCACTTCAGCGTACCGGGGTACCTTACCGTGGCGTGTCAGCATCTTCTTTCCTGAAGACTGCCCGTTATGACGCGGTTCGCACCGAGGGCGCTCTACCTGCGAGCGCTCCGGAATGCGGCCGGTATGCTCACCTCACGTGAACGCATACAGTCCCATCGGCCCCGTCGTCGGCATCGTCGGCGCCGGACAGCTCGCCCGGATGTCGCAGCCCCCCGCCATCGCTCTCGGCGTCGAACTGCGCGTGCTGGCCGGGTCCTCTGACGAGAGCGCCGCCCGGGTCATCGTCGACACCCGCGTCGGCGACTACCGCTCCCTCGACGACCTGCGCGCGTTCGCCGAAGGCTGTCACGCGATCACGTTCGACCACGAGCACGTCCCCGGCGAGCACATCCGCGCGCTCATCGACGACGGCCACGCCGTCCACCCCGGCGCCGACGCCCTCGTCCACGCCCAGGACAAGGCCGTCATGCGTGAGCGGCTGACCGCGATCGGCGCCCCGTGCCCGGCCTGGGCCCGCGTCTCCGGCCCCGGCGAGGCGGCCGCGTTCGCCGCCGGGCACGGCTGGCCGGTGGTGCTCAAGGCGGTCACCGGCGGCTACGACGGCCGCGGCGTGTGGGTGTGCGACTCGGAGGAGGCCGCGGCCGAGGCGTTCGCCGCCGCCGGCGGCCCGCTGCTCGCGGAGGCGTTCGTGCCGTTCGAGCGCGAGCTCGCCGTGCTCGTCGCCCGTTCCCCGCACGGCCAGGGCGTCAGCTACCCGGTCGTGGAGACCGTGCAGCGCGACGGCATCTGCGTAGAGGTGCTCGCCCCCGCCCCCGGGCTCGACCCCGAGGAGGCCGCCGAGGCGCAGCGCGTCGCCCTGCGGATCGCCGACGAGCTGGGCGTCACCGGCCTGCTGGCCGTCGAGATGTTCCAGACCCGGCAGGGGCTGCTCGTCAACGAGCTGGCCATGCGCCCGCACAACAGCGGCCACTGGACCATCGAGGGCTCCCGCACCTCCCAGTTCGAGCAGCACCTGCGGGCCGTGCTCGACCTGCCGCTCGGCACGCCCGCCATGACCGCGCCGGTGGTCGTCATGGCCAACCTGCTCGGCGGCGACGACCCCGACCTGTTCAAGCGGTACGAGCACGTCATGGCCCACGATCCGGCCGTCAAGGTGCACTTCTACGGCAAGCAGGTGCGCCCCGGCCGTAAGATCGGCCATGTCACCGCCGTCGGTGACGACCTCGACGAGGTCAGGGCCCGCGCCCGCCACGCCGCCGTCTACCTGATGACCGGGGAGTACACGTGAGCATCGGCATCGTCATGGGCAGCGACTCCGACTGGCCGGTGATGAAGGCCGCCGCCGAGGCGGTCGCCGAGTTCGGGATCCCGTTCGAGGCCGACGTCGTCTCCGCCCACCGGATGCCCGCCGAGATGATCGAGTACGGCAGGCAGGCGGCCGGCCGCGGCGTCGAGGTCATCATCGCGGGCGCGGGCGGCGCCGCCCACCTGCCCGGCATGCTCGCCTCCGTCACGCCGCTGCCGGTGATCGGGGTGCCGGTGCCGCTGAAGTACCTCGACGGCATGGACTCCCTGCTGTCGATCGTCCAGATGCCGGCCGGGGTGCCCGTCGCGACCGTCGCGGTCGGCGGCGCCCGCAACGCCGGCCTGCTCGCCGTACGCATCCTCGCCGCCACCGACGCAACCCTGCGCGCCCGCATGGTCGAGTTCCAGGAGCGGCTCAAGGAGCAGGCGCACGCCAAGGGCGAACGGCTGCGCGCCGAGGCGGCGGCGCTGAAGCCGGCCGATTGATCCGCCCGCCCCGGGAGAGGGCCGTGCTGGACGTGCTCGCGGGCCACGCCGCCCGGGTACGCGCCGCCGACCCGCTGGCCGGCGGTCAGGACCGGCTGCCCAAGCCCGGCCTCGGGGAGCAGCTCGTCGAGGTGCCCGGCGCCGTCGGCCTGGCCTCGATGGACCGTTCCGGCCTTGACACACTCAACGCCACCTGGGGCCCGCTCGTCGTCCACCGGCTGCACGCCCGCGTCGGCGGCCCCGACCCGGAGGCGGCGCTCGGCGCGCTGCTGGACGCGTGGACGGCAGCGCCCCGGCGGGAGCCCGGCCCGCTCGCGGTGCTGTGGTCCAGCCGCGACACCGCCGCCGTCCGCGCCCTGGCCGTCCGCGGCTTCGCCCCGACGGTCACCGTCGCTGCCCGCCCCCGCAGGCCCCCGGCCGGGCAGGCCACGGACCCGCGCGTACGGCCCGCCACCGCTGACGACCTGGACGGGATCGCGCGTTTGTACGAGGCGCTGGTGGCGTACGACGCGCAGTTCGGCTGGGTCACGCCGCGGCCGTCGACGCCCGCCAGGATCAGGGAGCATCTCACCGGCACGCTGCCCCGCTCGTGGGCCTGGGTGGCCGAGCACGACGGCGCGGTGACCGGCGTCGTCATCGTCGACCCGCCGCCCCGGTCGCGGTGGATCGCCTCCATGGTGACCCGGATGCCGGCCGCCTACCTGGGCGTCATGTACGCCGACCCCGCCGTACGGGGCCGGGGTGTCGGCGCGGCGCTGGCCGCCGCCGCGCACGCCCGGCTGGACGCGTGGGGCGTGGCCACGACGCTGCTGCATCACGCGGTGGCGAACCCGCTGTCAGGCCCGTTCTGGGCGCGCCAGGGCTACCGGCCGGTGCACACCCAGTGGGTGCGTCAGGGGCGGCCCAGCGCCCGGTAGTGCCACCCGGCGGAGCGCCACGCCTCGGCGTTGAGCGCGTTGCGCCCGTCGACGATCTTGCGGGTGGCCACGACCTCGCCCAGCGCCTCCGGGTCCAGGTCCAGGAACTCCTGCCACTCCGTCAGCAGCAGCACGACGTGCGCGCCCCGTACCGCGTCGAGGGCCGACTCGCCGTAGGCGAGCTGGGGGTGTGCCTTGCGGACGTTGTCGAGCGCGATCGGGTCGTAGATCGTGACCTGCCCGCCCTGCCGCCCGATCGTCACCGCCACGTCGAGGGCGGGGGAGTCGCGTATGTCGTCGGAGTTGGGCTTGAAGGCGGCGCCGAGCACGCCCACCGTGCAGCCGTGGAAGGAACCCCCGGCCAGCTCGCGGGCCAGGTCGACCATGCGGGCGCGGCGGCGCATGTTGATCGCGTCCACCTCGCGCAGGAACGTCAGCGCCTGGTCGGCGCCGAGCTCGCCGGCCCGCGCCATGAACGCCCTGATGTCCTTCGGCAGGCAGCCGCCGCCGAACCCGAGCCCCGGGTTCAGGTAGCGTCCGCCGATGCGGTCGTCGTACGAGAGCGCGAGCGAGAGCTGCTGCACGTCGGCGTGAGCGGCCTCGCACACCTCGGCCATCGCGTTGATGAAGGAGATCTTGGTGGCCAGGAAGGAGTTGGCGGCGGTCTTGACCAGCTCGGCCGTCGGGAAGTCGGTCACCACCATCGGCACGTCGCCGAGCGGCTCGTAGACCTCACGCAGCACCTTCTCGGCCCGCTCGGAGCGCACGCCCAGCACGATGCGGTCGGGGTGGAGCGTGTCCTGCACGGCGAAGCCCTCGCGCAGGAACTCGGGGTTCCACGCCAGCTCGGCCTGCTCGCCCGCCGGAGCCAGCGCGGACAACCGGTCGGCCAGCCGGGACGCGGTGCCGACCGGGACCGTCGACTTGCCGACCACCAGGGACGCGCGGTCGAGATGGGGGGCCAGCGAGTCGATCGCGGCGTCGATGTAGGACACGTCGGCGGCGTACTCGCCCTTCTTCTGCGGCGTGCCCACGCAGACGAAGTGGACGTCGCCGAACGCGCCGGCCTCCTCGTAGGAGGTGGTGAAGCGCAGGCGGCCGGACTCGAGGCCGCGGCGGAGCACGGGTTCGAGCCCTGGCTCGTGGATGGGGAGCTCGCCGTTGTTGAGGCAGCGGACCTTGTCGGCGTCGATGTCAAGGCCGAGCACCTCATAGCCGAGATCCGCCATGCAGGCCGCATGCGTGATGCCCAGGTAGCCGGTCCCGATCACCGTCAGGCGATATGGCACGAGTGAGCTCCTTTCCATTGCGGAGGAATGCTACAGGCCCGCGCCCACCCTTCTTCGTGCCACCTCTTCTCAAGCACAAACCGTACCGGTTGGTAGCAAGATGCTCGGACGTCCTACTATCTGTGCATGAGCTTTCCTCTGTACGCGCCCGCCGAAGAGCACGACATGCTCCGGGAGACGGTCAGGGCCCTCGCCGACGAGAAGATCGCCCCCCGCGCCGCGGAGGCGGACGAGGCCGAGGAGTTCCCCTGGGACGTCTACAAGGCCCTGGTCGCATCCGACCTGCACGCCATCCACGTCCCGGAGGAGTACGGGGGAGCCGGCGGCGACGCGCTGGCCGCCGTCATCGTCATCGAGGAGGTCGCCCGCGCCTGCGCCTCCTCCTCGCTGATCCCCGCCGTCAACAAGCTCGGCACCGTGCCGATCATGCTGTCGGCCTCCGAGGAGCTCAAGCAGCAGTACCTGCCCGCCGTGGCCCGCGGCGACGCCATGTTCTCGTACGCGCTCTCCGAGCCGGAGGCGGGCTCCGACGCCGCCGCCATGAAGACCCGCGCCGTCCTCGACGGCGACCACTACGTGCTCAACGGCACCAAGATGTGGATCACCAACGCGGGCGTGTCCGAGTACTACACGGTCATGGCCGTCACGGACCCGTCGGCCGGGGCGCGCGGCATCTCCGCCTTCGTGGTGGAGAAGTCGGACGAGGGCGTCTCGTTCGGGCCCAAGGAGCGCAAGCTCGGCATCAAGGCCTCCCCGACGCGTCAGGTGATCCTGGAGGACGTGCGCATCCCCGAGTCGCGGATGATCGGCGCGCCCGGGACCGGGTTCAAGACCGCGCTGGCCACCCTGGACCACACCCGGGTGACCATCGCCGCGCAGGCCCTCGGCATCGCGCAGGGAGCGCTGGACTACGCGGTCGGGTACGTCAAGGAGCGCAAGCAGTTCGGCAAGGCCGTCGCCGACTTCCAGGGCGTGCAGTTCATGCTCGCGGACATGGCGATGAAGCTGGAGGCGGCGCGGCAGCTCACCTATCACGCGGCGGCCAAGTCGGAGCGGGCCATGAAGGGTGAGCCGCAGAAGGACCTCACGTTCCTGTCGAGCGCGGCCAAGTGCGCTGCTTCCGATGCGGCTATGGAGATCACCGTGGACGCGGTGCAGATGCTGGGCGGGTACGGGTACACCAAGGACTTCCCGGTGGAGCGCATGATGCGCGATGCCAAGATCACGCAGATCTACGAGGGCACCAACCAGATCCAGCGCATGGTGATGGCCCGGCAGCTCCTCAAGTAGGCGCTGACATGCACGAACCCCGCCTGCCTCGCCTCGCTGGACGGGCGGGGTTCGTCGTCCCGGGATCCCGGTTCACACCTGAGGTCATAGCGCCCCGGGAGGGCCGGGCAGGACGATCTCGAAGAAGCCATGCGCTCTGTACGTGGCCAGCTTCCTGGCCTTGCCGGTCCTGACGTTCACCGCGTACGCGGTCATGGTCCGGTACGGCTGGTCGATCACCGCGGGCTCGTCGTCCGGCACGTCGGACGCCGGCCTGCACCGCACGGACATGGTGAGAGCGGTGACCTCCTCGGCGCTGAGCCAGGTGCGCAGCGAGATCTGGGAGACATCGGCGGGCAGGCCGCTGATGACGGTCGGCTTCCGCTTCTCGCCGGTGAGCGTGTCCATGAGGGCCAGGTCGCCGCGGCGGCACGGCCGCTCGGCGGTGCTGAGGTTCTCGATCACCGCGACGGTTCTGCCATCGGGGGCGAGAGGGCTGAAGTGGTAGTCCACCGGCAGGATGACCGACGTGGTGTCGCCCTTGGAAGAACTGGGCCACAGGTTGGAGATCGTCCGCAGCCGTGATCGCGGCGAGTACTCCGCGAGGGTGATGGTCGCGCCGTCCGGGGACAGACCGATGGGGACCCAGCGGTTGGGCAACTCGCGGACGGCCCCGCCACGCATGTCGATGAGCAGCGCGGGATCCTTGAAGTCCGGAACCTTGCTGAAGGCGACGAACCGCCCGTCGTCCGACAGCATCAGTCGCGAGACGCTGCCCAGCAGGCTCTTGGGCACCTTCTGCGCGGCCGTCGTCTTCCGGCCGGAGGCCAGATCGCGGACCTGGAAGGTGCCTTCATCGGCGCTGTAGTAGGCGATCTTGCGGCCGTCGCGGCTGATCGCCAGCGGGCTGTCGCGCAGGCCGGTGCGGCCGGGAGCGAGGCTGCGCAGCGCGTCCGGCACGTGGTAGGTCTCGCCGCTCCGGGTGACCACCCGCCAGCCTCCGTCTTTGCAGCCCTTCGGCGCCTCCCCGCGGGCCGGCTCGCAGAAGGTCTTGTACGCGTGGCTCAGCGGCCCCACCCCGCGCGCCGGCAGGTCGCCTGTGGAAGCGGCCTCCTGCCGCCTGTCGGGCAACAGCCGGACGGCGGCCGTCGCACCAAGCGCGACGACCACGACCATGCCCGCCGCGAGGAGCGAGACGACCGTACGCCGCCTGCGGTGATGTGCCGCGATCGTACGTTCGGCCAGGTCCACCTGCGGAGAGTCGTCGGCCAGATCGACGAGCACGTCCCGTAGCCAGGTCATCGGCGGGCCTCCTCTGCTTCCAGGTCTGAGAGTTTCGGCGCCAGTTCGGGCGCCAGCTCGCGTAAACGGGCCAGCGCGTAGTGGGCCTGGCTCTTCACCGTGCCGACCGAGCAGTTCAGCAGCTCGGCCGTCTCGCGTTCGGTCCGGTCCTCGTAGTAACGCAGCACGATCACCGCCCGCTGCCGGGGCGGCAGCCGCATGAGAGCCCGGCGCATGACGAGCCGCACGATGGTGGAGTCCTCGCTCGAGTACAGCCGGTCGGGCGGGTCGGCGGTCGGAAGCTCGGCTCTGACCCGGCGCCGTCGCCACGAGATGTACTGATTCAGCAGCACCTTGCGCGCGTACGCCTCGGGATACTCGACGCGCGACAGCCTGAACCAGCGGCCGAACACCTTCAGCAGGGCGCTCTGCAGCAGGTCCTCGGCCTGGTGGGCGTCTCCCGTGAGCAGGTACGCGGTGCGCATCAGCGCCTGCTGATGGGCGGCGACGAACTCGCGGAAGCTGTCATTGCGATCCAAAATGACTCCTCTCGACCGTTACGGACGCCGGCGACACGTCGAAAGGTTCGGTCCCGTCCGGTGAGGGCTTCGGGTCGCGTTTCCTCAGGTGGACGGGCGGGGCGTCGGAAAACACGCAGATCTATGAGGGTACGAACCAGATCCAGCGCATGGTGATGGCCACCTTGGCTTGGCAAAGCGCTGGGGAAGGACGTCGAGCCTGCGGTGGATATCAGAGCAATCCCGGCGATTCGGTTGCTCTGACTTGTGCACCGCAGTCCAATGGCGTCACACCTCGACCTCGTGCCCATCATCGCGCCCGAGGGAGTCGCGCATGACCCGGGAGCAAGTGGAACAGGCGTTACGCCGAGCGGAGCAGCTCACCGACGAGGCCAGGACCAGTCTCGATCGGGCGTTGGCCCTGATGGCGCAGAACATCTGGACCGGGTCGGCCGCGCAGCGCTTCGGCCAGGAGCTCACCGGTCAGCGCCAGGTCCTGCTCAGCGCCTGCACGGAGACGGTGAACGAACTTCGGGAAGGGGATATGCGCGAGATGATCAAGCGATGGCTCGAGACATCTGCAATGTTCCAGCAGTAAAACCAGGTGAGCTGGCGATTCTGCCCACGCTCCCCTACAGCGTGCGTCGAAGATTCCGACGCTACCGTTCGAGAGCGTGGCTACATCCCTGCATGGTTCATGCTCATCGCTAATCCAGGCGCTGACCAACCGCCCTCCCCGCTCCCGCCCGGTCCGTGGATCCGGCCTTGAGTGGCGGGGGGACTGCCGGCCACCGGAACGCGGCGCCAAGCGTCGGCCTGCGGCATTCGGTTCGACATCCGGAGAACTGCCCTATGTCCAGATTGGTGATCTTTATTCCCGAATATACACATATAAGTTGGATTGTCAACTATGGTTGCGATGTGTCTATATATGCATTTTGTCAGATTAGTGACGTCTGCACCTATGTGACTGGTAGTAGATATGACATGTAGGTAGTTCTCGCGAATCTGCCCCGCTGAGAGCAGCGATCCTCCAAGATGGCTTGTCCAAGGCGAAGTGCCACCGTTGGAAGATCCACCATTTAGCGCTTGACAACGCCTTTAAATGGAGAAATCCTAATCGGCTCTTCTCAGACTGACGTGGAGAGCCATCACGCATCAGCAGGATGTCATTCCGGGAGAGGTCATGGAGAACACTTCTGGCACGAGTCGCCCCGCCGCCCGGCCTCCGAGGCCTCTGCCTGTCATCGTGATGGCGGACGTAAGCGGGAGCATGCACACCCAAGGCAAGATCAAGGTTCTCAACGAGAGTGTCCGCTCAATGATCAGGAGCTTCGCTGCTGAGGACAACGTACGCGGTGAGGTTTGGGTCGCCGTCGTGACGTTCGGCAGTGGAGGAGCCTTGCTCCATCAGCCCTTGATCCCAGCGCCCCAAGCAGCCTGGACCGACATGCGCGCCGACGGCGGCACACCCATGGGCCAGGCATTCGACCTGGCCGAGGGGATACTGCATGACGAGAGCACCATTCCCGAGCGTGCCTATACCGCCACGCTCGTATTGGTTTCCGACGGCAAACCGACCGATGAGTGGCAGGAGCCGTTGAAACGCCTGGTTTCCTCCCGCCGCGGTGCCAAGTCGGTGCGCCTGGCCGTCGGCGTGGGCCAGGAAATGGACGACGAAGACTTCGCGGTGCTCACAGCCTTCACCGGGGATGCCACGAAGGTGGTCCGCGCTCATGAGATTGACCGGCTATCTTCCTTCTTCGCCTGGGTCACGATGAGCGTGACAACGCAGCTGCGCAGCGGCCAGCCCGACACACCGCCCGAGATGAAGGCCGACGACGTACTCGGATTCATGAGCTGAGAGGACGGCGGTGATCAGACTCGAAGAGGAGTCGGTGTGGTCAACCTTCGGCTCACGCATGGTCGTGCGCCAAGAGGATGGCACGGCTATGGAACTGACCCGCAAGCTTGGCGCCGGAGGCCAGGGCGAGGTGTGGGCGGCCGGCCGTAGGAGAGCGGTCAAGCTGCTGCACGCCCCCAGCCAGAAGGCTGCACTCGAACTGCACCGCCGCTTGCGGCTGGTGCGCCGTCTCGACTTGGCGGGTCTGCCCATGTCCAGTCCGCTGGCTGTTCTCGCACCGCCGAATCTCGGATATGTCATGGAATTGCTGGAGGACATGGTCTCCATCCAGACGTTGTCGAATCCGCCCAGGAACGGAGACGTGCTCCAGTGGTATGTCCGCGCGGGAGGGCTGCGGCGGCGGCTGCGTGTCCTGGCCAGATTGGCGGGGGCACTGGCGGCACTACACGCGCGTGGAATGGCTTACGGCGACCTCTCCCCGCTGAACGTGCTGGTTTCCGAGCCCATCGAACATGAGCAGGTGTGGTTGATCGATGTGGATAACGTCGCGGTGGAGTCGGAGATCAGGGACCGCGCGGTGATGACGCCAGGATACGCCGCTCCGGAGATCTCCTCCGGCAAGGGCGGTGTGAGCAGTGTCAGCGACGCTTACGGCTTCGCCGTGCTCGCCTTCGAGACCCTCGCGATCATACACCCCTTTCTGGGCGACTTGGTGGAAGATGGCCCGCCCGGTCTGCAGGCAATGGCGTTCGCCGGCGAGATGCCATGGGTCGACCATCCAGAAGACGTGACCAACCGATCGAGTTACGGTCTGGACCGCAGTCTGGTTCTGACGCCGGGGCTCGCGAAGCTCGCGAAGATGGCGTTCGTCGACGCACTACACGAACCGGTGAGCCGGCCAACCGTCAGAGAGTGGCGGCTCAAGCTGAACGAAGCGGCCGACATGACGCTTGAATGCGCTGGCTGCGCTGGCACGTTCTATGCGAATCGGATGTCCTGTCCGTGGTGTGGTGCGACTGCGGCGCAGGCCTTGCTCGCCCGGTCGCAAGTGTATGTCCCGGCCGACGATGTCGTGAGTGCGCGACTAGTGGACCGCAACGAGGCGCTTGTGATCCAGAAAGGTCTGCGCGCTGTTGTTACGGCCAGAACCGTGCTTCTCGATCATGACGATCCCGAACGGCGGGTCGCCGTCTTGAAATGGGAGACCGATGGACGGCTCGTCGTCCACAACCTGTGGGACCGCCCCTTGTGGCTCTCCCCGCCGGGAGGAGATCCAGTAGTCCCGGTCGAACCGCGTACCGAGTCAACGATCCCAGGCAGGGGCGGCGCCCCTACGTGGGTACTGCGTTTCGGCATGGAGCGAGAGGCTCATCGCTTGCTCACGTTCGTGAAGATCGCGAGGTGAGGTGGATGCCTAGAGGTAATGGACGCGCGACTCTGGATCCCATTCCAGGACAGGCGACGCTTATTTGGATGTCCTGGCAAGGCCCTAGCGTCCTCCCAGAGATAGAGCCTGACGTCACCGAGGTGATCCTTCGTCACACACCACTTGGTGGCTACATCGCTGAGGCTGCGGGCGCCCGATCCATGGTGGAGGGCAGAACCCAGGAAGATAGCCGCCTGCTCCAATGGAAGCTAGGCATGAGCGATGCACGGATCGCCATCGCTGTGGCCACGGAGCATGTGCCTGGCTCGCGCAGAGGAGAACGTTCCCGGCAATACCTAGCGGTCAACCTCTACGGGTACGCTCGGCCGCGGGGCCACGACTGGCACGCTCCCTTACTGATCGGCGTTGACGACAAACCGTTGCGCACCGTCTACGGCCTTGCACGGATGTCCCGTCAACCGAAACCCGATCGGGCCATCGCCTGGCTAAAAGAGCGGCTTCTGATCCCCGCTAGGCCCGGCTCGCCATCTGGCGCCCCTAAACGCATGATCGTCTCCGCTGGCGTCGCCTTGGACGTCGAGCGCCCTGCAGCCTTCCGTGTTCACGGTCGCGGTGTGGCCGCAGACGTTCGCATCATCGGGGATCGTGCCATGGTCACTCGGGTCACTCGGCAAGGAGTGCACGCCCAGCAAGGCCAGCTGACGCTCGTCGAATCCGACGTGGACTTCACCGATGAATCACGTGCCACAAAGCTACAGGCAGAGATGAAGCGCCAGGTCTCCCGGCTCGCCGCGGGAGAAGGCTTTCTGGCCATGTGGAACGACTACAACCGCTACGACAGTCGGTATCTCACCAGGAGGGTAATCGAGACGGGGTACGTGAGGTACGACGCTGTCGATACACTCCGCGGCGGCCTTGTCCGTTTCACCGTGTCACCGTCATCCCTAGCGAGCGAGCCCGGGAGGCTGCTCTTCCAAAATGCCGCCAAGGGAGAGGAGCAAGACGAGCCTCTGGAACTGGAGGCCGCGCAGAGCTTGCCCGGCCTCCTCGCCAGAGTCGACGGAGAGGCCGTCGAGACGACGCAACCGGATATGCCAAGTGAGTGGGGCCTTCTCGATGAATCCCTTGACAAGGCCACCGTCCGGGGTCGCGTGGTCAACAGTAACGCACGTGCGGGAACCATCGATGTCCGCTTGGCCACAGACGACAGGGCAAACCCGGTCATCTCAGTGCGCCGTCGTCCCAGTAGACCGGACCCAAAGGGCTTCCTCTACATGTCCTACCGCGGTGACAGGCAACAGATGCTGCGGCGCCGGGAAGCCTGGCAACGCATCCTGAATCGGGGTACCCGCATTCCCAACCTATTGTCTCTGCTTGAAGGTGAGGCGGTCGAGGCCCCGCCACCACCTGCGCACATCGATCCGCGGTCGGACGCCGCAGTTGCATGCTTCCGCGGTGGCGACCCGACTCCCGCGCAGTTGGACGCCCTAGACGTCGCACTGAACACCCCCGACATCGCGATCATTCAGGGGCCTCCGGGGACGGGCAAGACACAAGTCATCACCGCCCTCCAGACCAGGCTGTCCGAGGAGGGCCGAGTCTACGCGCACCTGCGCGGCAGCATGCTTCTCACCAGTTACCAGCACGCCGCAGTGGACGAACTGGTCGAGCGGTCAGTGATCTACGGTTTGCCTGCGTCGAAGGTGGACCGAGCGGGGCGCGGGACAACCGTGCAGGCAGACCGGTGGCGTCAGGAGACCATGCGCCACCTTCAGGCGCGGATAGAGGGCACCAGCAGCGGGCGTGGGGTGCGCGCGCTCAGGGAGACAAGTATCCGTGTGGCAGGCTACCTGCTGGCACCCATCGCAGGGAAAGACCTCGCTCGCCTGCTGCGGGAGATCGAGGATTTCGTCGCGGGCCTGGTGCCCGGACGGCTCACCGACGAACTGCGCATGCTGGCTCTCGAGCTCGAACTGCCTGCGATGCCGTGGACGCTCACCGCACGCGACGAACTCGACCTGGCAGTGCGCGCGGTGCGCGGGATTCGTACGACACCGGAATCCTTCGGAGACGATGGCCCCACCATGGCGGGAAAGGCGCTGCGTTGGCTCCGCGCGCTGTTGGATACGGAAGAGGCAGAGGGGCCGCTCCGTACAGCCCTGGCCGGACCCATGGATCTGCTAGCCGACGCCGCCCAGTGGCCATCTCAGGGCCCTGACTTGCGGCTGGAGGACCTCGCACGGGTCCAGGATGAGTTGCTCGACCTCCTGATGCGACCAGCGGGGCCGGCGCCCGATCCCGTAATGGACCCAGATGTGGCGAACTTGCTGGAGCGGATCGTCGACACGCTGGAACAGCGGCTTCGCGACTCTCCCGAGAACGGGGCGGAGCTGGCGCTGCAGGATTTCCTGGAAGCGCTGGAAGGAGATCCGATCGCGGTTAACTGGACTTTGCGGGAGTACACCGCCTCCTACGCCGCCACCTGCCAGCAGGCCAGTTCCAGAACCATGGCCGATGCCAAGCAAAGTTCCAGGATCGACGAGGTCGTCTTCGATACCGTGATCGTGGACGAGGCGGCCCGCGCCAACCCCCTCGATCTGATGATTCCTTTGATCCACGCAGGCCGACGCATCATCCTGGTCGGCGACCATCACCAGCTCCCTCACATGCTGGAGCCCGACGTGGAGCGCATGTTCCAGGATCGGGCGGACGCACCCCAGCAGCTCCGGCAGAGCCTTTTCGAACGACTGTTTCACAGTCTCGGCGACAAGAGCGCGGCAACGCGACGGGTAGTTACCCTCGACACTCAGTTCCGTATGCACCCAACACTCGGCAAGTTCGTCAGTCGTAATTTCTATAGGAACACCCTCGAATCCAAGCGGCCGGCCACGGAATTCGCCCACAGCCTGCCCGGCTATGAGGGAAAGGTGGCGGCGTGGATCGACCTACCTCCCGCCGTAGGGCAGGAATACGGTGATCGCAGTAAATACCGCCCCGTCGAGGCTCAGCGCATTGCCGCAGAGGTGCAGCGACTGCTCGACGCTGCTCCCCAGCTCACCTTCGGCGTCATCACCTTCTACTCCGCGCAAGCGAATGAGATCTGGAAAGAGTTGAGAGAACTCGGGCTCGCGACGCTGACCGACCGAGGCCACGAGGTCGTAGAACGACTCCGCTACGACCGCTCTGGCAAGCGTCTGGACAGACTGCACATCGGAACCGTGGACGCCTTCCAGGGAAAGGAGTTCGACGTCGTGTTCCTGTCGGTTACCCGTTGCCCGCCGCCGGGGGAACAGCCGCCTTCCTCCGATTCCCCGTCCTACCAGCGTTGGGTGCGCCGTCGCTACGGTCACATCACCTTGCGCAACCGCATGTGCGTGGCCATGAGCCGACAGAAGCGCCTGCTGATCGCGGTGGGGTCCAAGCAACTGTTCGCACCTCAGACGGCACCTCGCGACGTCGAACCGCTGGTCGACTTCCTGCATTTGTGCGAGGAGGGCGAGCGTGCCGCTCGGTCATGAAGCACCTCGGATCTTGCAGTTCGACTACGTGGATCGGTCCGACCGCCGGTTCGTCCTCCTCTGGCCTGCGTGGGCGTACCGAGTGACCGCTCCTATCATTGAGCGGCATGTCCTCGACCTGTTCCAGCGCGTAATTCTGGCGCTGTGCCAATCGGGGATCCGGCAGGCCGACCACGTCGGACAGCAGATCGGGCTCGACACACGCTTGTGCGGCCACATCCTCAAGGAGGCGAAGCGGGCCGGCCACATCGACGCCCGCGGTGAGCTTACAGAGCAGGGCCGTGAGGCGCTCCGGATCGGCGCCGCGGCCGAGGATCCTCGTTGGCGCGTCTGCTACGTCTTCCAAGACCCGTTCACCGAGCAACTCTGGCCGCGTGCGGTCGATCAGCTCTCCGCTGCGTACGTGCTCGGCTTTGAGGGAGACCGTGTTCAGATACAACTGGCCACAGCCGGGCGCTCCGACGTCGCGTGGGGCCATCGCGTTTCCTTCCCGGCAAAGCCTCCCAGGCGCCCAACCGCAGCCGACGTGCTCGGAGCACTGATGGACGATCAGAGCGACCGCCGCACTTACGCTGTGCGCGAGTTCGAGCAGAACGAGGGCTTGGAGCCCGTGACTGTGCCCGACGATCTCTTACGTCCCCGGGTGCCGGGACGGGTCGGCGCCGAACAGCTCGAGATCGACCGGATCTCTTTGATCGCCGAGCCAGAGGCGGTTCTCCTGGTCGGTTTCGTGGAGGTCACGGACAAGGACGCCTTCTCCCCGCGATCTGAGGGCTGGACCGCTCACGATCTCTTCGGCGTCGCCGACGGTGAGTGGCTTCGGTCATTGATCCACCGGTATCTTCCGCAGGATCACCCGATCGCCAAGGGCGTCGAGGATCGTGTGCAAGCCGAGATTCAGCGCTTCTGGGATGAGTACCGCAAGGTGGACCACACGGCCAGAGAGAGAGCCGAGAACGATCTGGTCCAAGCGCTGGGGCCCGAGGTTCGCGAGCGCCATGATGTGTACGAACTGATGATGGACGTCGAACTCGCGGTACGGCGTGGTGACCAAGCTGAAGCGATTGAGAAGGCTGCCCACCACACGTGGCGCCTTTACGAGGCGCTGGCTCGCAGAATGGCTAGCGCTTACCCGATCCCGCCGGAGGTCAGTGATCTCAGTAGCAGGCTGCGACGGGCCACCATGGAGAAGGCGGCCCAGGATCTGGGCTTTCACGCACTCCCCGGTAAGTACGCCCAGTTCGACGCCAACACGATCCGCAACGTAGCCAGAGACGCACAGCGCGGCAGAGGATATGTGCAACCGCTCATGGTGGCCTGTCTTCTGGCCGCGGCTTCCTCTGCTCATCCCGATCACCCACTGCGTCGGATGTCGGCACGGAGGCCAGACCTGCTGACGTCCCTGCTGACGCTCAATGCGATCCGCAACGGTGGCGCGCACGCCGAGCCCTCTGAAGGTGCGCCAGGTGACGGTCCCTGGTGCCGCGCCCTCGCCGTAGAAGCGGCTCGCGAGCTTCTCCTTCTCTCACCTTCGAACTGACGAACCGAAAGGACTCGTGCACCATGGCTTCAGGCCGCAAGGGCGGAAAGAGACGACAGACCGTGGGCAGGCGCCCCGTCGCAAAACCCACGGCCCCTCAGCCTGTCGATCCGGCCCCGAAGTCGGCCGATCTGGTGGCCCAAGCGGAAGAAATCGCGGATGTCCTTGGAGGAGAGACAGCGCTCCCCACCGCGGAGGCCGCGCCGCAAGAGATGGACACTGCGGTACTCCGGGCGGCCTGGCAGCGCTTCGATCAGGCGAAGAACGCCTACGAGGGCCTGACTGAGGCTGTGAAGGAGAAACAGCAGGCGCTGACTACGCAGGAAACTGCCTTGACCGTGCGCGCGAAGAACGTGCAGGACAAGGAAACAGTCCTGGAAGCACGGACCAAAGCTCTGGACGAACGCGATTCAGCCTTGCTGGAGCGGGAGAAGGAGCTGAACACCCGGCTGGCGCGGGAGAAGGAGACACTGCTCGCTGCTGCGCGCAAGGAACTCGACGCCCTGCTTAAGGGCGTCGAGGCGGAGCGTGCCGAACTAGAAGCGCAACGTGAGCAGGCCAGAGCAGAGTTGATGAAGGAACTGGCACGTGAACGCCAAGAACTGGCCGACGAGCAGAAGACGCTGCGGCAGGAACGGCGTTATCTGCGGGAGCTGAAGGCGAAACTCGACGCCCAGGCTGAGGACCTGGCGGATATCAAGGCGATGTACGAGGAGCGCATGCGACTGGCCGTCGCCTCAGCTACCGAGGTGCTCCAGGAGAAATACGAGCATGCCCGGCGCATGCACGAACAAGCTCGTCAGGACGCCCAGCGGCTCGAGAACGAGCGCGAAGAGCGCGCCCGGGTGGATCGAGCCCTCGGCAATCGGCTCCCCGGAGACGTGCTCGCCGAACTCGAGGACGTCAAGAAGGAGAACGCGGCACTGCGAAGAAGTAGGTCGGCCATTCCCGACGACGCTCTAGATCGCTTGCGACTGCTGGAGACCGAACAACAGCACTGGCGGGAGGACCGGACTGTGCTCCGGGCCGAGAATGAGCGGTTGCAGCGCCAGCTAGCAGGCCTGCAGATGTCGGCGGTCGAACTTGAACGTCTGAAGGTCAGCAAGGAAGCCGCCGAGGCCACGGTGAAGGCATACCGCGCCACGGTGGAAGAGCTGAAACAGCAGATGGGCGAACTCACCGAACGCAAGGAGAGCGACACGCCCTTCCCCCAGTGCAGCGCAATGGACGACACCTATTCAGACCCACCCGTTCACCTAGTTGAGGAACTCCCACCGCTCCCGGAACTGGTGGCCTACATCCGCGCCTACATCCGCCAACAGTACGACCTGTTCTACGAAGAGCGCGATCTGCGATGCTTCTTGGCCGGACTGGCGGCGAGCAGGCTGCACTTGCTTCAGGGAATCAGCGGCATTGGCAAGACAGAGTTGCCACAGCGCTTCGCCGAGGCGCTCGGCGCGACGTCAGCCGTCGTCTCGGCGGGCGCCGACTGGCGTACTCCACAGGACCTGATGGGCTACTACAACGCCTTCGAGCGGAAGTTCTACGAGAACGAATTCACGCAGGCGCTCTATCGTGCCTTGTGCGCGCGATACGCGGCTCAGCCCTTCATCGTGGTACTGGACGAGATGAACTTGTCCCACCCTGAGCAGTACTTCAACGACGTCCTGTCGGCGCTTGCTCTGCGGGATAAGGCAGACGGTTCCTCAAGGAACCTGGTTCTGATGAGCGCGGCCGTACAGCCGACTCCTCGGCATCTGCGCGAGGGACGCATGCTGCCACTGCCGCCCAACGTGTGGTTCGTCGGGACGGCCAATCACGACGAGACGACGGTGCCGTTCGCGGACAAGACCTATGATCGGGCCCACGTACTGGAACTGCCGCCCCGATACGAGCGTTTCCCAGCCAAACCCATCGAACCGCTAGGCCCTGTGTCTCTGAAGGCTCTGCAGGCAGCCTTTAGCAAGGCACGACGCAGCAACGACGTTCACAAGCAGATGCAGAAGGCGTACCAATTCTTCGAAGGGGATTTCCTGGACTTTATGGTGCAGGAGTTCAAGATCGCATGGGGTAGCCGACTCAAGTCGCAGTTGTCCGCCTTCGTCCCAGTCGTGCTTGACAGCGGCGGCACCTTGGGCGAGGCACTCGACCACGTCGTTACCACGAAGATTTTCCGCAAGCTGCGCGGGCGCTACGAAATCCAGGCGCCGAAGCTGGAAAATCTGCGCGATGAGCTGCTTGGGATGTGGAAGCTGGTCGACGATGAGGAGCCGACCGCCGCGCTCCGGCTCATCGCCGATGAAATCTACCTGCGCGGGCAGGCATGATGAGCGGCGTGGTGATCTGGGATCGCCTTACCGGCCACGAGGTACAAGACATCAACGGCTGGCAACCGCTCGGCCGCTACATCTTCGTCCCGGGAAGCCGGGCTATCGCTCTGAATGGCCGCCCGGCTCAGTCGGGTCAGTATGTCGCAACCTCCACGGGAGGGTGGTCGCTCTGGGACGAACAGCTGCGAAGCCGGCTCGACGGCGACTTCGGCCGCGCCCCGCTGCCTACCGACGTCACGGTCGACGCCATCACCGCCATAGCAGCGGACGTCGCAGAGGCCATGGCCATCGGCTCGCTTGACATGGTCGCGGAGATTCCGCCGATCCTCCAGGACGTTGATAAGCGGCTGGCCGAACAGCACCTCGAGCACGAAATCGGCAACGACGGGAGATACCTGCGCGCTGTATGCCACGATCCGGTGGCTCGCCTGCGTCCCGTCCACCGACTCATGCCTGTATCACGTTCACGGCGCATTACGCCGCAGACCATCGTGCGGCTGGCTGCGCACAGTGAGGATTGGGCACGGTTGCGCCCCGACGGAGTGCGTCCGGAGCGGGTGCTCACGCCCCAGCGCGACGTCGACATCGACCTATACGAGAACCGGGTCGCTGCCCGCCTCGTCAAACATCTCTACCACTACGTTGGCCGCCGGCTCGCCGAGGTGACGAGCATCGAGATCATGTACGACGATGTGCGGAGGCTCTTCGACGACGCCGCTGACCGCTCCTGGCGTAGTCAGGGACATCTGTACAAACTTCTTGAGGCACTGATGGAGAAGGAGGAACTGCGGCGCGCACAGGTGGCCGAACGTCTGAAAGAGCTCAGGTCACTGCGGGCATCGTTGGCGAGCCTGCTCGGCTCTCCGGTTCGTTCGGGCGTAAACCGGCAAGCGGAGGTACCGTCCATGCTGCGCGTCACCAATCTTTTCGAGGGCGACGAGCGCTACCGGAGTGTCGCTTCCTTGTGGCGGACCTGGGTCATGGCAGACGCTGGAATCAGGTCGGCTGACCAGCATTTCCGATACGTGCAGGATTGGTGCAGCGAATTTGACCTGTACACCGCGCTGCTTCTGATTCGGGCCTTCGACCAGCTCGGGCTGCGGCCATCGGACGACAATGCCATACCTGAACCGGGTAAACCGGAGGTTGTGGTCTATCCCTATGATGGAATCGACGTCGCGTTGCGCTGGGAGGCATCGCGGACTTTCACTGTCATGAGGCCGGACACAGGCCGGGTTCTGCTGCGTGTGGTCTCCCTACCGCACGCATTGACCCGAGAGGGGAGCGGCAACGCGGTACTCGGTAGACTGCAAGCGCTCAAGGAGTCGGGTGGCGGTACCGACGCACCGACGGTTGTGGTCTACCCCGGAAGCCGGGAAGAGCGCGTCAAGTTGCCGACACGCGTGCGGCTACGTGCCTACGAGGGACCCGAATTCCCAGCGCCTGGCTCCAGGGCAAAGATTTTCCCAATTCCCGTCTCCCCGCTGGAACTGGACAGTGTCGGTCGTCTCGCACGGAGCCTGCGCTGGGCCATCGAAGACGACCGGCTCAGGCTCTACCCGATCCACATCAGATGCGACCGCGCTGAAGCAGCGATGATAGCCGTAGCGGCGCCGTGGACACAGCAGGTTCCGCACGGAGTCGAGGTAACCGTCCCACCGAGCCCCCAAGAGCTCATCAAGGCCAGAGCCTTGATCGTCGAGGCGCGCGTCGATAGGGCGCATCCAGCACGGGCGGCGTTCACCGCAGAGCGGCTGCGCCACCTCTGGGTCGAACTGGAGGCGGCCGCCCACCGGACCGCTGCCCTGACCCGCTGCCCGATCTGCGCGAAACTGGCACCCGATCCGGCCAGGACATTCCGGCGGCGCGACGACGGCACCTTCCGCTGTGTCTGCGAGTGCAAGTCGGTCTGGGAAACGCGTCATTGCCGCTCGTGTGAGAAGACCTACGGCGTCGTCCTGCTGCGAACGCCTAGGTCGGCGGCCACCCACCACGCAGATGATTCTCCTTCCTCCCAGAGCCTCGGCGGTGATGGGGATTGCCTGGATCGGTTATATGGGGTCGACCTTCTGGCGGCTCCATGTTGGATACGCGAGCGGGTGTTCGTCTGCCCCCACTGCAGCACGTGCGGCGAAGCCAGGCCGGATATGCAAGCTACCTGTGGCAGGTGCGGTTAGGGCTGAGGAAAGGGACGACTGACGATGGCTTTGCGATGGCGTCACACCTGGAGAGCATGACCGAGAGGTGCGGAGCACGAGCGTGTGGGCTGCCCTGCCGCTCCAGGTGCTCTGCCTGCCGAACCCAGGGCTGTCGGCCGCCAAGTGACGTGGTTGCTCCGCGAGCAGTCCTGCGGGAAAATCTCTCACCCTCCTACCCGCTTTACAAGCTATTTGCCCAGCTCACTTTCTTCCGTCGGGCATCGCGGTACTCATCCGGCAACCCCGCAGCCTACGGTCTTGTTCCGTCACTGTTCCGTGGGAGTGTCGAGGCAGGCGAGAAGCAATGAGGGGTGTCCGAAGACTAAACCCCTGATCAGCCCCATGATCAGCGTGTTCAAGCAGCGTGCCGAATCCAGCGTCGGAGATCACCCAGATCTACGAGGGCACCAACCAGATCGAGCGGATGGTGACCGTGCGGCAACTGCTCAAGCAGGCCGTTGACCACCGAGAACCCCGCCTGTTGGTCCCTGAGGGCGGAGCTGTGAAGCCCTTCTTCACGGCAGGCGCGTAGCGGCTCCACCGGCGCTCCCATGCCAGGCTCACGCCCGCAAACACACGATCAAGGGCAGAACACCCGCAGGCGCCCGCTTCGGCGGCGAAGCCGGCGCCGCGGTGATGTCGTCGAGAAGGTGGTCGACCAACCGCGCCAGGGCAGACGTACGGGCCCGGTCAGCGGTGGACCGGTGAAGGGCCGTGCAGGAGCTGCCCGTCCTGGTCAGGGATGGTGCCGAGCTTGTCGACCTCCTGGGCCAGCCCTGCCAGCACGGCCCGCAGCTGCACCCGGGTGACGTCGGCGAAGGTGCGCAGGTAGGCGATCTGCCGCTCCAGTTCCTCGGCCTCGGCGCCGTGTTCGCCGCCGCGCGAGCGGTAGGCGCCGACCGCCTGGTCGGCGGCCTCCTCCGCCTGCCGCTGCGCCTCCGTGAGGATCACCTCGTACTGCTGGCGGGCTTCCCCCAGGATCCGCCGGGCGTAGTCCTCCGCCTCCGCGATCTGGACGTCGGCGGTCTGCTGGGCGCGGGAGAGGATGTTGATCGCGTCGACACTCAGGGCCTGCTGGGGAGCGGCGTGCTCGACGCTGACGCCGTGGTCCTTGTACCACTGCTTCAGACGGTCGATGTACGCGCGCAGGTCCGCCTTCTCCTTGTCCCCGGCCGCCATGTCCTCCGCGACCCGGTACAGGAACGAGCGCACCTCGTCCTCGCTGTAGCCGCGGCGTCCGAGCGGTGTGCGCGAGAACTCCTGCTTGCGTACCCGATCCGGGGTGAGAGGCTGGCGTTCGCGCTCCGGGTGATCTCCCCAAGGCATCTCTGCCGTCATGACTCCCCGCCTTTGTCGCTCGTGAACTCGTCGAAGTGGATCCGCTCGGAGGGCACGCCCGCGTCCAGCAGTCGTCCGACGGTGCTCTGAGCCATCTCCGTGGAGCCGCAGACGAAGACCTGCTGGCCACGCCATGCCTGGAGCGCGACGTCCACGGCGTTGCCGCGGACGCCCCGGTAGAAGGGGTCGTTGGAGACGGCCGGGACGACGGTCAGCCAGGGGTGCTCCGCGGCCATCTTGGACAGCGCTTCGAGGTCGTACAGCTCCCGGGACGTCCGGGCGCCGACGACGACGTCGACCTTCCGTGACGGGCCTTCGTACATCACCTGTTCCACCAGCGCCTTCAGCGGCGCGAGGCCGGTGCCGCCCGCGATGAGGAGCAGGTCGCCGGTGATCTCCGGGGTGAGGCTCAGCCGGTCGCCCACGGGCGCTCCCACGCGCAGGACGTCGCCGCGCCGCGCGCCCATGACCAGGGCGGCGCTCAGCACGCCGCCGTCGACCATGCGGACGTGCAGGTCGATGGTGTTGTCCTGGCGCGGCGCGTTGGCGAAGGAGTAGAAACGCCAGACGCGCGGCCGCATGGGATGCGCGATCGACGCCGACTGGCCGGGACGGTAGCCGTACTGGTAGTTCAGCCGCGCCCTGATCACCGCGATGCCGAGGGCGGGGGTCTCGTGACTGATGATCTCGCCCTCCCACCAGGGCGGGGTGGTCCTGGACGCGTCCGCGGCGGCGTCCGTCATCACCTGGGCCACCAGGCTGTACGCCTTCGTCCAGTCCTCGGCGAGGGCGGGCGTCCACCGGTCGCCTATGAAGTGCTCCAGGGTGGCGAGCAGCGCCCTGCCGACGGCGGGGTAGTGCTCCGTCACCACGGCGAACTTGCGGTGGTCCCGGCCGAGCTGCTGCAGGAACGGGACCAGCTCCTCCACCCGGTCGACGTTGCTGACGATGTGCCCGAGCGCGCTGACGAGCCGGTCGCGCTGGCTCGCCATCGACACCGGGAACAGGTCCCTCGTCTCCGGGTTCATCAGGAACAGGGCCGAGTAGAAGTACAGCGGCACCTGGTCGCCAGACCGGGCGACGAGGCGCCAGCTGTCCTTCAGAGCTTGCGCGTCCACTCAGTCGGCCGTCTCTACAGGTTCGGCCACGATGGACGACTCCACCTTGTTCAGGGTCAGCACGACGTGCTGCAGGATCTCGTCCCCCACGCCGGCCCCCTGCAGCACCGAAAGCAGGATCTCGCCGACCTTCGCGTAGTGGTCGGCGGTGATGCCCATGCCGCGGTGCGCCTCCGCCAGGTCGCGGCCCTCGTACGGCTCGGGGCCGCCGAGGACGGAACACAGCAGCACCACCATGTGCCGCTTCAGCCTCGGCATGTCGATGCCGGCGAAGTAGGGCTTGAGGTCGGCGTCGTCGAGGACCCGCACGTAGAACAGGTCGACGACGTCGCGAACAGCCGGCGCGCCGCCGATCTGGTCATAGTAGGACGTCGAGGTTGTCACAGATCCTCCAAGGGGGCCAATGCGTCGCAGGACGCGGTCACGACTCGGGGCATGGTGAATAGACGCGCCCTGGCGCTCGGGGACACCGGAAGCCCGGGTGCCCGCGAGAAGGTGAGTGATGGTCGTGGGCTTCCTGCCGTCACCCTTCTTCGGAGCCAGAGCATCGGCGTCGAGACGGATGCCGTGACACGGGGCACGGCGGGGGCATCGCCTCAGACGCCTGGCCTATCTAAGCATGTCCCATACGCCACATGAACCCAGTTAGAGGCATTTTTGACTGCCGTCCCTCACGGGCAGGCAACCTCCGGTGTCCGACGGTGGAGGCGCCGATGAGCGTCCCGACCTCGGTGAACTCTCCCTCGCGACACACCGCGACGGAACCCTCACAGCGCACTCGCCGACGCTTAATCTGCAGAAACAGATTCATGTACGACGACCGCTGGATGTGGCGGCGGGCACCGAACGATTGTTCGAGTGTCCTGGTGGCTTCCCGGCGAGCGAGCGATCGAAGGGCCTGACATGTCGAACCACTTCACCGGCCTCAGCCTCGGGCCACCACTGGGCGACCAGCGCCTCGATCTGTGCGACCTGTACGCCTTCCAGGCGCCCGGCGATCCGGGCAGGACCGTTCTCATCCTCAACGCCAATCCCAACGCGGACGCCCTGCACCCCGACGCCGTGTACCGCCTGAACATCGACAACGACGGCGACTACCTGACCGACGTCGCCTTCAGCTGGGTCTTCAGCCGGCCGGCGTCGGACGGCTCCCAGACCTACAGCGTCTTCATGGCGACCGGTGCGGAGTCCCGCGACTTCGGGGCGGTGGGCACCAAGATCGTGTCGGGCGCCGCCGTCTCCTTCGGCCCCCGGGCCAACGTGGTCAGCAGCGGCGACTACCTGGTGGCCGCCGGCAGCCGCAGCGACGCCTTCTTCTTCGACTTCGACGGCATCAAGAACCTGTTCGACACCAGCGGCAAGCGGAACTTCACCGCACCGCATCTGGGCGGGAAGTCCCCGTGGACCGGCGTCGACTCCAACACCACGGCCAACGTCTTCTCCATGGCCATCGAACTGCCGACCGAGGAGCTGGCGCCCGAGCCCACGTTGCGCGTCTGGGGCCGGTGCAGCGTCCTGCGCGACGGCGAGCTCGTCCACGCCGACCGGGCGGGACACCCGTCGATGAGCAGCTTCTTCAACACCGACGACACGAAGGAGGAGTACAACGCCGGCGAGCCGGTCGACGACCGGGAGAAGTGGACGGACCAGTTCGTCCACCTGCTGGGCCACACCGGCGGCTACTCCCGTGAGGAGGCGATCGCCGCGATCGACGAGCACGGCCTCCTGCCGGACGTGCTGCACTTCGACCCGTCCAAGCCGGCCGCGTACCCCAACGGGCGGACGTTCACCGAAGACGTCATCGACATCCGCGTCGCGTTCCTCACCAAGAACGAAGCGCCGCCCACCGGGCTGACGCCGCACACCGACACCCTGGACCGGTTCCCGTACCTCGGCGACCCGCACCCGGCCTCCTGACGGATCCCGCGCGCCCTCCGGACGCGGACACGAACCGTCCGCGTTCGGCGGCAAGCTGGCGGTATGCCGGACACCACCGCACGCGCGCTCGCGCTCCTCAACCTGCTGCAGACGCATCGGCACTGGACGGGCCCCGAGCTGGCGGACCGGCTCGGGGTCTCGCGGCGTACGGTGCGCCGGGACGTCGAACGCCTGCGTGACCTCGGCTACCGGATCGAGTCGGTTCCGGGGCTGGCCGGCGGCTACCGTCTGGAGCCCGGCGGTGTGATGCCGCCGCTGCTGCTCACCGACGAGGAGGCCGTCGCCATGGCGGCGGGCCTGCGCCTGGCGGCGACGCGGCAGCTCACCGACGGCGCGGACACGACGATCCGGGCCCTCGCCAAGCTTGAACGGGTCCTGCCCGCCGCACTGCGCGAACGGGTCAACGCGCTCGCCGCCGCGGTGCGACCGGCCGGGACAGGACCCGGGTCCGGGGTGTCCCCGGCCGTGCTCACCGAACTCGCGCTGGCCTGCCGGGACCACGAGCGTGTCCGCTTCGCCCACGTGTCCAGGTCGGGGCCGTCGTCGCGCCAGGTGGAGCCGCACCACCTCGCGCCGTCCGAGCGGCACTGGTACCTGCTCTGCTGGGACCTCGATCGTGACGGCTGGCGTACGTTCCGCATCGACCGGATCGCCGGCGTGCGGCGCACCGGGGCGTTCTTCGAGCCGCGGCCGCTCTCGCACCGGCAGGTCGCGGAGTTCGTGGCCGTCGCGTCGTCATGGGGCAAGCGGGCGACCGACGCGACCGCGACGATGCGGATGCCGATCGAGCGGCTGCGTGATCTCTTCGGCGAGTGGGCGCAGGGCGCCGAGCCGGGGGACGCCGGCACCACGGTCTGGCCGGTGGGCGGCGCCGACTTCAGGGACACGATGTACGCCCTGTCGTGGATTCCGGCCGGCGTCGCGTACACCCTCGACCTCCCCGATCCCGCGCGCTCGGAGCTTCGCGAGGCGCTCGGGCGGATGCTGCGCGCCCTGGAGACGCCGCCGGACGCGCCCTGACGAACGCGGACGGGATGTGACCTCGTCTGCTGCGAGAGTGCGTGCACCGCTCATCAGGAAAGGAACCTCATGACCGCACGACCTCACGCGCCCGCCGGCTCCAACACGGTGAACCCGTTCGTCATCGCCGACGGGACCGCCGAGCTGATCGACTTCCTCATCGACGTGTTCGGCGCGACCGACGTGCCGGAGGCCCGCACGATCGACGAGGACGGGCTCATCCTGCACGCCGAGCTCCGTCTGGGCGACTCGCTGCTGTCGCTCGCCGACCGCAAGCCCGACTGGCCGTTCACCCCGGCGCTCACGCGGGTGTACGTGGACGACGTGGAGGAGACCCTGGCCCGCGCGGAGGCCCGCGGGGCGCGGATCGTCACGCGTCCGACCGATTTCTTCGGTGACACGCTCGCGCGGTTCCAGGACCGTTCGGGGAATCTCTGGTGGGTGTACCAGCACGATCCCGCGGCCGGCCAGGACTGGGCCGCCGAGGCCGAGTCGTCGGACGCCGACGACTGGACGAGCTTCTCCACGCCCGGGCTGGAGTACATCCACGGGAGCCTGGTGGAGGCGATGCGCTCGCTCCGCGACCCGAGAACCCCGTAAGGGGCCCACTGCGGATCAAGAAGACCGGTCCCGGCTCCAGATCTGAGTGCATCGCGGGAGATCCTCGATGCGGCCGCCCTCCGGGATCATGCCCCAGAGGAAAGGGACCAGGTATCGGGGCGGCTCGCCGAGAAGCCCGGCCAGCTCGTCCTCGGCGACGTCGAGGACGAACGCCGGGCCTGCGCGGCCGGGCCGCCATCCTCGCTCGACGGCCCGCCGCACGCACCCGCCGACGAGGATCGGACGGACGGTGACCGTCCGTTCCCCCCGCCAGTTGTCCGGCCGGGCGCAGGGGAGCGTCACCACGAGCACGCTCCCCGGCTCCTCGGCCCGCTCCACGGTGAAGCGGAGCGGCGTCCAGCCGTCACCCTGACGGCGGCCCGGCTTGCGGCGGACCCGCCAGCGGTAGACGGCGTCACCGACCGTGATGAGCCGCGACCCCTTATCCGGCATCGCCACAGCCGCCTCCAAGATCTGCTGTCACTGTCCCAGGGTGGGCGGAAAGACACTCTCTCGCGCGCGTACGGTCACCTCCGCACGTGATGCGCGGAAAGCCAGGAACAGCGTGAAGGTGTACGGGCCGAACAGGTCGGCGCCGTCCCAGTCGAAGAGGTCGACCTGCTCCACCGCGAACGTCATCGGGCCCCAGCCGTTCCCTTGGCAGTACGTGGGCTTACGGCGAACACGCCACCGGAACGCGGTGCCGTCGACGGTGACGGGCCTCGCGTACTTCTTCGGGATCGCCATAGGACCAACCTGCCTCGGGAGAGGGCTGAGGATCAGGCGCGACCGTAGCCCGCGCCCAGGCTCCCGGTCGACGGGTTTCGCCAGATCCTGCTCCGCAGGTCGGTGCCGCGGATGACCTGGACGCGCCAGGGGACCAGCCGGAGGACGTGCAGCCGGGGATCGGCGGGGCCGCTCCAGAAGTCGCCCAGTTCGTACCCCGCCCCGGGCGGGCTCCCTTGCCGGTAGAGGTCCCACACCCGCCGCGTGAGCTCCGGGTCGTCGGCCCATTCGGCCACGGTGTCCAGGCTCACCGCGTTCTGTCTGGGGCTCCAGTACGAGAACGTGGCGTGCGGGTTGCCGGCCAGGTGCGCCGTCTTCACCGGGGTCTTGTAGGTGGCCAGCCAGCCGATCGGGCGGCCGTCGACCACCTCCCAGACCGGTATCAGGACGCGCGCCCGGGGGCGGCCCCGGGCGTCCACGGTGGTCATGGTGGCGTACACGATGTCGCCGACGTAGGCGGCGAACTGCTGCTCGATCTCACCGAACGAGGTCACTCTGGTCGTCATCGGTCACACCGAGGCCGGGACGGACACGCGGCCGGCGGTGCGGCGGCGGAGGCCGAAGGCGGTGATCAGGGCGCCGGCGGCGGCGGCCGCGACCGGGACGACGAGGGCGAGCCGCAGGGAGTCCAGCGTCGCCTCGGGCGTGCCGGCGTCGCCGAGCGCCGCGACGCTCACGGCGGTCACCGCCGACAGCCCGAGCGCGGTGCCGAACTGGATGGAGGTGTAGAGCAGGCCGCTGGCCAGGCCGTGCTCGTGCTCGTCGATCCCTTCGGTGGCGGCCATGGTCAGCGGGCCGTACGCCAGGGAGAACGCCACGCCGAGCAGGAGCATGGTCGGCAGCATGGCCGCGTACGTCCAGTCCATCCCGAGCGGCAGGAAGAGCGCGTAGGCCAGGGCGGCGACCACCAGTCCGCCGAAGAGCACGCGGGCGTTGCCGAACCGGTTCACCAGCTTCGGGGTGACCGTCGGCGCGAGGATCGTGTCGATGCCGATCACCAGCATGGCCAGACCGGTCTGCAGGCTGCTCCAGCCGCGCACCTCCTGCAGGTAGATGGTGACCACGAACTGGAAGCCGGCGAACGAGGCGAGGAACAGCAGCGCGCCCAGGTTGGCCCGCACCAGCGGGTGTGAGCGCAGGATGCCGAGCCGCACCAGGGGATGGGCCGCGCGTCGTTCGATCAGGACGAAGACGGCCAGCAGGGCGAGGCCCGCGGCGAACACGCCGATCGTGCCCGCGAGGCCGTCGCCGGGGTGCTCAAGCCGGACCACGCCGTACACCAGCAGCAGCATCGCGCCGGTGATGCTGAACGCGCCGGCCAGGTCGAAGCCGCCCGGAGGCCGCTCGGGCGCCTCGCTCTCCTTGAGCAGGACCAGCGCCGCGACGAGGATCACCGCCGCCAGGATCACCGGCGCGAAGAACACCCATCGCCAGCCGACGGAGGCCAGCAGACCGCCGGCGACCAGGCCGAGCACGTAGCCGCCCGAGGCCGTGCCGGCGTACACCCCGAGCGCCTTGGTGCGCTGCGGCCCTTCGGGGAAGTTGCCGGTGATCAGGGAGAGCCCTGCGGGCGTCATGAACGCGGCCGCGACCCCGGTCACGAAGCGGGCCGTCAACAGCGTCCACCCTTCGGTCGCGAAGCCCCCCAGACCTGAGAAGAGCAGGAAGACGATCAGCCAGAACAGGAACATCCTGCGGCGTCCCAGCAGGTCGGCGGCCCGGCCGCCCAGCAGCATGAAGCCGCCGTAGCCGAGCACGTAGGCGCTGACCACGCCGCTGAGCATGCCGGTGGACAGGCCGAGATCCGCCCGGATCGCCGGCAGGGCCACGTTCAGCATGGCCACGTCGATCCCTTCCAGGAAGATGGCGCCGGCGAGCACGAAGAGCACGCCCCACGAGCGTGGGGACATCGAGGTGGGCACGGTGCGGTCCTTTCACGAAAGCGGAACCGGCCCACAGTTCCTCGACCGCCTGCCGGTTCCTTCTTGTAACCAGCAGAATCGTCGAGCATCATGAAATGTCATGGAAGACGGCACTTCTGAGTTCCTCGGTCACTGCGGGGATACCGGCGACGACTACGACGTTCTCCAGTGGGACACCCGGGAGGACTGCGAGGTCCGGCAGATCCTCGACCGCGTCGCGGACAAATGGTCGCTGTTGGTCATCGCCCTGCTCGACCGGCGCAGCCTGCGCTTCACCGAGCTGCGCCGCATGATCGACGGGGTCAGCCAGCGCATGCTCACCCGTACGCTGCGGCACCTGGAACGCGACGGGCTGGTCAGCAGGACCGTCCACCCGACCGTCCCGCCGCGCGTCGACTACGAGCTCACCTCGCTCGGCACGACCCTGCACTCCACCATCCGCGAGCTGGTCACCTGGACCGAGACGCACCAGAACGAGATCGCCGCCGCCCGCACCGCCTACGACGCCCGCGTGCTCGCCGAGAAGCGGGCGGCCGAGGCGGAGGCCGCAGAACGGGCCGAGATCGCCCGCACCGCCCTGGCCAGCACCCGCTGACGGCGCGGACGCCAGGAAAAGAGGTTGCGGGCCGGCATAGGCGCGGGGAGGCTTCCTCGGATGAGGATGCACGCCGGCCAGCTGACGGTGACGCCCGCGACGGTGCGCGCGTTGATCGACGCGCAGTTCCCCCAGTGGCGGGGCCTGGACGTCAGGAGCGTCGCCTCCGAGGGGACGGTCAACGCCGTCTTCCGCGTCGGCGACCGGCTGGCCGCCCGGTTCCCGCTGGAGCCCGGGGACGTCGACCGGACGCGGCGATGGCTGCGGGCGGAAGCGGAGGCGGGCCGGGAGCTGGCGGGCCGGACGCGGTTCCGTACGCCTGAGCCCGTCGCGCTGGGTGAGCCGGGGGCGGGCTATCCGCTGCCGTGGGCGGTGCAGACGTGGCTGCCCGGTGTCGTGGCCACGGACGAGGACCCGGGGGAGTCGGCGGCGTTCGCGCGCGACCTGGCGGAGCTGATCGAGGGACTGCGTGCCGTCGGCACGCGGGGCCGCACGTTCGCGGGCGGAGGCCGGGGAGGCGACCTGAAGTCCCACGACGCGTGGATGGAGACCTGCTTCCGGAACAGTGAAGGGTTGCTCGACGTCCCCAGGCTGCGGCGGCTGTGGGACTCCATGAGGAGCCTGCCGCGCGAGGCGGACGACGTGATGACCCACGGCGATCTGATCCCCGGCAACGTGCTCGTGGCGGACGGGCGGCTGGCGGGGATCCTGGACGTCGGCGGGTTCGGGCCGGCCGACCCCGCGCTGGATCTCGTGAGCGCGTGGCACCTGCTCGATCCGGGCCCTCGGCGGGTGCTCCGCGACGAGCTCGGCTGCGATGACCTCGAATGGGAGCGGGGCCGGGCGTGGGCGTTCCAGCAGGCGATGGGCGCGGTCTGGTACTACGCGGAGAGCAACCGGGCCATGAGCCGGATGGGCCGCCGCACCCTCGACCGCATCCTGGGCGGCTGAGCCGTCAGCCGTAGGCCGCGAGGAACACCTCCACCGCCTGGCCGGCGATGCTCTCCAGCTCCCCGGCCGCGGGACCGGCGGGGGTGCCGGCGAACATCACCTGGTTCATCGGCTTGTACATGACCAGCCCGGCGAACTGGTAGGCGGCCAGCGTCGGGTCAGGCAGGTTGCGCAGCAGCCCGCGGCCCTCCAGACGGCGCAGCGTCTCGCCCAGCATCACCAGCGACTGGTGGAAACCGTGCTCGAACCACGCCCCGGAGATGTCGGGGAACCGGTCGGCCTCGGCGATGACCAGGCGGCGCAGCCGCAGGACGTCCGGCTGGGTGAGGTTGGCGAGGAGGGCACGGGCCAGGTCGTGCAGGGCCTGGCGCGCGTCGGTGGCCCGGTCGAGGTCGGTCGCGACCTGCCTGAAGCCGTCCATGAGCTGGGCTGTGGTGCCGAGGATGATCTCGGTGAAGAGGTGCTTCTTGTCCGCGAACTGCTTGTAGACGGTCTGCTTGGACACCGCGGCCTTGGCGGCCACCTCGTCCATGCTCGCTCCGAGGTAGCCGTTCTGCAGGAACACCTCGGTGGCCGCGTCCAGGATCGCGCGCCGCTTCCTGGCCGTGCGACCGGTCTCGGGCCCGGCGCCGCTCTGCTGTGGGTCCACAACACCTCCTTAAGGCTAGGCAGGGATAGTACTGGACAGTTCCGTACGGAAGCCAGTACTGTACCGTCCAGTTCCGAAGATGAAGGAGAGTAACCATGGGCACGGTCCGCTCGAAGGACGGCACCATCATCGCTTTCGACGCCGTGGGTGAGGGTCAGCCGCTGGTCATGGTCGACGGCGCCACCTCCCACCGCGCCGTCAACCCGCTGGGCGCCGAGGTCGGGGAGCTGCTGCGCGACGGGTTCCGCACCTACGCCTACGACCGGCGCGGGCGCGGCCAGAGCACCGACACCGCCCCGTACGCGACGGAGCGCGAGATCGAGGACCTCGCGGCGATCATCGCCGACGCCGGAGGGCCCGCCATCGTCTGCGGATTCTCCTCAGGCGCGGCCCTGGCTCTCGACGCCGCGGTGGCCGGGCTGCCGATCAGCCGGCTGGTGGTGTGGGAGCCGCCGTTCATCATCGACGACACGCGCCCGCCCTTGCCCCCGGACTATGTCGAGCGGCTCGACGAGGCGATCGCCCGGGGCCGTCCCGGCGACGCGGCGGCGCTGTTCTTCACCGCGGCGATCGGCATGCCCGCCGAGGTCGTCGACGGTTTCCGGCAGAGCCCGTTCTGGGCGGCCGTCGAAGAGGTCGCGCACACGATCGCCTACGACGGCCGGTTCGTGGCGTCCGCGATGGCGGGCAATCCGCTGGACGAGGACCGCTGGGCCGCGGTCGACGTCCCCGTCCTGGCCATGCACGGCGACGGCACCGATCCGTGGCTGATGGTCGGCGCCCGCGCCGTCGCCGAGCTGCTGCCGACCGCCACGCTGCAGGTCGTCAAGGGGGAGCAGCACGGCGTGGCCGCCGACGTGCTCGCCCCGGTGCTCAGGCGGTTCGCCGAGACCGGCTGACGAGCACGGGCCTCCCGCCCGGAGGCCGGCGGCATCCTCCGGGCAGAGTATTGCATCGACCGGTGTAAAACGTGATAGCGTCCATCGCATGGCTCGACCCCGGACATTCGACGAGGATCAGGTCCTGGCCACCGCGCTGGACCTTTTCAGGACGTACGGCTACGAAGCCACCTCCACCCGCCATCTGTGCGACGCTGTCGGGCTGGATCGCAGCAGCCTCTACAACGCGTTCACCAGCAAGCACGAGCTGTTCAGGCGTGCGCTGACTCGCTATGTCGAGACCACCACCGGAAACCAGCTGCGCATCCTGGAGGACGAGGAACGGCCGGTCATCGAACGGATCCGCGCGTTGCTGGCGGTGATCGTCGAGTCCGAGTCCTCGCCGGGCGGTCACGGTCGTGGCTGTCTGACGGTCAACACCACGGTGGAGCTCGCGGGTCGCGATCCGGAGATCGCCCTGATCCTGGAACGCGACCTGGTCCGGCGGCTCGACTCGCTGCGGTCCGCCATCGCGGCGGGGCTGGCCGCCGGCGACCTCACCTCCACGCGTGACCCGGAAGACCTCGCTCGCTTCGTCAACGCCGTGATCGCGGGCATCCGGGTCACCGCGCGCGGCGGAGGCGACCGTGTCGTCCTGGAGTCGATCGCGGCCACGGCACTCGACGCGCTGGCCTGAGTCTCTCGCCGGAAGTCGGGCGGGGTTTCCGCCTGCCCGCATTCTACACCGACCGATGCAAAATTCGTGCTGAAGGAGTGACCGACCTTGCCCCGTGTCATATATCTGCTGGCTCTCGGCATCTTCGCGATGGTGACCAGCGAGTTCGCCGTCGCCGGGCTCATGCCGCAGATGGCGGACGGACTGGACGCGACCATCCCCCAGATCGGTTACCTCATCACCGCCTTCGCCGTCGCCATGACCCTCGGCGGCCCGTTCCTCACCGTCGCCATGGTGCGGCTGCGCCCGAAGACGGCGCTCGCGGGGCTGTTCGCGATCTTCCTGGCGGGAAACGTGCTGGCCGCCGCCGCCCCCACATACCCGATCATGTTGGTGGCGCGCGTGATCACCGGCGTGGCCTCCCAGGCGTTCTTCGGAGTGGCCGTCTCCATGGCGGCGCAGCTGACGGCTCCGGGGATGCGTGGACGGGCCATCGCGGTCGTCATGAACGGGCTGATGGTCGGCACGCTGCTGGGGCTTCCGCTGTCGACGCTGATCGGGGAGCATCTGGGCTGGCGTGCCGCGTTCTGGGCGATCGGCGTGCTGACCGTGGTGATCGCGGGTGCCACGCAGCTCGGTGTGCCGCGTCTGGAACGGGTCGCCGATGACGGCGGGAACCTCCGTGAGGAGCTGACCGCACTCAAGAACCGTGATCTGTGGCTGGCCCTGTCGACCAGCACACTCATCATCGGCGCGACCTTCTCCGCCTTCAGTTACCTGAACCCGATCTTCACCCAGGTCACCGGAGTCAGCGGGACCACGGTCCCCCTGCTGCTGGTCGCCTACGGCGCGGCCACGGTGATCGGCAACACGGTCGTCGGCCGCCTGGCGGACCGCTACACGATCAGCGTCCAGGTGTGGGGTCTGGCCCTGAACATGGCCTTCCTGGTCGGCTTCGCCCTGCTGGCCCACGCCACGTTCCCGGCGGTGATGTTCATGCTGGGCATCGGCCTGGTGGGTGTGACCATGAATCCCGCGATGGCCACCAGAGTCCAGCGAGCGGCGAATGCCCGTCCGCTGGTCAACACGGTCCACGCGTCGTTCATCACGCTGGGGGTCATCATCGGCTCCTCGGCGGGCGGCCTCGCCATCGACGCCTACGGCCTGCGCGCCCCTCTCTGGCTCGGCGCGGCCCTGGCCGCGATCGGCCTGCTGACGCTCATCCCCGCGGTGCGCCGCAGGGAGCGGTACGCGGGGCGAGCCGGCGAAGGGCTCGCGCAGGTGCCTCAGGAAGCCGATGAGTCGCTCAGCCCGCCGCCACCGGCAGGAACAGGGGCCCGGCGGCGGCGCGGCTCTCGTCGCTGATGGGCGTGGGGCGGAACGTGACCGGGTCGAGGTTGACGTTGGCGCGGTAGCCCTCGGCGTGGGTGATCTCATGATCGGGGGACAGGACGAGGAAGCCGTACACCACGCTGCTGCGCCCCATCCGCTCGATCCAGAGACGCACCGCCAGCTCGCCCGCCCCCATGACGGGCGCCTCATAGGAGATCTTGAACTCGCGCACGGCGAACGACACGTCCTTGAACGCCGACGTAGCGGGGTCGGGCGACCAGCCGAGCCTGGTCCAGTAGGCGCCGATCGCCCGCTCCACCAGCAGGGCGTAGCGCGAGTTGTGCAACAGACCCATGACGTCGAGGTCGTCGAAGTGGACGTGGACGGACTCGTAGTGTCCTTCGTCGGTCATTCAATCCTCCGGTAGCAGTGCGGGGTCGGGGCAGAGGGCGCGCAGCCTCTGCAGGACGGCGCGGCGGGCGTGCTCGACGGCCCGGTGGTCGTCGAGCAGGCGGGTGTGGGTGACGGCCAGCTCGCCGAGGGCCTCGATCTCGTACGCGAGCTGCCCGGGATCGACGTCGGGCCGGAGCTCGCCCAGCGAGATCGCTTCGGCGACGAGCCTCCGGATGAACGCCAGCCAGTCGCGCAGCGCCTGGGAGACGCGTTCGCGCACCTCTCCCGGCCGGTCGTCGAACTCGGTCTGCGCCGCCAGGAAGAAGCACCCGCCGGGCAGCACCCGGTCGGCGTAGAAGCGCAGCCGCAGCTCGTGCAGCGCGAACAGCCTCCGGACGCCCGCCGGCGCGCGCAGCGCGGGAGAGATGATCTGCTCGGTCCACTGGCGGGCCGCCCAGTCGACGGCGTCGAGTTGGAGCTGCTCCTTGTCGCGCCAGTGGGCGAAGAAGCCCGACTTGCTGATGCCGAGCGTGGTGGCCAGCCGGCCGAGCGAGAGCCCGTCGAGGCCCTCCACGGAGGCCAGGCTCACGGCCTGATCGAGGATCGCCTCCCGGCTCCGCTGGCCGCGCAGCCGGCGGCCGTCGTGTGTCATGCCGTCAGATTATATGAACGACCGGTCGTTTACCTAATCAGGTCTTCCTCCTGTTAAACCGGGCTGATGGTGGATAAGGAGGAAACGACGGTAAAAACACTGATCAAGGGAGATGCGCATGCTGCGTCGGAGGAGTCACAGGTCGATGCTCGCGGCCGCCGCGATGGTGGCCGTGCTCGGGTTGACCGGCGCCTGCGGAGGCGGTGGCGACGACGGCGACGACGACCCGGATGTCGTCAACACCAACCAGCAGAACGACGACCAGGACGACGGCCAGGACGACAACGACCAGGACGGCGACTGACCCGGGAGCCGGGAGCACGGCCGCCGGGTCAACCAACCCCCTTGATCCGGATATTTCCGGATTCGCTTCTGGCGACGATCGTCCGATCGCTCCTGGCGCTCTTCAGCTCGGAGCGTTCGGACCCCTCGGCGGACTCGGCGGTGATCGCGTACTTCTCGCGCGGCACCGCCACCGTCACCCCGCCCTCCCGCGACCGGGCGTCCAGCTTGACGGGCGCGACGGCGAAGGCCAGCGCGATCGAGCCGCTCACCGTCCGGGCCCGCACGTCGGCCGACTTGAGGCCCGAGCCCTTGATCGGCTCCTCGCCGCCCAGGAGGCGCAGCCTGCCCGACGTCCCTTCGGCCGTGATGGGACCGCGGGTCGAGACGTCCGCGTCCTGGTCGAGGTTCTTCAGGATGACGCCGTCGTCCGAGCCGTCGACCACGAGCCTCGTCCCCGGCGGCACCCGTACGTGGTAGCGGGCGCCGCAGGTGCCGAACACCATGGTGCAGTCGGCGCTCAGCCGGAGCACGCCCCCTCGGAACGACCAGGAGGCGTTGCCGTCCCTGGCCGCCTTCCCCTCCAGCCACCGGTCGACCCGGACCTCGCCGGCCGTGCCCGGCAGGAAGCGCAGGCCGCCCACGGAGGACTTGACGACCAGCGTCGCCCCTGAATGGGCGAACGCCCGCGCGGAGTGCGTCTCGGTGTCGTCGAAGGTCGCGCCGCAACCGGCGAGCCCGGCCATCCCGGCGATCACCGCTGCCACTGTCAAGGTCCGCTTCATGCTTCCGATCGTGGCCGGGGCGCCGGTGGGCGCGGATCAGCCTTCCGGCCGATCGCCGTCCGCCTTTCGGCCAGATCCCGGTCAGAGCGCGGTGAGGAGGGCCTCCACGTGGGGGACCGGGTCGGCGGCGACCGGGCGGACCAGCACCGTGCCGGCGCCCGCCGACCACAGGGCCCTGACGTGCGCCGCGGCCTCCTCGGCGGTGCCGACGGCGCTCGCCACCTCCTCCGGCGCCACGCCCAGGAACTCGGCCTGGCCCTCGGCCACGTGGCCGGGGAAGCCCGGCCCGACGTGCAGGTAGGTGAAGGCGGCGAGCTCGTGGTCACCGGCGGGGGAGATCTGGCCGAGCGCCTGCCTGACCTGGTCGGGACCGAGGCCCTCGGGCAGGATCGTGCCCTGCGCCACCCGCCCGGACAGGGCCAGCGAGCGGGGACCCTTGACGCCCGCCAGCACCGGCGGGACCTCGTGCGGCGGGTGCACCAGCGACAGCCCGTCCAACTGGACCGACCGGCCCGCCATGGTGACCGTCTCGCCCCTCAGCAGCGCCCGTACGGAGGTGATCGTCTCCTCCAGGAGGGCCAGCGGCGACGGCGGCGCGGCCCCCGCCTGGGCCATCCACGCCGGCACCCCGTGGCCGATCCCGGCGGCCAGCCTGCCGGGGTGCAGCCGGGCCAGGTTGGCCAGCTCCATGGCCAGCAGCATCGGGTTGCGCAGCGGCGCCGGGGCGATGCCGATGCCGACGCGCAGCCGGGAGGTGACGGCCAGGGCGGTGGCGGCGGAGGAGACGCCGCCGGTCCAGCCCAGGTCCTCGACCACCCACAGGTCGTCCACCCGGTCCAGGGCGTCGAGCGCCCGCGCCACCGGCACGAGCCGCTCCGGCGGCAGATCCCGGTCGAAGATCACACCAAGTCTCACGAGGACATCCCATCACGGAGTCGCCAGTAGTAGCGGTGGAGGCGGCCGGCCTCGGAGTATCCGGCCCGCAGGAACGCCGCCGCGGTCGGGGCGTTGGCCACGTCGGTGGCGGCCACGACGCGCTGGACCCCGGCCTCGGCGAGCGTGCGGGTGCCGTGGGCCAGCAGGTCGTCGACGTAGCCGTGGCCGCGATGCTCCGGCACCACCCCGATGTAGGCGATCGAGTGGTCGTCGGGCGCGACCAGGCCGACCGGCTCGCCGTCCAGACAGCCGATCACGAACCAGCCGGGCTTGCCCTTGCGGTTCATCAGGTCGTCGTACATCCAGCGCGCCTCGTGCTCGGCCCCCACCGTCGCCAGCTCCACCCGGGTGTCGTGGTCGAGCGACCCGTACGAGATGCGCACCAGCAGGTCGAGCACCTCGGCCGGGTCGAGCTCCCTGGCCGGGCGGTAGGTCAGCCGGCCGGGGTCGGCGGGCAGGTCGCCGCCTGGCCGCCATTCGAGCAGCAGCCGCTCGACCTCCAGCGCGAACCCGGCGCCGGTCAGCGACTCGTGCTCGACCGCACGGTCGATGAGCGGCGACAGGCCGGACGGCAGCGAGATGTCATGGATGACCTTCTGGACGCCGGCGGCGGCGAGGGCGCGGCGCAGCAGGCGCGAGGCGGCGGCCGGGTCGGGGCCGGCCGTGAACTGCCAGACGATCATCGGCTCCGCGCCGGCGAAGGGCGCCCAGAACGCCAGCCGGACGGGCCCGTCAGCGAAACACCACTCCGGCCGGGTCCTGCCCTCGTCGTGGGCGGCCACGAGCTGGGACCGCGCGGGCTCGGGGAACTCCTCGAACAACGCCAATGCCTCCACAGGAGAACCGCAGGGACGACGATGACATCGTCTCGCATCCCCGGGCGGGGCTACGCCGCGGCGGCGAGCGCCGCCTGGGCGTCCGTGAGCGAGGGGCTCGTCTCGAAGTGGCGGTCGAGGTTGGTGATCGTCAGCAGGTTGCTGATCATGCCCTCCTGGAGGACCAGGATCAGCCTGCCGCCGGTGCGCCGCGCGTGGTTGTGCGTCGAGACCAGCACGCCCAGCCCCACCGAGTCACAGAACGGCACCTCGCTCAGATCCATCACGAGCATGAGCGGGCCGGGGGAGGACAGGACCGGCTCCAGCTCGGCGCGGAGCCGGGGAGCGGCCGCCACGTCGAGCTCCCCCGAGACGCGCAGGACCGTGCAGAGCTCCTCCTGCCAAGACCTGACAATCATGGGGAAAGGGTGCCCTCTTGGCTGATTGTTAACCTATTTCTTGCAGATGTTCTGCGTTGCCGTTTCCGCAGATGGGGAAGCGCTCGGCCGCGCCGACGGCGTCGTGGAGGCCTTGGGCTTGGCCACCTTCGGCTGGTCGGCGCCGATGACGACCTCGATCTCCTTGACGTCCGCCTGCCGCAGGTCGGACCCGGGGATGGCGGCGGCGACCGTGCGGGCGGCGGCCTCCTGGCCGGGGCCGTAGCGCACCACGGTCTTCTTGTGGTCCTTGCGCGCGGTGTTGCCGGCGTCCTCGGGCACCTGGAAGCCGTACGCGACCAGCGCGGTGCGCGTCCGGGCGCCGAGCCCGGTGATCAGCGTGCCGTTGAGCACCTTGACCGAGATCTGCTGCGGCGGGACGGACGCCGGCCCGGCCGAGGCCTTGGCCGAAGGGCTCGCCTTGGGGGTGGGCTTGATCAGGTCCTGGTCGGCCTCGATGGCCCGGAACAGCTCACGCGCCTTCTGTTTGTCCCACAGCACCGCCGACTCGCCCGTGGAGGTGCGGAAGTCGACGTCTTCCAGCGGCACGTCGGCGAACTGCACGTTGTCGAGCTTGACGTCCCGCAGCTGGGTGGCCAGCCCGAGCAGCCCGTCGTCGGGGTCGACCTTGATCGTGCCGAGCGTGGTGTTGACGAACGAGGCCAGCTTGGCCGGGTTGGCCAGCGTGTCGGCGCTCAGCGCCCGGTTCAGCAGGGCCGAGATCACCTGCTGCTGCCGGTCGATCCGGTCGAGGTCGGAGCGGGCGGTGGCGCGGGTGCGGGCGTAACCCAGCGCCTGCGCGCCCTGCAGCTCGTGGGTGCCGGCGGTGAGGTTGAGACCGGTCTTCGGGTCGTTGATCGGCACCGGCGTGCAGACGGTGACGCCGCCGAGCGAGTCGACCACGTCGATGAAGCCCAGCACGTTGACCTCGATGTACCGGTTGATCTTCAGGCCGGTGGCCTGCTGCACGGCCTGCACGGTGAGCTTCGGGCCGCCGAACTGGTAGGCCGAGTTGATCTTGTGATCGCCCTTGCCGGGGATCGTCGTCCAGGTGTCGCGCGGCAGGCTCACCACGGTGATCCGGCTGTGGTCCTCCGACAGGTGGATCACCATCATGGTGTCGGTGCGCTGGCCCGACTCGCGGCCGAGCTTGAGCTCGTTCTGCTTCTTGCGGGTGAGGTCGTCGCGCTTGTCGACGCCCACCAGCAGGATGTTCTCCGCACCGCGCGGCGCGGTCTCCTCGACGCCCGCGTCGACCGTGCCGATCTGGCGCGGCGTCGCCCACACCACGCCGGTGCCGATCAGGACGCCCGTGGACAGCAGGCCCGCGAGGACCGCGTTGCGCCGCCGCACCCTGGCGCTCCTGCGCGGCCTGCGCCGCCCGCCGGCGAGCTTGACGCCGCCGTAGGCGTCGCCGCCCACGATCACCCCGGCGTCCTCCTCGCCTGGGTCGCGCATGACCGTCCCCCTCCGTGGCGCTGGAGGATTGCGCTCTCGATTGCCGTCCTCCCGTGGTCGTACAGTAGCGTGAGCCCCGCCATGAAGCAGTTCCCCGACTCGCCGCACGCGCCAGCGGAGACGCGTGGCTGGCCCCCCATCTCCGTCGTCATGCCGGTCCTCAACGAGGAACGCCATCTCCGCGAAGCCGTCGACCAGGTGCTCGCCCAGCACTACCCGGGTGAGATCGAGGTCGTCCTCGCCGTCGGTCCGTCACACGACCGCACGCAAGAGGTCGCCGACGCCATCGCCGCCGCCGACCGCCGGGTGACCGTCGTGCCCAACCCCACGGGCCGCACACCCAACGCGCTCAACGCCGCCATCGCCGCCTCCCGCAACGGCATCATCGCCAGGGTCGACGGCCACGCCATGCTCCCGCCCGACTACCTGCGGGTGGCGGTCGAGACCCTGTACGAGACAGGAGCCGACAACGTCGGCGGCGTGATGGCGGCCGAGGGCGTCAGCCCGTTCGAGCAGGCCGTCGCGTGCGCGATGACCTCCAAGATCGGCGTGGGCGCGGCGGCCTTCCACGTCGGCGGCACGGCCGGGCCCGCCGACACGGTCTACCTCGGCGTGTTCAGGCGCTCCGCGCTGGCCCGGGTGGGCGGCTACGACGAGCACTTCCAGCGCGCCCAGGACTGGGAGATGAACCACCGCATCCGCCAGACCGGCGGCCTGGTGTGGTTCCAGCCGCGGATGCGGGTCTCCTACCGGCCGCGGCCCAACGTCAAGGCGCTCGCCAAGCAGTACTTCCACTACGGCAGATGGCGCCGGGTGGTGGCGCGCACCCACGAGGGCACGATCAACCTGCGCTACCTCGCGCCGCCTGCCGCCGTGCTGGCCATCCTGCTCGGGCTGGTGGTCGCGCCGTTCTTCCCCCTGGGGTTGGTCGTCCCGGGCGGATACGCCGCGGCCATCGTGGCGGGTTCGGCGCTGACCGGAAGCGGGCTGCCCTGGTCGGCCAGGCTGCGGCTGCCGGTGGTGTACGCGACCATGCACATGTCATGGGGCTGGGGCTTCCTCACCAGCCCCCGCAAACTGGCCCGCCCACCCCGCTGACGCCACGCACCGTTCCCTACGGTGCGTGAGCGTGGGGTCAGCCTTCCATGACCTGTCCGGTCAGGCCGGAGGCGAGCGCGTCCAGGCAGGTCCGCGCCGTCCGGTGGTGGTCGGTCGTGAGGACCGCGTTGACGCGGACGTCGTCGGCTGCCCATTCGGAGGCCAGGGCTCGGGCCAGCTCGGCGGTCGCCGCACGGGCCGGGGCGGCGACGCTGCCGTCGCCGCCGTCTGCCTGGAGGACGAGGGTGCCGCCGGTCTCGCGCAGGAGCGGGTACGCGGCCCTGGCGACGTTCGACGCCCCGAGGCAGGCCAGGGCCAGGGCTTCCGCGTCGGCGTCCGCGAGCGAACCGGGGCGCGGCCCCGCGAGGTGGATGACGTGGTGCACCGGGCCCGCCTCGGCCAGGGCCTTGGCCGCCTGCTCCTCCGTACGGGCCAGATCCGCGGGGAAGCACCGCACCACCGCGCCGTATCCGGACGCCAGGGCGGCGAGGTCGGCGCCGTCGCCGAACACCGCGACCGTGCGGCCGGAGAGGACCCGCCGGTAGTCGGGCGGGGCGGGCGCGGGCGTGCCGGCGGCGGCCAGGCGCAGAAGCTGGTCGGCGATGGACAGGTCGATCGGGTGGGTGACCTTCATGTTGCGCTCGCTGCCCGGCACCAGGTAGATCGGCACCTCCGGCAGGTAACGCAGCACCACGCCGCAGTCGTCGGTCGCCTGCCGGGTGGCGAAGCCGGGATCGGCCATCGCCCGCCGGTACGCCTCGCGGATCACCGACAGCCGGAACGCCTGGGGCGTCTGCGCCCGCCGCAGCCGCGACCGGTCCAGCACCTCGCGCACGATGTCGTCCTCGGCCACCAGCACCGTGTCGGAGCTGGGGATCGCCACCTCGACGGCTTCGTACGTCTCCAGGGCGCGGACACAGTCGGTGATGATCCGGGGCTCCAGCAAGGGCCGCACGGCGTCGTGCAGGAGCACGTTGCACTCCCGCTCGCCCACCGCCTGAAGGGCCCGCCAGGTGCTCTCGGTCCGGCTCGCCCCGCCCTCGACGATCGCGGTCACCTTGCCGAAACCGCACCGCCGCACCAGCTCGCGCACCGGCTCCACGAACCCCGGCGTCATCAGCACGACCACCTCGTCGACGTCGGGAGAGGCGTCGAACAGCTCGATCGTGTGCTCCAGGATCGTCCGCCCGGCCAGCTTGATGAGCTGCTTCGGCTCACTGTGGCCGACACGCCGGCCTGTGCCGCCCGCGAGCACCACGCCGATGGATGGCAGCCGAGAAATCATAGTTCGAGGGTAACGGTACTGGTCCGTGCTATCGCGTGGCCCGATCGCTACGCTGTGTGCCACGCGCTCCCTCATCAAACGGGAGGACCCGCGCCTTGACCGACTCGCTCACCGAGAGCGGCACGATCGTGCTGCTCGCCACGACACCGGCGGCCCAGCTCGGCTGCCGCGAGGGCACGCTCACCGACCGGCTCGCGGACCAGCTCGCGACCCTGCCCACCCGCGAGGTCCAGGTGCTGACGTCGGCCGGCGGGCTCGCCGCCGACCTGCGCGTGGTGGCCAAGCTGGCGCGCGTGGCGTCGGGGCCGGTCGCCCTGCTGCCCGGCGACCTGGTGGCCCACACGGAGGCGCTGGCCGTACTGCTGGAGCACCCGGCGCGCGACACGCGGGCGCTGGTCGACGGCGAGGCCGCGGCGGGGCCGACCCGGCCGCCGCTCCGCGTCGAGGGCGGGCGGATCACCGCGGCGGGCAGCTCGTTCCACACCGTGCCGGAGGCCAACGCCGCGTTCGCCGGCGGGCTGCAGGCCGGCGAGGCCGACCTGGGCGTGCTCGCCGAGGTCGCGGAGGAGCTGGCGGAGCTGGCGGAGTCGGGCAGGCTCGGCCCCGTCACCCCTGTCGAGACCGTCGACCTGCTGCTGGTCGGGCTGGTCAGATCGGGGGTGCCGGTGCGCACGGCGGCGCTCGGGCCGCTCCACTGCGTGCGGCCCACCGGCCAGGCCTCCGCCGACGCCGCGATCGAGCGGCTCGCGGAGGTGGACGAGGACCAGGTCCGCCTCGACGGCGCGGTGAAGTCCGACGACGGCTTCTTCACTTCGTACCTCGTCTCGCCCTTGACCCGCCACCTGATCAGGCCCGCGCACGCGCTCAAGCTCACCCCGAACGCCGTCACCGGCGTCTCGGTCGCCGTGGCCGTGCTGGCGGCGGTCTGGTTCTCCGAAGGCGGCAGGGTCGCGCTGGTGGCCGGGGCCCTGCTCTTCTACCTGTCGTTCGCGCTCGACTGCCTCGACGGCCAGCTCGCGCGCTACACGCGCGGGTACACGCCGCTCGGCGCGTGGGCCGACGGGATGGCCGACCGGTTCAAGGAGTACGCGGTCTACGTGGGGCTGGCCTACGGCTACGCGGCCACGTACGGCGGCGGCAACCCCGACGGCATCTGGTTCCTCGCCGTCGCTGCCATGATGCTGCAGGCCGTCCGCCACTCGCTCCAGTTCGCGTACGCCGGATCGGTGTGGGACGCCGGCCAGGCCGGCGCGCTGCCTGCCAGGCCGTCGCGCTCGCTGCTGGAGCCGTCCGACGCCGGGCGCCGACGCCCTCGGCAGGGGCTGCTCAGGATCGCCCAGCGGGTGCGTCACGGCTCCGCGGTCCACTGGCTGCGCAGGATGGTCGTGCTGCCCATCGGGGAGCGTACGGCGCTGATCGCGGTCACGGCCGCGGTGTCCGACGCCCGGGTCACGTTCGTGGCGCTGCTCGGCTGGGGCGCGGTGGCCGCCGCCTACCAGCTCGTCGGCCGGATGATGAGGTCTGCTGAATGAGCTCTGTCCACATGGTGCCGGTGCCCCGGGGCAAGGTCGTGGCCTACCGCGACGACGGGCCGCTCTCGCGCGGCATGGGCATGCTCGTGGCCGGGCAGCTCCCGCCGCTGCCGCCGCTCGTCGCCGCCGCCTTCGTCATCGGGATCCTGCTGCTCATGGGGGTGGCGGGGGCCGGCGGGCTGGCGGTGTTCGCGCCGCTCGTCACGCTGCTGCTGGCCGGGCCGGGCAGCTCCCATCCGCACGACGGCCGGCTCGACTGGATGGCGCCGCCGATCCTGCGCGGGATCGAGTACGCCTTCATCGCCGCCTGCGGCTTCGCCCACGGTGTGCCCCCGGTGCTGATCTTCCTGCTGCTCGGGGCGGCCGCCTTCCACCATTACGACCTGGTCTACCGGCTGCGTCAGCAGGTCTACCCGCCGCCGTGGCTGGCCGCGCTCGGCCTCGGCTGGGAGGGGCGGATGCTGGTGCTCGGCATGTTCGCCCTCGTGGGCTGGGTGACCGGCGGGTTCGTGCTGCTGGCGGTGTATCTGTGGGGCGCTTTCGGGTGGGAGAGCCTCACGTGCTGGCTCGCCGCGCCCAGGACCGGGGTGCGCACGGCGGACACGGGAACGCAAGACTAACGGCGGATTACCCTCACGAGGCCGAAAGCCAACTAACCTTTGGGCCTACGTAGTCATGCTCGACTGAGGAGTGCACGTTGCTGGGAATGGTGCTGGCCGCTGGAGCCGGACGACGCCTGCGGCCGTACACCGACACGCTGCCTAAGGCGCTCGTGCCGGTCGACGGCGAGACCACGATCATGGACATCTCGCTGCGCAACCTGGCCGCCGTGGGCCTGCGCGAGGTCGTGGTCGTCGTCGGTTACGCGGCGCAGGCCGTACACGAGCGCAAGCGCGAGCTGGAGGAGCGTCACGGCGTCGAGCTCACCCTCGTGCACAACGACAAGGCCGAGGAGTGGAACAACGCCTACTCCCTGTGGTGCGCGCGCGACTACTTCGGCCGCGGCGCGCTGCTGGTCAACGGCGACACCGTGCACCCCGTCTCGGTCGAGAAGACGCTGCTCGCCGCGCCCGAGACCAGCGACATCCTGCTCGCCGTCGACGACGTGAAGAAGCTGGCCGACGAGGAGATGAAGGTCACGCTCTCCGAGGAGGGGGCGCTGCGCCGCATCACCAAGCTGATGGACCCGTCCGACGCGTACGGCGAGTACATCGGCGCCACGCTCATCCGGCCGGGCGCCGCCGAGCGGCTGGCCGACGCGCTCAAGGCCACCTTCGAGCGCGACCCGCAGCTCTACTACGAGGACGGCTACCAGGAGATGGTCGAGCGAGGCGAGGCCATCCACGTCGCCCCCATCGGCGAGGTCGACTGGGTCGAAGTGGACAACCACGACGACCTGGCCAAGGCCCGCACCATCGCCGTCCACTACTGAGGGGGCCGGATGCCGCTTCTTGCGAGGATGCTGCCCGCGCCGATCCAGATGGAGGTCAGGCGCGGTGCGGTCGCGGAGCTCGGCGCGCTGCTCGCCGACAGCAGGGTCGCCACCTCCGGCCGGGTCGCGGTGGCCGTCGGCCCCGGCCAGGGCGACCACATAGAGAGCCTGATCGCGCCGACGCTGGACGAGGCCCAGGTGTTCCGCGTCTCCGACGGGAGCGTGGAAGCCGCCGTCTCGCTCGGCGCCGACCTGCGGAAGGGCGCCTACGAGGTGGTGGTGGGCGTGGGCGGCGGCAAGACCATCGACACGACCAAGTACGCCGCCTCGCTGGCCGGCATCCCCATGGTCGCGGTGGCCACCAACCTGTCCCACGACGGCATCTGCTCGCCGACGGCCTCCCTGCTGTACGAGGGCGGCAAGGGCACGTTCGGTGTGCCGATGCCGCTGGCCGTCCTGGTCGACCTCGACTTCGTGCACAAGGCCCCGCAGTCGCTGGTCCGTTCAGGCGTCGGCGACGTGCTCGCCAACCTGTCGGCGTGCGAGGACTGGCAGCTCAGCCACGTCGAGCGCGGCGAGCCGATAGACGGGCTGGCCTGCTCGATGGCGCGCACGGCCGCCGAGGCGCTGCTCGGCAGGGCCGACTCCGTCGAGTCCGACGCGTTCCTGACCGTTCTGGCCGAGTCGCTGATCCTGTCGGGCATGTCGATGGTGGTCGCGGGCTCATCGCGGCCCGCGAGCGGTGGCGACCATGAGATCATGCATGCCGTGGACCAGCTCTTCCCCGGCACCTCCAACCACGGCGAGCTCGCCGGGGTCGGCACCGCCTTCTGCTACTTCCTGAGGGAGGACGAGGCCCGGCTCAAGCAGGTGGTCGGCTGCCTGCGGCAGCACCAGCTGCCGGTGACCCCCGGCGACATCGGGCTGAGCAGCGAGCAGTTCACCGCCGCGGTCTCGCTCGCGCCCGCCACCCGTCCCGGCCGTTACACGATCCTGGAGCACCTGCGCCTGCAGGACTCCGAGATCCGCGATCGGGTGGAGGACTATGTCCGGGCCTTCGGTCGCTGAGCTGCGCGGGGTCGCCCAGCCCGCCGGTCACCTGGAGCGCCGCAACGGCGAGCACTGGGCGGGCGTGCTCTACATGCGCAGGCTGTCGATCTACGTCACCTGGTTGATGACCAGGACGAGCGTCACGCCCAACCAGCTCACCTGGGTGATGACGGTGGCGGGGGTCGCGGCCGGGGTGGTGATCGCGCTGCCGGGGTTGTGGGCGGCCGTGGCCGCCGCCCTGCTGATCCAGGTCTACCTGCTGCTCGACTGCTCCGACGGCGAGCTGGCCCGGTGGACCGGCAAGACCTCGCTGACCGGCGTCTACCTCGACCGGGTCGGCGCCTACTTCGCCGAGGCGGCGTTGCTGGCCGGGCTGGGCTGGCGGGCGTCGGCCGTGCTGCCCGACTGGTACACCGTGCTGGGCTTCGCGGCGGCGCTCGGCGCGATCCTCATCAAGGCGGAGTCCGACCTGGTGGAGGTGGCGCGGGCCAAGGGCGGCCTGCCCGCCGCGACCGAGTCCGCCGCCGTGCAGTTCCGCTCGGGGCTGCTGGGGCTGGGCAGGCGGGTCCTGGCGGCGACCGGGTTCCACCGGATCGTGCAGCCGATCGAGCTGTCGCTGCTCGCGCTCGCGACGGCGGTGATCGACGTGGTGCGGGGCGATCTGGCGGCCACCCGGGTGCTCGTCGTGGCCTGTGTGGTCGCGGCAGGGCTACAGGTTGTCCTGCATTTGGTCAGCATTCTCGCGTCGAGGCGGCTGGCGTGATGCGATTCTCGGAACCGGCAGGGCCTCTCGTCCGTCGTATTGATCGGACATCCCCGGTTCGGTGGGGGTTCACTACCGGTTCCGATACGCTTAGCTCCACCAATATCAGGAAATAAGCCACCCAGCAGACTCGGTGATCATGAAAGATTGCTCCGCCCGTGCTCTCAACGCGTCAGGACGATGATTCGTTGAAGATCTCGTGCGTCATCCTCACCATGGGAAACCGGGTCGCGGAGCTGGACCGGGCGGTCGAGTCCGCGCTCAACCAGATCGACGGTGACGTCGAGGTGGTGATCGTGGGCAACGGCGCAGACGTGCCCGAGCTGTCCGCGACGCCCCCCGCTGGCTCGTCGGCGACCGTGAAGACGATCCGGCTCGACCACAATACGGGCATACCCGCCGGCCGCAACCGCGGGGTCGAGGAGTGCTCCGGTGACGTGGTGCTGTTCCTCGACGACGACGGCTGGTACGCCAACCAGAAAGTGGCCGCGCACGTCCGCGACCGCTTCGCCACCGAGCCCGACCTGGCCGTCATCTCCTTCCGGGTGATGGACCCCGACGGCGGCATCGGCCAGCGGCGTCACGTCCCGCGCCTGCGCGCCGGCGACCCGGAGCGCAGCTCACCGGTCACCACGTTCCTGGGCGGCGCCTCGGCCGTCCGGCGCTCGGCCTTCCTTCAGGTGGGCGGGCTGCCGGAGCGGTTCTTCTACGCGCACGAGGAGACCGACCTGGCCTGGCGGCTGCTCGGCGAGGGCTACCGGATCGAGTACGACGCCGAGACCGTGATGTACCACCCCCAGGTGCCGCCGACCCGCCACGCCGAGTTCTACCGGCTGAACGCGCGCAACCGGGTGTGGCTGGCCCGCCGCAACCTGCCGTGGCCGCTGGCGGCGCTCTACCTGCTCGACTGGGTGGTGCTGACCCTGATCAGGGAGCGCGGCTCCAAAGACTCGCTGAAGGCGTGGTTCACCGGGTTCTTCGAGGGTCTGCGCACACCCGCGGGCGAGCGCCGCCCGATGGCCTGGAAGACGGCCTGGCGCATGGTGAAGCTCGGCCGCCCGCCCATCGTCTGAAAGCCCTCGCCGTCACGGCGAGGGCTTTTCCCTGCTTGACGGCTAACACTGTTAGCCTTAGCCTTGGCTAACAGTGTTAGCCGACGCGGGAGCAGTCATGAGAAGAGCGGCGTGGGGTGGTCTGGCGATCTTCTGCCTGGCCTTCATCGTCTTCGAGGTGGCCAAGCACGGGGGAATGTCCTGGGTCACAGCGGTGGTCTTCGCGATCCTGCCGGACCTGACCATGCTCATAGGGGCGAGGAAGGCCGGCGGCGGGCGGCTGTCACCGCGGGCGGTGCCGTTCTACAACGCGGCACACCGGGCGTGGGTGCCCCTCCTGCTGCTGGTTGGATACGTATTCTGGCCGATCGGCGGAGTGCCGACGTGGACCGCCGGGCTCGCCTGGCTGATGCACATCGCCGCCGATCGCGCGTTCGGTTACGGACTACGGGAGCGGGATGGGAGCCGGCGTGTCCGAGCGGTCACGGCAGATCGTTGAGGCGGCCCTGCACCTCGTCGAGGAGGGCGGCGCGGAGGCGCTCACCATGCGGGCGCTGGCCGGGCGGCTGGGCATCCGGGCCCCTTCGCTCTACAAGCACTTCCCCGACAAGAGCGCCGTCGAGGCCGAGGTGATCGCGATCGCCATGCAGGACCTGGCGCGGACCCTGGAAGCGTCGCAGGGCGGCCTGGGAGTGCTGGCGCGGGCCTACCGCGCCTACGCGCTGGCCCACCCCCATCTCTACCGGCTGATGAGCACCGGGCCGCTGCCGCGCGGACTTCTGCCCGCCGGACTGGAGGACCGGACGGCGCTGCCCCTGGTCAAAGCCGTCGACGGTGACCCGCTGCTGGCGCGGGCCGTGTGGGCCTTCGCGCACGGCATGGTGATGCTGGAGCTCGACGGCCGTTTCCCGCCAGGTGCCGACCTCGACGGCGCCTGGCGGGCAGGGCTGGCCGCGTTCGCCCGCTAGCGGATGAGCTCGGCCTCCTCCAGGGCCATGGTGGCGTGCGCGACCGTGCCGGCCAGCAGGGGGCGCTTGGGCAGGCCCAGCTCGCTCAGCTCCTTGGCGATGGGATGGTTGCCCAGCCGGATCAGCGCGCCGCCGGGGCGCACGCGCAGGCCGCGGGTCTGGACGGTCCACGGGATGCGGCGGGTGAGCCCGTCGCGGTGCGTGTAGGCGTCCAGGGCGATCACCGGGCCCGGGCCGGGCAGCGGAGCGCCGGGCTTGACCAGCATGTCGAGCACGAGCCTGCCGTCCCTGCTCAGGACACACCGTTTGTACGGGGAGCCGAGCCGCAGGTCGATGTCGGCCAGCTCCTTCGGCACGCCCCACAGCGAGCGCCCCGCCTCCAGAGTGAAGCCCTGGTCGACCGGCATCCAGTGGACGAACGCGGCCGCGTTCCGCAGGTCGGCGAGCCCCACCGAGCCCGTCGCCCCCGGCCGACGGATCAGGAACGCCATGCCGAACTCGTGGTAGGAGTCGAGATCGCCGTCGCGGTAGTCGGCGAACACCAGCACGCAGACGGCCTTGCCGGGCAGCACCTCGGCCACGTCCAGCCCCGAATACGCGAGCACGGCCCGTGCGGCGTCGGCCCGGACCAGGTAGAGAGCGCCGCACACCATGACGTCCCGTACCCGGACGGGCATGCTCACCGTCCGGCCCTGGATCAGATGCGATGCCATGGCGTCTAGTACATCAACCGCCGGACGCCGTGACCATCACCCCACGGACCTGCTCTGTACCGCGAACGACGGGGCGCGGGCGGGAATCCCGGCCCAGCCTTCCATCCGGGCCACGAACGCCGGCGCGTGGTCCGGCCAGTGGTGGTGCGCGCGGGCGTGCGCGTGCCCGCGCGCGGCGAGGGACCGGCGCAGCTCGGGGCTCTCCTTCAGGTCGAGCACGGCGTCGAGCGCCGCGTCCACGTCCAGCGGGACCACGAAGCCGCAGCCCGCCCGCTCCACCACCCCGGCGCCCTGCGAGGTGGTCACGACGGGGAGGCCGCGGCCCAGGTAATCGAGGATCTTGGTGGGCGGCCCGGTCACCGCTGGACCGGCCAGCGACAGGCCGGCCAGCGCGCCCTCGGCCATCCGCAGCGCGTGCCTGAGCGGCACGTGGCCGAACCAGTCCAGCAGGCCGACCCGCTGGGCGTCACGCAGCAGCGGGCGCGCCGCCGGGTCGGCCTGGCCGATGAGGTCCATCCGGATGCCGTGCGGGGCCAGCCGCCGGGCCAGGCCGATGAGCTCGTTCACGCCCCTGGCGGCCGACAGCCGGCCGATGTGGACCACTCTCGTCTCCCCGGGAGGGGGCGGCTCCGGCGCCACGAGAGTGGCCTCGGGCACCACGTCCGGTGTGATCACGTGGCACCTGCGTGCGGCCCGCGCCAGCCTGGCCTCGGAGACGTCCTCGCGTACGTCCCAGACGACCGGAGGGCGGCGGTACGGCAGCGCGCGGAGGAGACGGGCGTCGTGCACGAGCAGGAGGTCGGCGCCCCGCAAGCCGCGCCTGAGAGCCGACCGGGCCCGGCCCGGGCCCGCCTCGCGCGCCACGTCGACGGCGGTGAGCCGTGGGGTGGGCGTCACGTTGTGATAGGTGAACGGCGCGACGTAGGTCACCTCGTGGCCGGCGTCGAGCAGCGCCCTGATCTGCCGATGCATGATCCGGGCGTCCTCGGGATGATGGACGACGGTGGCAACGCATACCCGCATGCGTCGATGCTCCGCGCCGACCGGGTCAAAGGCGTGAATGCGGGGGTAACTGCCGCTTAACTTCTGGAAGGACGGCGATAGAGCCAGGTCAGGCGCGGCTCCAGCACCCACTTGAAGACCGTCCGGGTCTCCGGCAGGCACAGCACGATCGCCAGCGCGAAGCAGCTGAAGCTGATCGCCAGCGCCCCGAGCGGGCCGTGCAGCCACGGCAGGTTGAGCCAGCCCTGCTCCTTGGCGATGAGCACCGGGATGCCGTGGAGCAGGTAGCAGTAGAGGGTGCGGGTGCCGAGATCGGAGTACCACGTCTCGCCCCGCGGCACCAGCGCAAGCACCGCGAAGCAGAGCGCCAGGGCGCAGACCAGCAGCCCGACGCGCACGCCCAGCCCCATGTACCAGGACAGGTCCATCTTCTCGTAGCTGTTCTTGAAGTAGAACGGCGCGAGCTTGGCCCTGGGCGCGATGAGGATGGCCACGGTGGCCGCGGCGACGATGGTGAACACCGAGACAATCTTGATCCACAGCCGGTTGAGCAGCTCGAAGTGCTCCGGCTGCATGACCAGCCCGATCACGAAGAACGGCAGCAGGCCGAAGAACCGGTCCATGCTGAAGTCACCGGAGATCTCGGAGAACCCGGCGAACAGGTAGATCGCGATCGCCACCGGGATCGGGAACTTCATCCGCTTCCACACCGGCGTCGACAGCCGCCAGAACAGCAGCGCCAGCAGATACCAGTTGAGCCACGCCGGGTCGATGATCGTCAGGCTCCACTTCTGCCCGAGGGAGAAGCGCAGCGCCGCGTAGCCGACCTCGACGATCACGTACGGCACGAGGAACGTGTCGACGAGCTTGTTGGTCTTGGCGTTGGAGTTCCAGAAGTTTCTGGACAGGTAGCCGCTGATCAGCACGAACAGCGGCATGTGGAAGGTGTAGATGAAGATGTAGAGCGCCCGGTTGGAGTCGGCGTCGAGCGTCGGCACCAGCGAGTGGCCCACCACGACGAGCGCGATGAGCACGAACTTGACGTTGTCGAGGTACGGGTCGCGCCTGCGCTTCGGCGGCCCGGCCTCGGGCTCGGGCTTCTGCGCGGGCTCGGCCTGCTCCTGGCCGGGGCGCTCGAAGAAGCCGCCGCCGCCGGGGAGCGGCCAGCGGGCCCCTGTGTTCGCCGGCCCCGCACTCTCTTCGCCGGGAACCTGGACCGGAGGGGAGTACTTGGTGTCAGACACAGGGAAGTCGCTCAGCTTCGCTCGGGGCCGGGGTACGCGACAGGCGGCGACGCCCGCGAGGGCGAGCCGCGTCGCCGACCCGAACCACCCTAGCGGGCGCCGGAGGTCCTGTCTCACGGCCTGAGGGTTACACAGACAACTTGCAGGAGCCTTACACGCAGACGTTCTTCTGCTGGGACGCGGTGATGGTGTTCTTCTCCACGGCCTCCGACAGCTTGGTGACCTTGACGGCCTTGAAGTCGGTGCCGATGACGAGCTGGAGCACCGGCCCCTTCGGCCCGTCGGCGGCCGGCGCGGTGGTGGGGGCCACCGTCGGCGTGTAGGGCTCGGTGTTGGTGGGCCTGACCTTGCCGGCCGTCGCGTCGGGCGCGGGGTTTAGCTTCTTGGTCAGCACGTCGGCGTGGTCGGCGCCGGTCTCGGCCGTCTTCGGGTAGCGGACCTCGGTGGCGGCGACCGGCTGGCCACCGGCGTCGGCGTAGTTGCCCAGCCCGGTGACCTGGAAGCCCTCCTTGGCGAGCTGGTCGGCGACCTCGCGCGCCCTGCCCGGTTCGCCGGTGGCGTTGAGCACCTGGATCCGCACCTGGCCGGGCTTGACGGCGACCTTCGGCTTGTCGGCGGTCGCGCTCGGCGTGGGCTCGGGGAGCTCGGTGTCGTTGATGATGGAGTCGAACAGCTCGCCCGCCGCCGGCTGCTCCCAGACGACGCGGTTCTCGTCCTCGGGGTCGGGGATCCACGGGACCGTGGTGAGCTTGACGCCCTTGGCGGTGAGATCCTTGGCGCTCATGCCGATGTCGATGAGCTTCTGCGGGTTGTTGGCCAGGTCGGGGTCCATGGTCACCGACTGGGCGGCCGACTTGATGAACCCGGTGAGCTTGATCGGGTCGGTGAGCAGGTCACTGCTGGTGGCCTTGGCGATGACCTTGCTGAGGAAGATCTGCTGGCGCTTGATGCGCTGGATGTCGCTGCCGTCGCCGTAGCTGCGCAGCCGCACGTAGCCCAGCGCCTTCTCGCCGTTGAGCAGGCTCTTGCCGGGCGGGAGGACCAGCTTGGAATTCTTGTCGTTGACGCCGGACTTGAGGCAGATCTCGATGCCGCCGAGCGAGTCGACGATGTTCTTGAAGCCGCTGAAGTCGACCTCGACGAAGTGGTTGATGCGGATGCCCGTCAGCGTCTCCAGGGTGGAGATCGTGCAGGCGACGCCGCCGTGGTTGTAGGCGGAGTTGATCATCGCGCGGCTGGGCGGCATCTCCTGTTTGGTCGTCTCGTTCTTGCACTTGGGGATGTCCACCATCGAGTCGCGCGGGAAGCTGATGAGCCTCGCCTGGTCGCGGTTGGGGGAGATGTGCAGGACGATGATCGTGTCGGTGCGCTTGCCGCCCGCGTCGGCCAGCCGGGCCGTCTCCTGGCCGTACTGGGCGTTGCCGTCGCCCGCGCGGGTGTCGGAGCCGACCAGCAGCACGTTGAGCGCGCCGGTGTCGCGGGGGCGGGGGTTGATGATGTCGTCCTTGACGTTCTTCTGGTCGATCGCGCCGAACGCGTCGCGGTAGGCGACGTAGCCGGTCAGCGAGCCGGCGACCATGAGGGACGTGGCCGCGATGCTGACCCAGGCCAGCACGCGCATCTTGCCGTTGCCGCCGTCTCCGCCCCGCCGGCCGCGCTCGGGCTCCTTCGGCGGAGGCGGCGCCGAGGCGGCGAGCCTGCGTGCCATCCTGCTGCCGGGCTGGGGGGACCTGCTGTCCTCTACGGACATGCCTCTGTAGTCACTCATGCGCCCCCTAGCCTCGTCGCTGCGCCTCACGCGCTGGCTCGGTCGTTCTGCGCCACGAGACTAGGTCACCGGCGGCGTCGCCGCAGCCATGACTGGAGTAATCGACCGTGACCCAGCGGTGATGATACCGGGGCAAAGCATACTCAGAGTTGGACATTTCGTGGAATAAGATCAGTAAATTCTCTACCGTTCCCGCAGGCCAGGGCCGCCGCCAGGCAGGCGAGCGGCACCGCCGGCAGCACGTACCGGTAGTCGAACTCGGCCACGGCCGCCGGAGTGATCAACAACACGACGGCCACCGACCAGGGCAGCAGCCACAGGGCACGAGGGGAACCCGGGCCCCGCCCGTACCGGAATGCCCGCCACGCCACGGCGGCGGGCGGCACGAGCAGGATCACCAGCAGGACCGTGCCGGGGATCCGCGCCACGTCCTGGTAGGCGCGCATCCATCCCGCGTACGGCTCCACGATCGAGGTGCCGATCGGGCCCTGCTCGTAGCGCTTGGCGAACTCGGTGCCGACCTGCGCCGGGTAGCGGCCCGGCGGCCCCGGCGGGGTCTCGGGGAACTGGTAGTAGCCGTAGATCTCCTGGTCGGGGTAGACCGGGCGGCCCCACACGAACGAGCGGCCCAGCTCCGCCAGCACCGAGCCGGCGTAGTCGAGCGGTTGCGTGCGGATCGCCAGCAGCGCGAAGCGCATGGCCAGGTCGTCGGTCTCCTTGGTGAACGTGATGCCGGGCAGGGCAACGATCGGCGCGTCCCTGGCCCAGATGTACTCCTGCGACGGCGGCCGCTGGTCGGCCGGGCGCGGGTCGCACAGCACCCGCAGGTCGGGCGGCGGGTCCATCTCGGCGCAGTCGGCGAACGACATCGTGCGGGCGTAGAGGAAGACGCCGTTCGCGCCGATGACGCCGACCCGCTGGTAGGTGGCGTAGAACCAGCCCCCGTACGCGAGGATCGGGACCACCGCGGCCACCAGCATGATCCAGGCCGGCCTGATCTGGCGGCGCAGCAGGAACCAGGCCACCAGCACCACGATCAACGGCTGCCCGACGGTCCTGGTGAGCGAGGCGGCGGCCAGCAGCAGCCCGATCGTGACCGCCTTGGGCCGTCCGGCGAGCGCGAGCGCGACGGCGGCGACGACCAGGAACATGAAGAGCGTGTCGGAGACGAGCAGGTGCTCCAGCTCGATCTGGTACGGCTCCACCAGCACGGGGGCGGCGGCCAGCGTCGCGATCCACCTCCGGGTGTGCCGCGCCGCGGCCCAGTAGACCAGCACCCCGGTGGCCAGCCCGAGCAGGTGCTGGGCGGCGGTGACCGCGCCGAAGGAGTGCAGCGGCTCCAGCAGCTTCATGAACATCGAGTAGCCCGCCGGGCGCACCAGATCGGGCCGGGGCCGCAGGACGGTGACCACGTAGGTGTAGGAGTCGGGGAACCACAGCGCCGGCCGGTAACCCAGCATCGTGACCACCCGCAGCGCGGCGCCGATCGCCAGGACCGCCAGAAACCACCCGTGCCGCCCGAATCCGGCCCGCTCATCCACCACGCCGCGCACGCGAGCGGCTGCTCGCCGCGCGCCCTCCCGATCTCCCCCCACGCCGCGTACGCTACCGGCCCCCGCCCGCGGCGCCGTCATCTCAAACCGGTTCCTTGTCTCCCGTCACGTCGCGGCGCTGGGTCTTCTTCCGTCCCGCCGCGTTCGCTACCGGTCCTCGTCCGCGCGCCCTCCCGGTCTCCCTACGCCGCGTGCGCTACTGGCACCCGCGCGCGGTGCCGTCATCTCGGTGCCCGTCTTCCGTCGTGCCACGTGCGCTGCGTCTTCTTCCGTCCCGCTGCGTTCGCTACCGGCCCCCGCGCCCTCCCGATCTTCCCCCTGTCACGTACGTGACCGGCCCCGCCCGCCCTGCCGGCATCCCAAGCCGGCCACGTCGTGTGCTGCCGTGGTCATCTACTCGGGCTGGGGTCTCCGGCCGCGTCCAAGATCGTGGTGTATGAGGTTCAACCACTCTGCGATCTAAATCCTATTTAAGCAGCAATAGCACTATTAGTCACACTTGCATCAG
>NZ_JBVJKR010000012.1:0-343302 GCF_055585125.1 Nonomuraea sp. NPDC054003
GGGCCTTAGACAAGCCCGATCCTCCCAGCTCAAGGGCACTTTTCTTATGTGAACTATCAGGTCGGCTCAAATTCGCTGTGAAAGCCGCAGGCTAGGTAAGGAAAATGGATCCCCTGAATCTTGAGAATGCGGAGTGGCGCAAAGCCGCGGCAAGCGCCGACGTTGGACAGTGTTTGGAAGTGGCGACCAACCTTCCCGGTGTCGTCGCCGTACGCGACAGCAAGAACCCCCACGGCCCCGCGCTGATCTTCACGCCCGGCGAGTGGAAGGCGTTCGTCGGCGGCGTCCGGGACGGCGAGTTCGACCTGCCCTAACCGCCGCCGACTCCCGGCAGCTCGACCCAAGCCACATCACCGCACTACGCAGGCAGCCCACGGCCAGATGCCCGGCCGGGGCTGCCTCCGCGCGGCGTCACAGGCCGATGTTGGCCTTGTCGCCCATGTACGACCCTGCCCCCGGCCATCCCTCCCGGGCCAACTCCACGAACCGCGAGCCGAACCCCAGCCCCGGCAACTCGGCCAGCGGCACGAGATGCACGCCCCGGATCCGGTTGGTGTCGACGCCCTCGGTGACGACCCCCAGGGTGCCGCCCACGCGGGTGACCTCGAACGTCATGTGGATGACGTGGAGGCCGCCGCCCGGAAAGTTGTCGCACACGTACAGCAGCCGGCCGGCCTCCACGTCCAGCCCGGTCTCCTCGCGCATCTCCCGTACCAGCGCGTCGGCGAGCGGTTCGCCCGCCTCGACCCGCCCGCCGGGGAGTGTCCAGGAACGGGTGTCGGTGTCCTGATCCAGCAGGAGGATCCGGTCGTCCTCGATGAGGATGCCGGTGACCCGTACGATGATCATCCGAGCACCCTGGTCGACGCCCGCCTGCCGACCAGCAGCAGCAATCCGACGGCGGCCAGGATGCCGACGGCGATGGCCGGGACGAGCGCCCCGAAGCCCAGCCCGGCCGCCACCAGGCCGAACAGCGGCGGGCCGAGCAGTGATCCGAGGCTGCCCGCCTGGGCGACCACGCCGTTGCCGACGTCCGCGTGGTCGAGGCGCTCCAGCACCAGCGGCAGGGCGGCGAAGCCGAGGGCGCCCAGGAACCCGTTCTCGATGGAGACGATAGCCGCGCCCGCCAGCGCGGCTGCCGCCGAGCCGTGGTCGCCGAACAGGAGCCAGGCGGCCGGGAGGGTGAGCAACCCGGTCATGGCCAGGACGCCGACCGGGATGCCCCGGCGGAGCAGCACGCCCACGGCCAGCCCGCCGATCGCGCTGAGCACGGAGATCACCGAGGTCAGGGCGCCCGCGGCGGCGGCCGAGTAGCCCTGCTGCTCGATGAGGAGCGTGGGCAGGAGGACGATCACCGGGAGAGTCACCAGGATGGCCAGGCAGAAGGCCGTGGCGAGCACCAGCGGCCACCACAGCGCCCCGGCCCGGGGGCGCGGGCCGGCCGCCTGCCGTCCGGGACCCCGCGGCAGGCGCGCCCAGAGGACCAGCGCCATCGCCAGCGTCAGACCGGCGACCAGCGCGATCCAGCCGCGCCAGCCCAGAGCGGAAGCCAGCGCGCCACCCGCGAGCGTGCTCGCCCCGAGTCCCATCGGGACGAACGTGGCCCAGATCGACAGGGCCGTGCCCCGGTCGCGTCCGGTGGCCAGGCGGACGACCAGGGCAGGGCAGGTGATGATGATCAGGAGATAGCCGATGCCCTCGGCGACCCGGGCGGTCAGCAACCAGCCGAAATCGGGCGCGGCCACGCTCGCCACGCTCGCCGCCGCGGTCAGGGCGAGGCCCGCGACCAGTGACCGCTCCGCGCCGATGCGGCGTACGAGGTAGCCGGCGGGCAGACCGGCGGCGGCGCCGACGCCGACGACGGCCGAGATCACCCAGCCCAGCTGCGACAGTGACAGCCCGAGCTCGGCCGCCACCTCCGGCCCGACCGGGGAGAACTTGCCGAAGCTCATCGCCGCGACGACCCCGCCGAGGTAGATGACGGCGATCGTCAGCCACGGGGTGCGTCGTGCGGACTCCCCGGCCGGCTCGGACGTGTCCGGCATCGAGGGAGAGTCCATCGGGCTCCTTTTGCGTCGTCGCGGGCACGTCTCCAGGCTCGATCATGGCTCTGCCGGTTGCCCGGTTCAACCCGTTTGTTCCGTTCGGGCTCCGCTTGGATCTCCATCGCACGGAGGTGTGGGCGTCACCGGGTTTGTCCGTACGGTTTCGTCGCTTTTGCGGCAGGGCGCAGAGGCCCTTTCCATCGCCATTCTCCAGGGGCACGATGGAGGGCGTCTTGACCGTTGATCATCACGACGAAACGGAGGACCTGTGAAGATCGCGCGACGTCTCTTAACCGCCGTGTCCGCGCTCGCCCTCGTCATGACCTCGCCCGGCGTCGCGGGCCCCGCTCACGCCGAGCAGGCCGAGCCCGTCCAGGTCAAGCCCCTGTCCGTACGGAGCGTCGCGCCGATGGGCGCCGAGGCCGCGGCGCTGACGGCGAAGGCCCGCGGCGGCCAGGCCAGGTCGGCGCTCGCCGCCCGCCCGGACCGGCCCGCCAGGACGCAGGCCGCGCGGTCCTTCTACGAGCTCCAGCTCAACCTGTGCAACAGCGGCAAGGCCGGATGCTACGCCGGCGGCCAGTCGATCTACGAGGGCGGCGACCTGATCTACTACCTCGCCCCCGACCTGGTGACGCTGAACGAGATCTGCTCCGTCGACCTGCCCAACTACCTCCAGCCGTCGCTCGCCGAGGCCTGGCCGAACGACTGGACCTACTCCGTCTTCTACCCGGCGCTCGACAAGCCGACGGGCAACCCGATCACCTGCACGAACGGCGGCACCTACGGCAACGCCGTCCTCGGCCGGGTCCCCGCCGCCCTGTGGCAGGGGGCCAACGGCTGGGTCGGCGAGTACACGACCCAGGACAGCGGCAACGAGGTGCGCACCTTCGCCTGCGCCTACGCGGTGGGCGACCACCTGTCCTGCGCCACCCACCTGAGCGCCAACAGTGAGCCGATCGCGCTGACCCAGTGCAAGGCCCTGATGTTCGACGCCGTGCCCTACATCAGGTCGCAGGAGGGCATCTCCGGCAAGACGGTCGTCGGCGGTGACTTCAACCTGGAGTACGACACCTCCGACCCGGAGAACGCGCAGAACTGCGTACCCAGCGGCAACACCCGCAAGGGCGACGGGGACGTGCAGCACGTCATCTTCAGCAACGACTTCACCTTCGTCAGCCGGAGCCTGTACGGGCTGACCTACACCGACCACGACGGCATGCTGATCCGCCTGACCAAGCCGTGACTCCGTTCCGGGTCTGACGGCGAATCCCAGGTGTGTCCTCCGAATGCCCGGCTGCTGTCCTGTCTGTGATCGGAGCGAGAGCGTTATTTTTTTCGCGACGGCCGTTGCTCATCGCAGGAAAATTCAGCGCGAAATCGCAAGGCGGGAGAGGGAAGATGAGAAAAGCGATCTGGGCTGCCGCGATCGCCCTGACGGCCGGTCTTCTGGCTGGTGGGGCGCCCTCGGCGGCGACGGCGGCCTCGCCGACGGACAACGGGGTTCACAACACCAGCACGATCGCCGTCGGCGCCGTCCAGACCTGGATAACGAACGCCTGTGTTTATCGGCAGGGTTGTTACGACGCCCTGATTCCGGCCGGGCGGTATTCGGGCTGGCGGTACACGGCCGCCGTCTACTTCGGGGACAACTACTGCCTGAGAGTCCGCGCCTGGCAAGCGGGAGGTGGTCTGGGGCCCGTGACGATCACCGGCGAGGGGCCCGCGTACTTCGTGTTCAACAGCGTCCACCCCGGCTTCGACGTGCGGGCGGTGCCGATCAACCACGCCGACTGCCACAGCGCGGCGGCGACCTCCAGCGGCGACGCGGGAGAGGTCGTCCAGGCCGGGCAGTGACATAACCGGGTGCGGGACCAGACGTCCGCGTCTGCTGCGAGATCATCACCGGCCGTGGCCGGGTGGCGAGCATGGACCGCCGCCTGGCCATGTGCTGGTGATTCCGCGCGCCCACGTGGCCGGGACGCGTGCACTGCACGACGGTGGCCCCGCCGTGGCTCGAGTTCGTCTGGCAGTACCGCCCGGGAGTCCTCGACGGAGAGGGCCGCAGGCGTCGCCGAAACTTTCTGCCTCGTTCTTGACAATTTTCGGCGGGATATCCAGACTGATTGCCCCAAGTGATCTCTCCTATCGGCGCGGTCATCGCCGGTCTACGAGGAAGAGAAGATGCCTGACAGCGACAGAGGGACAGACCCGCCGGCCCCCGCAGACTCAGATGCTCCGATCTCGAGGATTAATCGCCATATTCCTCATCCGGCTCGGATCTATGACTACCTGCTCGGCGGCAAGGACAACTTCGACGCCGATCGCAAAGCCGCCGAGGCGCTCATTGAGTTGTCGCCGGGCACCCGCGAGGGCGTGCGCGCGCATCGTGCCTTCCTGGGCCGGGCGGTGCGGTATCTGGCGGACGAGGCCGGCATCACCCAGTTCCTGGACATCGGCACCGGGATCCCCACCCAGGACAACACCCACACGATCGCCCAGCGGGCCGTGCCCGAGGCCCGCGTGGCCTATGTGGATAATGACCCGATCGTTCTGGTGCACGGTCGGGCTCTGCTGACCGGTGACCCCGCGGGCATGACCGACATGATCGAGGCGGACCTGCGGCAGCCGGAGAAGATCTTGGACGATCCCACGGTCCGGCGCGTGATCGACTTCACCCGTCCCGTGGCCGTCATCCTGGCCGGGGTCATGCACTTCATCACCGACCAGGAAGATCCGTACGGGCTGGTCGAGCAGTTCAAGGCCGCAGTGCCCGGCGGCAGTCACCTGCTGCTGTCGCACATCACGCTCGACTTCGCCGACCAGGTGCGCCGCGACGACTTCACCAAACCCTACGACAACAGCTCCGCCCCCATGGTGCCGCGCAGCCACGACGAGACGCTGCGGTTCTTCGCGGGCTGGGACCTGGTGGATCCGGGCCTCGTCGAGGTGGTGACGTGGCGGCCGGATCCCGTCGACGACCGGGAACCGATTCCCGGCGGCCATGCCTGGGCCTACGGCGGTGTCGCGATCAAGCCTGTGATCAGCCTTGCGCACGCTGAAGCGCACGGGCCCTGACATCAACGGGTGTTTCGGCATGGACGCGTTCGTTGGCTGGATCGGCTCGGGCGGCCTGAGAAGCTGTGACCCATTTCGCTTCTGACGGCCGAGCCGCATCACCTCGTAAACGCCTCTCGACGTTGCCCCGATCCGGGCGTACCGTGAGGAAAATTCTCAATAGGAGGGGCCGTGGTATACGAATTCTCGCTTCCGCCGGAGAAATACGGATACGACGGGTATACGCGGGAGGCGTACCAGAAACGCACGGACGAAAAAATCGAGGCCCACTACAACATCGCCACGTTCTCTTTCGTGCCGAGGCCGGGAGTCACCCCGACCACCGCGGACCCCGGTCGCACGATCAGCAGCACGGGGATCGGCGTATACAGAACGGTGGGAACTTACGTTCAGCACGACGTCAGGGTCAACGAAAGCCACTCCGAATATCAGTTCATCAGACACAGCCTGCCGTCGGTCGACGACGGGGTGTTCCCCGCCCAGTGGGTCCTGTCCTGGGTCTACACCGAGCGTCCGGCCTGCCCGGACGCGTTCTGGGGGAACAGGTACGTGGCACCGGGATGCAAGACGATGATCCAGCAGATGGAGGATCTGCAGCGCCAGCGGAGATGGGACGGAGAGACCAAAGAAGGCTACGCGCTGCGCGATGACCTGCGGGTCGAGATATTCTCCACGTTCACCGAGGGCTTTTCCGAGATCAACAGGGCGGTGGCTTTCAACCCGATCTGGCAGGACGTCCGTGACGATCTGGCCGAGAGGCTCGAGAAGCTCTATGAGGCCGACTATGACGCCGCCCACGACACCGAGGAGTTCGACCAGGAGTGGTATGACGCCATTCCCCGGCTGGCCCGTGAGCACGCGGAGAGAAGCCTGCCGTTGTTGGGTGACTATTTCCTCACGAAGAAGGACGGTGCGACCTTCCGAAAGGCCCTGAACGAAGCGGCGGCCCGGATCGTGTCCGAGTTCCACGAGAGCGACTCCGACGACACGATGGAAACCTGACGTGCCGCGGCACCCGCGCATGCGGCGGGCGTGACCTCAGCATCGTCAGTCCATGACCGGTACACGGCGATGCGCCGGGTACGTGCGTGGCATGAAAGCCATCAACGTGTGTTTCGGCATAGACGTGGACGCGGTCGCCGGCTGGATCGGCTCGTACGGGGGGCAGGAGTCACCGAACGACATCCAGCGGGGTGTCTTCGCGGCCGAGGTGGGGACGCCGCGGCTGCTGCGGTTGTTCGCCCGGGAAGGCATCAGGACGAGCTGGTTCGTACCGGGGCATTCGGCGGAGTCGTTCCCGAGGCAGACGCACATGATCGTCGAAGCCGGGCATGACGTCGGCGCGCACGGCTACATGCACGAGAACCCGGTCGCGATGTCCGCCCAGCAGGAGGAGGACGTGCTGGCGCGCAGCGTCGAGCTGCTCGACAAGGAGTTCGGCGTCCGGCCGAGCGGGTACGTCGCGCCGTGGTGGGAGATGTCGGCGCGCACCATCGACCTGCTGCTCAAGTACGGGTTCAGCTACGACCATTCGCAGTCGTACCGGGACTTCCAGCCCTTCTACGCCCGCCGGGGCGAGGAGTGGACGCGGATCGACTACGACAAGGACGCCTCGACCTGGATGAAGCCGCTGGTCCACGGCGAGGAGGTGGATCTGGTCGAGTTCGCCGCGAACTGGTATCTGGACGACCTGCCGCCCATGATGTTCATCAAGAACTCGCCGAACAGCCACGGCTTCGTGAACCCGCGCGATCTCGAACGGCAGTGGCGCGACCAGTTCGACTGGGTCTACCGGGAGCTCGACTACGCGGTCTTCCCCATCACACTCCACCCGGACGTGAGCGGCCGGCCGCAGGTGCTGCTGATGCTGGAACGGCTGATCCACCACATGCGCGGTCACAAGGGCGTGAAGTTCATGTCGTTCGCCGAGGCGGAGAAGGACTTCCGGGCCCGCTACCCGTTCAAGGAGCGGGCGCGGCCGGCCGACGTCCACTGAGCCGGGGCCATACTGGCAGGCATGAGCTGGACCCCTGAGCCGCCGGTGAACGCCCTCCGCGACGGCATCACCCACGGCTGAGCCGGGATGAGCCCATCGCCCGCGCGTCTGCGCGCCCGCATCGACGACGCCCCGATGTCCCGATCGCAGTGGTCGGCGATCGCCGTGTGCGTCCTGCTGAACGTCGTCGACGGGTTCGACGTGCTCGTCATGTCGTTCACCGCCGCGGCCGTCTCCGCCGAGTGGCGGCTGTCGGGGACCGAGCTGGGCCTGCTGCTGAGCGCCGGGCTGGTCGGGATGGCGCTGGGATCGCTGTTCCTCGCGCCGGTCGCCGACCGGACGGGGCGGCGGCCGCTGATCCTCGCCTGCCTGGCGGTGTCGTCGTCCGGGATGCTGCTGTCGGCCCTGGCCGGGAGCGCCGTCCAGCTCGGGCTGCTGCGGCTGGTCACCGGGGTCGGCATCGGCGGCGTCATCGCCGGCAGCAACGTCATCGCCGCCGAGTACGCCAACCGGCGCTGGCGCGGCCTGGCCGTCAGCCTGAACACCGCCGGTTACGCCGTCGGCGGCACGGTGGGCGGCGTCATCGCCGTGGTCCTGCAGAACGCGTCGGGGTGGCGGTCGGTGTTCGCCTTCGGCGGGGTCGCCACCGCGCTGCTCGTCGCCGCCGTGGTCCGGAGGCTTCCCGAGTCGCTCGACTTCCTGCTCACGCGGCGCTCGCCCGGCGCCCTCGACAGGCTCAACGCGCTGCTGGCCGCGATGCGGCAGCCGCCGCTGCGGTCGATGCCCGAGCCGGACGCGCCCGCCGGGCGAGCGCCCGGGCTGCGGCAGCTCCTGTCGCCCGCGCGGCGTCGTAACACGCTGCTCACCTGGGCCGGCTTCTTCACGAGCATGTCCGGCTTCTACTTCGTGGCGAGCTGGACGCCCAAGCTGCTGGTGGAGGCAGGGATGTCGGCCACCGAGGGCATCACCGGCGGGTCGCTGCTCAACCTCGGCGGCATCTTCGGGACGACGCTGCTCGGCCTGCTCGCGGCCCGGTTCGCGCTCCGGCGCGTGCTGCTCGGCTACGTGCTGGCCTCGGTCGCGCTGCTGGCCCTGTTCGTGCCCGCCATGTCGGTGTACGGACCGGCGCTCGCGCTCGGCGCGCTCATCGGGCTGTTCGTCACCGGGGCGGTGGCGGGCCTGTACGCGCTCACGCCCTCGATCTACCCGCCGGAGATGCGGGCCACCGGCGTCGGCTGGGGCATCGGCGTCGGCCGCGTCGGCGCGATCCTGTCGCCTCTGGTCGCCGGTCGGCTGCTGGACGCCGGGTGGGGGCCGGGCGGGCTCTACCTGCTGGCCGCGGCGGTGCTCGCCGCCGGCGGGCTGGCCGTGGGCGCCTTCCGCCTGGACGCGGGCTCGCCCGTACCCGTGAAGACGGAGGCGTGACCGCGGGTCAGGGCAGGCGGTCGGTGCGGTGGGCGGAGAGGCGGGCGGGGTCGGGCCAGCGCACGCCGTGCGCCCAGCCCGCCCGCTCGAACCAGCGGATCAGCCGCGCGCTGGGGTCGAGCTGGCCTTTGAGCACGCCGTGGCGGGCGCAGGCGGGCTCCGCGTGGTGCCAGTTGTGCCAGCCTTCGCCGAACGTCAGCAGCGCCACCCACCACACGTTGGACGAGCGGTCGCGGGTGCGGAACGGCCGGTCGCCGAAGGTGTGGGCGACCGAGTTGACCGACCAGGTGACGTGGTGGACGACCGCGTAACGGACGAGCCCGCCCCAGAAGAAGGCGGTCCAGGCGCCCGCCCACGACATCGACCACAGCCCTCCGGCGGCGGCGGGCAGCGCGAACGAGAGGGCCACGACGGCCGGGTAGGCGGCGTCGAAGCGCCGCACGTCCGGGTCGGACAGCAGGTCGGGCACCCAGTGGCGGGTGCTGGAGCGGCGCCGGGCGGTGTAGAACCAGCCGACGTGCGCGTGCAGCATGCCGCGCAGCAGGCCCAGGCCGCTCTCGCCGTAGCGCCACGGGGAGTGCGGGTCGCCCTCGCGGTCGGCGTACTTGTGGTGCCTGCGGTGCTCGGCCGCCCACAGCGTGACCGGCCCTTCGACGGCCATGCCGCCCGCCAGCATGAGCGCGACCCTGAGCGCCCGGTTGCCGCGGAAGGCGCGGTGGGTGAACAGCCGGTGGTAGCCGACGGCGATGCCGAAGATGCTCACCGCGTACATCACGGCGGCGATGACCAGGTCGCGCGGGCCGATGCCCCAGCCCCAGGCGGCCGGCACCGCGAGCGCGAGGAGCAGCACGGGCAGCACGACCAGGACGACCAGATAGGCGGTGCGGCGGCCCGTGGTGACCGCCACCGTCTCCGCCGCGCTCCGGCGTGGAATGGCTGACGTCAAGCTTCCTCCCTGTGGTGACCCCGGCTCCCCATTCAACGGCGGGGGTCCTGGAGTGCGGCTATGACCTGACAGTGACGACTCGATTACTTTCAGGAGGCAGAACAATGCGCTCCGTAGCCATGAAGAAACGCAGAGGGTCTCCCTAGATTGTGGTTGCACAACGTGATCATTGATGATCGCTCCGGAACCATGCGGAAAGGTCCACGGAATGGGTGCTGTCGGCCAGACGACCACGGGCGGCTATCTGGAGAGGTACGACGAGGCGCTCGCCAGCGCTCCGATGTCCGCGTTCGGGCTGGTCAGAGAGTGGATCCGGAGCGACTGGCGCGGCCTGTTCGCCGAGCTGCGCGAGCGGCGTCCCATCCTCGTCACGCCCGCCTTCACGGTCGTGACCCGCCACGCCGACGTCACCGAGGTGCTCTCCCGTGAGGAGATCTTCTCGGTCCGGGCCTTCGGCCCGCGGCTCGACGCCGCCCTGGGCGGGCCGTTCATGCTCGGCAGGGACGCCACCGCGATGAACTGGCGCGAGAAGGGCCTGATGCAGGTCATGCTCGACCCCGGCGACGTGGCCGGGGTGCGCGAGCTCGCCGGGAACCTCGCCGACGAGCTGCTCGACGCCGCCTCGCCCGGCGGGCGCGTCGAGACGGTCGGCGGGCTGTTCAGGCCCGTCGCCCTGGGGGTGTGCGCCCACTACTTCGGCTTCCCCGGCCCCGACCCGCAGACCCTGTCGCGGTGGACGCGCGCCGTCGTCACCGACGGCTTCGCCAACTTCCACGGCGATCCGGAGATCCAGGCCGCGTCCGTACGAGCCGGTACGGAGATGATCGCCTACCTGCGCGAGCGGCTCGCCGAGTACCGGGCGGCGCCCGATCCGCCCGACGACGTCTTCGCCCGGCTCGTCCGCTCCTCGCACGTGCCCGACGACCGCATCCTGATCAACATGGCCGGGCTGCCGCTGGGCTTCGTGGAGAGCGCGCCAGGAGCCATGACGGAGGCGGTCGAGCAGCTGCTGATGCGTCCGGAGGTGCTGGCGGAGGCCGTCGAGGCGGCGGGGGACCCCGAGCGGTTCGACCGTTACGTCTGGGAGGCGCTGCGGTTCAACCCGTTCTTCAAGCTGCTGCCGAGGCTGTGCGAGCGCGATCATGTGCTGGCGGCGGGCACGCCGCGCGCCACGCCGATCCCGGCGGGCACGTTCGTGCTCGCGGCGCCCGCCTCGGCCATGTTCGACGCCGACGTGGTGCCGGAGCCGGGCGAGTTCCGCCTCGACCGCCCGGCGCACCACCACCTGTTCTTCGGCCACGGCCACCACGCCTGCCTGGGCGTCCATCCGGCCAGGGTCGTCGTGAGCGAGACCGTACGGCGTCTGCTGCTGCGTCCCGGCGTCCGCTTGCTGCCCCCGCCGGAAGGCGCTGTCGAGCGCGCCCTCGGCATCTTCCCCGACCGCTTCGTCGTCGGGCTCGGCACCGAGCGGCGGGAGGGCTGACGATGGCGGGCAGCACGACAGCGCGCGGCGTCGCCTCGGACGGGCTCGTCAACCGGCTCAGGTTCCTGGCCCTGACCAGCGGCCGGCCGTTCTGGGACCTTCTGCAGCGGGTCGATCCGGTGCGGCGCAGGGTCAACGCGACCCTGATCGACCAGGCGATCCGGGAGATGCCGCCGCGGCCGGAGCCGCTGAGCACCATGGCCGGCTACACCTCCTGGGCCTCGCTGACCGACCGCACCTACAGCGGGCGTCACCTGCCCCCGATCACCGTGGCCGACGACAGGCGGCCGACCCCCGAGCGGGCCGCCGAGCTGTTCACCCGCGGCGAGTCCGTGATCCACTGCCCGCGCTCCACGGTGCTGTTCGCGTACTTCGCCCAATGGTTCACCGACGGCTTCCTGCGCGGCGACGTGAACATCCCGCGCGACCCGCGCAAGAACAGCTCCAACCACCACATCGACCTCAACCAGGTCTACGGCCTCGACGAGCGGGCGACCGCCGCGCTGCGCACCTTCGACGGCGGGCTGCTGAAGAGCCAGCTGCTCGACGGCGGGGAGTTCCCGCCCTTCCTGTGCGAGAACGGCAAGATCAAGCCCGAGTTCGCCCCGCTGCGCGTCATCCGCTTCGACGAGCTCACCGACGAGCAGCGCGACAGGCTCTTCGCCACCGGCAGCGACCGGGGCAACATTCAGCTCGGCTTCACCATGCTCACGGTGCTGTTCCTGCGCGAGCACAACCGGGTGGCCCGGCTGCTCGCCAAGAACCATCCGCGCTGGGACGACGAGCGGTTGTTCCAGACGGCCCGCAACATCCTCATCGTGCTGCTGATCAAGCTCGTGGTCGAGGAGTACATCAACCACATCACCCCCTACCACTTCCGGTTCACCCTGGACCCGAAGCTGTCGGCGCTGCTGGCGCACGCCCCCTGGCACCGGGAGAACTGGGCCTCGGTGGAGTTCAACCTCGTCTACCGCTGGCACAGCCTCATCCCGTCCCACCTGTCCGTGGGCGGGCACGACCTGCCCCTGGCCGAAACCATGGTCGGCGGCGCGCTGATCCCCGGCCCCGGGCTCGGCCGGCTCTTCGAGGACGCCTCCCGCCAGCGGGCCGGCCGCATCGGGCTGTTCAACACCGACCCGCTGCTGCGCGAGGTCGACGCGGCGAGCATCGCCGACTCGCGCGTGCTCGGCCTGGCCTCGTACAACGACTACCGGCGACACTGCCGCTTCCCCCGGGTGCGCCGGTTCGAGCACGTCTCCGGCGACGCGCGGGTCTCCGGCGCGCTGCGCGACCTCTACCGCGGCGTCGACGACCTCGACCTGTACGTGGGGCTCTTCGCGGAGGAACCCGGGTCCCCGGACGCGATCCTGCCGCCGCTGCTCACCAAGATCATCGCCATCGACGCCTTCTCCCAGGCGCTCACCAACCCGCTGCTGGCGCCGCGCGTGTTCAACGCCGCCACCTTCTCCCCGACCGGCGTGCGGATCATCACGGCCACCCGCACCCTCGCCGACGTGGTACGCCGCAACACCCCCGAGGACCCGACCCCCCGCTTCGTCAGCATGACCCGGCAGGCCTTCACATGACCTGCCCTCCCGACCCGTCCCCGTCTGTCCCGTCCAGTCCCTCCGAGGAGTCCCCGGTCGGTTCGTCTGATTCGGCCGCCGCGTTGCTGCGTGCCGCTGCCCGGGAGGTGGTCGATGTCGCGGTCACTCTTCGGGAGGTGGCGGGTCACGCGACGGCCGCGCTTACCGACGGCGAGCTGCTGCGTGGCCTGCCGCGCGCTCCCGCCGAGGGCCGGTCCGCCTGCCGTGCGCTGCTGCGGGCCACCACCGGCCGCCGCGGTCTCGGGTACGCGCTCACCGGCGGTCCGCTGGTCACCCTGGCCGCCAAAGTGGGCGCCATGGCCGGGGCCGAGAACCTGGTCGTACGCGTGCTGGCCACGTCACTGCGTCTGCGCATCGCCGCCGTCGCGGTCGACCACCCCGAGCTGGTCGAAGACCCGATGATCGCCCGGCTCGTCGACGCGGCCGCGGCCGACCGCGACCTGGAAGCCGTCCGCGCCCTGCGCGCGCTGCTGAAGGACCGCGGCGCGGTGCGCGGGCTCAGCGGGCTCGCCCCCGTCTTCGGTGAGGTCCTCGCGCTGCGGGCGCTCCTGGACGAGAACCCGCTGAACGACGCCACCGCCTGGCTCATCGCGACCGGCCGGGGCCGCGCCACCGCCGACCCGATCACCGGCATCAGCAACCGGGCCATCGCCGTCCTCGACACCGGGGAGGGCGCCGCCCGCCGGACCGACCTGAGCGACGCCGAGTCCGCCCGGCTCGGCGACCGGGGATCGCTCCTCGGGTTCCTGGGCAACATCAGCGTCATCGGCCCCACCGGGCGGATCCTCGTCCAGAGCGTCCAGGGCCCTGACGGGGTGGTCCGGCACGTCGTCCAGGTGCCGGGCATGGCGGGGCTGCTCGACGGCGACTCGCCCCAGGACCTGCTCGGCGCGTTCAGCAGCGCCGTGCTCGACAGCAGCCCTTACAGCCGCGCGCTGGCCAGGGCCGTCGCCGACTACGGGCTGCCAGAGGGCGCCGAGGTGGCGCTCGTCGGGCACAGCGCCGGCGGTGCGGCGATCATGAACCTGGCGCAGGACTCCGGTTTCTGCGCCAGGTTCACCGTCACCCACGTCATCGCCGTCGGATCGCCCGTCGACTTCAAGCGGCCCGCCGACCCGCGCACCTGGGTGGCCAGCGTCACCAACCAGCACGACATCATCCCCACCCTCGACGGGCAGGGCGCGGGCAACTGCTTCGACCTGAACCCCGGCTGGTACGTGGTCGACTACTACGACTCCACCCACCTGTTCCCGCTCTGCCACCGGCTGGAGCACTACATCGACAACCTCGCCCGCGACCTGCCCGAGGCCCGCGACCACATCGACGACCGGCTCGCGCCCTACCGGGGGCGGGTCGTGCGGTCCCAGGCGTACCAGCTGTTCGACCGCGCGCCCGATCCGGCGGGGTTCCCGTTCCTGACCGTGCCGACCTACTCGCTGGACGGGTCGGTCGAGCTGCCGATCAGGTGCCGTCGCGGCAGCGCGCTCACCGCGCTGTTCGCCGCCGACCGGGAGGCGGTGGCCGGGGTGCTGGAGGGGACCGGGTTCGGGCCCCTGCTCGTCGCGGGCCGCGCCCTGGTCGCCGTGCACGCGGCCTGGAACCGGGACACCAGCTTCGGCGGCTACCGGGAGGCGCACCTCGGCGTCGTCGTGCCCGGCCCGTGGCGGTCGCCCTGGCTCTGGCCCGACCTGCTGCGGAGCGCGGGGCGGCGGCGTTCGGGCAGCCTGCTCGTCGGGTCGGCCGTCGACGCCGAGGCCGTCCGTGCCGTCGCGCCGCGGCTGTGGGGTGGTGAGACGCATCTGGAGCCCGTCGATGTGCGGCTCGCCGCGGGGCGGGCGCGGGTCACCGTCAGCGACGCTTTCACCCTCTCCGGGAGGCTCGGCCCCTTCCTGCCCGTCGGCGACCGCGACCTGGTCGGCTACACGGCCGGGACCGGTGTCGGCACGCTGCGCTCATGCGTACGGGTCCGCGGCCCTGGACGCCTCCACCCCCTGCCCTTGCTGCGGCTGACGGCCGAACCGGGCTCGGCGCATCCCCTGGCCGAGCGGGTGCGCGCCCTCGGGCTCGACGGCGCCAGCCCTCTGTTGTCCCTGTCCTCGCCCGCCCGCCAAACCCTCAGAGACGCCGCCGTCCCCCTGCACCCCCGTGACCGCCCGCCTGTCGCCGGAGAGGTGTCGCCGTCCTGCTGGTGATCCGCCGATGGAGGAGAAATGCCGGTCGAACACGCGGGGCTCGCCGCCCACGCCGAGGTGTTGCGCTCGGACGCCCGCGCGCTCGCCGCCTGCGCCGAGCGCCTGCGCGAGATCGGGGCGCGGCTGGAGGCCGCCGGCGTCGCGCCGCCGTGGCTGCGAGCCTCGGTGAACGCCCATGTCGCCGCCTGCGTCGAAGCCGTCACCGACCTCGACGAGGCCGCGACCCGCCTGCACCGCTACGCCGCCCGGTCCCGCCCTTGACGCGGCACGGCTGCCTCGTACGGGACGGACTCGCGCGGGGGGCGGGTCAGTTCGCTTCGTGGACGGCGCGGGCGGCGCTGAGTCCTGATTCGAGTGCGCCTTCGATCCAGGCGTGCCAGAGCGAGCAGTGTTCGCCGGCGAAGTGGACGCGGCCCTCGGGGGCGATGATCGCGTCGTGCAGGGCCGTCTGCTGGTGGGGCTCGAAGAGGGCGAACGCTCCGGCCGCGTACGGGTCGTTGTACCAGGCGTGGGAGACGCCGAACTCGAAGTGGTCGTAGATCTCCGGGTGGATCTTGGCGACGTCTTCGAGCGCCTGCTCGATGCGTTTCTGGGCGGGCATCGCGCCCCAGCGCAGCGCGTCCTGCCCCCAGGTGTAGGCCGCCAGCAGGACCGCCCGCTCGTCGCCGTCGGCGGGATGCGAGGGGTAGCAGATGCGCCGGATCGGCAGGTCGGTGACCGTGGTGCCGCCGACGATGCCGTCGGTCCGCTCCCAGAACGCCCGCCGCACCTGCAGCAGGATCTTGGTGGAGGCGTTGTAGTTGAGCTCGCGGATGGCGCGCTGCTTGCGGCGGGAGAAGGCGGGCCTGGTCTCGACGTCGCGCAGCACGGAGAACGGGATGGCGCAGATGGCGTGGTCGCCGGTGATCGACGTGCGGCCCGAGCCCGTACGGACGTGCAGGGTCACCGAGTGGTCGTCCTGCTCGATGGCCGTCACCTCGTGGCCGAACCGGATGTGGCGCCTCAGCTCGCGGTAGAACGCGACGGGCAGCCGGTCGGCGCCGCCCACGATCTCCTGCATGTCCTCGAACGCCCGCCCGACGATCTCGCGGAACTGCTCGATGACGGCCGCGTTGAGGTTGGACTCGCGGAAGCTCATCACGCCGTAGAGCTCGATCGCCCCCTCGGAGAACCCACGCTCGCGCAGGAAGCCGCGGATGGAGTAGCGGTCGTACTCGGCGCAGATGCGGTCGAGCGCCTTCTCGCCCTCCAGCGCGTAAAGGTCGTGGATCTCCTGGGTGGCGGTGCGCCACAGATCCTCGTAGGTGCGGCCGCGCTCGTGCTCGGCCAGGCCGAAGTCGACGAGCTGCGGGTTGCGCCCGAGCTCGCCGATGGTCGTCCGGACACCCTGGATGTACGCGAGCGTCCGGGGGTTGTTCATGACGAAGGGGCGCAGGGGCAGCCCGAACCGTTCGCAGTAGGCGAGGGTGAGATCGTGCACGCGGGGTATGCGCATCGCCCCCGCTTCCGCGTACAGACCGGGGGCGAAGTCGCGCAGGGTCAGCACCCGCCCGCCGACCCGCTGCTGGGCCTCCAGGACCACGGGCTCGTGGCCCTGGCGCATCAGCTCGTAGGCGGCGACCAGCCCGGCCATCCCGGCTCCGATGACCAGCACGCGCTTGCGCGGCCGGCCACCGGCGCCCAGCCCGCGCCCGGCCGTCGCGACCAGCTCGGCCGGGACGCGGAGATCGTGACGCGGGCGGGGCACGCCCGGCGGGTTCGCTTTCAGGGTGCCACGCCCTTCCCTGACGGCTACACAAGGTAAGGAAGTGACTACCCGAGGTCAATGCCTCTGTCAAGCCGGGCGCCCGGCTTGACAGTCGGCAGTGGTCAGGAAGACTCCGGCTTGCCGTGACGGTGCTCGTGCGGCCCGTCCATGTGGCGCCGGTCCTTCCCCTTCCCCTCGCCCTCGGACTTGGCGCGGATCGCGACGGCGGTGGCCGTCTCGCCGTCCACCTTCGCCAGGACGGAGACCTTCTGCCCGGTCTTCACCGTGTCGATGGTGGCGTCGCGGTTGATCCGGGTGTCGGCGCCGACCGCGTACTCCCTGGAGTAGCCGTCCTCGCTCTTGACGGTGAGCGAGTCCTGGTCGACGGCCGTGACCTCGCCGCGCTGGGTGGCGACGGTGACGTACTCGCCCTCGCCTTCCCGCACCACGAACTCGCCGTGAAGGTTGATCTTGGGGCCGTCCCAGTGCCGGCGGTCCTCCTTCTTGGAAGGCTTGTCGGACGGGCCGGTCGACGGGGACTCGGTGGCCGTGGGGGTGGGGGTGCCCGACGGGGGTGAGGCGGCCGCAGCGGTGGCGACGCCGGCGCCGGTGGCGACGACGAGCGCGGCGGTCGCGGTGAGGAGCAGAGTGCGAGGGAAGCGGCGCTTGGACGGCTCGTTCTCTGCGGTTTCCGGCTCAGTGGTCATGTGAGGTTTCCTCCCCGATGTGCATCTGTTACCCCAAGAGTGCATGCGGCTGCTTAAGGCTGAGTTAAGCGCCGTACCTGCCTTGACCTGCGCTTTAACCTCGGCGGGCATGGCGGAGGATGGCCGCCCCGGCGAAGTAGGTGACGAGGCCCGGGGTCGACAGGCCGGTGGGGCCGTGGTTGCCGGGGCCCGCCATCGCGGCGACGAGCAGACCGGCCAGCACACACGCCATCCCGGCGACGGCCGGCACGATCGGTGAGGCTTGCGGGTCGGGCCGTGGACCGGCGCGCCGCTCGATCGGCCCGAAAACCGCCACCAGGCCGGCCAGGATCAGGGCCAGCGCGAGGAGCCAGGGCACCCGCAGGACGAACCAGAACGAGGAGCCGGGCGGCAGGTCAGGCAGCACCTGCGTCAGATACAGCGCAGCCACGCCCAGCACGGCGGCCGTCATGTGCCACAGGAACACCGTCATGATCACGGAGTTGACCGCCACGACCGCCGTCCACGGGCGCGGGCGGCGCAGCCACCGGTTGACCGGATCACGCAGCCACAGGGCCAGGCCCGCCTGCGTGGCGGCCAGCGCCAGCAGCGCCAGGGTGGGCGGGGAGGTGTTCTGGATCTCCTCTCCCGGAATCCCCACCATGCTGATCGGATACGGCCCGGCCACCGTCATCACCACCAGGGCGGTGAACCCGGCCAGGGCGAGCGGCGGCCCAACGCGCCGCCCGGACGGCAGGCGCCCGTCCTGCCAGGAGAATCCGAGCTGGTAGACGGCCAGCCAGGCGAACAGGAAGCTGCCGTACGCCGCGAAGCCGAGGACCGAGGTCATCCGCGCCACGTCACCCACACCGACGAGCACGGTCAGCAGGATCGGCACGGCGAGCCCGTACCTGCGGTGCAGGGCGTGCATGAACGGGGTGAGGACCACCACGGCCAGGTAGGCCACGAGGAACCAGAGCGGGATCGCCGCCATCCACACCCCGGTGCCGACCAGCTCCGGATCGACCCCCAGCGCCCGTGCGGCCAGGGCGCAGACCGCTAGCACGCCGAGGAGCGCGGTGGTGGGCCGGACGAGCCGGTCCGTACGGCCCAGGATCCAGCTCACGGCGGTGCCGCCGCGCTTCCGGTGGGAGGTGAGAGAGGCCGCGCCGGCTACCCCGCCGACCAGGAAGAAGACCGGCATCACCTGGAACAGCCAGGTCAGCCGGCGCGTCCACGGAACGACGTCCAGCACGCTGCCGCCCCGCAGGCCGCCGTCGTACGTCACGTACACGGCCAGCCAGTGACCCGTCACCACGGCGATGATCGCGACGGCGCGCAGCAGGTCGACCACTCGATCCCGATGCGCCGGGGTGTTCCCGGCCAGCTGCCGCAGCCGTCCCATAGGCATCTGCTTACCCGGGCGGGCAGAGCCGTCACACCGGCGCCGGGTCTCAGGACTTGGGGCGGAATTCCTGCCGGAGCCGCCAGAATTTCTTGCCGGACGCGGTGGTGCAGGCGGTCGCCCCGGAGTAGCCGTACGTGGAGTCGAACCCCGACCGGTTCATCGTCGTGCCTGCCGCGGCCGTGTCGTAGACGCTGTCGACCATGACCTCGACCTGCTCGCCGAACAGCTGGACGACGTCGTCACAGAAGTACTCCAGGCGCTTCTTGCACGCGTCGCAGGGGCCGATGTTGCTCACCACGAGGACGTGGATGGTGCGGACATTCTGGAGTTGCGTGCCCTGTCCCTCGATCCAGTCGTAGGCGTCCTGCAGCGCGGCGACTTCGCTGTCACGGCTGGACAGGCGTGCCTCGTCCGCGCTGATCCCGGACGGCCGGGGGTGCGCGCCCTTGCTCGCGGAGGTCAGGGAGTAACGCTCCTCCCCTCCGGAGCCGGCCGCCTTGACCGCCGTCCGGTAGCTGTTCGCGTCGTCGAACGAGACGTCGCTGTCGACCATGACCAGGACCTGGGTGAACAGGCCCTGGTGCTGGGCGTGCACGTCCGTCAGCGCCTGGACGACGACCTGGTCGAGCGGGTCGTGCGAATGCGGGGTCGAGGTGGACATCAGGCCTCCTTGCCGATGCGAGAACCCCAATGTTTCACCGGAGGGAAGGAGGTCAACGCCGCGGTGCCGTCCAGGATTGACAGGCCACATCCGGCCGGCACGTGTATCACGGTGAGCCGACGGCCCGGCCAGGGCGGGTGAACGCCTGGGCCGGGCCGGTGGATGTCAGGAGGGCCTGTCGTCAGGTGGGGGTGCGAACTGGCCGAAACGGACGTCGCGGGTCCGGTCCTCGTAGGGCGGCTGGGGCCGGCCCTGCGGGGGCGCGGGCTGTCCGTACGGGCCGGCGCCGTGCGGGCCGCTGTGCTGACCGCCCGGCTGGTGGGCGCCGTAGGGACCGCCGCCGTACTGGCCGTACTGGCCGCCCTGGTGGCCGCCGTACTGGTCCGCGCCGTACGGGACGTTGTTGTGCTGCGGGCCTGAGCCGTACGGGCTCTGCGCCTGGTGATGCGGGGCGGCGGGGAGCTGCTGCATCGGGTACGGCGACGGCTGGGCGTAGCCGCCGCCCGGCGGGTGCGGGGGGAAGGACGGCGGGGGACGCCGGCGGCCGCGCAGGACCTTGACCAGGATCAGCGCGACCACCAGGGCGACCAGCACACCTGCACCGATCAGCACCCACATCAGCATCGGCCGGGGCGACTGGTCCTTGCCCGCGGAGATCGCCTGCTGGGTGTCGCTGATGTACTTGGCCACGTACGGGTGGTTCGGGAACAGCGCCTGGACCTCGCGGAACTTCGGCAGCGCGTCCTCGTAGTAGTGACGGAAGTAGTCGTTCAGCGCCTCGTTGTACCGGGTGGTCGTGGTGGCCTGGGCCGCCTTGATGTTCTTCTCGCCGAGCTTCTCCTTGACGATGCTCACCGGCAGCACGAAGCTCTCGCTCTCCGAGGCCTCGCCGCCCTCGCTCACGGTGCCGGCGATCAGCATGCCGATGACCTTGCCGTCCTTGCTGAAGACGGGGCCGCCGGAGTTGCCGTGGTAGGAGGGCGCCTGGGTCTGGATGTACGGCACGCCGGTCTGCGTGGCGCGCGTGGCGTTGTACGGGCCCTCGGTCAGCGCCGGCTCCAGCCTCGACTCCAGGCTGAAGAACGCCGTGTTGGTGACCAGGCCGGGGAAGCCGCTGATGTAGAGCGTGTCGCCGGTGCGCACGTCGCCGTCGTCGCCGAGCGGCACGGTCGGCATGTTCTGCTGGCCGTTGACCTTGAGCAGCGCGAAGTCCTTGCCGGGGTAGTTCTCGCCCACCGAGACCAGCTCGGCCGGTACGGCCTTGGCGGTCTTGTCCACGCCGCCGCCGGGCAGGCTCTGCAGAACCGTCAGGCTCTGCTGCAGGCCGCGGATCTTCATGTGGGTGCTGTTGAACGTGACGAAGATCTGCTGCGCGAGCTTGAGGATCTCCTCGTCCGTCTCGATGCCCTGCAGGCCGCTGACGATCCCCTGTGCGTCTTCCTTGTTGAACGTGGCCAGCGCCTGCTGCGCGAACATCTGCGCGAGCTCGGTGTCGCCGACCTGGACGCAGTGCGCGCCGGTGACCATGTAACCGTCGGGGGTCACCCACCAGCCGGTGCACAGGCCGCCGACCTCGGCTTCGACGGTGCGCTCCGGCGAGCTCACGGTGAGGTAGGCGTCCACGTTGCCGGCGATCCGCTGGAACATCCACTTGGCGATGCTGCGCTCGTCCGCGGAGATCTTGCCCGACGTCACGGCGTCGGTGGCCTGCACGGTGAGCTGGTTGAACGCGGCCTGGTTGAGCGCGCTCGACGGCACGGCGACCGTGCCGGTGTAGGTGAGGCTGATCAGCTGCACCGCCGGCTGGGTGCGGGCGGCCAGCCAGGTGCCGACGGGCACGTCGGGACGCTCGTCGGCGCCGTCGTCGGCGACCGCCGGTAGGGCGGGCAGCGCGACCGCCATCGCGACCACCGCGGCTGCGGCGATCTTTCGCAACTTACTGCTGTGATTTCCACGCACAACCGCACATGGTGACGAATCGATCTTGTGGATGACTTGTGGATGACTTGGCGACAGTGCCGCCGAGGGTCACGTGGTGACGGTCACGTCGCGCAGCAGGAGCCGGCTGGCCGCGTAGGCGTGCAGATAAAGGTGGAAATCCTCGGCCTTGGCCTTGGCCGACCTGTCGGCGGTGACGACCGTGGCGACCACGTAATTCTGCGACGGGTTCGTACGGATCATCCCGTAGGCGAAATCGGCATGCGTCATGTCCCTGCGGGTGTTCACCGAATTGCCCGCCTGTTTCTGCAGCTTCTTGGCCGTGGCCCTGGCGACGGAGGCCGTCGGGAACTCCATCATGACCTGCACCGCTTTCACATGTCCGCGGTAGGCCGTGTAGGCGATCTGAATGGCGCGCTGACACTTGTTCCCGGCCAGCACACCCCGGGCGTCCACCGGGTCGCACGTGTCGTACGTCCAGCCGCCGACTTTCTTGGCCGAGTAACGCACGCCCTGGAACTCGAACCGCCAGTCCTGGAACTCGGTGTGCGCGAATCGCGTCCCCGACTCGTCCGGCGCGGCTGTCGGTTCGGGCTCGGCGGTCGGCTCCTGCGAGGGCTCCTCGGACGGCTCGCCCGACTGCCAGGGCGCCGTCGTGGGGAACGAGGGCGCGGTGCTCGGCTGGGCGGCGGGCGCGGAGCCGGAGGCGTTGACGTAGTAGGCCACGCCCCCGCCCACCAGGACCACGGCCAGGCCGACGGAAAGCGCGACGATCAGGCCGGTGTTGCGCCTGGGCGGCGTGTCATACGGAGGCAGGTTCATGCCGAACCCGTCCTGCCAGGCCCGAGGGTCGAACTGGTCCTGCGGGCCGTGGTTCCGGTGGCCGGTTCCTCGGGTCTGACCGGTGTTGTCCCACTGTCCGAAGTCGGACCGGGGGAACGCGTGATCGGGGGACGGCTGCCGCCCGTGTCGCATCGGTGGCCGCTGTGGCCGGGAGGCCCAGGGGTCGTCCGGATGAGGCTGTCGAGGGTCGGTCATTGCCCCATTGTGAGATGACTTTTCGCAGTTAATCGGACTACGCCGGTTAATGGCATGGAAGTGAACCGGGCCGCCGCTTTCGTGCGTACTACCTCAATCGAGCCGTCTCGCGAACAACGGGATCCTCACTCACGGGGAAAGGCTGAAACCATTCTCCCTATGCGCCTTTCCCTCCGTCATCGGCAGCGCCGGCCATAAGGAGCAGGGCGGCATGTTCCGCCGGTACATCATCTGGCGGAGCAAGCATGCCGCCGACGAACGGCTCCGCGAGGTCGTGAACAGGGCGGAGGTTGCCGGACGCGGCACGACTAGCGCCAAGGATCGAGGGCGTGTTTGCCGCGGGTCCGGCCGGCTTCGAGTTCCCGCAGCACCGTCGCCCCCTCAGCCAGGGGGTGAACCTGGGGGGTGCCGGGCGTGTACACACCGTGGGCGATGAGAGCGTCGATCTCGACGAGCAACGACTGATAGATCGACGGGACCGCGGTCGCCAGCGCACCGATGTGCAGGCCCTTGACTTGAACCTGGTGGGTGAAGACCAGGTCGTGCGTGGTCAGGGTGGCGTCGCCGGAAGCGGCGCCGAACACGATGACGCGTCCGGTGAAGGGTTTGGTGACCGACAGGCTGGTTTTGAACGTGGCCTGTCCCACCGATTCCAGGACCAGGTCGACCCCGCCGGTCAGGCGGGTGATCGCCTCAGCCAGATCGGGACGCCGGCTGTCGAGGATCTCGTCGGCGCCGAGCGCTTCGACGGTGTTGTGCTTCGCTGGTGAGGCCGTGGCGATCACGCGTGCACCGTAGTGGCGGGCGAGACGAACGGCGGCCTGCCCCACGCCTCCGGCCGCGGCATGAACGAGCACCACCTCACCCGTCTTGATCTCGCCCAACGGCTTCAGTGCCGCCAAGGCGGTAGCCCAGTTCAGCACCAGGCCGAGGGCTTCGGCATCGCTCCAGCCGGAAGGCACGGGCAGCACACCCGCAGTCGGCATCGTCATGTACTGCGAGAATGCGCCGGGGCCGGCTCCGACGACGCGGGTGCCGAGCCGCAGTGGCCTCTCAACGTTCGGGCCAACACCCACGATCTCCCCGGCGGCCTCGAAACCCGCCACATAGGGCGCCTGCGGGCCTCCTCCGTAAGTTCCACGGGTCTGCATGACGTCAGCGAAGTTGACCCCGGCGGCGCCCACGCGGATCAGGTACTCGCCGGGCCCTGGGGTGGGGCGGCGATGATCGGCCGTGAGGGTCAGATCCTCCGGTCCCCGGTGCGACCGCTGGACCAGCGCTCGTACCCACTGCTCAGCGGTGTGCTGCTCGTTGATCTCCATGCGCCGAAGGTAGGAGCCTCACACTTACGTCAGGGTCAAGTAGCTGTCAGAGATCAGTGCGGCAGGCTTCTCGAAGGTAGGCGTCGAGTGCCGCCTGCTGATCGCTGAGAATCGCGATGCGCGCGGCGAGCCGATCGCGATAGCTCTGCACCTCGTGCAGGAACTCCGCGCACACCACGCCGGTGCCGGCATCGGGTCCGTCGGTGAGGCGGGGCAGGGCTTCCCTGATCAACCGTACGGGCAGCCCGGACTCCAGCAGCGAGCGGATGATGAGCACCCGGTCGATCGTGGACTGGCAGTAGTCGCGGAACCCATTGCTGAATCGGCCAGGGACGATCAAGCCCTCATCCTCGTAGTGCCGCAGCGATCTCACACTCACACCGCTGACCCTGGAGGCTTCGCTGATCTTCACACTCGGAGACAACACCCAGGAGCACCGCGGTCTTCCAGCGATCACCACGACGAAGTGCACCGCGCCGGGATCAGCGCACGTCACAACAGGGCGAACGTCGCCTGATGCGGCATTAGGGCTGTCGACGCGCGCGCAGGTGGTGACCGGACCGTCCACACCAAGACCGTCAACACCCCCTGGCAGCACGAGACCGCCTCCCGCACCCGCTCCTGGGGCACCTCCGCCGCGGTCCTGACCGGCGTCGCCACCACCCGCACCTGGACCGCCATGGACGGCGGCGGGCGGCGGCAGACCCGCACCGACACCGCCCACGACACCGTGACCGGCCTGCCGACCGAGGTCGACGACCAGGGCGACACCGCCCGCCAGGACGACGACCTGTGCACCACCACCACGTACGCCGTCAACGACGCCGCCTGGATCCGCGACCTGCCCGCCCGCGTCGAGACGGTCGCCGCCCGCTGCTCCGCCACCCAGGCCGGGCCGGACGGGATTGTCTCCGACGTCCGCACCTTCTACGACGGGGGCGCGTTCGGCGCTGCGCCGAGCAAGGGAGACCCAACCCGGGTGGAGAAGATCGCGGCGCACGACGGCACCGGGGCGACGTAACGTGCCCTCCGTCCGCACCGCGTACGACGCGTACGGCAGAGTTACGGCCGTCACGGACGCGGCCGGCCACACGACCACCTACACCGAGACGGCCGGACTGACCACCCGGACCGTCACCACCGGACCGCCCGTCACGCCTGGGGACCCGTCGAGCGCGCACGTCACGATCGAGACCCTCGATCCCGCCCACGGCCGGGCCACCGCACGGACCGACCCGGCCGGCCGCACCACCAACCTGACCCACGACGCGCTCGGCCGGCTCACCAAGGTCTGGCTGCCGGGCCGCGCCACCACCGACACCCCCGACATCGAGCACGCCTACCAGGTCGCCGAGGGGAAGATCGGCGCCGTCACCACCAGGACCCTGACTCCTCGCTCTTCGGCGTCGCGACGCCCGGTGACGTCGAGGCGCAGCTGACATTCGCCTACGACGGGCTGAACCGGGAGACCCTGCGCCGGTTCGTCGTCGGCGGCAACGACGTCCAGGAGAAGTGGCGCACGGTGACCACGTACGGCGGCGACTGGGTGGCCGTCGACCCGCCCGACGGCGCCACCCCCACCGTCACCGTCACCGACGCCCGGGGCCGCAGAACCGCTCTGCGCCAGTACGAGGGAGCGTCCCCGACCGGCCCCCACCAGACCACGACCTACACCTACACCCCGGCCGGCGAGCTCGCCACGATGCGCGACCACGCCGGCAACACCTGGTCAAACACCTACGACTTGCGCGGCCGTAGAACCAAGACGGTCGACCCCGACACCGGCACCACCACCAAGACCTACGACACCGTGCGGAAGGGCGACCTCGTCACGCAGACGCGCTACACGGACGGCCACCCCTACACCGAGCGGATCGACGCCTACGACCACCAGGGCCGTGCCGTCAGATACACCGTCGTCATCCCGGAGACGGAAGGAGCCCTGGCCGGAAGTTACACCTTCACCACCGCCTACAACCCGGACGGCACGGTCCGCACCCAAGGCTTCCCGGCGGCAGGCGGTCTGCCCGCCGAGAGCGTGACCACCACCTATGACGAGCTGGCCCGAGCCACCCGCCTCACCGGCAGTCTCGGCACCTATGTCGGTGCGACCGTGTACTCCGCGATCGGCGACCCTCTGCAGTACGAGCTGACCACCGGCGGCAAGAAGGTGTGGCAGACCTTCACCTACGAGTACGGTTCGGGCCGGCTGGCCACCGCCCGAGCCGAGCGCGAAGGCATGACCGGCGCGGACCGCAACGCTACCTACACCTACGACCAGGCCGGGTCTTTCACCTTGATCTCGGACGTGTCCCGGTCGGGCACTGATACGCAGTGTTTCGACTACGACCACCTCCAGCGCCTCATTCAGGCGTGGAGCCAGGCCACGCCCGGCTGCTCGGCGGTCCCGGCGGTCTCCGCCGTCGGCGGGCCGGCGCCCTACTGGCACAGCTACTCCTACGACGCGACCGGAACCCGCACCCGGGAAGTCCGGTCGGCATCGGCGGCGAGACCGACACCGTCAGGTCCTACGCCAACGCGCCCGCTGGGCAGGGGCACCAGCTCCGCTCGGTCTCCCAGACCGGTGGCGCGAGCCCCCGCACCGAGACATTCGACTACGACGCTGCCGGCGGCGTGACGCTGGGGGTGGACGGTCAGGTGGGGACCGCGATGCGCGGTGACGGCTCGACGGGCCATGCCGAGACGTCCGCATCGGTCGTCGACACCTCCAGGACGTACGCGGTGGGCGCCTGGGGCAGGCTCGCCCACACCGACGGCTTCGCCACCGTCGTCAACCAGGACGGCGACGTGGTCAGCGGCTTCTACCTGCAGTACGTCAAGGACGAGAACCGCTGGTCGTTCAGCCTGACCGACGCCGACGCCGTCCAGGGCCGTCACCTGGAACGCCACCGGCCCGATGGCCATCGGCCGCGCGAAGCACAACGGCGCCGCAGTGGACTTCTTCCCCGGGGAGATCGACGATGTACAGGTCTACGACCGCCTGGTCAGTGCGGAGGAGGCCGCAGACCTGTTCACCCGTCACCCCGTGCTCTCCGGCCGCTGGACGCTCAACACCGACGGGCAGGACGGCACCGGCCACGGCCGCCACCTCACCATGGGGGGCGACGCTCACGTGGATCAGGCGGCCGGCTGGCTGGGCTCCCCGATGGGCGCCCTGGTGCTGGTCGGCGCCGGCGACCACGCCGCCACGACCGGGCCAGTGGTGTCGACCAGCCGCAGCTTCGCCGTCGCCGGCTGGGTGACCGCCGCGGGCAGGCCCACCGCCCGATCGGCCGTCTTCTCTCAGGCCGGCAGCACCAACAGCGGCTTCACCGTGCGGTATGACCCTTCCGCCGCGGATGGCGCCGGCGGCTGGCAGGTCGAGATGCCGGGCTCCGACGCGTCAGGCGCGGTGGCTCAGCGGGCGGAGCACTCCGCCTATCAGAGCCAGCTCGACTGGGACCATGTGGCCATCGTGTACGACTCCTTCGCGGACGTCCTGCGGCTGTATGTCAACGGCTGGCTTGAGGAGACCGAGGAACGGGTTTCGGCTCGCTGGCACACGATCGGCTTCGACGCCACCGGCCCGCTCCAACTGGGCCGTACGAAGACCGCGGGTGCCTGGGGCGAGCACTGGTCCGGCGTGATCGACGACGTGTGGGCCTTCTCCGGGGTGCTCACCCAGGAGCAGATCCAGACGCTCGCGGGCTACACGGAACTCCCGTCGGACTCTCCTTTCTGACTTTGGGTGAGATGGCGAATCATCGGTAAACAGAATGGATCTGTAATCGGCGTAAGAATGAACCGGGCGTGCCTTTTGGCGCCGGTCCGGTCAAGCCGGGGCGTGCGGTGGTTCGCCGTCATTCGTGGCCGGAGCCGCCACCTTCTCCCGGAAAGCGCGCAGTGCCGCGGCGCCCACCGCCTTGTCCTGCTCGCCGTTGCCGCCGCTCACGCCCACGGCGCCGACCACCTGGCCCTCGTGCACGATGGGGAAGCCGCCGACGAAGACGGCGAACCTGCCGGGGTGCATGTGGCTGATGCCGAAGGCCTCGTTGCCGGGCAGGGCTGGGCCGTTCGGGGGTTCGTTGAAGAGGTGGGTGTCGCGCTGGTGGCCGGCCGCGGTGAAAGCCTTGGCGATCGCGATCTCCACTCCGGTGAGGCGGGCGCCGGTCATCCGGTGGAGGGCGATCGGATGGGCCCCGTCGTCGGCGACGCAGATGGTCTGTTTGACGCCGATGCGGCGGGCCTCCTGTTCGGCGGCCTCCAGCATGACGAGGGCGTCCTCAAGGGTGAGGCGGAAAACCGTGTGCATTGCCTTTTCAGCTCCTGCCCGCATGAATATTCCGGCCGTCTGACAAGAGAAAGCGGCGCGACGCCATTTACCGGCGACCCGCGGTCCCTGACATCGGGCTATTGCCTTCCGTTCCCCCGAAATGGAAAATGAGGGAAATCCGTCCTCCCTCCTCACCCGTGACTCGCGGCGACTCCGTTGACACCGTCAGTCTCCGAGGGCCGGTGGCCCACGGCTACGTACACACTGCCGAACCGGCGAGACAGGATTTGGGCACATGGCACAGACGTCCCCCAGCAGTGTCGACCTGATCGATGCCCAGGACCGTGACCCCAGTGGGCAGATCTCCTTGCGAGCGCTTCTGGCCGAACCTCTGCTGCGCGGCCGGGTCATCGCGGGCACGGCCGGGCTGAGCCGGAGCGCGTCCTGGTGCCTGCCGCTGTCCGAGTTGGGGGAGGCCGGGCCGGTGTCCTCGCCGGACCTCTCCGGCATGGTCGTCCACCTGCCCGCGGACGCGCTGGCCGAGCCGGACGAGGCGTGCGCGCTGGTCGCCGACCTCGCCCGCAGGGACGCCGTCGCGCTGCTGGTCTGGCCGTCCCCCGAGGGCCGCGTCCCTGACCTGACCAGGGCCGCGCGGGCGGCCGAGGAGGCCCGCATCCCGCTGCTCGTGCTGCCGGCGGAGGCCGACTACCGTGCGGTGAGCCGCCTGGTGGGGCAGAAGGCGCTGGCCCAGACCTCTCACGTGCTGGAGTACGGCTCGCGGGTGCACCGCACGCTGGCCGAGGTGCTGGCCAGGGGGTCGGGAATCCCGGCCATGGCGCGGGCGGTCGCCGGGCTCGCCCGCTGCCCGGTCCTGGTCATGGACGCCGACGGCGAGACCCTCGTCTGCGCGGGCTTCGAGCCGGGCGCCGCCGGTCTGGCCGCCGAACCGGCCAGGATCGCCGACCTCATCGCCGAACGCCTGCCCGACCTGCGGGAGAGCGACGACTGCGCCCGGACGCTGACGGAGCTCAACCTGCGCGAAGGCGAGCTGGACGACCCGGTCCGTGTCCTGATCGCGCCTATCGTGGTGGGCGGCGACCTGTACGGCAGGCTGGTGCTCGTGGAGAACGTCTGGCCGCCGGACGCCCACGACCTGGCCCAGCACCGGGTCATCGCCGAGCACGGGGCCACCCTGACCGGCTCGGAGATGTTACGCCAGCGTTCGGTGCGGGCCGCCGAGGAGCAGGCCAGGGGCGACTTCGTCGAGTCGCTCGTGCACGGCCGCTTCGCCGACCCGCACGAGCTGGAGGCCCGCGCCCGCCACCACGGCTTCGACCCGGAGGGCCGCTACGCGGTGCACGTGCTGACGGCGGGCGCCCTGCTGCCGGCCGGCCGGCGCGACCAGCGCCGGGCGGGGGCCGTGACCCGCATGGTCCAGGTGGTCGAGCCCTCCGACACCCAGCGGACGCTGGCCGCCGCGATCGGCCCCTTCATCGTGGTCATCCGGCAGGTCACCGGGGACGCGCTGGCCGGGCAGGCGTCCGTGGCGCAGTTCGCCGGGCAGCTGCACCGGGCTCTCCGCCCTCACCTGGGGGACGACCTGCGGCTCACCCACGGGCGCGCCGGCCGGGGCGCGGCGGGGGTGGCGGCCAGCTACTACGAGGCGCGGGTGGCGATGGGGCTGGCCCGGCACACCGGCGCCGCCCCCGTGTGCGGGTACGACGACCTGCGCGTCCACGCCGCGCTCAAGGACGTGGCGGCCAGCGTCGAGGGGCGGGCGTTCGCCAGGGAGATCCTGGACGCGCTGCGCCGCGTGCACAGCCAGACCGGCGACCTGGAGCAGGTGGTGCTCGCCTACATCAGGTCCGCGGGCAACCTGAACGCCGCCGCCCGGACGCTGAAGCTGCACCGCAACACCATGCTGTACAAGCTGGACCGGGCCTCCAGGGCGCTGCGGATGGACATCCGGTCGGCCGACGCCCAGTTCATGGTCTGGCTCGCGCACCACATCGACACTCTCGCGGCGGTCACCGGCGCGCTCTCCGACGAGTTGTCCCCGCCCGTCGACTCCGTCGAGGCCCCCTGACGGCTCAGCCCTGGGCGGCCTGCCGCCGGCGCCTGGGCCCGTCCTGCTCCTTGGCGTCGTCGGGAAGCAGGACGAAGATCTCGCCGTTCTCCTCGCGCACCGGATACACCCTGATGGGACGCGTCGCGGGCGGCAGGATCGGCTCGCCTGACTCGTAGTCGAAGACGCTGCCGTGGCAGGAGCAGAGCAGCCCTTCCTCGGTGGCCCGGCCGGAGGAGAGCAGGCAGTCCAGGTGGGTGCAGTAGTTGGACATGGCGTGGACCCGGCCGTCCCAGCGCGCCACCGCGACCTCCACCTCGTCCACGAAGAATCTGCGTACGAGCCCGTCGGGCACCTGCCCGGACCGTGCGACGCGCCGGTATTCCATGGTCTCTCCTCAGAGCAGGTCGATCAGGTCGGTGTCCTCGTCGCGGAGCGCGGCGGGGTCGGGTGCGGCCCCGGCCGCCATGAGCTGCCGGGCCGCGGACACCTCGGCGCCCCGGTCCATCCCGAAGGCGGCCTTGAGCACGCCCTTGCGCAGGTAGAAGGCGACGAAGTCGAACTCCTCGGCCGAGCCGCGCACGACCAGCTCGTCCCAGCCCTCGGCGTGTCCCGCGTACTGCAGGTCGCGGCCGAACTGCTCCGACCAGAACCAGTGGGGGGTCGTGTACGGGACGTCGCGGCCGAGGATGTTCCTGGCCGCCGCGGCGCCCTGGCCGCTGGCGTTGTCGAAGTGCTCCACCCGGACCGGCCTGCCGGCCAGGGGATGGAAGGCGCGGGCGACGTCACCGGCGGCGTAGACGCCCGGCACGTTCGTCCGGCAGTACTCGTCGGTCAGGACTCCGTCGTCCAGGTCGATGCCCGAGCCGGCGAGCGGTTCGACGTTGGGCACCATGCCGACGCCCACCACCACCACGTCGCCCTCGACGATCCGGCCGGCGCTGGTCCGCACGGCGGCGACGTCCGGCGTCTCGGCGTACTCCACGACGCTCTCCCCGGTGCGCAGCGTCACCCCGCCGGCGCGGAGCAGCGCGGCGCACACGTCGCCCATCTCCTCGCCGAGCACCTGCCCGAGCGGGTGGTCAAGGCGCTCGATCACGGTCACCGCCGCGCCCCTGGCCCGCGCCGTGGAGGCCACCTCGGAGCCGATGAACCCGGCTCCGACCACCACGACGCGGGCCCCGGGCCGCAGGTCGGCGCGGAGCCGGTCGGCGTCGGCCACGGTGCGCAGGTACCGTACCCGGTCGCCGGCCACCCCCGGCAGCGCGCGCGGCCGCCCCCCGGTGGCGATCAGCAGCGCGTCGGCCGCGGCCGTGGAGCCGTCGGCGAGCTCCACGGCGCGGTCCGCGCCGCGCACGGCGGTCACCGCGGTGCCCAGCAGCAGCTCCACCTCGTTGGCCGCGCACCATCGCGCGGTCAGCAGGTCCAGCCCCGCCCGGTCCTCCTCGCCCGCCAGGTACTCCTTCGACAGCGGCGGGCGCTGGTAGGGCGGTTCCGGCTCGGCGCCGACGAGCGTGACACGGCCATCGAAGCCCAGCCGCCGCAGCGTCCGGGCCGCCACGGCGGCCGTCTGCCCGGCCCCGGCCACCAGCACCGACCGGATCATCGGCTCTCCTCCGCCGTCAGCGCCCGCGGCCGCGGGTCCACGTAGACCACGCCGTCGTCCACCCGTACGGCGTGCACCGGCTGGCACCGGTCCTGCCCGTCGGCCTCACCGGTGCGCGGGTCGAACGACCACTGGTGACCCGGGCAGATCACCCTGCCGTGCAACAGCGTGCCCTTGCTGAGCGAACGCCGCTTGTGCACGCAGGTGTCGGCCAGCGCGTACACCTCGCCGTCCACCAGGAAGAGCGCGATCTGCTCGGCGCCCACCGTGACCAGCTTGCGGTTGCGCCGCTCCAGCTCGCGGAGCGAGGCGACCTCCACCCACTCGGCCGGCGTGCTCACTCCGCGGCCACGAGGTCCGGCCGGACGTAGTGGTCGTACAGGCCCTGCGTGTACGAGTAGCGCATCTCGGCGCCCCACCGGCACATCCGCAGGCACCGCTGCTGCAGCTCCGGCGTGTCGGCGTGGTCGAGCACGATCTGGTAGCCCCGCTCGCCGTGCACCTCGTCGGAGGTGATGTGCAGGTCGAAGAACTCGATCTCGTCCTCGCTGAAGCCGTAGACCTCGCGCAGGGGGACGATCTGCTTGCGGTAGATGTTCGGCACCTGCGACTCCAGGCCGACGACCAGCGCGGCGGTGGCCACCACGAAGTGCTCGCGCATGGCGACCGCGTAGCACCACGACTGAAGGCCGCGGGTGATCGGGTTCGCGTTGTCCGGGTCCTCCACCCGCTCCCGGGTGGTGCCGCACGCCTCCGCGAACTTGATGAGCAGATCGGTGTGCCGGATGTCCGCCAGCTCCTCCTCGTACATGTTCTGCAGGGTGAAGTCCTTGGCACCGGTGTACTGGTCGGGGGTGTTGGCGTAGACGTAGGCGAGGTAGTCGGCGAACGGGCCGACATAGTGGTAGTGGTTCTCGGCCCAGCGGGCGAAATGCTCCCGCTTGAGCTTGCCCTCCGCCCAGGCGACGCTGAAATTCGCTTTCGAGGCCTGCCGGCCCTTGATCGCGTTCTCCAGGGCCGAGCGGAAATCATCCCGCGACAGCAGTTCCGGCATTTCCGGTCTCCCTTTCCCCGAGACGGCTTTTCTCGTCTCACAGTAGGAATTCCGCGGTTCGTTTCGTACGGTCAACCGGCACAGGGAACCGCCGATTTCGTGTGCACGTTGCACGGCTCATTCGAGCGCGGACAGATAAACGCTTTTCTCCTGCGTGTAGAAGAGCATCATCGTGGGCCCGGCCTGCTCCTTGAAGGTCTGCGTCCCGGACTCCTTGAGCCCGCCGAAGGGCACGTTCATCGCCATGCCGGTGGTCGGCTGGTTGACCTTTACCAGCCCGGTACGGCTGCGCCGGGCGAAGTCCAGAGCCCGGCCGAGGTCCCGGGTGACGATGCCCGAGGCCAGGCCGTACTCGGTGGCGTCGGCCAGCGCGAGGGCCTCCTCGAAGTCGGCGGCCCGCTGGAACGCCAGGACCGGCCCGAAGATCTCCTCGCGGGCCAGCCGCATGTCCGGCCGCACGCCCGCGAACACCGCCGGGGACACGAAGAACCCGCGGTCCAGGCCGTCACCGGTGAGCCTGCGGCCCCCGGTGACGAGCTCCGCGCCCTCCTCCTGGCCAATGCGCACGTGGTCGAGCACCTTGGCGAGCTGGAAGTCCGCGGCGAGCGGGCCCATGTCCACGCCCGGCGCCCGGCCGTCGCCGACGGTGCGCTCCCCGGCCAGCTTCGCCACCCGCTCCAGCAGCGGCTCGTACACCTCGCCGAGCGCGATCACCCGGCTGGTGCCGGTGCACGCCTGGCCGCTGAGCCCGAACGCCCCGGTCGCGATGATCTGAGCGGCCCGGTCGAGATCCGCGTCGGGCAGCACGACCACCGGGTTCTTGCCGCCCATCTCCAGCTGGACCCGGCGGGACGGGCCGGCGGCGGCATGCACGGCGCGGCCGGTCGCGGTCGAGCCGGTGAACGTCACCGCTCCCACCCTGGGGTCGCCGGCCAGCGCCGCGCCCGGCTCGGGGCCGCCGTGCACCAGCGCCAGCGCGCGCGCCGGCAGCCCGGCCGCGAGCAGCGCCTCCACCAGCCGCTGCGCCGTCAGCGGGGTGAGCGGCGAGGGCTTGAACACCACGCCGTTCCCTGCGGCGAGCGCGGGACCGAGCTTCCTGGACGGGATGTTGAGCGGGAAGTTCCACGGCGTGATCGCGCCGACCACGCCGACCGGCTCCCGCCAGGTGTAGACGAGGGCGCTGCCGGGGGCGGCGTAGGTCTGACCGCTCATCCGCACCGCCTCGGCGGCGTGGAAGCGCAGGTTCATCGGCGTCCGGCGGGTCTCCACCGACGCCTCGGCCAGGGTCTTGCCTTCCTCCCGTACGATCTCCGCGGCCAGTTCGGCGGCCCGGGCCTCCAGCAGGTCGGCGGCCTTCTCCAGGACCCTCGCCCGGGTCTCGGCCGGCGTGGCGGCCCACTCCGCCGCGCCCCCGGCCACGGCCGCCACGGCGGCGTCCACATCGGCGGCGGAAGAGTCGGGGAACGCGCCCACCACGTCGTCGACGTCCGCCGGGTTGCGTCGGGTGAACGTCTCACCCGAGAGCGCGGGCACCCACCGGCCCCCGATCAGATTGCGACCCTCGTGCGCGCTCACCGGCACGCCTCCTCGGGCACACGCTGGGAGAGCGCGTCGGGTGTGGCGTTTTGTGGGATGAGGGCGGTGGGTGCGGTGTCTTGCGCGGTGGGGGTGTCGGGTGCGGCGTCTCGCGGGATCGGGGCGGCGGGCGCGGTGTCCTCCGTGATGGGGGTGTCGGGTGCGGCGTTCTGCGTGGTCGGGAGGTGTTGGGCTGCTGCGGTGAGTTCGATCTCCACGGGGGCGCCGCCTGGTAGGGCCCGTACGCCTACCGCTGTGCGGGCGGGGGTGCCGAGTGCCGGTGCCGTACGGGCCAGCGCGGCGGACGCGCCGTCCGCCACCGCGGACAGCTCCGTGAACCCGTCCACGCAGGCGATGAAGACGCTCAGCCGGAGCAGCCCGCGCAGCCGGTCGAGCCCGCCCGCCGCGTCCGCCACCGCGGCCAGGGCGTTGCGCGCGGCCAGCCCGGCAGCCTCGGCGGCCGCGGCCATATCGACCTCGCCGCCGACCAGGCCGGTCACGGTGAGCGTGCCGTCGCGCCTGGGCGTCATCCCGGCGCTCACCACCAGCGCCGAGCAGGGCACGTACCCGCGTCCCGGACACAGCGGGTGCGGCTGGCTCACGGCGGCCGCGTAGGCCCCGCGGGGGCACGGCACCTCGGGGAGCTCCTCCGGGATCGCTCCGTCCGTTCTCCTGTCGGTCTCAGACACCGAGAGCCACTCCGTCCTGTCGCGGATCCGCCGCGCCGAGCAGCGCGCCGGACTCCTCGTCGATCGAGATCACCAGGGCGCTGCCGCCCGCCCCCCACGCGCCCTGCGTCCGCACCTCGTGCCCCAGCCCGGCGAGCCGGGCCAGCGTCCGCCGCCCCAGCCGGGTCTCGCACCGCAGCTCGTACGGGCTGCCCCGGGTGTCGGCGTCGCTGCCGGGGTGCACGGTGAACCGGGGGGCGCCCACCGCCCGCGCGGGGTCCGCCCCGTGGTCGAGGAGGTGCGACAGCAGTTGCGTGTTCCACTGCACCTGGCCGTCGCCGCCGGGCGTGTTCCCCGCGTGCCGCAGCCGGCCCGCGTCGTCGGTGACCAGCCAGGCGTTCAGCGTGTGCAGCGGGCGGCGGCGGGGAGCCACCTCGTTGGGGTGCCCGTCCCGGAGGTACGCCCCCCGGCCCAGCCGGTTGTTCAGCACCACGCCGGTGCCGGGCACCGTGACCCGGGCGCCGAACGTGAAGGCGAGCGAGTGGATCAGGCTCACCGCGCGCCCGTCGCCGTCCACGGCCACCACCGAGGTGGTGTCGCCCGCCGCAGGCACCGCCGGGGCAACCGGGTGGGGCAGCCGCCCGGCGGCGAGCAGCGACCGGCGGGCGGCGATCTCCCCAGGTGTCAACAGCTCCCGCCATCCGTCGTCGCCGTCGCCGCAGCGGGCCAGCCGGTCGGCGAACGCGAACCGCGCCGCGCCCGCCGCCCAGTGCACCGCCTCGGCCGACAGCCAGGGCAGCTCCGCCAGCGTGCCGTCGCACATCCCCGCCTGCTGGAGCACCATCCACCCGGGGGAGGGCGGCGGGGTCTGGTGGACGTCCATGCCCCGGTAGCGCCCGGTCAGGGCCGGACCGGGCACGACCTTCCCCGTCTCGGCCCACTCCATCCCGGAGAACGGGGCGCCGGCGGCGGCCAGCGCGGACACGGCCCGCTCCGCCAGCTCTCCCGTGTAGAGGTCACCGGGGTCGCCGGCGAGGCGGCGCAGCGTGGCGGCCAGCTCCGCCTGGACGATCGGGGCGCCCACGGCCGGCACGGCGCCGCCGGGCAGGAACACCGCCGCGGTCCCGGGATCGGCGGCCAGGGCGTCACGGTGCTCCAGGATGTCGGCCCTGGTCTTGGCGGTGCAGCACAGCCCGCCCTGCGCGGCGTCGATCGCGGGGGCCCAGAGCTCGGCCAGGCTCCGGGTGGCGCCGGCGCCGTGCAGCGCGGCCAGCGCCGCCACCGCGCCGGGCGCGGCCACCGCCAGCGGCCCCTCCATCGGCACGGCGGTCAGCCCGCGCGCCCGGTAGAAGTCCGCGGCGCCCCCGTCGGGGCCGTATCCGCTGCCGGAGAAGGAGACCACCGCGCCGTCCGGGCGCCGCAGCAGGGCGAAGGCGTCCCCGCCCACGCCGCACTGGCCCGGCAGCGCCAGCCAGCTCATCGCGGCCATCGCGAGGGCCGCGTCCACGGCGTTGCCGCCGTCCTGGAGCACGCGCACCCCGCTGAGGCTGACGGCGGGATGGCTGGAGGCCACCATCCCTCCTGCCGACACCGCCGGTCCCCGTGGAGGGTCCTGCCAGTCCTGTCGTTCTGAACGCACGAACCACAGTGTCTGCCTGTCCACAATGTCCGGATATGGAGGAAGTGTTGGATTCGGCGTGCGGAACTTGGGCGTCCTGCACATCCGGGGGAGCGACCCCCGGCGCGGCGACGCGGGCGTGAGCCGGTTCCGGGCTGCCGTCGCATCGGCACGCTGCACAAACAGCCGGGCGCTTAATGTGCAGTTTCCTCATTGTTCGCCTCGGGCCGACCCAGGACATTCTGTGCAACAGTTCGCAGCTTTGGTACGCGATGCCGTACCGAAAGGGAGGTGCCATGGAACTGGGTGCCGCTCACTGGATTTACCTGGCGGGAATGGCAGTGATCATCGGCGTGATGGTCGCCCGCAAGAACATCGTCATCCCCGCCGTCGCCGCCACTTTCCTCACCGCCTGGGCATACACCGGAGACCTCGTCTCCGGGTTCCGGTCCGTCTTCGGCGCCAGCCTCACGGCCGCCGCCGAACTGTTCAACATCTTCCTCATCATCGCCCTGGTGACCGCGCTGCTCGGCGCGCTGAAGTCGCTGGGCGCCGACCGGCGCATGGTCGAGCCCTTCCGGGTGGTCATGCGCAACGGGCACACCGCCTTCTGGGTGATGGCGGCGGTGACCTACGTCATCAGCCTGTTCTTCTGGCCCACCCCCGCCGTGCCGCTCATCGGCGCGATCCTGCTGCCCGCGGCCATCAGGGCAGGGCTGCCGCCCCTGCAGTCCGCCCTGGCCATGGCCATCGCGGGACAGGGGATGGCGCTGTCGAGCGACTACGTCATGCAGGTCGCCCCCGGCCTGTCGGCCACCGCCGCCGGAGTGGAGGCGAGCGTGGTGGCCGACCGCGCCATGGTGCTGTCGCTCATCACCGGCGGCGTGGCGCTGGTCCTCGTCTACGTCATGAACCGTAAGCACATCCTGCGGCCGAGCATGACCCATTTACAGGCGTGGGAGGCGCTCTCCACGAGCGCCGCCGAGACCGTCCAGGAGACCGGCGCCCAGAACGGGGTTCCCCAGCCCGCCGGGAGCAGCGTGCCGGTGGCGCACACGGCCGCCGGGCCGGTGGAGATGACCGCCGCCGGCGCCACGGTGGCCGTCGCGCCCGCCCCCCAGGACGGCGGGCCGGGCCACGGCGGCCCTCCCGGGGAGGGCGCCGGGGCTGGGCGTTCCAGGGCCTTCGCCGTCATCGTGCCGCTCGTCCTGCTCGCCGTGGTCGGCTACATGCTGCTCGGCAAGTTCACCGGCCTCGTCCCCGAGACGGTGGGCTCGGACGCCGCCGCCCTCGTCGGGGGCGTGGTCGCGCTCCTGCTGCTGGCCGCCTCGATCACCAAGGACGCCCGGGGCAGCCTGGAGGCGTGCGCCGAGCACGTCGTGGACGGCCTGGTGTTCTCGATGAAGGCGATGGGCATCGTGCTGCCGATCGCCGGCTTCTTCTTCATCGGCAACGGCGACTTCGCCGGTCGGATCATGGGCCTGGAGGAGGGCGCCGAGGCGCCGAGCTTCCTGTTCGAACTGGTGAGCGCCGCGCAGGGCGCGATCCCGTCCAACGCCTTCTTCATGGCCTTCGCCCTGCTCGTCATCGGCATGATCACCGGTCTCGACGGTTCCGGGTTCTCCGGCCTGCCGCTGACCGGCTCGCTGTCGGGGGCGCTGGGCCCCGCCGCGGGCGTCGACCCGGCCACCCTGGCGGCCGTCGGTCAGATGGGCGCCATCTGGGCCGGCGGCGGCGTGCTCATCGCCTGGTCCTCGCTCATCGCGGTCGCGGGCTTCGCCCGCGTCTCGGTGCTGGACCTGGCCCGGAAGGCGTTCCTGCCGGTGATGCTGGGACTGCTGGCCTCCACGCTGGTGGCCGTGCTGATCTTCTGATGGCCGCCTCCCTCTCCGGTTCTTGCAAGGTTAGGCTAACCTTATCTAGCATGTCCGGCAGAGGGAGGCGATGCCTCGGTGGAGACACTGCTGAGCGGACCGGACGGCACCTACGACATCCTGGGAATCGGCTTCGGCCCATCCAACCTCGCGCTGGCGATCGCGCTGGCCGAGCACAACGCGCGGGTCCCGGAGAGCGAGCGGCTCCGCGTCGGATTCCTGGAGAAGCAGCACGACTTCGGCTGGCACAGGGGGATGCTCCTCGACGACGCGACCATGCAGGTGTCCTTCTTGAAAGACCTGGTCACCATGCGCGACCCGGCCAGCGACTTCAGCTTCCTCTGCTTCCTCAAGCAGAGCGGCAGGCTGGTGGACTTCCTCAACCACAAGACGCTCTTCCCGTTACGCATCGAGTTCCACGCCTACTTCGAGTGGGCCGCCGCGCGGATGCGCGACCTGGTCGAGTACTCGGCGGAGGTGGTGTCCGTCGAGCCGGTGACCGGGGAGGGCGGTGAGGTCCACGCGTTCGACGTGATCGTCCGCGATCCGGAGCGTCCGGAGCGCACCTTCATCCGCCGCGCGCGCAACCTCTGCGTCGCCACCGGCCTGGAGCCGCACCTGCCGCCGGGGACCGTCGTCTCCGACCGCGTGTGGCACAACAGCGAGCTGCTGCCCCGCGTGACCGCGCTCCAGGAAGCCGGGACCCGGGTGCGCAGGGCCCTGGTGCTCGGGGCGGGCCAGAGCGCCGCCGAGACGGCCGACTACCTGCACCGCACCTTCGACCAGGCGGAGATCTGCGCCGTCTTCGCCAAGTACGGCTACACCCCCGCCGACGACAGCCCCTTCGCCAACCAGATCTTCGACCCGGCCGCCGTCGACACCTACTTCGGCGCCCCGCCCCAGGTCAAGCAGTCCCTGCTCGACTACCACCGGAGCACGAACTACTCGGTGGTGGACATGGACCTCATCGAGTCCCTCTACCGGACCGTCTACCGGGAGAAGGTCCGGGGCAGCGAGCGGCTGCGCCTGCTGCGCGCCTCGCGCATCCGCGAGGTGCGCGCGCTGGACGACCGGCTCCGCGTCGAGGTGGAGTTCCTGCCCACCGGCGCCCGCGAGGTGATCGAGGCCGACCTGCTCGTCCACGCCACCGGCTACCGGCCCCAGGACATCGGCGCCGTGCTCGGCCGGGCCGCCAAGCTCTGCCTCCGCGACGAGGAGGACGAGGTCAGGATCGGCCGCGACTACCGCGTACTGACGCCCCCGAACGTGTCGGCCGGCATCTACCTCCAGGGGGCGGGCGAGCACACCCACGGCCTCACCTCGACGCTCCTGTCCACCACCGCGATCCGGGCCGGGGAGATCCGCGACTCGCTGCTCGCCCACCGCACGCCGCGGGCCAGGGCGGCGACCTAGTGGTCGTCGCCGAGGGCCGGCCGGGCGTCTCCGCGCAGCGGCCGGCCGGCCTCGCCGCGGGCGGCGCCGGCCGGAGCGGCGTCCTGCTCGTGCTCGTGGCGGCGCTGGCCGCCACGTGCGTCCTCAGCGTCGCCGCCGGCACCAGGACCATCGCCCTCGGCACGGTCTGGGACGCGTTCGCGCACTTCGCCGGCACGGAAGAACACGTGATCGTCCGCGAGCTGCGCGTGCCGAGGACGCTGCTCGGCCTGCTGGCGGGGGCCGCGCTCGGCGTCTCCGGGGCGGTGCTCCAGGCCGTGACCCGCAACCCGCTGGCCGACACGCAGATTCTCGGGATGAACGCCGGCGCGGCGCTCTTCGTGGTGTTCGCGATCGGCGTGCTGGGGCTCACCGGCATCTGGTCGTACGTGTGGTTCGCGTTCGCCGGGGTGGCGTTCGCCACGGTCCTCGTCTACGCGCTCGGCTCGATCGGGCGCGGCGGCGCGACGCCGCTCCGGCTGACGCTGGCGGGCGTCGCGCTCGGCGCGGTCATGTCGGGCGCCTCGGCCGGGATCCGGCTGGTCAAGCCGAGGGCCTTCGACTACCTGCGCTTCTGGGACGTCGGCACGCTCGCCGGACGGCCGGCGCAGATCGCCGTGGCCGTCGCCCCGTTCGTCGTGCTCGGCCTCGGCCTGGCGCTGGCCGCGGCCCGCTCGCTGAACGCCGTCGCGCTGGGCGACGACCTCGCCCGCACGCTCGGCGCAGGGGTCGTCAGGACGCGCGTGCTGTCGGTGCTCTCGGTGACGCTGCTGACCGGGGCGGCGACCGCGGCCGTCGGGCCGATCGGCTTCGTGGGCCTGATGGTGCCGCACGCCGTCCGCCGGATCGTCGGGCCCGACCAGCGCTGGATCCTCGCGTACACGGTGATCTGCGCGCCGATCCTGCTGCTCGGCGCCGACATCGCCGGGCGGATGCTGATCCGTCCGGCCGAGTTGCAGGCGGGCATCGTCACCGCGTTCCTGGGCGCGCCGGTCCTGATCTGGTTGATCAGGCGGAGAGCGGTGAGCGGCCTGTGAACGGGGTGGACTTCGGCCACCGGGTCGTCGTCGCGCGCGGACCCGGCCCGCTGTCGGTCCGGTTCGGCGCGCGTACCGCGCTCGTCTGCGCAGGGCTCGGCCTGGCCGCCCTGGCGGTCGCCGTGCTCGGGCTGGGCACCGGCGAGTTCGAGGTGCCGCCTGGCGAGGTGATCGGGGCGCTGGCCGGGCAGGGCTCCGGCGCGACGCGGCTGGTGGTCGTCGAGTGGCGGCTGCCGCGCGTGCTGCTGGCCCTGCTCGTCGGCGCGGCGCTCGGGCTGAGCGGCGCCGTCTTCCAGTCGCTGCTGCGCAACCCGCTCGGCAGCCCGGACGTGATCGGCTTCAACACCGGCGCCTACACCGGGGTGCTGGTCACGATGCTGCTGGTGGGCCGCGACTACCACCAGACCGCGGCCGGCGCGCTGGCCGGGGGGCTCCTGGCGGCCGCGGTGGTCTACCTGCTGGCGTACCGGCACGGCGTCCACGGGTTCCGGCTCATCGTCGTGGGCATCGCGATCAGCGCGATCCTCGCCTCGGTGAACCAGTGGTTCGTCATCAAGGTCCAGCTGCAGCTCGCCGTCGCCGCCGCCATCTGGGGGCAGGGCAGCCTCAACACGGTCACGTGGGAACAGGTCCCGCCCGTGGCCGTCGCGGTCGCGCTGCTCGCCGCGGGCCTGCTGGCTTTCGGGCCGCGCCTGTCGCTGCTGGCCATGGGCGAGGAGTCCGCCGCCGCGCTCGGCGTGCGCACCGAACGGACCCGGCTGCTCTACCTCGTCATCGGCGTCGCGCTGACCGCCGTGGCCACCGCCGCCGCCGGGCCGATCTCGTTCGTCGCGCTCGCCGCCCCGCAACTGGCCCGGCTGCTCACCCGTACGGCGGGCGTCGCCCTGGCGCCGTCGGCCGTGATGGGCGCGCTGCTGCTGACCACGAGCGACTGGCTCGGCCAGCGGCTGTTCGCGCCCACCCAGCTGCCCGTGGGCGTGGTGACGGTGTCGCTCGGCGGGCTCTACTTCGCCTGGCTCCTGGCCAGGCCGATGCGGAAGGCGGCACCGTGAGACTGAGCGCCAGGGACCTCACGCTCGGCTACGACCAGCGGCCGATCAGCGAGCACCTCGACCTGGAGATACCGGACGGCCGGCTCACCGTGATCGTCGGGCCGAACGCCTGCGGCAAGTCCACCCTGCTGCGGGCGCTGGCCCGGCTGCTCAGGCCGTCCGCCGGGCAGGTCGTGCTCGACGGCGAGGACATCCATTCCTACCCGGCCAAGGAGGTCGCCCGGCGGCTCGGCCTGCTGCCGCAGACGTCGATCGCCCCGGACGGCATCACCGTGGCCGACCTGGTGGCGCGCGGCCGCCACCCGCACCAGAGGCTGCTGCGGCAGTGGTCGGAGCGGGACGAGGCCGCCGTGGTGAACGCGATGGCGGCCACCGGCGTCACCGACCTGTCGGGACGGCTCGTCGACACGCTCTCCGGCGGCCAGCGTCAGCGGGTCTGGGTGGCGATGGTGCTCGCTCAGGAAACCCCCATCATGCTGCTGGACGAGCCGACCACCTTCCTTGACATCGCCCACCAGATCGAGCTGCTCGACCTCTGCCTCCGGCTGAACCGGGAGCAGCGCAACACCATGGTGGCCGTCCTGCACGACCTCAACCAGGCCTGCCGGTACGCCGACCACATCGTCGCGATGAAGGCGGGCGCAGTCGTGGCCCAGGGCGACCCCAAGGCGATCGTCACCGCCGAGCTGATCGAGGATGTGTTCGGGCTGCCCTGCCGGATCATCGACGACCCGGAGACCCACACCCCGCTCGTCATCCCCCGCTCCCACCACGCGAACAGGAGAAACGATGTCCGACAACCCCTTCGACGATGAGGACGGCACCTTCTACGTGCTGATCAACGACGAGGAGCAGCACTCCCTCTGGCCCACGTTCAAGGAGGTGCCACAGGGCTGGCGCGTCGTCTTCGGCGGGGAAGGCCGGAGCAGACGCCAGGAATGCGTCGACTACGTCGAGGAGCACTGGACGGACCTGCGGCCGAGGAGCCTGCGCGAGAGCATGGCCACCGAGCAGTGACCCGACCCATGACCCGCCCCATCACCGGGCGCCGCGTCCTCTGGCGCGCGGTGACCCGCAACCGGCGCCGGCTGGGCGCCGGCACCGGCCTGATCAGCCTGCACCAGGTGTGCGAGTCGCTGGTGCCGATCCTCATCGGGGTCATCGTCGACCAGGCCATCGGGCCGGGCGACGGCGGCGCGCTCCTGCTGTGGGTGGCGGCCATGGCCGCGCTGTTCACCGCGCTGACCATGTGCTACCGCTTCGGCGCCCGCCAGCTGATGATCGCCATCGCCGACGAGGCGCACACCCTGCGCGTCGAGGTCGCCTCGAAGATCCTGCACCCGCGCGGGATCAGGACAGACCGGCGGGCCGGCGACCTGCTCACCGTGGCCGTCAACGACACCGACAACACCTCCTACCTGCTCGACTACGTGCCGCGCGTCGCCGGAGCGGTGACCGCGACCGCGGTGAGCGCCGTCGCGCTGCTCGTGATCGACGTGCAGCTCGGGCTGGCCGTGCTGATCGGCACGCCCGTCGTGCTCGTCGCCCTCCAGGCCGCCACCCCGCTGATCACCAGGCGGGTGGCCGAGCAGCAGGAGCTCGCCGGCGAGGCCACGTCCCTGGCGGCCAACGTGGTCAGCGGGGTGCGCCCGCTGCGCGGCATCGGCGCCGAGGGCGCGGCGGCCCGCCGCTACGACGAGGTCAGCAGGCGCTCCCTGCGGGCGGCGCTGCGCGCGGCCCGCACCCAGGGCGGCTACCTGTCCGCCTCCATGTCCAGCGGCGCGCTGCTGGCGTGCGGCGTCGCGATCCTGGCCGGGTGGTTCGCGCTCAACGGGCGGATCACCGTCGGCGAGCTCATCACCGTCATCGGTCTCGCGCAGTTCCTGATGGAGCCCATCGGCCTGCTCGCGGTCGTCCCCGGCTGGGTGGCCGAGGCCAGGGCCTCCGCCGACCGCGTCGTCGGCGTCCTGGACGCCGAGCCGCTGCTCCCCGAGGGTACGGAGGAGGTCGCGGGCCCGTCCGGCCTGGAGCTGCGGACGCTCAGGTACGGCCCGCTGGACGGGGTCGACCTGCGGGTGCGGCCGGGCGAGTTCGTCGGCGTGGTGCCCCACCGAGCCGCCGACGGGGAGGCGCTCGTCAAGATCCTCTCCGGACAGGTGGCGCCGGAGGAGTACGAAGGCGGCGTGCTCGTCGGCGGCGCGCACCTGTCGCGGCTCGCGCCCGCTGACGCCCGCCGGGTGATGCTGGTGGAACCCCACCTCACCGACCTGTTCACCGGGACCGTCGAGGAGAACGTCACCGCGGGCGGGCCGCTGGACGAGGCCGCGCTGGAGGCCTCAGCGGCCGGCCAGGTCGTCTCCGCCCATCCCGACGGCCTCGCCCACCTGGTCGCCGAGCGCGGCGCCAGTCTCTCCGGCGGGCAGCGGCAGCGGCTCGCGCTCGCCCGCGCGCTGATGGCCCGCCCGCCGATCCTCGTGATGCACGACCCCACCACCGCCGTCGACGCGGTGACCGAGCACGAGATCGCCCGGGGCCTGCGCGCGCTGCGCGGCACCGGGGAGCTCACCACCGTGGTGGTGACGAGCAGTCCGGCGCTGCTCGCCATGACGGACCGGGTCGTGGTCCTCGACGGCGGCCGGGTCGCCGCCGAGGGAACCCACGCCGACCTGGCCGTGACGGACGACGACTACAACCGGGCGGTGCTGAGATGACGGCCTCCGACCAGGCGACGGGCCCCGAGCGGCTGCCCGTCGCGGACGCGCGCAGGACATGGGCGTGGCTGCGGGAGGAACTGCGCGGGCGGTGGCGGGCCGGGGCGCTCGCCGTGCTGGTGGGCGCCGTGGGCGCCGCCGCGTCGGTGGTGCCCGTGTACGCGCTGGGCAGGCTCGTCGACCTCGTCACGGAGCGGGCTCCCGGCTCGGCGATCGTCCCCGTCGCGGCGGTGATCCTCGTGGGGGCGCTCGTCGGCGGCCTCGCCGCCGGGCCCGGCACGTACCTGATCAGCCGATTGTGCGAGCAGATGCTCGCCGACCTGCGGGAAAGCACGGTGGCCCGCGCGCTCTCCCTGCCCGTCACCACCCTGGAACGGGTCGGCAAGGGCGACCTGCTGTCACGGGTCAGCACCGACACGGCCGCGATCGGCAAGGCCGCCTCCAACGTGATGCCCACGATGATCTCGGCGTTCCTGCTGGTCATGGTGAGCGTCGCCGCGATGGCCGGGCTCGACTGGCGGCTCGGGCTCGCGGGCGCGGTCGCGATCCCGCTGTACGTGATGGCGCTGCGCTGGTACCTGCCACGCGCCGCGCCGAAGTACGCCGAGGAGCGGCGCGCGGTGGCGGACAACTCGCAACTGCTGGTGGAGAGCATGCAGGGCGTCCGCACCGTGCACGCCTACCGGCTGGAGCAGCGGCGCCTGCACGGCATCGGGAACGCCTCGCACGAGGTGCGCGACATCTCGGTGTCCGTCTTCACGCTGTTCACCCGGTTCGTCGGACGCGTCAACCGCTCGGAGTTCTTCGGCCTGGCCGCGATCCTCGTCACCGGCTTCCTCCTCGTCCGCCAGGGGCACGTGACCGTCGGCGAGAGCGCGGCGGCGGCGGTCCTGTTCCACCGCCTGTTCAACCCCATCGGCATGCTGCTGTTCACCTTCGACGAGGTGCAGGCGGCGGCGGCGAGCCTGGCCAGGCTCGTCGGCGTCATCGACCTCGCCCCCGCGGAGGAGCCCCGCGACGGGACGGGCGAGCCGGTCGACGCGTCCCTTGAGCTGGCAGACGTGCACTTCCGTTACGACGGCGCCCCCGAGGTGCTGCACGGCGTCTCCATCAGCCTGCCGGCCGGCTCGCGGGTCGCGCTGGTCGGATCGACGGGCGCGGGCAAGTCCACCATTGCTGCGATCGCCGCGGGCATCCTCACGCCCGGCAGCGGCTCCGTACGCGTCGGAGGAGCGGCGCTCCCGCCCGGGAGCCTGCGCGAGCATGTCGCGATCATCACCCAGGAGGTGCATGTCTTCGCCGGCCCGCTCATCGAGGACCTGCGCCTGGCGCGGCCGGACGCCTCGCCGGAGGAGGCCGCCGCCGCGCTCGCCGCCGTCGGCGCCCTGGACTGGGCGACGGACCTGCCCGACGGCCTCGGCACGGTGGTCGGCGAGGGCGGGCACGAGCTCACCACCGCCCAGGTCCAGCAGCTCGCCCTCGCCCGCCTGATCCTCGCCGACCCCCCGATCGCCATCCTCGACGAGGCCACCGCCGAGGCCGGCAGCCTCGGCGCCCGCAAGCTGGAGGAGTCCGCCGCCGCGGCCACCCGCGGACGCACCACCCTGATCGTCGCCCACCGCCTGACCCAGGCCGCCTCCGCCGACCGGGTGGTCGTCCTGGAGCACGGCCGGATCGTCGAAGAGGGCGGGCACCGGGAGCTCGTCGCCGCAGGCGGCCGGTACGCGGAGCTCTGGCGTGCCTGGGAGGCGCGCACCCCCACGTCGTCATCACGTTAGGGCAGCCATGGAAGCGAACCGTCCCGCCAGGATCACCACCATCGCCGACCTTTTCATCGACCAGGTGCGCCGGACCCCCGGGGCGCCGGCCGTGGTCGCCCCCGACGTGCGGCTGACGTACGCGGAGCTGGGCACGTACGTCTTCCAGCTCGCGCGACACCTGCAAGCGCGCGGGTTACGGCCCGAGGACGTCGTCGCCGTCGCGACTCCGCGCTCCGCCGAGATGGTGGTCTGCGTGCTGGCCGTCATGGTCGCCGGCGGCGCGTTCGTGCCCGTCGACCCGTCCTGGCCGCAGGCGCGGCAGCGGCAGGTGCGCGCCGAGGCGGGGGCCGTCCACGTGCTGGACGCGCGCGAGGTCGATCTCTCCTCCTGGCGGTACGGCGACGAGCCCGCCGAGCCGCCGGCCGTGTCCATCCAGGGCGGCCGGCTCGCCTACGTGATGTTCACCTCCGGCTCCACCGGCACGCCCAAGGGCGCCATGATCCGCCACGAGGCGATCAGCCACCGCCTGCTCTGGCAGATGGAGGAGATCCTCGGGTTCGGGCCCGGCGACGCGTCGCTGTTCAAGGCGCCGCTGTCGTTCGACATCTCCGTCAACGAGATCCTGCTGCCGCTCGTCTCCGGCGGGTACGTGGTGGTCGCGGAACCCGGCGGCGAGCGCGACCCCCAGTACCTGCTGGACCTGATCGCCCGCGAGGGCGTCACGTTCGTCTACCTCGTGTCGTCGATGCTGGACGTGCTGCTGGAGATGGCGCGCGGCACCTCGCTGCTGTCCGGGCTGAAGCACGTCTGGTGCGGCGGCGAGGTGCTCACCCCGGAGCTGTTCGAGCGCTTCCGCAGCCAGCTCTCCACGACGCTCTACCACGGGTACGGGCCGGCCGAGGCGACCATCGGCGTCTCCCACGTCATCTACCGCGACACCGCCGAGCGCATCGCGACCTCGATCGGCCGTCCCAACCCGCACACCCGGCTGTACGTGCTCGACGAGCGTCTGGAGCGGGCACCCGAGGGGGCCGTCGGGGAGCTGTACGCCGCCGGGTTCCTGCTCGGCCGCGGCTACGTCAAGGCGCCGTCGCTGACGGGCTCCCGGTTCGTCGCCGACCCGTTCGCCGCCGACGGCTCCCGGATGTACCGGACCGGCGACCTGGCCAGATGGGCGCCCGACGGGTCGCTGGAGTTCGTCGGCCGCGCCGACCACCAGGTGAAGATCCGCGGCATGCGGCTGGAGCTGGAGGAGGTCGAGGCCGCCCTCGCCGCCCACCCCCAGGTGCGGCAGGCCGTGGTCGTCGTGGACGCCACCGGCCGGCGGCTCGTGGGGTACGTCCGGGCCGACGAGCCCGTCCCGGCCGCTGCGCTGCGCGACTGGTGCGCCGGCCGCCTGCCCGCGTACATGGTGCCGGAGTCGTACGTCGTCCTGGACCGCTTCCCCCTCACCGCCAACGGCAAGGTGGACCGGCAGGCGCTGCCGGAGCCCGCCGTGCGCGCCCGCACGCGCTCGCCACGCACCCCGCGCGAGCGCGCGCTCTGCGAGATCTTCGCGCGGGTGCTGGGCGTGGCCGAGGTGGGGGCGGACGACGACTTCTTCGCGCTGGGCGGTGACAGCATCGTCGCGATCGGCGTGGTCAGGCAGGCGCGGCGCGCGGGTCTTGAGGTGCGCGCCCGTAACCTGTTCGCCCATCCCACGCCCGCCGCGCTGGCGGCCGTGGTCACCTCTGTGGACGTCGTCGCGGTGCCTGGAGTGAACGGGGTCGGCGCGGTCCCCGCCACCCCGATCACGTCGTGGCTCCAGGACGTCGGCCCCTCGATGGACGGCTTCGTCCAGTCGATCACCGTCCGCACGCCCCCGGGGCTCACGGGCGGCCAGCTCGAAACCCTGGTCGACGCCCTGCTGGACACCCACGACATGCTTCGCGCCCGAACGGTCGCCGTCGGTGATCAGGTCGTGTCCGGGGGGTTGGGGGCGGTCGGTGGTGACGGTGGTCAGGGCGTGTCGGGGGGGTTGGGGTTGGGGGCGGTCACTGGTGATCAGGCCGGATCTGGGGGTGTGGGGGCGGTCGGTGGTGACGGTGGTCAGGGCGTCTCTGGGGGGTTGGGGGAGCGCGGGGGGCCGTCCGGTGGTGGTCGGGATGGTCGTGGTGAGGTGCGGTGGTCGCTGGTGGTGGGGGAGCCTGGGTGGCCGCGGGCCGCGGAGGTGATCACTCGGGTCGCGACGGAGGCGGAGCTGGAACGGCAGGCCGCCGTGGCGGCGGAACGGCTTGACCCGGGCCGTGGACGGATGATCGACCTGGTGTGGCTGGACGCCGGGGCGCACGCGCAGGGGCGGCTGACCATCGTGATCCATCACGTGGTCGTGGACGGCGTGTCGCTCCGCGTGCTCCTGGAGGACCTGAGCCAGGCGTGGGAGGCGGTGCGGGCGGGGCGTCCCGTCGAGCTGCCCCCGGTGCCCACGTCGTTCCGGCAGTGGGCGACGCTGCTCCGGGCCCGCGACTTCGCCGCCGAAGAGGACCACTGGCGGGGCGTCTGCTCGGCGCCCGACCCGCTGATCGGCGACCGGCCCCTGGACCCGCGCCGCGACGTGGTCGCCACGGAGGAGTCCCTCACGGTCGAGATCCCGGCCGAGATCGCCGGGCGGCTGCTCGGCGCGGTCCCCGCCGCGGTGCACGGCGGGGTCAACGACGTGCTGGTCACGGCGGCGGCGCTCGCGCTCGGCCGATGGCGTGGTGCCGGTCCGGCCGTGCTGCTGGAACTGGAAGGACATGGACGGGAGGAGGAGGCCGTCGGGGACGTGGACCTGTCCCGTACCTTCGGCTGGTTCACCACCCTGTTCCCCGCACTGATCGACCCCGGCTCCGGAACGCCGGGCGAGGCGGTGAAAGCGGTCAAGGAACAGCTCCGCCGCGTGCCGAACCGCGGGCTCGGCTACGGCGCGCTCCGATACCTGGGGGACCGGCCCCGCCCCGACCTGGCGGTCACCCCACAGGTGCTCGTCCACTACCTCGGCCGCTTCGACGCGACCCCCGACAGTGGCCCGGACGCGATCCCCGAGGGTGGCCTGGACACGACTTCCGGCGCTGGCTCGGATGCGATTACCGGCATCGACCTGAACGCGACCTCCGGCGTCGGCTCGGACGCGATCCTCGACGGCGGCTTGGACGAGACTCCCGACGCCGACCCGGACGCGACCCCCGACACCGACCCGGACGCCGGGCGGGTGGCCGGGGTGGTCGGTGACTGGGCGCCTGTGGGGGAGGGCGAGGTCGTGGGGGAGCGGCGCGATCCGCGGATGCCGCTGCCGCGGGTGCTGGAGATCAACTCCGTTGCCGTGGACGGGGCCGGTGGGCCGGTCCTGACGACCAGGTTCAGCTGGCCGGCGGGTGTGCTGGACGCCGGGCGCGTGCGGGAGCTGGCCGCGATGTGGACGCGGGCGCTCACCGCCATCGCCACCAGCGACACGGTCACCGGGCACACGCCGTCCGACTTCCCGCTCGTACCGCTGGACCAGGAGGACGTGGCCGCCATCGAGGCCGAGTCGCCGGACCTGGAGGACGTGCTTCCGCTGTCGCCGCTGCAGACCGGGCTCTACTTCCACGCCACCTTCGACCCGGGGCGCGACCCGTACGTCGTCCAGCAGATCATCGAACTCGACGGCCCGCTCGACGGCGAGCGCCTGCGCCTGGCAGCAGACCGGCTGATCGGACGGTACCCGAACCTGGGCGCGGCCTTCCGCACCACGGGTGACGGGCACGTCGTGGCCGTGATCGCGGGCCGTCAGACGGTGCCGTGGCGTACCGAGGACCTGAGCCACCTCGACCACCCGCGGCCCGCCGTCGAGGCGGCGGCCACGGCGGAGCGGTCGGCGCCGTTCGACCTCGCCCGGCCTCCCGCCATGCGTTTCGCGCTGCTCAAGCTCGGCCCTCGGCGGCACGCGCTCGTCCACACCGTGCACCACATCCTGGCCGACGGCTGGTCGGTGCCCCTGATCCTGCGCGACCTGCTCGCCCTGTACGAGGACAGGGACCTGCCCGGACCGCCGCCCTACCGCGAGTTCCTGAGGATGCTCGCGACGCGCGACCCCGGACCGGCGATCGAGGCGTGGACCGCCGCCCTGGCGGGAGTCCACGAGCCGACCCGGCTCGCCGAAGCCCTCACCAGCCCCGCCGACGGTCCAGCCGGTGGGTTCGGGCGTGTGGTGCGGGAGTCGCCGGATGAGGTGGGGGAGCGGCTGCGGGGGTGGGCGCGGGAGAACGGGCTCACGGTGGGGTCGGTGCTCGCCGCTACGTGGGGGGTCCTGCTCGGACGTCTGACCGGCCGGGACGATGTGACGTTCGGATCGACCGTTTCCGGACGGGCGTCCGGAGAGGTGCCGGGCATCGACGCGATGGCCGGGCTGCTGATCAACACGGTTCCGGCGAGGTTGCGGTGGCATCCGTCGGACACGCTGGGCGACGCGTTGAGCCGATTCGCCCGCGCTCAGCGGGAGGTGATGGAGCATGAGCACGTTCCGCTGGCGGCGCTGCACCGCAGGCTGGGCGTGACCGAGCTGTTCGACACCCTGGTGGTCGTCGAGAACTACCCGGAGTCCCCGGCCGGGGAGGGTGAGCTTCGGATCGCCGGGGTCGACACGATCGAGGCGCCCCACTATCCGGTGACGCTGCTGGCCAAGCCGGGGACCCGGATCGCGCTCACGCTGACCCACGACCGGCGGCTGGTCTCCGGCACAGCGGCTGCCCTGCTCATCGGTCAGTACGAGAAGCTGCTCGCCGCCGTCGCCGACGACGCCACCCGGACATGCGGCCATGTGGAGCTGGTCTCCGAGGAGCAGTACGCGCAACTGACGGCTTTCGGCACCGGAGCCCCGGCGGGTGGTGGCGCCGGCGTGAACGACGCGTTCTACCGCCAGGACGCGGGAACCCCGGCGGGTGGTGGCGCCGCTGTGAATGAAGTGTTCGATCGCCAGGTCGCGGGAGTTCGGGGGAGCGGTGATGGCACAGTGATCGGCCTGTTCGAGCGTCAGGCCGCTGAGCATCCCGCGCGCACCGCCGTCGTCTGTGCCGGTGACATGTTCACCTACGCCGAGCTGCGCGACCGTGCCGATCGGGTGTGCGGGACACTGGTTGCTGCCGGGGTACGGCGCGGTGACATCGTCGCGGTGGCCGCCAGCCGCTCGGCGGACATGGCGGTGGCCCTGCTCGCCGTGATGCGGGCCGGGGCCGCGTACCTGCCCGTCGACCCCGGGTACCCGGCCGCCCGGATCGAGTTCATGCTCGCCGACGCCCGCCCGGTCTGCGTCCTCACGGACGAGGTGAGCGCCAGGACCCTGCCCCCGCACGACCTGCCCTCCTTCACCATCCGAGCAGCAGCCGCCGGACCGCCCGCCGGACCGCTCGCTGGGTCAACCGTCGTCGGGCCGTTGGACGTGGTGTCCGTCGTCTATACCTCCGGCTCGACCGGGCGGCCCAAGGCGGTCGTGGGCACGCACGGCGCGCTCGCCAACCGGCTCGGGTGGGCGGCGGAGGCGTGGGACGCGCGGGTGCGTCTGGCGAAGAGCTCGCTGAGCTTCATCGACGGTACGACCGAGCTGCTCGGCGGCCTGGTCGCCGGCGCCACCACGGTCATCGCGGGCGACCGGGAGGCGACCGACGGGGCGGCGCTGGCCGGGCTCGTCGAACGGTCGGGGGCGACCCAGCTCCTCGCCGTGCCCAGCCTGGCGGCGGCGCTCGCCGACACCGCGCCCGAGCCGCTGGCCGCGCTCACCCGCTGGATCTGCAGCGGCGAGCCCCTCGACCGGGCCTGCGTGCGGTCGCTCAGGAAAGCCTCGCCGAACGCCCGGATCGTCAACTCCTACGGCTCCTCCGAGGTCGCGGGAGACGTGCTCCAGGGCGAGGTCGGCCCCGAGGCGCCGGTGACACTGGGCAGGCCGGTGCCGGGAACGCGTCTCTACCTGCTCGACTCCACCCTCCATCCGGTGCCGCCCGGCGTGCCCGGGGAGATCTACGTCGGCGGCGTCCAGCTCGCCCTCGGCTACCTGAACCGGGCCGGGGTGACGGCGGGCCGGTTCGTCGCCGACCCGTTCGGCAGCGGCGCCCGCCTCTACCGCACTGGTGACCTCGGCCGGTGGACGCCTGACGGGCAGGTCGAGTTCCTGGGCAGGGCCGACGACCAGGTGAAGATCAACGGCTACCGGGTCGAGCCGGGCGAGCTGGAGGCCGCGCTGATGCGCCGCGCGGGCGTGGCCGACGCGGCGGTGGCGGTGCGGGGACGGGCCCTGCACGCGTACGTGGTGGCCGCGCCGGGAGAGCGGCTCGACCCGCGGGCGCTCCGGGGCCTGCTGGGCGCGGAGCTGCCCGCCTACCTGCTCCCTGCGACGGTGACCGTACTGGACCGGCTCCCCACGCTGCCCAACGGCAAGCGGGACCGTCGGGCGCTGCCCGACCCCGAGGTCACCACCGGCGGCGGGAAGCCGCGGACGGCGGGGGAGGCGGCGGTCCTCGCCCGCGTCGCCGGCCTGCTGGGCATCGACGACCTCGGCGTCCACGACGACTTCTTCACCGCCGGCGGCGACAGCATCCTCGCCATCCGCCTCGTCAGCCTGCTCGCCGGGGACGGGATCGAGGTCACCACCGGTGACGTCTTCCGCCTGCGCACGCCCGCCGCCATCGCCGCCTCCGTGACGGGAACCGGACAGGATGCGGCGGAGACCCTTGAGGGCGAGGTCTGGCCGCTGTCCCCGCTCCAGCAGGGCGTCTACTACCAGGCGACGTTCGCCGACAGCGGCAGCACCTACATCGCCCAGAACGTCTTCGACCTCGACCGCCGCGTCGACGTACCGGCCATGACGGCGGCGTTCGCGGCCCTGCTCCGCCGCCACCCCACCTTGCGCGCCGCCTTCGCCGCCGACGGCGCGTCCCAGCGCATCGCCGCCACGGTGCCCGCCGAGGTGCGGGTGATCGATCTGACCGAAACCGCCGCGAGACCGGCTGAGGTCCGGGCGGCCGGTCCCGCTGGTACGGGCGCCGATCCGGCCGCCCATGCCGCCGTCCGCGACGAGGAACTCGCTGGGGTGAAGGCGGACGAGCTGGGTGCCGTGCGCGACGGGGCGAAGGCGGACGGGTTGGGTGCCGTGCGCGGCGAAGGGCTCGCTGGGGGGGAGGTGCCCGGGCTGGGTGCCGTGATCGAGGCGGTGACGCGGGCGGATCGGGAGGAGCCGTTCGATCTGGCGCGTCCGCCTCTGGTCAGGCTGACCGTGGTGCGGCTGCCGGGCGGGCGGGACCGGTTGCTGCTCACGTCCCACTTCCTGCTGTGGGACGGGTGGTCGCGGGAGCTGGTGCTGCGGGAGCTGTTCGCGCTGTACGACTCGCGTGGCGCACGCGGCGCGCTCCCGCCCGCGGAGAGCACGTTCGCCGACTACCTCGCCTGGGTCGGCGGCCGGGACCGTGACGCCGCCGCCGCGGCCTGGGGCGCGGCTCTCGCGGGCGTCCGGGAGCCGACCATCCTGGCGCCGGAGGCCATCGGCCGCGAGCCGGTGGTGTCGGAGCGGATCGTCGCCGCGCTGCCCGCCGAGGTCACCACCCGGCTCGGCGAGCAGGCCGGCCGCGGCGGCGTCACGCTCAACGCGCTCCTGACCGCCGCGCTCGGCATCCTGATCGGATACGAGGCCGGCCGCACCGACGTGGTGTTCGGCACGACCGTCGCCGGGAGGCCCACCGAGCTGCCCGGGATCGAGAACGTGGTCGGCCTGTTCCTCAACACGGTCCCGGCCAGGGTGTCGGCCACGCCGTCCGCCACCGTGATCGAGCTGGCCCGCCGGGCCCAGGACGACCGCGTCGAGCTGGCGCCGCACGAACACCTCGGGCTCGGCGACATCCATCGCGCCTGCGGCCAGGAGCAGCTGTTCGACACCCTGTACGTGCTGCAGAACTTCCTGAACGACAGCACGTTCACCGAGCTGGAGCGCGAGCACGGCATCGTCGGCGTGGAGTACACCGACACCACCCACTACCCGTTCACCTGGGTGCTCACCCCCGGCGCCAACCTGCGGATCAAGCTCGAATACCGGCCGGACGTGGTGCGCGAACGCGACGCCCGGCGGATGGTGCGCCGCTTCACCCGGCTGCTGGAGCACCTCGCGGGCGGCCTGTCGGCGCCGGTCGGCGCGCTCGACCTGATGCTGGACGAGGAGCGCGCCGAACTGGCCGGGCAGTGGGCGGCGGCCGAGCATCCGATCGGCACGGCGACGATCGCCGGACTGCTGGCCGAGCGGGCCCGCGCCTGCCCCGACCAGGTGGCGCTGGTCTTCGGCGCGCGCTCGCTGACGTACGCCGAGCTGGACGGCCGGATCAACCAGTGCGCCAGGCTGCTGCGGTCGCAGGGCGCGGGCCCCGGCGAGATCGTCGCGCTCGGCCTGCCGCGCGGCGTCGAGATGGTCGTCTCGCTCTTCGCCGTCCTGCGCACCGGCGCCGCCTACCTGCCGCTGGAGCTGGACCATCCCGTCGAACGGCTGGCCGTCATGCTCGACGACGCGCGTCCCGTCCTGCTGGTCTGCGCCGACCCCGATGGCGACCTGGCCGGGCACCAGCGGCGGCTGGGCGGGCGGTGCGTCGTCCCGGACCGGCTCGCCGAGTTCCCGGCGGAGCCGCTGGACGTGGAGGTGCCGGGTGACCTGCCCGCGTACGTCATCTACACCTCGGGGTCCACCGGGCGGCCCAAGGGCGTGGTCACCCCGTACCGGGGTCTGACCAACATGCAGCTCAACCACCGGGCCGAGATCTTCGGCCCGGCCGCGCGCCGGACCGGGCGGGACCGGCTGCGCATCGCGCACACCGTGTCGTTCTCGTTCGACATGTCGTGGGAAGAGCTGCTGTGGCTGGTCGAGGGCCACGAGGTCCACATCTGCGACGAGGAGCTGCGCAGGGACGCCACCGCGCTCGTCGCGTACTGCCGGGACCACCGGATCGACGTCGTCAACGTGACCCCGACCTACGCCCACCTGCTGTTCGAGGAGGGCCTGCTGGACGGCGGCCACGCGCCCTGCCTGGTGCTGCTCGGCGGCGAGGCCGTCGGCGACGCCGTCTGGGACCGGCTGAGGCGGCCGGGCGGGCCCGAGGGCTACAACCTGTACGGGCCGACCGAGTACACGATCAACACGCTCGGCGCGGGCACCAACGACAGCGCCACCCCGACCGTGGGCCGCCCCATCTGGAACACCCGCGCGTACGTGCTGGACCGGTGGCTCCGGCCGGTGCCCGCGGGCGTGGTCGGCGAGCTGTACGTCACGGGCGCCGGGCTCGCCCACGGCTACCTGCACGCGCCCGGTCTGACGGCCGGGCGCTTCGTGGCCGACCCCTTCCTGCCCGGCGGGCGCATGTACCGCACCGGAGACCTCGTCCGCCGGCGTGACGACGGCAACCTCGACTTCCTCGGCCGCGTCGACGACCAGGTGAAGATCCGCGGCTACCGGGTCGAGCTCGGCGAGGTCGAATCCGCCCTGTCGGCGCTCCCCCAGGTACGGCAGGCCGCCGTCGTGGCCCGCCCCGACCCCCGCGCGCCCGGCCTCAGGAAACTGGTCGCCTACGTGGTCCCGATCTCCACCGCCGCCACTGGGTCGGTTGGTTCGGCGGGTGATGAACCGGCCGCCGCCCGCTCGGGCGGGGCCGAGTTCGCGGCGCGGTTGCGGGCGGCGCTGGCTGAGCGGTTGCCCGGCTACATGGTCCCCGCGCTGTACGGGATCACGCCCGAGTTGCCGCTCACCGTGAACGGCAAGCTGGACGTCGCCGCGCTTCCCGAGCCCGTGGCGCCGGGAGGCGGGGCACGGCGGGAGCCGCGCGGCGCCGCGGAGCGGACGCTGTGCGGCGTGTACGCCGAGGTGCTCGGCCTGCCGGAGGTGGGGATCGACGACGACTTCTTCGCCGTCGGCGGTGACAGCATCTCCTCCATCGCGGTGGCCGGTCGCGCTCGCGCGGCCGGGCTGGACCTCACCCCGCGCGACATCTTCCGCCGCCGCACCGTGCGCGCGCTCGCCGCCGCCCTGCCGCAGGCGGCCCCCGAGGCCGCGCACGACCCCGGCGCCGGGACGATCCCGCTCACCCCGATGCTCGCCGAGACGATGCTCGCCCGCACCCCGCTGGAGCGCTTCTACCAGTCCATGGTGCTGCCCGCCCCGGCAGGGCTCGACCGGGAACAGGTGGAACGGGCGGTACGCGCCCTCTGCCTCCACCACGACCTGCTCCGGGCCAGGCTCGACCGCCACGACGACACATGGACGCTGTCGGTGCCCCCGCCCGCGGAGTTCGACGCCTCCACCCTCTGCATGAACGCGGACCCGCAGGCTGAAGAGGAGGCGGCCGGGCGGCTCGACCCGGAGCGCGGGATCATGGTGCAGGCGGTCTGGTTCGACGGCGGCCCGCGACCCGGACGGTTGCTGCTGGTCGTCCACCATCTGGTCGTCGACGGCGTCTCCTGGCGGGTGATCGCCGAGGACCTCGCGCGCGCCTGGACGGACGTGCGGGCGGGCCGCGAACCCGCCCTGGACCCCGTCCCCACCTCCTTCCGCGCCTGGGCGGAGAAGATCCAGGACACCCGGGCGAGCTTCCGCGACGAGGCAGGCCACTGGCGCGACGTCCTCGCCACCGACGACCCGCCGCTGGGCACCCGCCCGCTGGACCCCGCCGTCGACACGGCCGCCACCGTCAGGTCGCTGACGGTGGCGCTGCCCCCGGACACGAGCGCGGCCCTGCTGTCCGCCGTGCCCGCCGCGATGCACGGCGGCGTCAACGACGTGCTGCTGACCGGCTTCGCCGTGGCCCTCGCCCGGTGGCGGCGCACGCACGGGCGCGGCGGCGGCTCCGCCGTACTCCTCAGCCTCGAAGGCCACGGCCGCGACGGCGAGCTCGCCGGCGGCGCCGACCTGTCACGGACCGTGGGCTGGTTCACCGCCATCCACCCCGTGCGGCTGGATCCCGGGCCGCTGAGCTGGGACGAGGTCATGGCGGCCGGCCCCGGGCTGGCCGGCGCGGCCAAGGCGGTCAAGGAGCAGCTGCGCGCGGTGCCGCGCAACGGTCTCGGGCACGGGGTCCTGCGCCACCTCGACGGCCTGGACCTGCCGCGGCCGCCGCAGATCCTCTTCAACTACCTGGGCCGGTTCGCCGCCGGCGGGAGCACGCTGCGCGAGGGCGTGCACCCGGACAACCCCGCGATGGGGCTGGAGATCAACGCCCTGGCCCAGGACGGGCCGGACGGGACCACGTTCACGGCCACGCTCTCCTGGCCGACCGGCGTCATGCGCGCCGAGGACGTCGCCGAGCTGGCGGAGCTCTGGACGGCCGCGCTGACGGCGCTGACCCGCTGCGCCGAACTGGCCGGGCACACCCCGTCGGACTTCCCCCTGGTCAAGCTGACGCAGCGGGACGTGGACCGGTTCGCGGGCGCGCGTGACATCCTCCCGCTGCTGCCGCTCCAGCAGGGCATGTACTTCCACGCGTCGTTCGGCGCCGGCCACACGGACACGTACGTGGTGCAGCAGGTCGCCGAGCTATCCGGGCCCGTGGACCGGGCGGCGCTGCGCCGCGCGGTGACCGCGACCGTGCACCGCCACGACGCCCTGCGCGCGAGCTTCCGCGAACTGGCCGACGGGCGGGTGGTCCAGGTGATCGCCGAATCCGTCGACGTGCCGTGGCGCGAGGCCGACCTGAGCGGCCTGCCCGCCGAGGAGGCCCGCGCCCGGCTGGCCGAGCTGACCGCCGCCGAACTGGCCGAGCCGTTCGACCTGGCCACCGCGCCGCTGGTGCGCTACGCGCTGGTCTCGCTCGGCGACGCCGACCACCGGCTCGTGGAGACCATGCACCACATCGTCGCCGACGGCTGGTCGTACCCGCTGGTGTTCGGCGACATCGTCGAGTCGTACGAGCGCGGGCGCGCGCTGCCCGCGCCGGCGGTGACGTTCCGCGACCACGTGGAGGCGGTGGCCGGGCTCGACCGGGCTGCCGCCCGCGACGTGTGGGCCGCCGCGTTGGACGGCGTCTCACCGACCCGCCTGTACGACGGCGCGTACGCGGTGTCCAGGCACGACGGCGTGCACCGGGACCTGCCCGTCGGCGAGGTCCTCGCGGCGGCCCGCGAGCGGGGGGTGACGCTGAGCACGTTCGTGCACGCGGCGTGGGGGCTGGTGCTGGGCGGGCTGCTCGGGCGCGCGGACGTGGTCTTCGGCTCCACGGTGTCAGGGCGCGGCGGGAGCCTGCCCGGCGTCGAGACGATCGTCGGCCTGCTGATCAACACCATTCCCGTGCCGATGTCCTGGGACCCCGGCGCCACGCTGGGCGACGTCCTCGACCGGCTGCACGCGCGGCAGGGCGACCTGCTCGACGCGCAGCACGTCGGGCTCGCCGAGCTGGCCCGTCTCACCGGGGTCCGCGAGCTGTTCGACACCATGGTCGTGGTCGAGAACATCCCCGCCGTGCCCGCCGGCGAGCGCTCCGGGCTCACGTTCCGCGGCTTCACCGGCACCGACTCGCCGCACTACCCGGTCTCCCTGGTGGCCTTCCCCGGCGAGCGGCTCACCCTGGAGATCAAGTACGACGTCGCGCTGGTCGGCGAGGAGCGGGCCGGGCGGCTGCTCGACCTGGTCGTCCGGGTCCTCGGCCAACTGGTCCACGCCCCCGGCACGCCCGTCTCCCAGCTGGACCTGCCGCCGCTCGGCACGTCGCCGGGCCGAGCGGGTGCGGCGGCATCCCGTACGGCGTTCCTCGGGGCGGCGACGCTGGCGGACGCGTACGCCGCCGCTCGGCCGGAGGCCACCGCTACGGCCGTGACCTGGCGCGACACCTCGCTCACCCACGCCGAGCTGGACGAGGCCGCCACCAGGCTGGCCAGGACACTGGTCGCCAGGGGAGTGGGGCCCGAGTCGAGGGTGGCCGTGGCGCTGCCGCGCTCGGCCGATCTCGTCGTCGCGCTGCTCGCCGTCGTCAAGGCCCGCGGCTGTTACGTGCCGCTGGACATCGACGCCCCCGCCGCCCGGCTGAGGTTCATCCTGGACGACGCGGCCCCGGTGTGCCTGCTGACCGATCCCGCGACCCTGGCCCGCCTGCCCGACCCCGCCGTACCGGTCGTCCTGCTGAACGAGCCGCCCCAGGACGGCGATCAGTACGGTGCGGATCTGGACGGACCCGGTGCCGCGGACAGTGCGGCGTACATCATCTACACCTCCGGGTCGACGGGGCGGCCCAAGGGGGTGGCGGTGACGCATCGCAACGTGCTGTCGCTGTTCGGGGCGGCCGGTGAGCTCTTCGACTTCGACGCCTCGGACGTGTGGACGATGTTCCACTCGGTCGCGTTCGACTTCTCGGTGTGGGAGCTGTGGGGGGCGCTGCTGCACGGCGGGCGGCTGGTGGTCGTCGACCAGGAGGTGGCCCGCGACCCGCGGCGTTTCCTGGGCCTGCTGGAGCGCGAGCGGGTGACGGTGCTCAACCAGACCCCGTCCGCGTTCTACCCGCTGATCGAGGCGGCGCGGGGCGAGCTCGCGCTCCGGTACGTGATCTTCGGCGGCGAGGCGCTGGACCCGGGCCGCCTGGCCCCGTGGCGGCGGCGCCATCCCGCCACGGCCCTGGTCAACATGTACGGGATCACCGAGACGTGCGTGCACGTCACGTTCCACGCCCTGACGTCGGACGACACCGCGAGCGTCATCGGCGGGCCGCTGCCCGGCCTCCGCGTGCACGTGCTCGACCGCCACCTGCGGCCGGTCCCGCCGGGGGCCGTGGGCGAGGTGTACGTCGCGGGTGACCAGCTGGCCCGCGGGTACCTCGACCGCCCGGCGCTGACCGCCGCCCGCTTCGTCGCCGACCCGTTCACCCCGGGCGGGCGGCTGTACCGCAGCGGCGACCTCGCCCGCCGCACCCCCGGCGGGGACCTCGTCCATCTCGGCCGCGCCGACCGGCAGGTGAAGATCCGCGGCTACCGGATCGAGCTCGGCGAGGTCGAGTCCGCCCTGCTGACGCTCGACGGCATCGCCGACGCCGCCGCGGTCGTCCGAGAGGACCGGCCGGGCCGCCGGCGCCTGGTCGCGTACGTGGTCGCGCGTCAGGGAGCGCGGGTGGACCTGGCCAGGGAGCACCTGGCCAGGCTGCTGCCTTCCTACGCCGTCCCGGCCGCGTTCGTCCCCCTCGACGCGCTGCCGCTCACCGTCAACGGCAAGCTCGACCGCGACGCCCTGGCCGCCCTCCCCCTCACCGTTCCCGTTCCGGCCGGAGGTTCCGGTGACGCCGCGGTCGCGGCCGCGTCTGCCGAGGCTCTCGTGACAGCCTCCGAAGAGGGGCCGGTGGAGCTGCTGCGAGGGCTCTTCGCGGAGGTTCTCCAGCTCGCCTCGGCCGGGGGCGACGACGACTTCTTCCACCTCGGCGGCGACAGCATCATCGCCATCCAGCTCGTGAACCTCGCCAGGCGCCGAGGGCTGCGGCTGTCACCGCAGGACGTGTTCGTGCACAGGACCCCGGCGGCCCTCGCGGCGGCGGCGGCTCCGCGGCCGGTCGAGCCGGTGGCGGACGCCGCAGAGGGAGACGGCGTCGGCGAGATCATGCTGATGCCGATCGTGCACCGGCTGGCCGAGCTGGGCGGGAGGATCTCGCGGCTGAACCAGGCCGAGCTGCTCCGCACCCCGGCGGGGATGACCCGTGAGCAGGTCGCCGCGCTCGTCCGGGCGCTGGTCGACCGGCATGACGCGCTGCGGTCGCGGCTGAGCAGGCCGTCGCCGTTGCTGTGGTCGCTGGAGACTCGAGCGGCCGGTGACACCCCGGATCCCGGCGTGCTCGCGGTGGACGCGGCGGGGCTCGGCGACGACGGCCTGAGCGCCGTGATCGCGGCCGAGTCCGACGCCGCCGCCGACCGGCTCGACCCCGACGCCGGGCGGATGGTCGAGGCGGTGTGGTTCGACAGGGGGCCGGACCGGCAGGGCAGACTGCTGATCGTCGCCCACCATCTGGTGGTCGACGGGGTGTCCTGGCGGATCCTCGCCGAGGACCTGAGGCAGGCCTGGGAAGCCGTCTCGGCCGGGGAGCGGCCCGTGCTCGACCCGGTCGGCACCTCCCTGCGCGCCCACGCGCGCTCGCTGGCCGAGAACGCCGCCCAGGCCGCCAGGCTGGCCGAGTTCGAGCACTGGACGGCCACGCTGCGGCCGGGCGGCGAGCTCGACCCGTCGGCCACGACCGCCGGCCTGACGGTGGGCGCCACCCGGGACCACGTACTCCGCGTGCCCGGCGACGTGACCGGGCCGCTGCTCACCACCGTCCCGGGCAGGCTGGGCGTGGACGTCACCGAGGCGCTGGTCGCCGCGCTGCGCACGGGCGTCGCGCGCTGGCGGGCGGCGAGGGGCGGGGACGCCGGGGCGCCGCTGGTGATCGACCTGGAAAGGCACGGCCGCGAGGGCGACGCCGACCTCTCCCGTACGGTCGGCTGGTTCACCGCCATCGCGCCCGTACGGCTGCCGGGCGGCTCGGCCGGTCCCGCCGAGGTACGGCGAGCCGTGCGGGCGGCCCCGGACGGCGGGCTCGGGTTCGGGCTGCTGCGCTACTGCAACCCCCGGACCGCGGCCCCGCTCGCCCGGCTCGGCACGCCCCAGCTGCTCTTCAACTACCTCGGCAGGTTCCCCGTCGGAGGGGAGGGGGATTGGGACACGGCGCCGGAGACCGCCGCGCTGCGCGTGGCCCCCGACCCCGACCTGGGCACCCCGTACCTGCTGGAGATCAACGTCGCCTGCCACGACACGCCGGACGGGCCGGAGCTGCGCGCCGTCCTCACGTACGCGGAAGGAGGACTGGGCGCGGACGACGTGCGGGCGCTCGCCGACGACTGGGCCGCCGCGCTCCGCGACCTCATCCTGGAGAAGGCCGAGCCGCGAGCACTGACCGCGGCCACCCGGGAGCCTCGGACAGATGCCGGGACCGCGGTGGCGCCGGGGGACGGGCCGCGGACGTGGGCGCTGTCCCCGTTGCAGGAAGGGCTGTTCTTCCAGGCGCGTTACGCCGGGGACGCCGACGTGTACGTGGCGCAGAACGCGTTCGACTTCGCCGGGCGGCTCGACCTCGGGCGTCTGCGCCGGGCCTACGCGGCGCTCCTCGACCGGCACGCGACGCTGCGTCTCGGGTTCGTCGCGGACGGCGGGCACCGGCCGGTCGCCGTGGTCGGGACCGGGCTGGACGCCGCCGTCGGGGAGATCGACCTGTCGGCGGACGGTTCCCGGCTGCCGGAGGTGATGGAGGAGGACCGGCGGCGGCCCTTCGACCCGGCCGCGCCGCCGCTCTGCCGGTTGACCGTGGTCCACCTGCCCGGCCGTGACCGCCTGCTGCTCACGTACCACCTGCTCCTGTTCGACGGCTGGTCGCGGGAGCTGGTGCTGCGCGAGCTGTTCGCGCTGTACGAGTCCGGCGGCGAGCGCGGCGTCCTCCCCGAGGGCGGGGCGGTCTACACCGGCTACCTCGCCTGGCTGGCCCGCCAGGACGGCGACGCGGCGGCGCGGGCCTGGGCGGAGGCGCTCGCGGGCCTGGAGCCCACCATCCTGTTCCCCGCGGCGGCGGGGACCGCGCCGGTGCCCGCGACCAGCCTGGCGTTCCGGCTCACCGAGGAACAGACGCGGCGCGTCACCCGCCAGGCCCGCCGGTCAGGGGTGACGCTCAACGCGCTGCTCACCACCGCGCTCGGCCTGGTGCTGGCCCACGCGTCCGGCCGCCGCGACGCCATCTTCGGCACGACCGTCGCCGGGCGGCCGACCGAGCTGGAGGGCGTCGAGTCGGCGATCGGCGTGTTCCTCAACACGGTGCCCACGGCGGTCCGGCTCGCCCCGGACGAGAGCGTGCTGGACGTCATGCGGCGGGTCCAGGCCGACCGCGTCGCGCTGATGCCGCACGAGTATCTGGGGCTCGGCGACATCCAGCGCGCGGCGGGCCGCGACCAGCTGTTCGACAGCCTGTACGTGCTGCAGAACTTCCTCGGCGACGACACGTTCACCGATCTGGAGGAGGCGCACGGCATCGTCGGCGTGTCCAGCGTGGACGCCACGCACTTCCCGCTGACGTGGGTGGCCACCCCGGGCGCGCGGCTCTCCGTGCGGCTGGAGTACCGGGCCGACGTGGTGGCGCGGGAGCGGGCGGAGGCGCTGCTGGCCCGGCTGGAGCGGGTGCTGCTCCGCCTCGTGGACGACCCGGCGGCGACCGTGGCCGACGTGCCGCTGCTGCTGCCGGGGGAGAGCGCCGTGCCCGCCGGGGCCGTGCGGCCCATCGGCGAGGACACGATCGCGGACCTCCTGGCGGCCCAGGCGCGGCGCACCCCGGAGCGGGCCGCGCTCACCTCGGGCACGCGGACCCTCACCTACGCCGAGCTGGACGCCCGGGTGAACCAGATCGCGCGCTCGCTGCTGGCCGGGGGAGCGGGACCCGAGAAGATCATCGCGCTCGCCGTGCCCCGGTCGGCCGACATGGTCGCCGCGCTGTTCGCGGTGCTCCGCACCGGGGCGGCTTACCTCCCGCTCGAACTCGACAACCCCGGCGACCGGCTGCTGGCGATGCTGGCCGACGCCCGCCCGGTGCTGCTGGTGACCACGCGGGCGGTGGAGCCCAGGCTCTCCTCCCATCCGGTGGCGCGGCTGTGCCTGGAGGACGTGTCGGGACCCGCCGATCCGGTCACCGTCGCGCGCGGGCCGGGTCACCTGGACCATCCCGCGTACGTCATCTACACCTCCGGCTCCACCGGCCGTCCCAAAGGCGTGGTCACGCCGTACCGGGGGCTGACCAACATGCAGCTCAACCACCGGGAGGCGATCTTCACGCCGGCCGTCGCCGCGACCGGCGGGCGGATCCTCACCATCGCGCACACCGTCTCCTTCTCCTTCGACATGTCGTGGGAGGAACTGCTCTGGCTGGTCGAGGGCCACCACGTGCACATCTGCGACGAGGAGCTGCGCAGGGACGCCACCGCGCTCGTCGCCTACTGCCACCGCCACCGCGTCGACGTGGTGAACGTGACGCCCACCTACGCCCGGCACCTGCTCGACCAGGGCCTGCTCGACGGCCCGCACCGCCCGCCGCTGGTGCTGCTCGGCGGCGAGGCGGTGCCCCAGTCCCTGTGGTCGGAGCTGCGCGACGCCGAGGGCGTGAGCGGCTACAACCTCTACGGGCCGACCGAGTACACGATCAACACGCTCGGCGCGGGCACCGGCGAGAGCGCCACCACCACGGTCGGGCGGCCGATCTGGAACACCCGCTGTCACGTGCTGGACGCCTTCCTGCGCCCGGCCCCCGTCGGCGAGCTCTACATCGCGGGGGCGGGCCTGGCGCGCGGCTACCTCGGCCGCGCCGGGCTGACCGCCGGGCGGTTCGTCGCCGACCCGTCCGTCCCGGGCGGGCGCATGTACCGCACCGGCGACCTCGTCCGCGTCCGGGAGGACGGCAACCTCGACTTCCTCGGCCGCACCGACGACCAGGTGAAGATCCGCGGGTACCGGGTGGAGCCGGGCGAGGTCGAGGCCGCCGTCACCGCCCGGCCCGGGGTGCGCCGGAGCGCCGTCCTCGCCGTCCCCGACGGCTCCGGCGCCAGGCGCCTGGTGGCCTATCTCGTCCCCGACGGCCCCGCGGGCGCCGAGCTGGCCGCCGCCGTGCACGCCGGGCTCAAGGAGGTGCTGCCCGGCTACATGGTGCCGGCGGCGTACGCGGTGGTGGACGCGCTGCCGCTGACCGTGAACGGCAAGCTCGACACCGCCGCGCTGCCCCCGCCCAGCGCGCCGGCGTCGCGTTCGCGACCGCCCGCCGACGAGCGGGAGCGGCTGCTGTGCACGCTGTTCGGCCGGGCGCTCGACACCGGCGACGTCGGGGCCGACGACGACTTCTTCGACCTGGGCGGGCACTCCCTGCTGGCCATCCGGCTGCTCGGGCTCGTGCGCGCCGCCACGGACGCGGACCTCACGCTGCGCGACCTGTTCGACGCGCGCACCCCCGCCCGGCTCGCCGCCCGCCTCACGAGCGGCGCGGCCCCGTCACGGGTGAGGTCCGGGCGGCCCCCGCTCACCCGGCGGCCCCGCCCCGACCGGGTGCCGCTGTCGCCCGCGCAGGAGCGGCTCTGGCTGCTTCAGCAGCTCGACCCCGGCTCGACCGCCTACACCTACCCGCTGCTCGTCCGGCTGCGCGGCGCGGTGGACGCCGCCGCCCTGCGCGCCGCGCTCGGCGACGTGGCGGCCAGGCACGAGGTGCTGCGCACGGTCATCGACGCCGGGCCCGCGCAGCGGGTGCTCGCCGCACCCCGGATCGACCTGGACGTCGTACGATGCCCGGACGCGGGCCCGGTGCTGGCCGAGGCGCTCGCCCGTCCCTTCGATCTGGCCGCCGGGCCGCCGCTGCGGGCCACCCTCGTCGAGGAGCACGACACCGGCCACACCGTGCTGGCGCTGGTGCTGCACCACATCGCGATGGACGAGTGGTCCGACGGCCCGCTGCTGCGCGACCTCGGCGCCGCCTACGCCGCCCGGCTGGCGGGCCGGGCCCCCGACTGGGAGCCGCTGCCGGTGCAGTACGCCGACTACGCGCTCTGGCTGTCGCTCGACGACCGGCACGACGACGACCGCGCCTACTGGGAGCGGCGGCTGCGCGGCCTGCCCGCCGAGATCGCCCTGCCCGCCGAGCGTGCGCAACGGGTACGGACCGGGCGCCCGGCCGGGCAGGTGACCGCCACGATCCCGCCGGAGCTGGCCGCGTCGCTGCGGGACCTGGGGCACGCCGAGTCGGCGAGCATGTTCATGGTGCTCCACGCGGCGCTCGCCACCCTGCTCAGCCGTCTCGGCGCCGGTACGGACATCCCCATCGGCACCCCCGCCTCCGGCCGCGCCGATCCCGCCCTGCACGACCTCGTCGGGTTCTTCGTCAACACCGTCGTGCTCCGTACGGACCTGTCCGGCTCGCCTGCCTTCGCCGAGCTGCTGCGGCGGGTGCGCGAGACGGACCTGGCCGCGTTCGAGCACGCGAGCCTGCCCTTCCAGCAGGTGGTCGAGGCGGTCAACCCGGCGCGGGCGCAGGGCCGCAACCCGCTGTTCCAGGTGATGCTCGGCTACCTGCACCGCCCGGCCGGGCGTGACACCGTGCTCGGCCTGCCGGTGGGGGAGGCGCCCCTGGTCGCCGCCGACCCGAAGGTGGACCTGAACCTCACCTTCGTCGACGGCGAGCCGTTCGAGATGGTCCTGGAGTACGACGCGGACCGCTTCCACCCGGCGACCGCGCGCCGGCTGGCCGACCGCCTCCTGGTGCTGCTCGCCGAGGTCGCCGCACGCCCGGAGCAGCCGATCGAGACCCTGGACGTCCTGTCCGAGCGCGACCGGACCGACCTGGCCGACTGGCAGACCGGCGGCCCGGCCCCGATCGGCGGAGCGCCGTGGCACGCCCGGTTCTCGGCGCTGGCGAGGGCGACTCCGGAGGCGGACGCCTGCGTGTTCGAGGGCCGGACGATGAGTTACGCCGAGCTGGACGCCGCCTCCGACGCCTTCGCCGCCAGGCTCGCGGAGCTCGGGCCGGAGGACCTGGTCGGGATCGCCCTGCCGCGGTCGGCGGAGCTGCTGGTGGCCGTGCTCGGCGTGGCCAAGGCGGGCGCCGCCTACCTGCCGCTCGACCCCGCGTTCCCGGCCGAGCGGCTGCGCTTCATGGTCGAGGACGCGCGACCGGCCGCGATCGTCGTGGACGACCGCACCCGCGACCTCTTCCCCGGCGGCATCACGCTCGACGGCCCCCCGGCCCCCGCCCGGGAGAGCGCGCAGTGGGATCCGCGGACGGCGGCGTACGTCATCTACACCTCCGGTTCCACCGGGCGCCCCAAGGGCGTGGTGGTGACCCGGGGAGACCTGGAGTGCTTCCTCGGCGCGCTGCCCGTGACCGGGCCGGGCGACCGGCTGCTCGCCGTGACCACGCTCTCCTTCGACATCTCGGTCCTCGAACTGATGGGGCCGCTGCGTACCGGAGGCTGCGTGGTCATCGCCTCGGACGCGCAGGTGAGGGACCCGCGGCTGCTCGCGGGGCTGATGCGGGACGAGCGGGTCACGATCATGCAGGCCACCCCGTCGCTGTGGTCGGCGCTGCCCGCCGACGCCGAGCTCGGCGGGGTGCGCGTGCTGGCCGGCGGCGAGGCGCTGCCCCCCGCCCTGGCGGAGCACCTGAGCGAGCGGGCCGCGAGCGTGACCAACCTGTACGGCCCCACCGAGGTGACCGTCTGGGCCACCGCCGCGGCCGTCCGCCCGGGTGAACGTCCCGCGCTCGGCCGCCCGTTGCCCGGCACGGCCGCGTACGTGCTGGACGCGGCGCTGCGCCCGGTGGCTCCCGGCGTCGCGGGGGAGCTGTATCTCGGCGGCGCCCAGGTCACGCGCGGCTACCTGCGCCGCCCGGGGCTCACCGCGGCCAGGTTCGTCGCCGACCCCTTCACCGGCGGGCGCATGTACCGCACCGGTGACCTCGCCAGGTGGAGCGCCGACGGGGAGCTGGAGTTCCTGGGGCGCGCCGACCACCAGGTCAAGGTGCGGGGCTTCCGCGTCGAGCTCGGCGAGATCGAGGCGGTCGCCGCCACCTGCCCCGGCGTGGCGGCGGTCGCGGTCGCCGCCCGCCGGGACCGGATCGTCGCCTACGTCACCGCGCCGGCCCCCGGGCTCCGCGACCACCTCGCGGAGCGGCTGCCGTCCACCATGGTCCCCGCCGCCGTCGTCGTGCTCGACGAGCTGCCGCGCACCCCCAACGGCAAGGTGGACCGGGCCGCGCTGCCCGACGTGGACTTCGCGCCCACGGCCGCCGGCGTCGCGCCGCGCACCCGTGCCGAGGCGGCCGTCTGCGCCGTCATGGCCGAGGTGCTGGGGGTCGGACGGGTCGGCGTGGACGACGACTTCTTCGCCCTGGGCGGCCACTCGCTCCTGCTCGTCAGGCTGGCCGCGGCCCTGCGAGCGGAGCTGGGGGCCGAGATCCCGGTCGCGGACCTGTTCACCGCCCCCACCGCAGCCGCCCTGGCCCGGCGGATCGCCGGCGGCGCCCCCGCCGGCGACGCGATGGCCGAACTGCTCGTCCTGCGGCCGGGCGGATCGCGGCCGCCCCTGTTCTGCTTCCCGCCCGCGAGCGGGCTCGCCTGGCAGTTCGCCGCGCTCAAGCGCCACCTGCCGGAGGACGTCCCGCTGTACGGGCTGCAGTCGCCCCGCCTGAGCCGTGACACCGCCCTGCCCGAGACGATGGACGAGCTCGCCGCCGAGTACGCCGGCCTGATCGGACGCACCGCCCTGGAAGGCCCCGTCAGCCTGCTCGGCTGGTCGTTCGGCGGCGCGGTGGCCCACAAGGCCGCGGTGCTGCTGGCCGCGGAGGGTCGTGAGATCGGCCTGCTCGGCATGCTGGACACGCCGCTGGAGGTGCCCGGAGGGGCGGACGACGTCGCCGCGCTGCTGGCCGAGATGGGCTACCGGGTGCCGGACGGGCGCATGTCGGTCGCCGACGCCGTCACGTTCCTGCGCGGCCTCGGCGACGGCGTCGCGGTCCTGGCGGACGAGCAGATCGGGCGCGTCGTGGAGAGCTACCTGGACAGCGACCGCATGATGGCGCGGGCCCGGTACGACGTGTTCCCCGGCGACGTGCTCTTCGTCGACGCGACCGTGCCGGAGCCGGGCTTCACCGGGAGGGCCTCCGGCCGGTGGCGCCCCCACGTGGCGGGCGAGCTGCGCGCGGTCGCCGTGGAGTGCCGCCACTCCGAACTGCTGGACGCCCGCGCGCTGGAGATCGTCGGCCCGCTGCTGGCCCGCCTCATGTGATGGCGGACAGGTCCTTGACCGGGGTGGAGGGGTCCATGTCGGCGGCGTTCGCGAGCTGCGGCACGAGCACGTCGAGCGCGTACAGCAGCGCGTCCGGCCCGCTGTAGGAGAGCGCGCCGCCGAGCGGGGTGGAGAAGTCCGTGTAGATCGTGCGGTCGCTCTCGACGACCTTCAGCCGGGAGAAGACCGGCGAGGCCAGCATCTTCTCCTTCGTCGAGCCGTTGACGAACAGCACGTCGCGGTCGATCAGGTCCAGCCGCTCCTCGCTGATCTCGTTGGCCTCGCTCTGCGCGGCGAAGCCGAGCGCGTCGAACAGCGCGCGGCGCGGGTCGCGGGCCGGGATCAGCCAGTGCTGCCCGTTCTCCGGCCCGAAGTCGACCACCAGGACCTTGCCGGCGAACTCGGGGTGCGCCCGCTTCGCCTCAGTGATTCTCGCGTTGACCTTGTCGACGAGGGCCTGAGCCTCGGCGGCCTTGCCCAGCGCCTTGCCCGTGGTGATCGTCTGGACGTCCCAGGGGGTCTGCTCGTCGGCGTAGGCGTCCGACTGGATGACAGTGGGCGCGATCTGCGAGAGCTTCTCGTACGTCTCCTTGTTGATCGTCTCGTAGATCGCGATGATCACGTCGGGGCGCTGTTTGATGATCGCCTCGAAGTTGAGCTCCGCCGAGAACGTGGACAGCTCCTGGCCGCCCAGCGCCTTCTTGACCCACGGGAAGGTCGCGTACGCGTCGAACCACGCGCGGGTGCTGACCGGGACCACGCCCAGCGCGAGCGCGAAGTCCTGGTCGTTCCAGCCGACGGTGACGACCCGGGCGGGCCTGGTCTCGATCGTGGTGCTGCCGAACTTGTGCTCGATGGTGACCGGGAACGCGGTGTCCGCCGGCGCGGAGGCACTCGGGGCGGCGGGCTCCGGGGCCGCGCAGGAGACCAGCGAGGCCGCCAGGAAGAGGGATAAGAAGGCTCGCGGAACCGCACGGGAACTGATCATGGGGATTCCTTCTGGCCGGAGGGCTGCAATCAACTTAGGATAGCATTACCTAACTTTGATCATCGGAGGCTGGAGATGCAGCGCACCCTGCTCGGCGGGAAGATCCATCGGGCCACCGTGACCCAGGCCGACCTGCACTACGTCGGCTCCCTCACGATCGACAAGGTCCTCATGGACGCGGCCGGGCTCGTCGAGGGCGAGCAGGTGCACGTCGTCGACATCGACAACGGGGCACGGCTGGTCACCTACGCCATCGAGGGCGCCCCCGGCTCCGGCGTCATCGGCGTCAACGGGGCGGCCGCCCATCTGGTGTCGCCGGGCGACCTCGTCATCGTCATGTCCTACCGGCAGGTGACAGAAGAGGAGCTCGGCTCGTACGTCCCGTCCGTGGTGCACGTAGACGGGCGCAACCGGATCGTCGCGCTCGGCGCGGACCCGGCCGCCCCGGTGCCCGGAGCGGCCGGGCAGGTCACCGGCCGGTGAGGTAGCCGCCCATGGTGCGGAAGACCTCGGTGGCGGGCAGGTCCGCGCCCTCGTCGGTGCGGACCCGCTCGATCACCAGCCCCCGGCTGCGCCCCCGGCGGGCGTCGGCGCCGGCGACGATGACCACGCCGTCGCCCTCGCGGATGAAGACCCGCCCGGGAGTCCCGCCGTAGACGCCCTCCGACACCGACGCCTTCAGCACCCGTACGCGCTCGCCCCGGTAGAAGGTGAAGGCGTTCGGATACGGGTCCGACTGGGCGCGCACCAGCCGCTCGATGTCCTCGGCCGGCCAGGTCCAGTCGATGCGGCTGTCCTCCGGCGAGCGTTTGTGGAAGAAGCTCGCCCTGGACCGGTCCTGGGGGACCGGGACGGCCCGGCCGGTGTCGATCAGCGTGAGGGCGTCCCGCACGATCGGCTCGATCAGCGCGACGGTCCGGTGGAACAGGTCGGTGGCCGTGTCGGACGGTCCGACGCGGACCGCGCGCTGCAGGAGGATGTCGCCGGCGTCCAGCTCCTCGTCCATCAGGTGCGCGGTGACGCCCACCTCCTCCTCGCCGTTGATCAGGGCCCAGATGAGCGGGGAGAAGCCCGCGTAGGCGGGCAGCAGCGAGTCGTGCACGTTCAGCGTGCCGTGGCGGGGCAGCCGGAAGATCTCCGGCGGGATCCAGGTGCGCCAGTTGTTGGCGACGATGATGTCCGGCTCGGCCTCCTTGAGCGCGGTGACGAGCTCGTCGTCGGGCCGGGCGCGCAGCAGCACGGGCACGCCGTGCTCGGCGGCCAGGCCGGCGACGGAGTCGTCCCAGATCTTCTCGTAGGCGTGTTCGCTCTTGGGGTGGGTCACGACGAGCGCCACGTCGTGGCCGGATCCCAGCAGTGCCTGCAACGTGCGGTGTCCCCAGGTCTGGTAGCCGAACATCGCGACCCGCATCTGCGCCTCCTGGTGGGGAGAATCCATGATTAGGTGAGCCTAACCTAAATAAGGTCGCTCAAGGAGGGCAGTTTTCCGAGCCCTGCTCGGAGTTTCCGACGCGTTCCTGGTAGGAGGACTATGCGTTTGGGAGCGCTCCCAACCGTCGTCCTAACAGAAGCGCAGATGGCGGTGAAAAGGTTGACTCGCGTGCTGACGCGAGCCTAGCGTTCCGTTTGGGAGCGATCCCAACGATCTTGCGAGTGGGGCGCGTGGCTGCCCCTTGCTGAACCCCATCACCGGCGATGAGCGCCCGTTTCGTGGCGCACGGTTCCCTTGGTGACGGGTGTCGTTTCCGCGCTACGAGGAGAATGCGTCATGGCTGTGCTCGGCGTGCTCGAAAACGAGGTCATGCGGTTGTGGTCCGAGATCCTCGGGGTCGAGGTCGCGTCCGCGGACCAGGATTTCTTCGAACTGGGCGGCCAGTCGCTGGCGATGGTCCAGTTCCTGGCCATGGTGGAGAGTGAGTTCCGGATCGAGTTGCCGGTCGAGGTGCTCTTCGTCGACGGGTTGACGGTCGCCGAGGCGGCGCGGGCCATCGAGGAGGGGTCGCGGGCCCATGCCGCGGCCGGGGAGTCCCCTTGACCACCGTCATCATGGTCACCCACGGCACGCACGGCGACGTCCTGCCGTTCGTGGGTCTTGGACGGATCCTCCGGGAACGGGGGCACCGGGTGGAGATCCTCACGCACGCCCCCTTCGAGGCGGTGGCCCGGCGCGAGGGCCTGGAGTTCACGCCCATCGACACCGAGCGCGAGTACGAGCGATACCTCTCGGACACGCCGATGCTGCTCGGCGCCGGGATGGACCGGTGGCGGCGCTTCTACGACGCCATCGGGCTGTTCGACCAGATCCGGTTCGAGTGCGAGGTGCTCAAGGCCCGTCACGTGCCGGGGGAGACGGTGTTCGTGGGGCGCCACACCACGGCGATCTCGACGCTCTTCGCCGGCGAGGTGCTGGACGTGCCCACCGCGTGGGTGGCCGTGACGCCGGTGCAGTACATGTCAGAACGCCCCGCCGTGCACATGTACCGGGAGACCATGAGCGACCGGCTCGACGCGGTGCGGGCGACGCTCGGGCTGGCGCCTGTCGGCGACTGGACGTCCTGGTTCACCTCGGCCCGGCTCCACCTGGGGCTGTGGCCGGAGTGGTTCGACCGGGCGGGGGTCGCCGCGCCGTCGCGGGTCCGGCTGACGGGGGCGCCGTACGGCGACGACACCTTCACCGACCCGGTCCCGCCCGAGGCCGAGCGCCTGCTCGACCGCGGCGCGGTGATCGTGACGGGCGGCACCGGCCGCATGATCCACGAGCGGTTCTACGCCGCCGCCGTCGCGGCGTGCGCGGCCGCGGGCGTGCCCGCCCTGGTCGTGGCCAGGCATCGGGACCTGGTGCCCGCCGACCTGCCCCAGGACGTCTCCTGGTTCCCGCACCTGCCCTTCCACCAGGTCATGGGCCGTGCCAGGGCGGTGCTGCACCACGGCGGCATCGGCACCGTGGTCAGGGCGGTGGCCGCGGGGGTCCCGCAGGTCCTGCTGGCGCACGGTTTCGACCGTTCCGACAACGGCATGCGCCTGGCCAGGCTCGGGCTCGGGTCCTGGCTGCCCGAGCGGCGGTGGACGACGGAGGAGATCGTCCCCCTGCTGAACGAGGCGCTGGCCGCCGACGGTCACCGTGAGCGGGTGGCCCCGTACGCGGGGGCGGCGCGGCCGGGGCTGCGGGCGGCCGCCGAGGCCGTCGAAGAACTGCTGCACGTCTGATCCCACCGGAGCTGACCATGTCGAACCGGAGTTGACCATGCCAGTTTTGGGAGCGCTCCCAACCCTTGTCGAATCGTTCGGGCGCCAGGCGGCGAGCACCCCGGACAGGATCGCGCTCGTCGCCGGAGACGAGCGCCTCACCTACGCCGCGCTGGACGAGGCCGTGGACCGGCTGGCCGCCAGGCTCGCCGCCGCCGGAGCCCGCCCCGGCAAGCTCGTGGGGATCTGCGCGGCCAAGTCGGCGGCCTGCGTGACGGCGATGCTCGCCGTCCTGCGGACCGGCGCGGCCTACCTGCCGCTCGACCCCGCGCACCCGGCGGCCCGCGTCGAACTCGTCCTGGCGGACTCGCGCGCGGACCTGCTGCTGACCGAGGGCGAGCCGGTCACGACCGCGGTGCCGGTGCTCCGGCTGGACGGGGAGCACCCCCCGGCCGCGCCGGTCCCCGCCGCGCCCCCGAACCCCTCGTCCCCGGCGTACGTGATCTACACCTCGGGCTCGACCGGCACGCCCAAGGGGGTGGTGGTGCCGCACCGGGCGCTGGCCAACCTGCTCGCCGGCATGCGCGAACTGGTGGGCTCGACGGCCGACGACGTCTGGCTCTCGGCCGCCTCCCTCACCTTCGACATGTCCGTGCCCGAGCTCTACCTGCCGCTCGTCACCGGAGGACGGCTGGTCCTCGTCGACCCCAAGACCGCCCTCCTCGGCAAACGGCTCGCCGCGCTGATCGAGCGCGAGGGCGTGACCCACATGCAGGCCACCCCCTCGGGCTGGCGGGTCCTGCTCTACGCCGGGTTCCGCGGCCCCCGGCTGACCGCGCTCGTCGGCGGTGAGGCGCTGCCCGCGGCCCTGGCCGGCGACCTGCGTTCCCGGGTCGGACGGCTCGTCAACATGTACGGCCCGACCGAGGCCGCCGTCTGGGCCACCTCCTGGGAGGTGCCGATCGAGCCGGGGACGGTCTCGATCGGCGACCCGCTCCCCGGCGCCACCGTCCACCTCGTGGACGACGGGCTCGACGAGGTCGGCCAGGGCGAGCTGGCGATCGGCGGCGTCTGCGTGGCCGACGGCTATCTCGGCAGGCCGGCCCTGACCGCCGACCGATTCGTCCCCGACCCCTACGGCGAGCCGGGCAGCAGGCTGTACCTGACCGGCGACGTGGTGCGGCGCACCGGCGCGGGACTGGAGTACCTGCGCCGGGCCGACACCCAGGTGAAGGTACGCGGCTACCGGGTGGAGCTCGGCGAGGTGGAGGCCGCCATGGACGGCCTGCCCGGCGTGCGGCAGTCCGTGGCGGCCGTGTCCGGCGACGCCCTGGTGGCGTTCGTCGTCGGCGACTGCCCTGACCTGCGCCGCCGGCTGGCCGCGATCCTGCCCGCGTACATGGTGCCGACCAGGGTGATCCCCCTGGACTCCGTGCCGCTCACCCCCAACGGAAAGATCGATCGGCGCGCTCTTGAGGAGAAGATATGAGCGATGTTCTGGTGGTCGTCAACCACGAGGAGCAGTACTCCGTCTGGGCCGCAGGACGGGAGCTGCCTCCCGGCTGGCGGGCCACGGGCTTCGCCGGCACCCGTGAGGAATGCCTGGCGCACATCGAGACCGTGTGGACCGACATGCGTCCCCTCAGCGTGCGCGGCGGGGGGTGAGGCGGCATGGACTCCAACCCTGACGCCGTCATCGTCGGCGCGGGCCTGGCCGGACCCCTGCTGGCGAGCATGATCGCACGGCGCGGGTACCGGGTCGACCTGGTCGAAGGCCGCCCCGACCCGCGCTCGGCCCGCCACGACAGCGGCCGATCCATCAACCTGGGCATGTCGGCGCGGGCCATCGCGGCGCTGCGCGAGGTGGGCCTGTGGCAGGAGGCGCGGCGGCTGTCCGTGCCGATGCGCGGGCGCATGGTCCACACCGCCGGCGGACGGTCGTCCTTCTACCCGTACGGCAAGGACCCGTCGCAGATCCTGCACTCCATCAGGCGGGACGCGCTGGTCTGCCTGCTGGTCGAGCACGCGGAGAAGCAGCCCGGCGTGCGGCTACGCTTCGGCACCAGGTGCGTGGCCGTCGACCGGGACGCCGCCGCCGTCACCATGGAGGACGGTAGCAAGCTGACGGCCGGCTTCGTGGTCGGCGCCGACGGCGCCTCCTCGCTCGTCAGGACCGAGATGCAGCGCGGCCTGCCGGCCGGCTTCAGCCGCGAGTACCTCGAATGGGGCTACAAGGAGATCACGATCCGGGCCAGGCCCGACGGCACGCCCGCCGTACCGCTGGAGGCGCTGCACATCTGGCCGGGCGAGCGCGGTCTGGGGGTCGCCCACCCCAACGTCGACAACAGCCTGACCTGCACGCTCTTCCTGCCGCGCGACGAGCCGCCGGACCGGGCGTCCGACGCCTTCCCGCACCTGGCGGAGCTGGTGCCCGACCTCGACGAGCAGGCGTCCGCCGCGCCGATGGGGCACCTCACGACCGTACGCACCGCGCCCTGGCACCACCGGGACACGATGGTGCTCGTCGGCGACGCGGCGCACGCCGTCTACCCCTTCTACGGCCAGGGCATGAACGCCTCGTTCGAGGACTGCCTGGCGCTCGACCGGATGCTGGCCCGGCACCCGCGCGACCGGCAGTCCGCCTTCGCCGCCTACGAGCGGTCCCGCAAGCCGCACACCGACGTGCTGGCCGAGCTGTCCGCGCAGAACTTCCTGGAGCTCCGCGACGGCATGCGCTCCCCGCTGCGGCTGGCCAGGAAGCGCCTCGACCTGCTGCTGCACAAGGCGTTCCCCGGCACCTGGGTGCCGCTCTACACGCTCGTCTCGCACACCACCGTGCCCTACGGCGAGGCGCTGCGGCGCGCTCGCCGCCAGGACCGGGTGGCCGCCGCGCTGACCGTGACAGGGGCGGGCGCGGCCGTCGCAGGCCTGCTCGCCGTGCTCGCGCGCCGCCACGGGAGGACCTCTCGATGATCACACATCCGCACGACGCATCCCTCGTGCTGTTCGACCCGGCCGACGTGGAGGTGGACCCCGCCGCGCACCCCCTGATCGGCGAGTACCGGGCCGACCTGCGGGCCGTCGTCGAATGGGCGCGCGCCTACCTGTGCCGGCCGCACCCGGAGCTCGGCCGGCTCGGGCCGGTGTGCCCGTACGCGCAGGCGTCGCTGGACCGCGGCGCCTTCCGCCTGGCCGTCCAGCCGGGCGGCGGCCACACCGTCGAGTCGTTGAGCGCGCTGCTGGCGCCCTACCGCGACTGGTTCCTCGACCTCGCCCCCCGCAGGATGCCCGCCGCGCAGTCGACGACCATCCTCGTCCTGCTGCCCGGCATGCGTGACGCGCGGGAGGTGATCGACGCCGCGCAGTGCGCGCTCAAGGACGCCTACGTGGGGCACGGCCTGATGATCGGGGAGTTCCACGACGGGCCGCCGGACAAGGCGGGGCTGTGGAACCCCGGCTTCCGCCCGCTGCGCAGCCCGGTGCCGATGCTGGTGATCAGGCACATGGTGCCGACCGACCTGCCGTTCCTGATCTCCGAGGAGGCGCATCTGGCCGCCTACCGGGATCTGTTCGGCGAGCAGGTGCCCGGGCACCTGCGGGACCTGGTGGCCAAGTCATGACCGGCACGAGCTTCCCCCTGACGCCCGCCCAGGAACGGCTCTGGTTCCTGCACCAGGCCGGACACGACCCGTCCGGCTACCACGTCTGGGGCGGGCACCGGTTACGCGGGCCCCTGGACCTCGGCGGCCTGGGCCGGGCGCTGAACCGCCTGGCCGCCAGGCACGAGGCGCTGCGCACCGGGCTGGCCGACACCGGGGACGGGCGCCCTATCCAGATCGTGAGCGACGCGGCCGAGGTGGACCTGGAGGTCGTGGAGGTCCAGGACGAGGCCGCGGCGCACGCGGCGTGCGACACGTTCGTGGCCCGGCCGTTCGCGCTCGGCCGGGCGCCGCTCATGCGGGCGCTGCTCCTCCGGCTCGCGCCGGACGACCACGTGCTCGTCCTGTGCCTGCACCACACGATCTGCGACGGGCGCTCGCTGCAGGTCCTCTTCACCGAGCTGTACGGGATGCTGGCGGGGACCTTCGAGCCCGCCGAGCCCGCCGTCCCGTTCTCGGAGTACGTCGCCCGGCTCCGCGGGGGCAGCCGGGAGCGGGCCCAGGCGGCGCGCGACTACTGGCGTTCCCGGCTGGCCGGCGCGCCCTCCCTGCTGGGCCTGCCCACCGACCGGCCCCGTCCCGCCGTACCGAGCGGGCGCGGCGCGCAGCATCGCTGGACCCTGCCCGAGCACCTGCGCGCCGGCCTGGTGGACGGCGCGCGCAGGACCAGGACGACGGTGTTCGCCATGGTCCTGGCGGCCCTGGGGGTCACCCTCGGCCGGTGCGCCGACCAGGACGACATCGTGGTCGGCTGCCCGATGGACGGCCGTACCGGGCGGGACGGCGGGACGGTCGGCATGTTCGCCAACACCGTCGCGCTGCGGCTCGACCTCGGCGGCGACCCGGCCGTGACGGACCTGCTGCGGCAGTGCAGGCGGACCGTGGCCGAGGCGCTCGCCCACGGCGGCACGCCGTTCGACGAGGTGGTTGAACTCGCCGGAGGCCGCCGCGACCTCAGCCACAACCCGCTCTTCCAGGTCATGCTCGTCATGGACCACCTGGACGGCCGGCCCCGGACCGCGGGTGACCTCCTCGTCGAACACTGGGAGCTGCCCGCGCCCGAGGCCCGCTTCGACCTCACCCTGTTCGTCACCGTGGGCGACGACATCGAGCTGTACTTGGACTACGCGGCCGACCTCTTCGACGCCGACACGGCGGCGACCCTGGCGCACCACCTCACCACCGCCCTCGAAGCCCTCACCGGCGACCCTTCCCTCCCCCTGAGCCACATCCCCTTCACCACCACCCCAACCGGAACGACCGGGGCCGCCTCCGCCGCTCCGGTCCCGGGGCTGGTTTCCGGGGAGGACGGTCCGACCGGGGCCGCCCCGGTGCCGTCCGGGGTGCAGACCGTCATCCCGCGGCTGTCCCGGGCGGGGCACCCCGTTCTGGGGGGCGGGTCATCCGGGGTGGCGGGCGAAGGTTCCGAAGAGTCCGCGCACCCCGTTCCGGAGGGTGGGGCGTCTGCGGCCGGATCCCCCGTTCCGGCCGATGGGTTGTCTGTGGCGGGGGGTGCCGCATTCTCCGAGGTGCCGGCCGGGGGCTGGGCCGGGGTGGCGGAGCTGGTTGTGCGTCAGGCTGAGCGGGGTCCGGATCGGGTCGCGGTCATGGCCGCGGGGGAGCGGTTGACGTACGGCGGGCTGGTCGCGCGGGCGCGGGAGGTGGCGGCGCGGTTGGGGCCGCTCAGCGGAGACCCTGACGCGCGTCCGGTCGTCGGGGTGTCGCTCCCGGCGGGGCCGGACGGGATCGCCGCCGTCCTCGGTGTGCTGCTCGCCGGTGCCGCGTACCTGCCGCTCGACCCCGGCCACCCGCCCGCCCGTGTCACGCACCTGCTGCGGCGGGCACAGGCTGTCGCGGTGATCGCGCCGTCCGGCAGGCTCGCCGAGCTGAACGAATTCCCGGGAGCGAAACTGCCGGTCACCGACCAGACAGGACCGAGCGGCGAGTTCGTGACAGGCCGGACGCGTCGGGTCGGTCCGGGACGTCTTGAGGGGCGGATCACGGGCGAGGTACGTCCCGGCTCCGCAGACCCGGTGCGTGCTGCCGTGCGGCCGGGGGATCCGGCGTATGTGATCTTCACGTCCGGGTCGACGGGGGCGCCCAAGGGGGTGGTGGTGTCGCACGGCGCCGTCGCGGAGTTCACCCGCTCGTTCGCCGACGTGCACGGCTTCGGCCCTGAGCACCGGGTGCTGATGCTGCCGCCGCTCACCTTCGACGCCTCCGTGGGAGACCTGTTCCCGGTGCTCACCACCGGCGGCACCCTGGTCGTCCATCCGGAGCCCGCCCGGCTGGACGGCGCGGAGCTCGTACGGTTCTGCGCCGAGCACGGCGTGACCGCCGTCGACGCGCCCGTGGCATTGTGGCGGCGCTGGGTCACCGACCTGGCCGAATCGGGCGTACCCGAGAGCTGGCCGGTCGAGATCATGATGGTCGGCGGCGAGCAGGTGCCGGTCGAGGACGCGCGCACCTGGCAGCGGGTGACACGCGGCAGGTGCGCCCTGTTCAACCACTACGGCCCCACCGAGGCCACCGTCTGCGCCACCGTGCACCGGATCGGCGGCACGGACGAGCTCGGCGACCTGGGCCGGGTGCCGATCGGCGCGCCGCTGCCGCACGTGCGCGCCCGCGTCCTGGACCGGTCGGGGCGCGCGGTGCCGACCGGCGGGGTGGGCGAGCTGCACCTGGGCGGAGCCGGCCTGGCCGACGGGTACGCGGGCGAGCCGGCGCTGACCGCGGCGGCCTTCGTGCCCGACCCCGACGGCCCCGCCGGGGCGCGCCTGTACCGTACGGGCGACCTGGCGCGGGTACGGCCGGACGGCGCGCTCGAGTTCCTGGGCCGCCGCGACCGCCAGGTGAAGATCCGCGGCCACCGGATCGAACCGGCCGAGGTCGAGCACGCCATCATGGAACATCCGGACGTCACCGACAGCGCGGTCGTCGTCTCGGGGGACCGCCTCGTCGCCTACGCGGCGACCCGCACGCCGGACCTGACGCCGGGCGCGCTCCGCGAGTTCCTGCGCGAACGGCTGCCCGGATACCTGGTGCCCGGGGCCTTCGTGCCGGTCGCCGCCATCGCGCGCACCACGCACGGGAAGGTGGACCAGGCGGCCCTGCCGCCCCCGCCAGGACCGGCGGGCGAGGCGCCCGCGACCGCCACCGAGTCGGCGCTGGCCGCGGTGTGGCAGCGGGTCATCGGCGTGCCCGACGTGCGCAGGTCGGACAACTTCTTCGAGGTGGGCGGGCACTCGTTGCTCGCCGGCCGGGTGGTGGCCGAGATCAGGCGCGAGCTCGGCGCCGACGTGTCCCTGCGCGCGGTCCTGGAGACGGCCGACCTGGCCGAGCTCGCCGCCGCCGTGGAGCGCGGCGCCGACCGGGAGCATCTCGACCTCGAACCGCTCGCCGTCCTGCCGCCCGACCTCGCCGTGCGGCCCACGCTCCCGTCTCCGGTACGGCGCGGCTCGGCCATCCTGCTGACCGGCGCCACCGGGTTCCTCGGCGCCCATCTCATCGGCGAACTCCTGGCCCGCACCGATGCCGAGATCATCTGCCTGGTCAGGGCTGGCGACGAGCACCGGGCCGGGGAACGGGTGCTGGCCAACCTGCGGGCGTACGGGCTCGACGCCCCGCCCGGCAGGCTGCGCGGGCTGCCGGGCGATCTGGGCTCGTCCCGGTTCGGCCTGGACCGGGAGCGGTTCGGCGAGCTGGCCCGCGAGGTGGAGATGATCTGCCACAACGGCGGTCAGGTGAACTTCTACGAGAGCTTCCACCGCATGCTGCCGGTCAACGTCGGCGGCACGGTCGAGGCCCTGCGGCTGGCCGGGCTCGGCGGCGCCCGCCTGCACGTCGTCTCCACCCTCGGCGTCTTCCTGGGCCTGGCCCACCGGGGCCGGGTGGTGACCGAGGCGACCGCCCCCGACGACCCGGCCGGCCTGGAGACGGGCTACGACCAGAGCAAGTGGGTGGCCGACCGGCTGGCGCGAAGGGCCAGGGACGAAGGGCTGCCGGTCGTGGTGCACCGGCCGGCGCGGGTCAGCGGGCACAGCGCGACCGGCCTGGGCAACCCGGGCGACTACTTCAGCCGCCTGCTGGCCACGTGCGTCCGCCTGCGCATGGTGCCCGACCTGCCGATAGAGGAGGACCTGGCGCCTGTGGACCATGTCGCCGCGGGCATGGCCCGCCTGATCACCGACCCCGCGACGGCCGGCGACTTCCACTACTTCAACGGCGCGACGATCTCCTACCGGGAGATCGCCGAGGCGCTCGGCGCGGACTGCGTACCGTGGGACACCTGGCGGCGCGAAGCCGCCGGCCTGGGCGCGGACAGCCCGTTCGCGCCGTTCGCGCCGGTGCTGTCCGCGGCGGACCCGCAGTTCCGGCGGCCCGTCTTCGACTGCGGGCGCACCGAGCGGGCCCTGGCCCGCGCCGGGCTCGCGTGCCCGCCCGCCGACGGCGCGCTCATCAGGCGCTACGCCGGCCGCCTGGCCGAGGTGGTGCACGCATGAACATCGTCAGGTTCGCGCTCATCTGGACGGCGTCGCTGCTGTCGTCCGTCGGCTCCAGCCTCACCACCTTCGTCCTGGGCGTCTGGGTGTACCAGACCACCGGGTCGCCGACGGAGTTCGCGCTGGTCGTGCTCAGCGGCATGCTTCCGGGCATCCTCATCGGGCCGTTCGCCGGGCTGGTCGTCGACCGGTTCGACCGGCGCAAGGTGATGATCCTCACCGACTGCCTGGCGGCCGTGTCCACGGCCGCCGTCGGCTTCCTGATCTGGGCGGACGGGCTGGCCGTGTGGCACGTCGCCCTGGCCGGAGCCGTCAGCGGCGCGTGCGGCGTCTTCCACCTGACCGCCTACCAGGCCATGACGCCGCTGCTGATCCCCGAACGTCACCTGGGCCGCGCCAACGGGCTCATGCACCTGTCCAGCGGCATCCAGATCGCCGCGCCCGTCCTCGGGGCCACGCTCCTGGCCACCGTGGGCATGGCCGGGGTGGTGGCGATCGACCTGAGCACCTTCGGCGTGGCGATGCTGGCCCTGCTGCTGATCCGGCTGCCCGCCGCGGTGCTGCGGCCCAACGTGGCCGCCGAGCGACCCGCCGTGCTGGAGGACCTCGGGGCCGGGTGGCGCCACCTGCGGTCGAGGACGGGACTGACGGCGCTGGTGGCCGCGCTGACCGGCTTCAACTTCACCTTCGCCGTCGCGGGGGTGCTGGTGCAGCCGCTGATCCTGTCGTTCGCCGGGCCCGGGGTGCTGGGCGTGCTGATGTTCGCCGGAGGCGCGGGCATGCTCGCGGGCGGCCTCGTCATGGGAGCCTGGGGCGGGCCCCGCCGGAAGATCGGCGGGATGACGGCGTTCATGGCGCTCGGGGGCGTCTTCCTCGTGCTGCACACGGTGAGCCCGTCGCCGCTGCTGGTGGGGGCGGCCGCCGCCGGGTTCCTGTTCACGCTGCCCGTGGTGAACGGCTGCGCGCACGCCGTGCTGCAGAGCCGCGTCGATCCGGCCCTGCTGGGACGGGCCATGGGCACCGTGCACACCCTCGGCTCGGCCGCCGTCCCCGTCGGTTACCTGCTGGCCGCGCCCGTGGCCGAACACCTGCTGAACCCGGCGCTGCTGCCCGGCGGGGCCCTCGCCGGCAGCGCGGGTCTGATCGTCGGCGTCGGCGAGGGACGCGGGATCGCCCTCGTGTTGCTCCTCGACGGGCTGCTCCTGCTGACCCTGGCCGGCGTCCTGGCCGCGCTCCCCGCCCTGCGCCGCCTGGACCGCCGGCCCGTCCCGGTCCCCGTCGCCTGAGAAACCCCGGGAGCCGCCCGGACCCCGGGAGTCGCCGGTTTCCCGGGAGCCGCCCGGACCTGGGAGCCGCCGGTTCCCGAGAGCCACCGTTCCCGAGAGCCACCGTTCCCGGGAGCCGCCGAGAATCGCCTGAGAGGAATCGCATGCCGGTCGACCTGCCGCCCGACGAGGTGGACGCCTTCCGCAGGGGTGACGCCCCGGCGCCGATGCTGGACCTGATCGGCCTGATGGCCTGCCACGCCGTCGGGGCCGCGCGCTCGCTGGGCGTGTTCGACGCGCTCGCGGCCGGGCCGTCGACGACGGACGAGCTCGCGGCCGCCGTCGGCGCCGACCCGACAGGGCTCGACCAGTTGCTCGGCGTCCTCCGTACCACCGGATACGTGCGCCGCCACGAGGGCCGGCACGCCAACACGCCCGCCACCGCGGCGTGGCTCTGCTCCGGCTCGCCCACCGACTACGGGCGGATCCTCGGCCTGTGGCAGGCCATCGTCGAGGAGCGGTGGGCCGGGCTCGCCGGCGCGGTGCGCTCGGGGACCCCCGCGGGGGGCTTCTACGACTGGCTCGCAGGCCGCCCCGACCTGTCCGCCGCCTTCCACGACCTGCAACGCGGGCTCGCCGAGTGGCTGGCGGACGAGGTCGTCTCGCTGGTGCCGCTGCCGGAGGGCGCCAAGGGCCTGCTCGACCTGGGCGGCGGCCACGGGGCGTACGCCGCGGCGTTCTGCCGGGCCCACCCCGGGTTGTCGGGCACGATCGTCGACGGCGCCGTCACGGACGGCTCCGACGGGAGGTTGACCTGGCGGGCCGGCGACCTGCTCACCGCCGATCTGCCCGGTGAGCAGGACGTGACCGTGCTCTTCAACGTGCTGCACGGGTTCGCCGCGCGGGACGCCGCCGCGCTCGTCGCCAGGGCGGCGGGCACGCTGCGGGCGGGAGGGCTGCTGGTCGTCCTGGAGAGCATGCCCGAGCCCTCGGGCACCACCGCCGACCTGGCCTTCGCCGCCGGGTTCTCGCTCAACCTGTGGCACACGCAAGGCGGCGCCCTGCACCCGTTGGAGACGATCCGCGGGTGGCTGAAGGCGGCGGGATGCGCCCCCGGTCCGTGGACGGAGCTCACCCGCTCGCCGTCGCACGCCCTCGTGATCGCGACCACGTAAGCGCCCGGGGCTCGCCGTCACGTCGTCCTGGTCGCGGCGACAACCGGTCGACCGCGCCGACCAGCTCAGGGCTGAGATGGTCGGCGCGGTCGAGCGTGGTCGTCCACGGGCCGGGGCCGCGGCTTCTACCGGTAGGTGATGTCGGACGAGGAGTACAGGCAGTTGACGCCGTCGGCGCCTTCGCCGATCTTGGTGGGCTCGCTGCCCTTGGGCACGCCGCGGTACTTCTCGCAGATCGTGGCGCTGCCGTACACGGTGATCCGGCTGAACCTGGCCGTGTCGCCCCAGTTGGTGTTGATGCCGGCCAGCACCTTGGTGGAACGGGCGGTGATGCCGTCCATGACCACGTGCCGCTGGTAGGAGGTGGAGCAGTTGCCGCAGGCCCGGTAGAGCTTGCCGGCGCTGTGCACCTGGAAGTTGCGGATGGTCAGGGTGCCGGCGCCGTTGTGCTGGAAGACCTTGTCGGAGGCGGACTTGGCGCCGCCGCCGTCCACCAGGTAGGCAGCCGAGCTGCTGGAGCTGCGGAAGGTGGCGGCGTCCTCGCCGACGTCGTTCCACCACACGTTCCTGATCGTGCAGGAGCCTTCGCAGTGGATGCCGTCACCGGCCGGCGCGTCGATGATGACGTTCTGGATGGTGCCGCCGTTGGCCACCACGAACATGGGGTCCTGGCTCTCGCTCTGGCCGCCGTCGCCGATGCCGTAGTAGCGCTTCATGCCGCCGTCGAAGAACGTGCCGGCGTTGCGGGTCGTGGTCTGGTGCACGCTGCCGGTGTCGGACGGCCAGGCGCCGCTGCCGTCGCCGCCGCCGCTGGTGGGGGTGATGGTCGGCGTCGGGTCAGGGTCAGGGTTGCCGCCCCCGTTCGCGGGCCGCAGCGTCCACTGCTTGGTGGCGACCGAGTCGCAGCTGTTCTGCTGGAGCGCGGCGCCGGAGGAGGTGGAGTTGTCCTTGACGTTGAGGCACTTGGCGCTGTTGGCGTTGACGATCCGGTAGTTGCTGCCCGAGGTGGTGAACTGCCAGCTCTGGGAGGCGGCGGAGGTGCACGTCTCCTGCTGGACGGCCTTGCCCGCGCTGGTGGAGGCGTCCTTGACGCCGAGGCACCTGCCGCTGTGCGCCGCCTTGAGCTGGCCGCCGCTGAGGGTGAAGACCTGTCCGGCGGCGCCGGTGCAGGTGGCCTGGGTGAGCTGCACGCCGTCGCCGGTGCTCGCGCCCGGCACGGCGGCGCACAGCCCGCTGCCCGCGTTGACCAGCGTGTAGGAGCCGTTGGACGGGGCCGCCGAGGCGGCGCCCGCCATCACGGCCACCAGCCCGCTGCTCGTCACGAGAGCGGCGGCCAGCGATAGCGCCAATCTTCTTTTTTCGCGCACGGAGAACTCCAGTTCGGTAGGGGGAGCACGGCGAGCGGGGTGGTGGGTAAGCGCTTTCCCGTCAGTGCTTCGCAGTGAAGCACAGGCGGCCGAGGCCGGGAAGGCCCAGCCGGGCGAGCCGCCTGGTCCGCCTACCGTCTTGGCTGGTCAGCCGCCCTGGGGGAGGGCGGTGGCAAGCGTGCGGACGATGAAACTTTCATCGATGCTCGTGCAAGCGGTTGCTGCGAGAGCACTCGCCTTTATCCGCCACATTCCAGCTGTCTCTGCAACCGGTTGCCACGTGCCTCGATAATTTTCCGGACGCCTTGAAGGATATTTTCGGACGAGAATGATCCATGAAAATATTTTAAATAGAGAGTGGCGAGACTATGGACGCGCCCCTGACAGGGGATGACAATCCGATCGACACACGAGATCGGGGCTACGTCAGGTAATCGTTTACCGGGCGACAACTGCTGCTCACCGACGGGCGAGGAACCTATGCGTGCAGTGCATGGCCTGATCACGACGGCGTTGATCACCGCGATCCTGGTAGTCCCCCCGCCGGAAGATGCGGGGGCCGGCCGTGTACAGGCCGTCGACCGCGGGTCGGCGGTCGAGCCGGAGCCCGCCGCGCTGGCGCGCGCCCAGCGCACCGGGAAGCGGGTCGAGGTCGAGTCGCTGCGCAGCGAGACCGCCCAGGTCTTCGCCCAGCCCGGCGGGACCTTCCTCCTGGAGCAGCACGTCCGCCCGGTGCGCGTGCGCGAGGGGGACGGCTGGGTGCCCGTCGACACCACGCTCCGCACGCGCCCCGACGGGACGGTCGAACCGGTCGCCACGGCAGTCGACATGACGTTCTCCGGCGGCGGCACGGCCCCTCTCGCCCGCCTGGCCCGGGGCGGCAAGTCGATGGAGCTCGGCTGGCACGGCGCCCTGCCCAAGCCGGTGCTGAACGGCGACACCGCCACCTACTCCGAGGTCATGCCGGGCGTGGACCTCCAGGTCACCGCCGACGTGGACGGTTTCTCCCACATCCTGGTGGTCAAGTCGCGGGCCGCCGCGGCAGGCCTGACCGAGCTGGCCTACCCGTTGTCGGCCGAGAGCCTGTCGCTGAAGACGGACGAGGCCGGCAACCTGGAGGCCGTCGACCGCAACGGCGGCACGATCTTCATCGCACCCACCCCCAAGATGTGGGACTCGGAGGGCGTCACCAGCCCGCGGGCGCTCAGGGAGGGACGCTCCCCGGACGCTCGCGAGGCCACCATGGGCGTCGAGCTCGCCGGCGGGAAACTGCTCCTCAAGCCGGACAAGAAATTGCTGACCGGCCCCGAGACGACGTTCCCCGTCTACCTGGACCCCTACTTCTCGGCCGCGCGTGGCTCGTGGACGGCGGTCTGGAAGAACCATGCCGGCAGCAACTACCTCAACGCCAGCGACATCGCCCGGGTGGGGAAGATCAGCACTTCGCAGACCAACCGCTCGTTCTTCCAGTTCACCGTCGGCCCGACAGTCCACGGCAAGCAGATCATCAACGCGACCCTGCGCACGTACGAGACGTGGTCGTACTCCTGCCAGGCCCGCAAGGTCGAAGCCTGGGGGACCGGCGCGATCAGCAAGAGCACCACCTGGAGCAAACAGCCGTACTGGTCCACCAAGCTGGCCACGGTGAACGTGGCCAAGGGCTGGGGCACGGCCTGCAAGCCCGGCGGGGTCGAGTTCAACGCCACGCCGTGGGTCGTCCGGGCCGCGTCCGAAGGCTGGACCTACGCCACCATCGGCCTGCGGGCCACCAGCGAGTCCGACGTGTACGCCTGGAAGAAGTTCAGGAACAACCCGGTCCTGGTCATCGAGTACAACTCGCTGCCCGCCACGCCCGGGATCGTCGACGTGTGGTCGGACCCCGGCGGCGCCTGCGTCTCCGGTGACGGGCGGCCCGTCAGCAGCACCGCCACGCCGAGACTCTGGGCCAAGCTGAGGGACGCCGACAACTCCGTCCGGGGCCGGTTCGAGTGGTACGCGGCCGACGGGGTCACCAAACTGGGCGAGTACGTCACGCCCATGGGCTCGACGGGCAACGCGTTCTCCGCGCTCGTGCCGCAGGGCGCGTACGCCGACGGTTCGGTGGTCCGCTGGCGCGTGCTCGCGGAGGACGGCATCGTCGGCAGCGCGTGGAGCCCCTGGTGCGAGATCAGGGTGGATTCCTCGGCGCCGGCCAGGGAGCCCGTGGTGACCTCGGCCGAGTACGGGGAGAACGCCTGGAGCGACGGTGTCGGCCTGGCGGGCACGTTCACCTTCGCGCCCAACGGCGTCGCCGACGTCGCCGGCTACCTCTACGGGCTCGACACCACGCCCGGCGCGGAGGTCGCCGCCGGGCAGAACGGCACCGCCACGATCCGGCTCACCCCGCGCCACGACGGCCCCAACATCCTCTCGGTGCGCAGCAAGGACCACGCCGGCGGGCTCGGCCCGATCCGCGCCTACATCTTCAACGTCAACCCCGGCGCCGATCCGGCGGCCCACTGGAAACTGGACGAAGGCCAGGGCACCCTCGCCGCCGACGCCGCGGGCTCCCATCCCGTGACGCTGCACGGGGCCACATGGACCTCCGGCAGGAACGGCGCCGCCCTGCGCCTCGCGAGCTCGTACGCGCAGACCCAGGGCCCGGTCGTGGACACCAGCCGCAACTTCGCCGTCGCCGCCTGGGTCCGTCTGACCGGCACCGGCGCCACGGCCACCGCGCTCACCCAGGAAGGCACGGGCACGGGAGCGTTCGCCCTGCAGTACTCGAAGCCCGACGACCGCTGGGCGCTGGCCGTCGCCGGCTCGGACTCCGCCGGCGCCCCGGCCGTGCGCGCGCTCTCCGCGGCACCGCCGAGGCTCGGCGAGTGGACCCACCTGACCGGCGTGTACGACGCCGCGGCCGGGCGGGTCTCCCTCTACGTCAACGGCAGGCTGGAATCGACCGTCGCGGCGCGGTCGTGGGCCGCCACGGGCAGTCTCACCATCGGCCGCGGCCAGGCAGGCGGCGCCGCGGAGTTCTGGCCCGGCGACGTCGACGAGGTCCGTGTCTACGGCCGGGCCGTCTTCGCCGGAGAGGTCGCCGACCTGATCCACAGCGCCACCACGCTCGTCGGCCACTGGAAGCTGGACGAGACCACGGGCGTGTCCGCGGCCGATTCCTCAGGCCGGTCGACGCCTGCCACGCTGACTGGCGGCGCGTCGTGGACCGGCGGCTGGCTCGGCGGCGGGCTCGCCCTCGACGGAGTCACCGGCCACGCCCAGACGGCCGGCCCCGCCGTGAACACCAGGACGGGGTTCACCGTCGCCGGCTGGACGCAGCTGGACTACCTCCCCGCCGGGGACGCCGCGCTCGTCGCCCAGCCGGGCGACCGGGCCGCCGGTTTCCAGCTCGGCTACGACGGGGAGCGGGGCCGGTGGATGCTCGGCATGGCCGGCGCGGACACCGACACCGCCGCCCTCGTGCGCACCCGCTCCGACGCCGTGCCGGTGCCGATGGTGTGGACGCACGTCGCGGGTGTGTACGACCCGCTCGCCGGCCAGCTCCGCGTCTACGTCGACGGCCGCCTGTCGACCACTCACACCGACCATCTCAGCCAATGGAACGCCTCAAGGCCGCTGCAACTGGGCCGTACCAAGACCGCCGGAGCCTTCACCGGTTACTGGCCGGGGACGATCGACGACATCCGCCTCTACGACGGGGTGCTCAGCGTCGAGCAGATCGCCCAACTGGCCGCGCAGTAGGACACCATCCAGAACCCCCCACTGGAGAGACGCTCATGGATGTTCCAGGCGAGTTAGAGTTACCCGAATCCCGATGGAACGGCCTCCAGCAGGCCCCTCGGCAGCCCGACATCCCCGACAGCTCATGGAACCGCTTCGAGGGAGAGAACAAGCCCGAAGCCCGCTGGCCCCGCAAGCTGGCCCCCGCCCTCACGATCTTGCTCGTGGTGCAGCTGGTGCAGGCCACACCGGCCCAGGCGGCTCCCCGCCAGGACCCGGCCGTGCAGCGGGAAGCGCCGGTCAAGGGCACTGGCGTCCCTGTCAGACCGCCCATGGCCGACCCCGCCGCCGAGCGGGCGTGGCAGAAGCCCCCGGAGGTCCGCTGGCCCCGCACGCGCAGCGCCGTGCTGGGCGGTTCCGCCGCCGTCCAGGTGGAGGACTTCCCCGTCAGGCTGGCGCCCGGAACCGCGAAGACCGCCGCCGCCCAGGCGCCGGTGAGCGTCGAACTGCTGGACACCGACCTGCCCGGCCTGGCCCTGCGGCTCAAGCCCGGAGCGGGGGTCAAGACGGCGGCCACGACCCGCCTGGAGATCGACTACTCAGGCTTCCGGCACGCCTACGGCGGCGACTACGGCTCCCGCCTGCGCGTGGTGAAGCTGGAGGAGTGCGCGCTCGACGCCGCCGCCACCGGCTGCGCCCCGTCGCTGCCGGTGAAGAGCGAGAACGACGCGGCCAAGGGCACGGTCACCGCCGAGGTCGGGACCGACGGCCTGTACGCGCTCACAGCGGCCCCCTCCGGACCGTCCGGCGACCACGCCGCCACGTCCCTGTCACCCACGGCCACGTGGAGCGTGGGCGCCCAGTCCGGCGACTTCACCTGGGGGTACGAGCTGCGCACCCCGCCCGCCCTGGGCGGCGACGAGCCGGACCTGGCGCTGGCCTACTCCTCGCAGAGCGTGGACGGCCGCACCGCCTCCACCAACAACCAGGCGTCCTGGGCCGGTGAGGGTTTCGAGCTGAACCCGGGCGGCTACATCGAACGCCGCTACAAGGCCTGCATGCTCGACGGCAAGAAGACCGGCGACCTGTGCTGGGACCAGGACAACGCCACCATGTCCCTCGACGGCACGGCCATGGAACTCGTCAAGGACGCCGCCAGCGGGCGGTGGCGGCCCAAGCGCGACGACGGGACCAGGATCGAAGCGCTCGTCGGCGCCACGAACGGTGACGACAACGGCGAGTACTGGCGGATGACGAGCCCCGACGGCACCCAGTACACCTTCGGCATGAACCGCCTCCCCCGCTGGGCCGAGACCACCGGCAACCCCGAGACGAAGTCGGTGCAGACCGTGCCGGTGTTCGGCAACAACAGCGGTGAGCCGTGCCATTCGGGCACCCCGGCCAACGCCTGGTGCCACCAGGCCTACCGGTGGAACCTCGACTACGTGGCCGACACCCACGGCAACGCCACCACGTACTGGTACGAGCACGAGACGAACCACTACGGCCGCAGCATGAAGCCGGAGCTCGGCACCCGGTACGTGCGCGCCGCCCCGCTCGCCCGCATCGACTACGGATACCTGAAGGACGAGCTGTTCACCAGGGCTCCGGCCGCCCGCGTGCTGTTCGAGAGCGCCGAGCGCTGCATCCCCTCCGGCGCCGTCACCTGCGCCCCCGGCGAGCTGAAGAAGGACACCGCGAAACACTGGCCGGACGTGCCGTTCGACCAGATCTGCGACGCCGGCGTGAAGTGCACCGACCGGCTGGCGCCGACGTTCTTCTCCCGCAAGCGGCTGGCGAAGGTCACCACCCAGATCCGCAACGCCTCCGGCCAGTACCAGCCGGTGGACTCGTGGGAACTGACGCACTCCTTCCCCGCCTCCGGGGACGGCATGAGCCCCGCGCTGTGGCTGGCCTCGATCCAGCAGTCCGGTCACGTGGGCGGCCTGCTCACGCTGCCTCCGATCACGTTCGCGGGCAAGCAGCTGCCCAACCGGGTGGACGCGCTCGAAGGGCGCCCCCCGCTGATCAAGTGGCGGGTGCAGGCGATCGGCAACGAGTCCGGCGGCGAGCTGCGTATCAACTACTCGCCCGCCGACTGCGCCCCCGGTGACACGCCGGTCGCGGACCGGAACGCCAGACGCTGCTTCCCGCAGCGCTGGGCGCCCCCGGACGAGTCCGAGGTCACCGACTGGTTCCACAAGTACCTGGTCACCCAGACGGTCGAGGTCGACCGGGTCGCGGGCTCGCCCGACGTGGTCACCGGCTACGAGTACCTGGACGGCGCCGGCTGGCGCTACGCCGAGAACATCCTGGTCAAGCCCGCGCACCGGACGTGGTCCGACTGGCGGGGGTACGGCCGCGTACGCGTGAGGGAGGGCGACGGGCAGGACACGGAGCGGACGCTCAAGGAGTACCGGTACTTCCGCGGCCTGCACGGCGACAAGCGGTCGGACGGCTCCCGGCGCAGCGAGCAGGTCGAGGACTCCGAAGGCGGCAAGCTGGACGACCTGGACCAGCTGGCCGGCTTCGAGCGCGAGGAGATCCTCTTCGACGGCGACGGCGGCGCGATCCTGACCGCGACCCTGGAGGAGCCCTGGTCGGTCAAGACCGCGGAGTCCACCCATGACGGCGTCACCAAGGCCGCGCACGTGATCCAGCCCGCCTCCATGGTCACCCGCACCGCGCTCCAGGGTGGCCGGTGGCGGCGCACCGGCGAGGCTCGCTCGTACGACGAGACGGGCCTGCTCCTGCGGGTGCACGAGAAGGGCGACCTGGCCGCCGCCGACGACGACGAGTGCGTCCGGTACAGCTACGCCAGGAACGACACCTCCTGGATGCTCGACTACACGAGCCGGATCGAGACGGTCTCGGCCGGCTGCGACACTCCGGTCGCGACCCTGGCCGCCGGCGAGGTGCTCTCGGACGAGCGGATCCAGTACGACGGGAAGGCGAACGGCCAGCCGCCCACCAAGGGCGACGTGACCTCCGTCCAGGAGCTCGTCTCCGCCGACGGCCGGACGATCACCGGCAGCGCGCACACCTATGACGCCTACGGCCGGGAGACCAGCGAGACCGACCCGGTCGGCACCAGGTCCGTCACCGCCTACAGCCCCGCCTCGGGCGCCCCCGTGACGGAGACCACCGAGACCAACGCGCTCGGCCACACCGAGCGCACCCAGCTGGAACCGGCCTGGGGCGAGCCGGTCGCCGAGGTCGACGCCAACAACCGCCGCGTCGACCTGGAGTACGACCCGCTGGGCCGGCTGACCAAGGTGTGGCAGCCCGACCGCAGCAAGGCGGCGGGGCAGTCGCCGAGCACCGAGTACACCTACCTGACCCGCAAGGACGGCCCCAGCGTCGTGACCACCAAGACGCTGCGCGCCGACGGCGGCTACACCACCAGTCACGAGCTGTACGACGGCCTGCTGCGCGAGCGCCAGACCCAGGAGCCCGCGCCCCGCGACGACCAGGCGAGCGACCCCGCGCTGCGTCACGGCCGGACGATCACCGACACCCTCTACAACTCGCAGGGCGAGGAGCACAAGGCCAACACCGGCTACTTCGCCGTCGGCACGCCGTCCACGAGCCTGATCGCGGTGGCCGACGCCGACGTGCCCAACCAGGTCGTGTCACTCTACGACGGCGCAGGCGAGCTCGACACCCAGGTCCTCAAGGCGAAGGGCGTGGAGAAGTTCCGGGTGAGCGCCCAGGTGGAGGGCGACCGCGTCCACCTGACGCCGCCGCCGGGCGGCACCGCGACCACCCGGATCGGGGACGCCGAGGACCGGCTCATCGAGCTGCGCGAGTACAAGGGCGCGACCCCGACGGGCGCGTACGAGTCCACCAAGTACACCTACGACTCCGCCGGCCGGCTGTCCACGGTGACCGACGCGGCCGGCAACGTGTGGCGTCACCACTACGACCTGCGTGGCAGGGAGATCAGGACGGAGGACCCGGACAAGGGCGTCACGACCACCACGTACAACGACGCCGACGAGGTGGTGACCACCACCGATGCCCGCGGCAGGACCCTGTGGCACGGCTACGACGCGCTGGGCCGCAGGACGCAGCTGCGCGAGGGCTCGGCCACCGGCACGCTGCTGGCCGAGTGGAAGTACGACGCGCTGGCCAAGGGCGAGCTGAACGCCGCCATCCGCTACGTGGGCGGGCAGGCGTACAAGGCCGAGATCAACGCGATCGACGCGGACTACCGCACGTTACGCCAGACCGTCACCATCCCCGCGCGGGAGGGCAAGCTGGCCGGCTCGTACGTGCTCAACACCCGCTACACGCTCGACGACGAGGTCCAGTCCGTCAGCTTCCCCGCAGCCGGCGGGCTGGCGGACGAGTCGGTCGTCTACACCTACGACGAGCTCGCCCAGCCGACCCGGGTCGCCGGTCTGTCGCCGTACGTGAGCGCGGCCCGCTACTCGAAGATGGGCGAGACCCTGCAGTACGAGCTGGGCGAGGGGACCGGGAAGACCTGGCTGACCTACACCCACGACGAGGGCACCCGCAGGACGACCGGCATCCGGCTGGACCGGGCCGGCGCCCCCGCCACCGACCTCGACCTCCGCTACGGCTACGACCCGGCCGGCAACATCACCAAGATCGAGGACCGGGCCGGCGGGCAGGACACCCAGTGCTTCAGGCACGACCACCTGCGCCGCCTGACCTCGGCGTGGACGGCCACGGACGGCTGCGCCACCGCCGGCCCGCAGGCCGCCACGATCGGCGGCGTGGCCCCGTACGCGTTCAGCTACGCCTACGACGTCACCGGCAACCGGATCAAGGAGACCAGGCACGGCTGGGGCGGCGCGCCCGACACCGTGCTCACCTCCGCCTACCCGGCGGCGGGCAGCCCCCGGCCGCACGCGCTGCAGTCCGTCGGGCAGGACCTGTTCGCCTACGACGCGTCCGGCAACACCACCAGGCGCAAGGTCGGGAACTCCGACCAGACCCTGGTCTGGGACGCCGAGGGCAACCTGGAGTCGGTGACCGAGGCGGGCAAGGTCACCTCGTTCGTGTACGACGCGGACGGGGACCGCCTGCTGCGCAAGACCCCGACCGACGCCACCCTCTACATCGACGACATGGAGCTGCGTTTCGACTACGCGAAGGACGCCGTCGAGCAGACCCGCTACTACACCGTCGGCGGCCAGCCCATCGCGGTGCGCACGCCGGACAACCAGGTGTACTTCCTGGCCGGCGACCACCAGGGCACCGCCCAGGCGGCCGTGAAAGCGAGCACCGGCGAACTCGCGGTCAGGAGGATGACGCCGTTCGGCGAGGAGCGCGGCTCACCGCCCTCCTGGTGGCCGGGGCAGCGCGGCTTCGTTGGCGGTACCCGCGACGAGACCATCGGCCTCGTCCACCTCGGCGCGCGCGAGTACGACCCCAGGAACGGCCGCTTCCTCTCCGTGGACCCGATCATCGACCCGGAGGAACCGCAGCAGCTCAACGCCTACGCCTACGCCAACAACAGCCCGGTCACCATGAGCGACCCCGACGGCCAGCTGTTCTGGTTCGCGGCCGCGGCGGTGGCGATACGGATCGCGGCCATGCTCGCCGCCAGAAGGGCGGCCGCGGCGGCGGCCGCGCGGTACGCGGCCTGGCTGGCCAGGAAGCGCGCGCTCGCGGCAGCGGCCAAGAGGCGCGCGGCCGCCGAAGCGGCCAAGCGCAAGGCGGCACTGGCCAAGAAGAAGGCGGAGGCCGCGGCCAGAGCACGGAGAATGAAGGCCGAGGCCAGGAGAAGGGCCGCGCTGGCCAGGAAGAAAGCCGCCGACATGAGGAAGCGGGCGGCGGAGGCGGCGGCGAGGCGCAGGGCCGCGATGGCGAAACGCAGGCAGCAGATCGCGGCCAAGCGCAGGCAGATCGCGGCCAAGCAGCGGAGCAGGCGCGCGAGCAAGTCCCCGAGCAGGACCACCCGGCGGCAACGGCCCGCCAACCGTCCGACCAGCCATCGGGCGGCCCAGCGACAGTCGCCGTCGAAGGCGCAGCGCGCACCGGTGAGGCAACGGCAGTCGCCGCCCGCGACCCGGCCGCATAGACAGGGCTTCGTCCAGCGTGGCGCGATCCAGCACCCCCGGGTGAAATCTGGAGTGGCTACCGGGCTCAAGTATCAAGATTGGTACGCCGATTACCCGGGCAAGGGCGTCGGGTTCATTCCGAAGTACGGGGACATGCTCAACGAACCGGGACGGGCCGGGGCGTTCGTCATAGGTTTCATCAAGGGCTTCATCAAGGTGAAGGACTGAGCGAGGCGGCCCGGCCGGTCTGGCACCGGCCGGGCAGTCTCCGGAAGATCCGGGCGGCTATCGGGGGCTGACAGCCCGGTCTCCGGCGGCGGTGACGATGCTCCACGGCAGCTCGGGCAGCGGATGCCGGTCCGGCCCCGGGTCCAGGAGCAGGGAGCCCGCGGGTAACCGCGGCGAGTTGGTCACCACCACCCTGCCCTCGCCGTTCACCAGCGTGATCTGCGTGGGACTGGCCGTCAGCACGCCGAGCAGCAGCGCCTCGAACCTGGCCGCCCGTACGTCGGCGCCCACCACCCCGAGGAAGCGCCCGTCCACCTCGGCGGGCGTGGTGAAGGTCAGCATGTACGTGTCGGTGCCGCCGAAGTCGACGTACGGGCCCACGATGTGACGGCGGCGGGTGCGCTCGGGCACGGCGAACCACTCGGCGGCGGTGTAGTCGTAGAAGTCGAGGCTCTCCGGGTCGAGGTCCACGTCGAGGAAGATCGGATCCTGCTCGGGCGGCGCCTGCCACCACTCCAGCCAGCGGCGGCGGTCGGCCAGCACGCCCGGCGCGACGATGACGCCCGCCCCCGCCAGCACCTCCCGCCGCCCGCCCAGGCAGGCGAAGATCTCCGGCCGGACCGCGGCCAGGTCGGCGGAGGCGAACGAGCCGGAGGCGCGATAGCACGCCACGACGCCCGCCAGGATGCGATCCAGCGAGCGGAAGATGTCCGCGACGATGGTATGGACCCGGTCCGCCACCTGATCGACGTGCCGAACGCTCATCGTTGCCTCCTCACCCGGATGCGACGAGCCGCCAATGGAACTCCATCAGACGCTCTATCCCCTTGTCGATGTGTTCCTCGGTGATGGACCTGGCCCGGTCCGGATCGCGGGCCTCGATGGCGTCGATCACCTGCGTGTGGCTGCGCACCACGTCACGCGGGCCGACGGCCTCCCCGTACGGGAGCCAGAGCAGCTCGCCCACCTCGGCCTGGATGTCGATCTCGGCGCGCGTCAGCCGTACGGACTGGGCGGCGGCGGCGACCTCGATATGGAAGCGGCCGTCGGCGCGGCGGCGCTCGCCCACGGAGGCGGCGGCGTCAAGGCGGGCGAGCACCTGGCGCAGGCGTGTGACGTTGTCGGCGGAGGCGCGCAGGGCGGCCAGCCGGGCGGCGGTGCCGGCGATCGCGGAGCGGTAGTCGCCGATCTCGCGCAGCTCCGACGTGCTCAGCTCGCGCAGGCGGCGGCGGAGCCGGGCCGTGGAGGGGTCGGCGGGCGCGAGCACGAACGTGCCGCCGCCGCGCCCCCTGCGGGTCTCGACCAGGCCGCGCTCGCGCAGCGCGGCGAGGGCCGCGCGCAGGGTCACGGTGGAGACGTTGAGCGCGCCGGCCAGCTCCAGCTCGGCGGGGAGCTGGTCGCCGTCGGCGATCAGGCCGAGCGCGATCGCCTCGGCCAGCCGGCGCACCACGACCTCCACCCGGCCGGACCCGTCGTCGACCGGGGCGAACACCGCCGCCTTGGGGAGCTGGCTCACACGCTCCAGCATATTGCCTTTTGAAATATGAACTCATAGTTTTAAGCGCAACCCACCGAGGGAGGCCAGATGCCGGATCCCGAGAAGAGGTTCCCCGAGAAGAGGTTCGCAGAGGAGTGGCGCAACAGCGCTTACAACTGTTTCTCCTCAGGCCACAAGTTCTGCCGCGAGGTCTGCCCGGTCATGCAGGTCACGCGGAACGAGTCCTGGAGCCCCACCGCCTTCCACGCCAACGTCGTGGCGATGGAGAAAGGCGAGCTCGAGGTCGCGGACGTCGCGGCCGACTACGTCAACTGCACCGGATGCGGCGCGTGCGAGCTGCGCTGCCCCAACTCCCTGTTCACCGGCGACTTCTACCGTTTCCGCACCCGTACGGTCGACCTGGTCAAGGCCGTGCGCGGGCTGGCCGTCGAGCAGGGCGTGCACCAGCCGGGCTGGCAGCGCTGGAACCTGCTCACCGACGAGCGCCGGCACGAGCCGGTGCTCGACGGCACCCCCGTCGACCAGGAGCGGGTGCGCGACTGGGCCGAAGGGCTCGATCTCAGGATCGGCGGGGAGACCATCCTCTTCGTGGACTGCGAGGCGGCCTTCTACCGCACGTCGGTGCCGCGCTCGGTGGCCCGGATCCTGAATCTGGCCGGCTACGAGTTCGGGCTGATGAACGAGCAGTGGTGCTGCGGCGGCCCGGCCGCCGAGATGGGGTACGAGGAGCAGGCGCGCCGGTTCGCCCAGCACAACCTGGACGACTGGCGGGCGGCGGGGGTGCGCCGGGTGCTGGTGCTCGACCCGCACGACTACATCACGTTCACCGAGGACTATCCGAGATACTTCGGCGACGCGTACGACATCGAGATCGTGCTGGTCGTGGAGCTGCTGGCGGAGCTGATCAGGGAGGGCAGGCTGACGCCGCACGTCCCGGTCGAGCGCACGGTGACCTACCACGACCCGTGCCGGCTCAACAAGCGCAAGGGCGTCTGGCGGGAGCCGCGGGAGATCCTGCGGGCCATTCCCGGGCTCACGTTCGAGGACGTGGACCGGGTGACGCAGTGGTCGTACTGCTCGGGCGGGGGCGGCGGGCTGCCCGTGGAGAAGCCCGAGCTGACCGCGAAGATCAGCGAGCAGCGGGTCGGGAAGGCCGCCGAGCTGGGCGTGGACACGCTGGTCAGCGCCTGCCCGTGGTCGGAGCGGCCGCTGTCGGAGGCCGGCCGGGCGCGGTCGATCGACGTCGTGGACCTGCACGAGCTGCTGGCCGAGTCGCTGGGGGTGGCGCCATGAGCGGCGTGCTGCCCGGCGGTCCGGTGGCGGAGGTGGCGTCATGACGGTCCTGATCGGCGATCCCGTGCTGGACGAGCTCCGGCGGATCCTCGGCCCGGAGCACGTGCTGACCGGCAAGGCCGACCGGCTCAACCGGGCGCGGGTGCCTGCGCCGTTCCCGGTGCACCGGTGGGCGGAGCGGATGCCCGACCTGGTGGTGCTGCCGGGCTCCACCGAGGAGGTCGCGGAGGTGCTCAGGCTGGCGAACAGCCTGCGGATCCCGGTCGTGCCGCGCGACGGCGGCACCGGCCTGACCGACGGCGCGGTGCCGCTGCGCGGCGGCATCGTGGTGGACGTCAAGCGGATCAACCAGATCAAGGAGATCGACCTCGACAACCGCACCTGCACGGTCGGGACCGGCATCAACGCACTCAAGCTGAACGAGGTCCTCGCCCGGCACGGGCTGATCTATCCGGACGATCCGGCGTCCTACCCGTGCTCGCTCGTCGGCGGCCGGATCGGCACCAGCGGCTGGTCGCTGATCGGCTCCCGCTACGGCCACTCCCGCGACCTGGTGCTCAGCTTCGACCACGTGCTGCCGACCGGCAAGGTCATCCACGTCGGCGACGGCATCGGGCGGAAGATCACCAAGAGCTCCAGCGGCTACCAGCTCAAGCACCTGTTCATGGGTCACCAGGGCACGCTCGGCATCGCCACCGAGGCGACGCTGAAGCTGTTCCCGAAACCGGAGGCGGAGTTCTCGCCGTTCTGGGCGTTCGAGGACTACGACAGCGCCTACCGCGCGGTCGGCGCGCTGGCGCGGGCGGGCGTGGCCACGTTCGCCGGCGCGGTGCTGTTCGACGAGTGGAAGGTCGCCTACCTGCGGCGCGACGACGAGGCCTACATCCCGCAGCCGTCGTCGGTGCGGGCGCTGGTGTGCGCCGCGATGTACGGCTACGAGGACGAGGTCAGGGCCGGCGGCAGGAGGCTGCTGCGCATCGCCCGCGATCTCGGCGCCCGCTACCTCGGCGACGAGATCTCCGAGGGCGACTGGGCGGCCAGGCACGACAGGTACGCCACGCCGCTGCACGGCCGCACCCGCTCGGGCCAGGTCGTCCCGATGAGCTGGCACTGCGAGGACGCCTCGATCAACTACACGAACCTGCCCTCCGTCAGGCTGGCCTGGCACGAGATCGCCGACCGGCTCCGGCGGGAGAGCGACGTGTTCGACGACTGGGGCATGTTCGCCTACACCAACGGCTCGACCGGCGCCGACTACCTCACCGAGATCGACATCGGCATCTGGGAGCAGCGGCTCGACGACGCCGCCTGGGCCGCCTGGGTCCGGGCCAAGCGCGACCTCGCCGCGGTGGCGCTGGCGCACGGCGGCTCGATCAGCGCCTGCCACGGCTCCTGCCGCGAGGGCGAGGTGGACCTGGTGCCGGAGGAGCTCGGCGGCGGCTTCGACGTGATGCTCGACATCAAACGGGCCATCGACCCGAACAACATCATGAACCCCGGCAAGTACCTGCTCGACCAGGCGTACGCGGAGCAATCATGAAATATCGCCATCAGGAGGAGATGTCGCATCCGCCGGCCCAGCGGGTGACCGACGTCGCGATCACCCGGTTCGAGCACGTCTTCGAGGTCGAGCCCGGCCTCATGACCGACCACGTGACCCAGCAGACCTTCCCCAACTGGGACACGCTGCGCCTGGTCCGGTCCCGGGCCGACCACCTGGCCTGGATGCACCGGCACTTCGCGGACAAGGTGATCTCTGGCGAGGAGCTCCTCCATGACCTCGACGAATGACGCCCCGCGCGACGACGCCGAACTGGCCGGCCTCGGCTACACCTCCGAGTTCCGCAGGAACATGAGCCTGTGGGCCAACTTCTCCCTCGGCTTCACGTACCTGTCTCCCGTGGTCGGCATCTACACGCTGTTCGCCTCGTCGCTGGCCATCGGCGGCCCGCCGATGATCTGGAGCCTGGTCATCGTGGGCGCCGGGCAGTTCCTGGTGGCGCTCGTCTTCGGCGAGATCGTCTCGCAGTACCCGCTGACCGGCGGCATCTACCCCTGGGCCAGGCGGCTGTGGGGGCGGCGGTGGGCCTGGATGACGGGGTGGGTGTACCTGGTCGCGCTGCTGGTGACGATCGCGAGCGTGGCGTACGGGGCGGGGCCGTACCTGTCCGCCCTCCTGGGGATCGAGGTCAGCACCTGGAACACGATCCTCTGCGCGCTGGTCATCCTGGGCGTGGCGCTGGTCATCAACCTGGGAGGGACCAGGGCTCTGGCGATGGCGGCGATCATCGGGTTCGCCGCCGAGCTGATCGGGGCGCTGGCCGTGGGGCTGTGGCTGCTGCTGACCCAGCGGCACCACGGGCTGGGGGTGCTGTTCGACACCTTCGGCGCGGGTTCGGAGTCCGGATATTTCGTGGCGTTCCTGGCTGCCGGGCTTATCGGGATTTTTCAGTATTACGGGTTCGAGGCGTGCGGTGACGTGGCCGAGGAGGTGCCCGACCCGACCCGGCGCATCCCCAAGGCCATGCGCATGACCATCTACGTGGGCGGCGCCGCCGCGACGTTCGTGTGCCTGGCGCTGCTGCTCGCGGTGCCCGACTTCGCCGCCGTCATCTCCGGCGCCGACGCCGACCCGGTGACGAACGTGCTGACCGCCGCGTTCGGCCCCGTCGGCCTCAAGGTCGTGCTCGGCGTGGTGCTGCTGTCGTTCCTGTCGTGCGCGCTCAGCCTGCAGGCGGCCGCGAGCCGGCTGCTGTACTCCTACGCCAGGGACGACATGATCGCGTTCAGCCGCGTGTTCAGGAAGTTCTCCCCGGTCAGGCACATCCCGCCGAACGCCATGCTGGTCGCCGCCGCCGTGCCCGCGGTGATCGTGCTCGGCTCGATCGTGTCGGAGGACGCCCTCATCAAGATCATCTCGTTCGCGGTGCTCGGCATCTACCTGGGCTTCCAGATGGTGGTGCTGGCGGCGCTGCGGGCCAGGGTGCGCGGCTGGCGCCCGGCCGGCCCGTTCACGCTCGGCCGGGCGGGGCTCGCCGTCAACGTGGCCGCGCTGGTCTACGGGGTGCTCGCCATCCTCAACATGACCTGGCCGAGGACGCCCGACGCGCCCTGGTACGACAACTACCTGGTGGCCCTGTCCGGGCTGGTCGTGGTCGCCGCCGGGCTGGTCTACCTGCTGATCGCCAGACCGTACGACAAGGGCGACGCCCCTTCCGGCGACGCCATCCCCCAGGAGGTCCGACGATGAAGTTCAGTTACGTCATGCTGCCCGATTACCCGCTGCGCGACTCGCTGGCGTCCATCCGCCTGGCCGACGAGCTCGGCTTCCATGCCTGCTACGCGGCCGACGAGACCTGGCACAAGGATCTGTGGCTGCTGTTCGCCGCCGCCGCGCAGCAGACCTCCCGCATCCGGTTCGGGCCCAGCGTCTCCTCGGTGGTGCTGCGCGAGCCGTCCCTGATCGCGCAGGCGGCGGCCACGCTCGACGAGCTCAGCGACGGGCGCGCCGAGGTGGTGCTGTCCAGCGGCAACTTCGGGCTGCTCGCTCAGTACGGCATCGACTGGACGGTCACCAAGCCGCTGTCGCGCGTGAAGGAGGCGGCGCACGTGGTGCGCACGCTGCTGGACGACGGCGCGATCACCTACGACGGCGAGTTCTTCAAGTACGACGGCCTGTTCACCTTCGCCCGCCCGGTGCAGGAACGCGTGCCGGTCAAGCTCGGCGCGATGCGCGGGCCGCGCTCCTTCCGTGCGGCCGGCGAGCACTCCGACGGCGTGCACCACGCGCTCAGCTACACCCGTGAGGCCTACGACTACCTCGTGGAGCACTTCACGGCCGGGGCCGAGAAGGCGGGCAAGGACGCCGCCGCGATGGACATCGGCGCCTGGGTCGTCTTCGCCACCGGCCCGGACTCGGCCGTGGCGAAGGAGGCCGCCCGCAGCATGGTCGGCCTCTACGCCTCCTCCATGCCCGCCGAGCAGCTCGAACGCAACGGCGTCGAACCGGGCGCCATGAAGCCCATCGTCGACGCGCTCGGCGCCGGCGACCTGGCCAGGGCGATCGAGCTGACCACGCCCGAGGTGGGGGAGCGGCTGTCCATCGCCGGCACTCCGGAGGAGTGCGTGGCCAAGATCAAGCGCGAGATCGAGCCGGCCGGCGTCAACCACATGATCCTGGCCATCACCGACGCGACGCTGGTCAAGCAGTTCATGGGGCGGGAGCTGCCCGAGGTGGCGGACGTGGACACCCAGCTCAGGCTGATCCACGACCAGATCATGCCCGCGTTCGCCTGACCGGGGGAGGGGCGCGGCGGACCGCGCCGTGCCCCTCTCAGGCGCGCAGCATGGGCACCAGGAACTGCCGCGCGACGGCGGCCAGCTGCTCGTCGTCGTCGAGGTCGACGATGTGGCTCGGGGTCGACAGGAAGGAGGCGGAGACCCGGACCATGAGCTCGGCCACCAGGTCGGCGTCCAGGTCGTCCGGCACGTGGCCCGCGCGCTGCTCGCGGCGGAGCTGGCCCGCGACGAACTGCCGCACGGTGGCGAGGGTCCGGCCCCCGTCGCTGATCATGGACGGCACGAGCAGCTCAGGCTCGGCCTCGATCAGGCCGCCGATCAGCGGGTTGCCACGGATCGCGCGCATCGAGCTGACGAAGCCCAGGACGACCCGGTCGGCGGCGGTGCGTGCCTGCTCGATGTCGATCAGGAACTGGTCGAAGTAGCGCCGGAACTCCCGGCGCACGACATGCTCGACCAGCGTGTCCTTCGTGGTGAAGCGCCGGTAGACGGTGACGCGGGAGACCTTCGCCCGGCGGGCGACGTCCTCCATCGTGGAGCGCCGGATGCCTGTGCGGCAGAACTGCTCGTACGCCGCGTCGAGGATGCGCGCCCGGGTCGGGTCGGTGTCGTCCACCTGCTCCACCGCGTCGATGTAGGCACGTTCCAGCAACGACTCGGAGTCCGACGGCGGCATTAGCGCGGACAGGGCGGATTCCACGATCACCTCACGAACACGGTTCTGACTCGTTCCCCCACAACGGTGGCCGCGGTCTTGTGATGGGCATCACGTTGTGCTCTCATGATGATGATACACAGACGCGTTCTCTGTTTCATCGTATCAACGGGTGTCATCCCGCTCCCGGCGAGAAGAGGAGGAACGACGGCATGGACAAACCCAGCAGACGCAACGTGCTGAAGGCGGGCGGCGCGCTCGGCGCGCTCGGCGCGCTGAGCGTCACGACCCCGGCGTACGCGTGGACCTGGTCGCCCAAGGGCTCGGTGGCGGGCACGGGCGTCGGCGCCGACCCGCGATGGGTGTGGGACGCGGAAGCGGACCCACTCGTCGCCTCGCTGCTCGACCGGGGCGACGTGCCCCTGGTCAACCGGCTCTTACGCAACTGGACCAAGAACGGCCAGCCGCTGCCCGACGGGCTCCCGGCGGACCTGCGGGCGTTCATGGAGGACGCCCGGCGGCTTCCGGCCTGGACCGACCACGGCAAGCTCGCCACCTCGTTCAGGTTCACCGAGAAGCGGGGACTCTACCTCGGCGTCCTGTACGGCATGGCCAGCGGCATGATGAGCACGGTCATCCCCAGGGAGGCCCGCGCCGTCTACTACTCGCAGGGCGGCGCGGACATGAAGGACCGCATCACCAAGACCGCCAAGCTCGGTTACGACATCATGACGCGCAACGCCTTCGATCCCGACGGCGAGATGATCGTGACCTGCGTCAAGACCCGGCTGGTGCACGCCGCGGTGCGGCACCTGCTGCCGCAGTCCCCGTACTGGCCCCCGGTCGCCGACGAGGAGATCCCGATCAGCCAGGCGGACATGATGGTCACCTGGCACAGCCTGGGCACGACCGTCATGCAGAAGATGCTCGACTGGAGGGTGCCGATCCCCAGCTCCGAGTCCACGGCCTTCCTGCACTCGTGGCAGCTCACCGCGCACATGCTCGGCATCAGGGACGAGTACATCCCCGCGTCGTGGGCGCAGGCGAACTCCCAGGCGGAGCAGGTTCTGACCCCGATCCTGGCGCCGACCCCCGAGGGCATCAAGCTGGCCGACATCCTGCTCAACCTCGGCGCCGAGGTCGACGGCGCCATCCTGTCCAAGCCGATCCTCGGCGCGTTCACCCGCTACGTGCTCGGCGACCAGATAGCCGGCTGGCTGAAGATCCCGAGGGAACCCGTCTGGGACTCGCTGCTCCGGCTGTCCTGGCGGCCGTTCATCGCCATCCGCGAAGGTCTGCTCAATCTCCCGCTGGCGCCGGAGACGTACTGGCTCTTCGACGAGTTCCTGCGCAAGGCGACCCTGCTCTTCCTGTCCGAAGCGCAGCCGATCAGGATCGAGATCCCGGAAACCAACCGGCCGTCCTGATCGACCCCTTTGATTCGGCACACGGAGAGGAGTACGGGCAATGGCGGAGTTGAGCAGGCGCAAGATCCTGATCTCGGGCGGAACGCTGGGAGCGCTCGGCGCCCTGGGGCTCACTCCTCCGGCGGAGGCGAGCCAGACGCCCTGGACCTGGTCGGCGCGCGGCTCGGTCGCGGGCTCCGGCGCCGGCACGGACCCGCGATGGGTGTGGGACGAGGAGGCCGACGCGCTGGTCGCCTCGCTGATCGACCGGGGTGACGTGCCCGAGGTCAACCGCCTGCTGTGGGACTGGAACCGGAACGACCAGCCGTTGCCCGACGGCCTGCCGGCGGATCTGCGGGACTTCATGGAGCGGGCCCGCCGGCTGCCGTCGTGGGCGGACCGCGGCAAGCTGGAGACCGCGGCCGACTTCAACAAGTCCAGAGGGCTGTACCTCAACCTGCTCAACGGCGTGGGCGGCGGCATGCTGAGCACCGCCATCCCCAAGGAGGCCCGCGCGGTCTACTACTCCAAGGGCGGCGCGGACATGGAGGACCGCGTGGCCAAGACGAGCATCCTGGGGTTCGCCGTCGGGTCGCTGAACGCCTACCGGCCGGACGGCTCGTGCGTGGTCGAGGCGGTGAAGACCCGGCTGGTGCACGCCGCGGTGCGGCACCTGCTGCGGCAGGTGCCCCACTGGCCCTACGGCATCCCGATCAGCCAGGAGGACATGCTGGTCACCTGGCACACCCTGCCGACCTTCGCCATGCGCAAGATGCTCGAATGGAAGGTGCCGATCAGCTCCGCCGACTCCGCGGCGTACCTGCACGTGTGGCAGGTGACCGCGCACATGCTCGGCATCAAGGACGAGTACATCCCCTCCAACTGGGACGAGGCCTACGCGCAGTCGGACCAGGTCCTGCCCCGCAACATGGGGCCGACCCCCGAGGGCGTGGCGCTGACCGACATCCTGCTGGACCAGCTCGCCGAGCAGACCAGCCCCGGCAGCATCAGCCGGCCGCTCTGCAACGCGCTCGCCCGTTACCTGGTCGGCGACCAGGTGGCCGACTGGGACGGCATCGAGCGTGAGCCGGTGTGGGACCCGCTGATCAGCTCGGCCTGGCCGAAGCTGGTCAGGTTCCGTGAGGGGCTCATCCCGCTGCCGCTGGTGCCGCAGATCGCCTGGGTCATCGACGAGGCGGTCCGGCAGTACATCATGTTCTTCCTCACCAAGGGCAAGGAGACCAAGATCGAGATCCCCACGACCAACCGGCCCGGCACCTGATGACCGGACCGCAGGACGACGGGCCAGGCTCGGCCATCGGGCGGCGGCGCTTCCTCGGGTACGTGCTGGCGGCCCCGACCCTGGTGGCCGCCGCCGAGCTCGCCCCGGCACTGGCCGCGCCCGAACTGACCGAGCTGGTCGACCTCAACGACCTGATGACGGCGGCGGCGCTGCCCACCTCGAACCTGATCTCGGTCGAGGTGCGGCAGGACGGCACGGTGGCGTTCGCGCTGCCGCGGGCCGAGGTCGGCCAGGGCATCACCACCTCGACGGCCATGCTGATCGCCGAGGAGCTGTCCGTGCCGCTGGACCGGGTGCGCGTCACGCTGGCCGACGCCCGCCCCGAGCTGGTGTTCAACCAGCTCACCGGCGGCTCGAACACGACCATCGCCACCTACACCCCGATCCGGGTCGCCGCCGCCGTCGCCCGGCAACGCCTGCTGACCGCCGCGGCGGCCGAACTCGGCACGGACGTGGGTGGCCTGACGATCGAGGACGGGGTGGTCAAGGACCGCGCCGGCCGGAGCGTCGGCATCGGCGCGCTCGCCTCGAAGGCCGCGAGCGCGCGGACCGAGCGGGTGTCCGTGGAGCTCACGGCGCGGGAGAGCTTCACCGTCATCGGCAGGCCGCACAACCGGGTCGACGCCCTGGACGCGGTCACCGGGCGCAAGAAGTTCGCGATGGACCTCGACGTCCCGGACGCCAAGCCGGCGATGGTGTGCCGCCCGCCGACCATCAACGGCAAGGTCGGCTCGGTGGCGAACCTCGCGCAGGTCCGCGCCATGCCCGGCGTCACCGACGTCGTGACGATCTCCACCGGGGTCGCGGTCCGTGCCGAGACCTTCGGGCAGTGCGTCGACGCCGTACGCGCCCTGCAGGTCTCCTGGAGACCGGGCACCGCGGAGGGGAAGTCCGACGCCAGCGTGCTGCGGCAGCTCGAAGCGGCGGAGCTGCCGATGGGGCTCAGGCCGCCGACCCCCGTCGTCGAAGGCAAGTTCACCTTCTACTTCCGCAGCAACAGCGCGCTCGAACCCAACTGCGCGATCGCCGACGTGCGGGCCGGGCGGGCCGAGATCTGGTCGGCGCTGAAATCGCCGATCGTCGCCCAGCAGGCCATCGCCGCCAAGCTCGGGCTGCCTGCCGGCAAGGTCACCGTGCACGTCACCGAGGGCGGCGGCTCCTTCGGGCGCAAGCTGTTCTTCGACGCCGCGCTCGAAGCCGCCGAGATGTCACAGAAGATCGGCAAACCGGTCAAGCTCATGTGGCACCGCGCCGACGACTCCCGCCAGGGGCGCACCCACCCGATGGCCACCTCGCGGGTCCGCGTCGCCTACCTCGGCGACACCGTGCTCAGCTACAAGCAGCGGCACACCAGCGTCTCCACGGACCTCGGTCACGGGCTCGGTGAGATCATCACCGCCCTGGCCGCGAGGCTTCCGGTGGGCGACATCGGCTTCGCCCAGACGTTCTTCCATCTCAGCCAGGCGACGTCCTACCGGTTCGGGGCCGTCAGCCGGCTGCTCAGCGAGACGGACAAGGGCTTCAACACCGGCAGCATGCGCAACGTCTACTCGCCCGACGTCACCTGCGCCCGCGAGCTCATCGTCGACCAGCTCGCGGCGAGGATGGGCAAGGACCCCTACCGGTTCCGGCGCGACTTCCTCCAGGACGACCGGTCCAGGGCGGTGCTGGCGAAGGTGGCGGAGGCCGGGAACTGGGGCCGGTCCATGGCACCCGGCACCGCCCAGGGCATCGCGTTCCACGCCGAGTACAAGTCGGTCAGCGCCGCGCTGGTGGAGATCGACTGCCGGCCCGCGACGGTCGACCGGCCCATCCGCGACGGCGTGGCCGGGCCGCGCGTCACCAAGGTCGTCTTCGCCGTGGACGTCGGCCTGGCCGTCAACCCCCGCGGCCTGGAGGCCCAGATGATGGGCTGCGTCATGGACGGCATCGCGCTGGCCCTGACCTCCAGCCTCCACCTGCGCGACGGCCACTTCCTGGAGGCGAGCTGGGACAACTACTTCTACACCCGCCAGTGGAACACCCCGCCGGAACTCCAGGTCATCGTCATGCCCAGCACGTCCGACCAGCCCGGCGGCGCGGGGGAGCTGGGCGTCGCCGCGTCGATGGCCGCGGTCGCCTGCGCGTACGGCCGCGCCACCGGCACGATGCCCACCAGCTTCCCGATCAACCACGGGACGCTCTCCTTCACCCCCAAACCCACCGTCCCGCCGATCCCGCCGTCGCCGACCGACGGCCTGGACCACGCCCGCTGAACCAAGGAGATCTGAGTGCCCGAGCACACGTTCCGCGTCAACGGCGAGCAGGTCACCGTCGACGTCGCCGGCGACGTCCGCCTGCTGTGGGTCCTGCGCGACATCCTCGGCATCACCGGGCCGAAGTACGGCTGCGGGATCAACGTCTGCAAAGCCTGCACCAGCCACCTCAACGGCAAGGCCGTCAACCCCTGCGCGATCCCCGTCCAGGATCTCCAGCCGACCGACGAGGTCACGACCATCGAAGGGCTGGCGGCCACGGTCGGCCGGGACCTGCACCCCATGCAGCAGGCCTGGCTCGACCACGACGTCGCCCAGTGCGGCTACTGCCAGCCGGGCCAGATCATGGCCGCCGTGGCGCTGGTCCGCCGCGTCGCCGCCGAAGGCCGCTCGATCACGGACGCCGACCTCGACGGGCTGCGCAACATCTGCCGCTGCGGCACGTACCCCCGCATCCGCGAAGCCATCAGAGCCGGCGCCGAAGACATGTGAGGCCGTGCCCCGTCCGGGGCACGGCCTTTCGCGCGCGTAAATCCCCTAAAAGCTAGTAGGAAATATTGACTTCGCCGGGACCGCGGCCTAACGTCGTTCCCATGAGGCAGGGTCTCCTCCTTACTAGGCGCTCCCACGTGGATTTCTGCCACGTCGCCAGCGCGCAGTGTCGTTGATCACGCATCCGTAGCCGCCACCTCCGTGCTCCCGGCGCGGCCGAAGCCGCCCGCGCCCTCGTCGACGACTTCCCCTTCTCCGCGACCCCGGACCGTCACCGGGGCGCCGCGCGAGCATGCCTTTCTCCTGTGAGGAACTGCCGTGACCGTTTCATCCCTGACCGACGGCCACGCCGTCGAAGCCGCCCGGTTCAGGCGGGCGCTGGCCGTGCACGCCAGCGGCGTCGTGGTCATCACCGCCCAGAGCGACGGCGTCCCCGTCGGTCTCACCGCCACCTCCTTCTCCTCCGTCAGCCTCGAACCGCCCCTCGTCTCCTTCTACGTGGACCGCTCCTCCACCACCTGGCCCAGGCTCGGCGCCGCCGACCACTTCGCGGTCAACATCCTGGCCAGCGACCAGTCCGAGCTGGCGGCCCGGTTCGCCAGGAAGAGCGTCGACCGCTTCGCCGAGCCCACCCGCTGGCGGCCGGGACCGCTGGGCGCGCCGCTGCTGCAGGACGTCTCCGCGCACCTGATCTGCCTGCCCTACGAGACGGCGCAGGTCGGCGACCACGTGCTGGTGGTCGGCCTGGTCGCCGAGGCCGACGTCCACCGGCAGGGCCGCCCGCTCCTCTACCACCAGGGCCGCTTCGGCCGCTTCCTGGCCCACCCCGACTCCTGAACCCGGAGATCCCGTGTCCACACCCACCCGGACGGGCGCCTACGCGAGCCCCGTCGACCTCGTCGCGTACGGCCACTACGGGCCGGGCCGCCTGCACCTGTCGCCCGACTGGAACCGCCCCGTCTACCCGTTCCAGGGCCGGATCACCGCCGACGGCTCCAGCGGCCACCGCGCCGAGCCCGGCCGCTACCACCTCTACGTCTCCTGGGTCTGCCCGTACGCCCACCGCGCCGCGATCGTCCGCAAGCTCAAGGGCCTGGAGGAGGTGATCTCGCTGTCGTACGTGGACGACGAGCGCGACGGCCGCGGCTGGGCGTTCAGGGAGCGCCGCGGCGCCGACCCGGTCAACGGCTTCACCCTGCTGGAGGAGGCGTACGACGCCACCGAGAAGGGCTACGGCGGCCACGTCTCGGTCCCCGTGCTCTGGGACCGGCACACCGGCACGATCGTCAGCAACCACTTCCCCGACATCACGATCGACCTGGCCACCCAGTTCGAGCAGTGGGCCGGCACGCCGATCGACCTCTACCCGGACGCGCTCCGCCCGGAGATCAACAAGCTGAACGCCTGGATCTACCACGACGTCAACACCGGCGTCACCAGGGTGGCCCGCGCGGCCACCGAGGACGACCGCGAGCGGGAGCGGCGGGTGGTCGTCTCGGCGCTGGAGCGGCTGGACGAGCGCCTGGCCGGGCAGCGGTTCCTGGCCGGCGACACGATCACCGAGGCCGACGTGCGGCTCTGGGTGACGCTGGCCAGGTTCGACGCCGAGCACAACCCCGGCCACCTGATCAGCGAGCGGGGGCTGTCCGGCTTCGAGCATCTGTGGCCGTACGCCCGCGACCTCTACCGGCTGCCGGCCTTCCGCGAGACGACCGAGGGCCTGCCCCAGAGCTGGGACGCGCCGCACGGGCGGGACCGATGACCCGCAAGCGGGTGCACCTGGCGGCCCACTTCCCCGGCGTGAACAACACCACGGTCTGGACCGACCCCCGCTCCGGCAGCCAGATCGACTTCGCCTCGTTCGTCCACCTCGCCAGGACGGCCGAGCGCGGCAAGCTCGACTTCCTCTTCCTGGCCGAAGGGCTGCGGCTGCGCGAGCTCAAGGGCCGCGTGCACGACCTCGACGTGGTCGGCCGGCCGGAGTCGCTCACCGTGCTCAGCGCCCTGGCCGCGGTCACCGACCGGCTCGGCCTGGCCGGGACCGTCAACACCACCTTCAACGAGCCGTACGAGCTGGCCCGGCGTCTGTCCACGCTCGACCACCTGAGCGACGGCCGGGCCGCCTGGAACGTGGTGACCACCTCCGACGCGTTCACCGGCGAGAACTTCCGCCGCGGCGGCTACCTCGACCGGGCCGACCGGTACGAGCGGGCGGCGGAGTTCGTGCGGCTGTCACGGGAGCTGTGGGACTCCTGGCGGCCGGACGCGGTCGCCGCCGACCGGGAGACGGGCACGTTCGTCCGCCCGGGAGCCATCGGCGACGTCGGGCACCGGGGCGCGCACTTCTCCGTCGAGGGCCGGTTCACGCTGCCCCGCAGCCCGCAGGGACACCCCGTCGTCATCCAGGCGGGGGACTCGGACGAGGGACGCGAGTTCGCCGCCGCCCACGCCGACGTGATCTTCACCCCGCACGGCAGGCTGGAGGACGGCAGGCGCTTCTACGCCGACGTCAAGCGCCGCCTGGCCCGGTACGGCCGTGAGCCGCACCAGCTCAAGATCATGCCGGGCGTGACGTTCGCGCTCGGCGACACGGACGAGGAGGCCGCCGAGAACGCCGCCGCCATCCGCCGGCAGCAGGTCGGGCCGCGGACCGCGATCGCGTTCCTGGAGCAGGTGTGGGGCCGCGACATGTCGGCGTACGACCCCGAAGGCCCGCTGCCCGACATCGAGCCGGACCCGGCGGAAGGCGTCTCCCAGGGCCGGGTGCCGATCAAGGACCGCGCCGCCGTCGCCGCCAAGTGGCGGGCGCTGGCCGGGGAGAAGGGCCTGTCGATCCGGGAGCTGGTCATCGAGGTGACCGGGCGGCAGACGTTCGTCGGCACCCCCGGGAGCGTGGCCCGGCAGATCGACGAGCACGTGCAGGCCGACGCCGCCGACGGGTTCATCCTCGTCCCGCACCTGACACCCGGCGGCCTGGACGAGTTCGTCGACCGCGTGGTGCCGCTGCTGCGGGAGCGCGGCGTCTTCCGTACCGACTACACCGGGGCCACCCTCCGCGACCACCTGGAGCTGACATGACGCTGCACCTGGCCGTGGCGCTGGACGGCGCGGGCTGGCACCCCGCCGCCTGGCGCGAGACGTCCTCGGACGTCTTCTCCGCCCGCCACTGGGCGGCCCTCGTGACCGAGGCCGAGCGCGGGCTGCTCGACTTCGTCACCATCGAGGACGCCCTGGGCCCGCAGTCGACCCTGCCCGACGGCCCCGACGAACGCACCGACCAGGTCCGGGGGAGGTTCGACGCGGTGCTGCTCGCGGCCCGCCTCGCGCCGCTCACCAGCCGGATCGGGCTGGTGCCGACGGCCACCACCACGCACACCGAACCGTTCCACGTGGCCGTCGGCATCGCCACGCTCGACCACGTCAGCGGCGGGCGGGCCGGCTGGCGCGCGCAGATCTCCGCGCGCGCCTCGGAGGCGCGGCACTTCGGCCGCAGGCGGTTCCCGCCGCTCGACCCGGGGGCCCGCGACCTCGCCGCCGACCCGCACGTGCGCGACCTGTTCGCCGAGGCCGCCGACGCCGTCGAGGTCGCGCGGCGGCTCTGGGACAGCTGGGAGGACGACGCCGAGATCCGCGACGTGGCCACAGGCAGGTTCATCGACCGGGACAAGCTGCACTACGCGGACTTCGCCGGGCGGTTCTTCTCGGTCAAGGGGCCGTCGATCACGCCCCGGCCGCCGCAGGGGCAGCCGGTGGTGACCGCGCTCGCCCACTCGCGGCTGCCGTACGAGTTCGCGGCCGGCAGCGCCGACGTCGTGTACGTCACCCCGCACTCCGACGAGCAGGCCCGCGCCGTCGTCGAGGAGGTCCGGGCGCTGTCGGGCGAAATCAAGATCTTCGCCGACCTGGTCGTCTTCCTCGGCGAGGACGCGGCGCGGCGCAAGGCGCGGCTCGACGAGCTGGACGGGGCCGAGCTCGCCTCCGACGCCGCGATCTTCACCGGGACCGTGCGCGAGCTGGCCGACGTGCTGCTGGAGTGGCGGCGGGCCGGGATCCAGGGGTTCCGGCTGCGGCCCGGCGTGGTGCCGTACGACCTGGAGCGGATCACCCGCGGGCTGACGGCCGAACTGCGCGGGCACGGGGTGTTCCGCCGCGCCTACGAGGCCACCACGCTGCGCGGGCTGCTCGGCCTGCCGCGTCCGGCCAGCCGCTATGCGGAGGTGTCATGAAATTTCTGGCTATCACGTTGATCGTCCATAACGATGACCGATCGCCCACCGAGCGCTTCCGCGAGGTCGTCGAGAACGCGGTGCTGGCCGAGGAGCTCGGCTTCGACGGCTTCGGCGTGGGGGAGCGGCACGAGCGCCCCTTCATCTCCTCCTCGCCGCCGGTGGTGCTCGGCCACATCGCCGCCAGGACGTCCAGGATCCGGCTGTTCAACGCCGTCACCACGCTGAGCCTGCTGGACCCGGTCCGCGCGTACGAGGACTACGCGACGCTCGACCACCTGTCGGAGGGCAGGCTGGAGCTGATCATCGGCAAGGGCAACGGCGCGGCGCAGGCCGAGCTGTTCCACGTCACGGCCGAGGACCAGTGGGAACGCAACCGGGAGTCGTACGAGCTCTTCCGCCGCCTCTGGCGGGAGGACAAGGTCACCTGGGAAGGCCGGTTCCGGCCGCCGCTGACCGAGGCGGAGACCTGGCCGCGGCCGCTGCAGCGGCCGATCCGCGTCTGGCACGGCAGCGCCACCAGCCAGGAGTCGGTGGATCTGGCCGCCCGCCACGGCGACCCGCTGTTCTCCGCCAACGTCACCCACCCCATCGGCCCCTACGCCGAGCTGATCGACCACTACCGGGAACGCTGGGAGCACTACGGGCACGACCCGGCCGGCGCGCTGGTCGGCGCGGGGACGGCGGGCTACTACGCGGCCCGGTCCTCGCAGGAGGCCGTCTCCGCCTACCGGCCCGTCTACGACGCCCGGGTGGCGTTCCAGCGGAAGCTCGGCCTGCCGGTGGTCTTCCCGACCCTGGAGGACGCCATCGAGCGCGGCTCGATCCTGGTCGGCAGCCCGCAGCAGATCGTCGACAAGGTGCTGCGCTACCACAAGCGGTTCGGCCACGAGGTCATGCACCTGCACGCCGACGCCGACGGGCTCACGCCCGGTCAGCACCGGGACGCGCTGGAGCTGTTCCAGGCCGAGATCGCGCCCGTGCTGCGGGCGGAGATCCCCAGCAGGCCGTTCCCCGGAGGTGCCACGTGACGCTGTCCATCCTCGACCTCGCCCCGATCGTGTCGGGTGGCACGGCGGGCGACGCCCTGCGCAACACCCTCGACCTCGCCCGCCGGGCCGAGGAGTACGGCTACCGCCGCTACTGGCTGGCCGAGCACCACTTCGCGCCCGGCGTCGCCAGTTCGGCGCCGGCCGTGCTGATCGCGCTCGTGGCCGCGGCCACCTCCACGATCCGGGTCGGATCGGGCGCCGTGCAGCTCGGTCACCAGACGCCGCTGTCGGTGGTCGAGCAGTTCGGGATCGTCGACGCGCTCCACCCGGGCCGGATCGACCTGGGGATCGGGCGCTCCGGGCAGCGCCGCGCCGAACTCGCCACGGACCCGGTCGCCGAGAAGAAGGCGGCCCGGGTGGTGGACGGGCTGCTGATCCCGCCGCCCTTCGACTGGTCGGCGCTCGCCAGGCAGCCCAGGCTCGCCCGCCAGATCGCCGCCCTCCAGCAGCCGGGCGCGCGGACGCCCGACTTCGCCGACCAGATCGACGACGTGCTCGCCCTGCTCGACGGCACGCACGAGGCCCGCGCCGTGCCCGGCGAGGGCGCGGACCTGCGGGTGTGGATCCTCGGCAGCAGCGGCGGGCAGAGCGCCCAGGTCGCCGGGGAACGCGGGCTGCCCTTCGCGGCGAACTACCACGTCAGCCCGTCCAGCGTGCTGGAGGCCGTCGAGGCCTACCGGGAGGCGTTCAAGCCGTCGGAGGCGCTGGGCGAGCCGTACGTGATCGTCTCGGCGGACGCGGTCGTCGCGGAGAGCCGGGCGCGGGCCCGCGAGCTGGCCAAGGGGTACGACCTGTGGGTCCGCAGCATCCGGACGGGCGACGGCGCGATCCCGTACCCCACGGCGGCGGAGGCCGACGCGCACGTCTGGACCGACGCCGACCGCGACCTCGTCAAGGACCGCCTCGACACCCGGTTCGTCGGCCCGCCCGCCGAGGTGGCCGAAGGGCTGCGCGTGCTCCGGCGGGTGACCGGGGCCGACGAACTGCTCATCACGACCATCACCCACGACCACGAAGACCGCGCGCGCTCGTACGAGCTGCTCGCCGAAGCCTGGAACCGCCCGTGAAGCGCATCCTCCCCGCCCTGCTGCTGACCCTCGCCGCGTGCGGCGCGCAACCCGTCCAGACCGCGCGGACCACCTCGCTGACCTGGGCCGTCGAGACGCAGCCGATCACCCTGAACCCGCAGCTGTGGGCCCAGAACAAGGCCAGGCTGCTGGTGTTCAACCAGTTCGACGCGCTGCTGTCGAAAGCCGCTGACGGCTCCTTCGGGCCCTGGCTCGCCACGGCGTGGACGGTGTCGGACGACGGGCTGACCTACACCCTCGACCTGCGCGACGACGTCACCTTCCACGACGGCACGGCGTTCGACGCCGCCGCCGTCAAGGCCAACCTCGACCAGTTCCTCGTGCCCGGCTACAACCCGTCGGTGGCCGCGATCCAGCTCAGGTCCTTCGACGAGGCCGAGGTCGTGTCGCCGCACCGGCTCAGGATCACCCTCAAGGAGCCGGACGCGCTCTTCCTCGACTTCCTCGCCTCGCCCCTGGCCGGGCAGGTCTCGCCGAAGTCGCTGAAGGGCGCCGAGGACCTCAAGTTCGGCGGGCCGGACCTGGTCGGCACCGGGCCGTTCATCCTCGAACGGTACGTCCAGGGCCAGGAGATCCACTACCGGCGCAACCCCGCCTACGCCTGGCCCCCCGCCGGAGCGGCCCACCAGGGCCCCGCCCACCTTTCGGAGATCACCTACCGGTTCCTGCCCGAGGCCGCTGTCCGCGTCGGCGCGCTCACCTCGGGCCAGGTGCAGGTCATCGAGGGCGTCCCCGCGACCGAGGTCGCCCTCATCGAGAAGGACCCGGAGCTGACCCTGCGGACGGCGCTCAACTCCGGCACCGCCTACTCCTACTACTTCAACACCTCCCACGCCCCCTTCGACGACCGGCGCGTACGGGAGGCGTTCCGCGAGGCCGTGGACCTGGACGCGGTGCTGAGATCCGTCTACCAGGGCACCGCCACCAGGGCGTGGAGCATCGTCGGCAGCGAGAGCCCCTTCTACGACCCGTCCCTGGAGAACACCTACGGCGGCGACGTGGCCAGGGCCAACGCGCTGCTCGACGCCGCAGGGTGGAAGGAACGGGACGCCGAGGGGTTCCGGGTCAAGGACGGCGAGCGGCTCACCGTGCGCGAGGTCGCCTCGGCGCCGTTCGTCCGGGACCGCCGCGACATCCTCGCCCAGGCCATCCAGGCCCAGGTCAAGCAGAACGCCGGCATCGACTTCCAGGTCAAGATCCTCGACCAGGGCAGCGCGCAGCAGGCCGTGGACGACGACGCCTACGAGGTGTTCGGCAACTCCCGCGGCGACTCCGACGCGGGCGCCGCGCTCAACCTCATCCTGCCGGAAGGGGCCGCCATCAACCGCACCCGCTTCGCCGACCCCGACCTGGACAAGTGGCTCGCCGCCGCCTCCGCAAGCTCCGGCCAGGCCGAACGCAAGGAGCTCTACGCCAGGGCGCAGCGGGCGGTCGTGGCGGACCACGCCGTCGTGTTCCCGCTCTACGTGCCCGCCGACCAGATCGCCGCGAGCAAGAACGTCCAGGGGCTCGGCTTCGATCCCGCCTCCGGCACCCCGGCGAGCGCGTACGACGTGCGGATCGGCACATGATCAGACGGCTGGGCGCCGGGCTGGCGGTGCTCTGGGCCGCCGCCACCGCCTCGTACGCCGCGCTGCTGCTCGCCCCGGGGGACACCGTCGACATCCTGGTCGGCGACGGCCCCGACACCCCGGAGATCCGGGCCGGGATCGTCGCGGAATGGGGGCTCGACCGGCCCGAGATCGTGCAGTACCTGTCCTACCTGTGGCGCCTGCTGCACGGCGACCTCGGCCGCTCGTACCAGCAGCAGCGCGGCGTCGGCGAGATCCTGGCCGGCCAGATCGGGCCGACCGCGCAGCTCACGCTCGCCGCGGCGGCCACCGGCGTGGTGCTGGCCGGCCTCATCGCGATCGGCACGGCGGGCAGGGGGCGGTGGCCGCGTGCCGTCGCCTCGGCCGCCGAGCTGGTGTCGGTGTCCGTGCCGCCGTTCCTCATCGGGATCGTGCTGCTGTCGGTCTTCTCGTTAACGCTCGGCTGGTTCCCCGTGTCCGGGGCGGACGGGCCGGCGGCGCTGGTGCTGCCCGCGCTGGCGCTCGGCCTGCCCGTCGCGGGCGTGCTCGGCCAGGTGCTCCGGGGCGGGCTGGAGCGGGCGCTGGAGCAGCCGTTCGCGGTGACGGCCAGGGCGCGCGGGCTCACCGAACGCGCCCTGGTCGCCCGGCACGCCCTGCGGCACGCGCTCATCCCGGCCGTGACGCTGGCCGGCTGGTTCACCGGCGCGCTGCTGGGCGGCGCGGTGATCACCGAGGTGCTGTTCGGCCGGCCCGGGCTCGGCCAGGTCGCCATGCAGGCCGTGACCGGTCAGGACATGCCCGTCGTGATGGCCGTCGTGCTGCTGTCGGCCGTCGTGTACGTCACGGTCAGCACGCTGCTCGACCTGGCCTACCGCGTCATCGACCCGCGGATCAGGGGCTGACCGCCGATGTCCCCGACCTCCCGCGGCACCGCCCGCCCCGCCGACACCCCCTCTCCCGACGACCCGCGCCGCGCCGTCGACTCCTCCCACCGGCCCGCTCCCGAAGTTCCGGGCGGCGCTGTCGGCTCCTCCCATCAGCCCGCTCCCGAGGACCTGCGCGGCGCTGTCGAGCCCTCCCACCGGCCCGCTTCCGAAGATTCGCGCCGCACTGTCGAACCCGCTCCCGAGGATTCGCGCCGCGTCGGCCGGTCCTCGCGTGAGGGCCGGGGGCGTGGTGGGCGGTTCGGGTCTGTGGGGCTGCGCCGCCTCTTTCGTCCTGCTGTGCGCGGGAACGTCCTGGGGTGGCTCGTACCGGGTGCTCTGCTCGCGCTGCTGGCCCTCGCTGTCGCCGCGCCCGGTCTGCTGACGGCCGCCGACCCCCTGGCCGCCGATCCGATGGACGCGCTCGCCCCGCCCGGCGGCGCCCACTGGTTCGGCAGCGACCACCTCGGCCGCGACGTGCTGGCCAGGGTCGTGTACGGGGCCCGCCACTCCATCAGCATCGGCGTGGCCGCCACCTTCCTGGCCGTCACCTCCGGCGTGCTGCTCGGCCTGGCCGCCGGGCTGTCGCCGAAGTGGCTGGACGAGGCGCTGGCCCGCTCGTTCGACGTGCTGTCCACCCTGCCCGAACTGCTGCTCGCCCTGCTCATCGTGGCGATCACCGGCCCGGGGACGACGAACGTGATCTTCGCGATCGCCGTCGCCCAGATCCCCAGCTACGCCCGCGTGGTCCGCGCCCAGACCTTCGTCGTCCGCCGTTCCGGCTACGTCGAGCAGGCCGTCACCTTCGGCCGCTCCCGCCTGGCGATCACCGCGGGGCACGTGCTGCCGAACGTGCTCGGCCCGATCCCCGTCCTGGCCACCATCGGACTCGGACAGGCCGTGATCGCCGGTTCCGGGCTCAGCTTCCTCGGCATGGGGCCGCAGCCGCCCGCCGCCGAGTGGGGCGCGATGCTCTCCGAGGCCCGCAACTACCTGCGGGTCGCCTGGTGGGAGGCGTTCTTCCCGGGCCTCGCGATCACGCTCACCGTCGTCTGCCTGACCGTCGTCGGACGCCGCCTGCAACGCCGTTTCGAGGGGAGGACACCATGACCTCGCTGGTGACCGTGGAGGACCTGCGGGTGAGCTTCGGCGGCGCCGAGGTCGTGCGCGGCATCTCGCTGTCGGTGGCGCCCGGCGAGTGCGTGGCGATCGTCGGCGAGTCCGGCTCCGGCAAGAGCGTCACCGCCCGCACCCTGCTCGGCCTCGCCGGGCCCGGCTCGGAGGTGCGTGCCGGGGCGTTCCGGGTGTCCGGCGGGGACGCCCTCGCCTTCACCCCGGCCGACTGGCGGCGGCTGCGCGGCGGGTTCGCCGGACTCGTCCTGCAGGACGCGCTGGTCTCGCTGGACCCGCTGCGCACGGTGGGCGCCGAGATCGCCGAGGTGCTCGCGGTCCACGACGTCGTGCCCCGGGCCCGCCGCGCGGACCGGGTGCTGGAACTGCTGGACGCGGTGGGCGTGCCCGAGCCCGCGACCCGCGCCGGCCAGTATCCCCACCAGCTCTCCGGCGGGCTGCGGCAGCGGGCCCTGATCGCCTCCGCCATCGCCGCCGACCCGCCGCTGATCATCGCCGACGAGCCGACCACGGCGCTCGACGTCACCGTCCAGGCCCAGATCCTGCGGCTGCTCGCCGAGCGCCGGGCCGCCGGGACCGCGCTGCTGCTGATCAGCCACGATCTGGCCGTGGTCGCCTCGATCGCCGACCGCATCCTGGTCATGAAGGACGGCCGGATCGTGGAGGAGGGGCCCGCCCGCGACGTGCTGTCCGCGCCCGCCCACGACTACACCCGGGCGCTGCTGGCCGCCGTCCCGTCCGCGGCCTCCCGCGGCACCCGCCTCACCACCGGCGCCCCGCGCGCCCGTGCCACTCCTGACCTGTCCGCCCGGGTCCTCGCCGGGACCGGGCTCGCCCGCTCGTACGGCTCCCGCCGCGTCGTCCACGACGTCTTCTTCACCCTGCACGCCGGCGAGACGCTCGGCGTCGTGGGGGAGTCCGGGTCGGGCAAGACCACGCTCGCCCGGCTCGTACTCGGCCTGCTCGAACCCGGCGCCGGCCAGGTCACCCTGCACGGGCAGCCGTGGAGCCGCCGGCCCGAACGCGCCCGCCGCCCGCTGCGCCCCCGCATCCAGCTCGTCTCCCAGAACCCGCTCGACTCCTTCGACCCGCGACACACCGTCGGCCGCCTGATCGCCGAGCCGCTCCGCCTGCCCCGGGCCGGACGCCGCGAGCGCGTCCTCGACCTGCTGGCGCGCGTCGGCCTGCCGCCCGGGACGGCCGCCCGCCACCCCAGGGAGCTGTCCGGCGGCCAGCGACAGCGCGTCGCCATCGCCCGCGCCCTCGGCCCCCGCCCCGACGTGCTGGTCTGCGACGAGCCGGTCTCCGCGCTCGACGTCTCGATCCAGGCGCAGGTGCTCGACCTGCTCGCCGACATCCAGGCCGAGTACGGCACCGCGATGGTGTTCATCTCCCACGACCTGGGTGTGGTCCATCACGTGGCCGATCGCGTGCTGGTCATGAAGGACGGCCGGGTCGTGGAGGAGGGCGACGTCACGGAGGTGTTCGCCCGGCCGCGCGACCCCTACACACGCGCCCTGGTGGCCTCCGTGCCCCGGCCGGCGCGGGCCGACGCCGCGTGGATCAAGCCTGGAGCCGGGCGGTGATGGACGGGCCGGAGGCGGCCACGAACAGGTCGACGTCGCGCATGGCCTCGCTGAACACCGGCGCCGGCACGTCCGTCAGCGGCGCGGCGCGCCACCCGCCCTCCACGAGACGGTCGAAGCCGACCTCCCCCGTGATCGCGTGGTCCTCGTCGTACAGGTGGTGGCTCAGCCTCGCCCGCCACCGGCCGCCCGCCATCACACGCCGGGCGTCGCCGTCGAGCTCGGCGCCGTCCCACGCCCCCAGGAAGCCGGACGTCCAGCCCCGTTCCTTGAACAGCGCGCGGAGCCTGCGGTAACGCACCACCTGCTCGGCGAACCGGTGGGAGGAGACGCCGCTCTCCTCCGCCGGCGTGAGCAGGTAGACCTCGCGGAAGGCCTGCTTGAACGGCTGGCGCAGCTCCTCGCCCCGTACCACCTCCCGCCAGGCGCGCACCTCCTCGGCCCGCGCGCGGGCCGGATGCCACAGCCGCACCGGCACGTCCGGCACGGTCAGCCCCAGCTCGGCGCGCCACACGCCGGGCGAGATCTCGAACTCCCAGATGAGCCGGTCCGTGATCGGATGCCCCTTTAGTAGTCGGTACGGCGGAGCCGACGTGCCGGCGCACCCGGCTTCCAGCGCCCTGACCAGGGTGGCCCGCTGCTGCCGGGTCCGCTTGACCAGCTCGCGCAGCCGCTCGACCTCCTCGGGGTGCTCCCGCGTGACCGCCACGGGAACCGTCTTCAGCTTCCGGTCGCCGTGCCACCACGACAGCTCGACCTCGTCGTCGGCCGAGATCACCGCCGTGTGCTCGCCGACGGCCTGCCGCACCGGCCCGTCGGGCAGCCGGAACGCCACCTCCAGCCGGTCGGCCAGGGCGGGCTCGACGCGCTTGAGCATGCGGGCGAGCCGCCTGGGCACCCCGGCGTGCCGGGTGGCCCGGCTCGCGGCGCGGAGCGCGGAGACCACCTCGGGGGTCGGGTGCTCCTCGGCCGCGCGGGCGATCTCGAACAGCACCGCCTGGGAAGGCAGCGTCCCGGCCCCGGTGGGCGCCACCGCGACCCCGCGCACCAGCGTGTCGAGCAACCCGGGCAGCCAGGGCTCGTCCCGCCGGAGGGCCAGCCGCACGGCCCGGCCGATGGCAGCCTTCTCCCCGCTGCCGAACGCCTTCTCCGCCTCGTACGGGATCTCGCCGGCCTGGATCGCCGCGACGCGGGCCGCGGCCGTCTCCAGAGCCGTCCGGGCGAACTCCGGGTAGCCGGGCAGGCCGCCGAGCCAGTCGGCCAGGCCGGGCGGCGGCGGCCCGTCCGGCCGCACCGCCTCCCAGAACAGCGACCGCCGCTCCACGTCCCAGCCGAGCAGCACGTCCAGCTCCGCGACCGCGATCGGCCCGCGCTCCCCGGCGAACCGGGCGCGCACCTCGGCGTCCATGCCGGCCAGCCCCGCCGCCACCACGACCATGACGGGGTCGTCCGACCGCCGCCCGTCCTCCAGGAGGCGCCCGACCAGCTCGCGGGCCGGCGCGACCAGCACCTGCCGGGCAGGCTCGCCGAGCGCGTACCGGACCGACACCGGGATGCCGTCGCCGTCCGGGATCGGCGAGCCGCCCAGCCCGACGAACCCGACGCTCAGCCGGGAGGCGTCGGGCCAGTGGGTGGGGTCGTTCGCGGTGCCGGTGAGCAGGTTGAGAAGACGCTGCGCGAGGGGGGAGAGGTGCATGCGGATCGTCCCTGTCGGAGGCGGGTTCGGCGGTGCAAGATCTAGCAGCAGCGGGCGACAGAATGAGACCGCCGCGGGCGGGCGGCTGCGCGCGGGCTTGTGACGGCTCCCGCCGTTGATCGAAGATGGCCACGGGCAAGGCACGCGGCGTCTCGGGCGCGGCCGGAGAGGACTGGCGATGGACACGACGTTCTGGGAGGAGGCGGACCGCCTCCTGGTCCGCTACGGAGGCACTTTCACCCCGCGGGTCATCGAACGGGCCTCCGGCGCGCATGTCTTCGACCGCCAGGGCAGGCCGATCCTCGACTTCACCTCGGGGCAGATGAGCGCCATCCTCGGCCACGCGCACCCCGACATCGTGGCCACCGTCTCGTCCGCGGTCGCGTCGCTCGGCCACCTCTACAGCGGCATGCTCAGCGCCCCGGTCGTGGACCTCGCCGCCAGGCTCACCGCGACCCTACCTCCGGCGCTGGGCAAGATGCTGCTGCTCACCACGGGGGCGGAGGCGAACGAGGCCGCGATCAAGATGGCCAAGCTCGCCACCGGCCGCTACGAGATCGTCTCCTTCGACCGCTCGTGGCACGGCATGACCCAGGGCGCGGCCTCGGCGACCTTCTCGGCCGGGCGGCGCGGCTACGGCCCGCCGACGCCGGGCAACCTCGCGCTGCCCGCGCCGAACGCCTACCGGTCGCCGTTCCGGTCCTCCGACGGGTCGCACGACTGGGAGGCGGAGCTCGCCTACGGCTTCGCCCTGGTCGACCAGCAGTCGGCGGGGAGCCTCGCCGCCTGTCTCGTCGAGCCCATCCTGTCGTCGGGCGGGATCATCGACCTGCCGCCCGGCTACCTGCGCCGCCTCAGGGAGCTGTGCGACGAGCGCGGCATGCTGCTGATCCTCGACGAGGCGCAGACCGGCCTCGGCCGCACCGGCGCCATGTACGCGTTCGAGCGCGACGGCGTCGCCCCCGACATCCTGACGCTGTCGAAGACCCTCGGAGCCGGGCTGCCCGTGGCGGCCGTCGTCACCACCGCCGAGATCGAGCAGGTCTGCCACGACCGGGGCTTCCTCTTCTACACCACGCACGTCTCCGACCCGCTGGCCGCCTCCGTCGCGCTGACGGTGCTGGACGTCATCGAGCGCGACGCCCTCGTCGAGCGCGCCGCCCGGCTCGGCGACCGGCTCGCCGACCGGCTGCTCGATCTCCGCGACAGGTACGAGGTCGTCGGCGACGTCCGCGGCCGTGGCCTGCTCCAGGGCATCGAGCTGGTGGAGGACAAGCGGAGCAAGGCGCCCGCCGACGCGCTGGGCAACGCCGTCACCTCGGCCTGCCTCGAACGGGGCCTGCACATGAACATCGTCCAGCTGCCCGGCATGGGAGGCATCTTCCGCATCGCCCCGCCGCTCACGATCACCGACGACGAGCTGCACACCGGCGTCGACATCCTCGAAGCGTCGCTCAAGGCCGTGGCCGGGTGAGATGACCCCGGATATGGTGCTGCGGTGATCCGGGACGCTTCGGCCGCTTCCGCGCCGCGCCGCGCCGGCATGCGGCAGGTCGCGAAAGAGGCGGGCGTCTCCCCGACGACCGTGAGCAACGTGCTGAACAACCCCGAGCTCGTGGCCGAGGAGACGCGCCGGCGCGTGCACGCGGCCATGGAGCGCGTCGGCTACCTGCCGAACGACGCCGCCAGGCGGTTACGGGGCGCGCCCAGCCCGCTGGTCGGCGCGGTGACCCTCGACATCGCCGGCCCGTTCTTCACCGAGGTGTGCCGCGGCGTCGAGGACAGGCTGCTCCAGGACGGCTGCATGCTCATGACCTGCAGCACCGACCTGCAGCCGGGGCGGGAGCAGCACTACCTCCAGGAGCTGGAGAAGCAGGGCGTGCGCGGGGTGCTCATCACCCCGGTCGAGACCGACCTGGACCCGCTGGTCACCCTGGCCGGGCGCGGCGTCCCGGTGGTGCTGCTGGACCACAGGTCCGACGGCCGGCTGTGCTCGGTGTCGATCGACAACCAGTGGGGCGGCGAGCAGGTCGCCACCCACCTGATCGAGCTGGGGCACCGGCGGATCGCCCTGCTGGGCGCGTCGATCGAGGTGCAGCAGACCGCCGAGCGCCACGCCGGGGTGCGCAGGGCGTTCGAGCGGGCCGGCCTGGACCCCGGCAGGGGCGTGCTGGACGTCCGGGTGCCGTCGCCCGACATCACGGTGACCGCCGCGGCGGCGCTGGAGGACGTGCTGAGCGCCGCCGACCCGCCCACCGCGATCCTCTGCCTCAACGACGCGGCGGCCCTCGGGGTGATCGGCGGCCTGCGCGAACGGGGGATCGCGGTGCCGCAGGAGATGTCCGTGGTCGGGTACGACGACGTGGCGTTCGCCGCGCAGCTCGCCCCGCCGCTGACCACGGTGTGGCAGCCGAAGCGCGAGCTGGGCCGGGTCGCGGCGGAGCTGCTCCTGGACGAGGCCCGGCCGGGTCACCGGCACCAGAAGCTCGTCTACCGGCCGCGGCTGGTCGTCCGCGAGTCGACGGCGGCGCCCCGCCGCTGAGCGCGCCGATCCCGAAAGTTTCACGCTTCCGCGCCCGGCCCGCCGCTCTGACCTGAAAGGTAACAACCCGGCCCGTCAGGAGAGCCCGGCCACGATTGAACTCTGAGCAGGGGATTTCTACGGTGTAGGCGCTCAGCGGTCCATCGAAACCTCCCTTCTGATTGGACGCTCAATGAAACGTTTATCCCGTCCCACGCACCTCGTCGCGGCGCTCGGCAGCACGGTCTGCCTGGTGGTCGCGGGTGCCGTCGCCCTCCCCTCGCACGCCGCGGCGGTGGCGTGCGAGGTCGACTACGCCGTGGCCGCCCAGTGGCCCGGCGGGTTCACCGCCAACGTGACCATCCGGAACGTGGGCGAGGCGGTCGACGGCTGGCGCCTCGACTGGTCGTTCACCGCCGGGCAGCAGGTCAGCCAGGCGTGGAACGCCACCGCCACGCAGAACGGCTCCGCCGTCAGGGCCGTGGACGCCGGCCACAACGCCGCGATCCCGCAGGGCGGCAGCGCGACGTTCGGCTTCAACGCCTCCTGGAACGGCTCCAGCAACCCCGCTCCCGCCTCGTTCGCGCTCAACGGCGTCACCTGCACCGGCGACCCCGGCGAGCCGACCCCCACCGTGACCCCCACGGTGACCCCGACCGTCACGCAGACGCCCGTGCCCGAGGGGAACAAGCAGGCCGAGGACCTCGACCGCGGCCTGATCAGCGTCCGCTCCGGCAGCGGCAACCTGGTCTCCTGGCGGCTGCTGGGCAACGAGGCGCGCGCGACGTCCTTCAACGTCTACCGGGGCGGCACGCGCGTCGCGACCGTCACGAACTCCACCAACTACCTGGACTCCGGCGCGGCGAGCGACGCCTCCTACACGGTGCGCCCGGTCACCGGCGGGACCGAGGGCCCGGCCTCGGAGCCCGCGCTCCGGTTCGCGAGCGGCTATCTCGACGTGCCCATCTCGCCGCCCAGCGGCGGCCACCACGCCAACGACGCCAGCGTGGGCGACCTGGACGGCGACGGCCGCCTGGACCTGGTGCTGAAGTGGGAGGCGAACAACTCCAAGGACAACTCCCAGTCCGGCGTGACCGACCCCGTCTACATCGACGGCATCAAGCTGGACGGCACCCGCCTGTGGCGGATCAACCTGGGCCGCAACATCCGCGCCGGCGCGCACTACACGCAGTTCCAGGTCTACGACTACGACGGCGACGGCAGGGCCGAGGTCGCGATGAAGACCGCCGACGGCACCGTGGACGGCCGCGGCACCGTCATCGGCGTCGCGAGCGCCGACCACCGCAACTCCAGCGGCTACATCCTGTCCGGCCCCGAGTATCTGACCATGTTCAACGGCCAGACCGGCGCCGCCATGTCCACGGTGAACTACGACCCGCCCCGCGGCACCGTCTCCTCCTGGGGCGACAACTACGGCAACCGGGTGGACCGGTTCCTGGCCGGCACCGCCTACCTGGACGGCCGGCGGCCCAGCCTGATCATGGCCCGCGGCTACTACACCCGCAGCGTGATCGCCGCCTGGGATTTCCGCGCCGGCGCGCTCGTCAAGCGCTGGACGTTCGACTCCAACGCCTCCGGCAACGGCTCGTACGCCGGCCAGGGCAACCACGCGCTCACCATCGGCGACGTGGACGGCGACGGACGCGACGAGATCGTGTACGGCGCGGCCGCCATCGACGACAACGGCCGCGGTCTCTGGAATGTCGGATGGGGCCACGGCGACGCCGCTCACCTGGGCGACCTCAACCCCGCCAGGGCGGGCCAGGAGTACGTGAAGATCTCCGAGTCGGCGAGCCGGCCGGGCCTGTACATGGTCGACGCCCGCAACGGCCAGGTGCTGTGGCAGACCGGCACCGGCTCCGGGTCCGACGGGGAGGGACCGGGCCGCGGCGTGGCCGGAGACGTCTACGCCGGCAGCCCCGGCGCCGAGTCCTGGGCCGCGGGCGCGGGACAGAACGGGCTGCGCAACACCTCCGGCACGGTGGTCGGCCGCCAGCCCTCCTCGGCCAACTTCCTGTCCTGGTGGGACGGCGACCCGGTGCGCGAGCTGCTGGACCAGACCCGGATCGACAAGTACGGCACCGGCGGCGAGAGCCGCCTGCTGACCGCCTCCGGGGTGCACAGCAACAACGGCACCAAGGCGACCCCGTCACTGTCGGGCGACATCCTGGGCGACTGGCGTGAGGAGGTCATCTGGCCCACCACCGACGACCGCGCCCTGCGGATCTACTCCACGCCCCACGCGACCACCACCAAGATCCACACCCTGCTGCACGACCCGCAGTACCGGGTGGCCCTGGCCTGGCAGAACACCGCCTACAACCAGCCGCCGCACCCGAGCTTCTTCATCGGCGACGGCATGGGCACCCCACCCCAGCCCGACGTCTACCTGCGCTGATCGCCGGCGGAGGCCGCGGGAGAGCGGGCGCCGACGGCGGGCGCCAGGAAGACGGCGGAGACGACGAAGGCGAGCACCACCAGCATGGCCGCGCGCAGACCCCAGTGGTCGCCGAGGAAGCCGAGCGCGGGCGGGCCCACGAGGAAGGCGATGTAGCCGATCGTGGCCACCAGGCTGACACGCGCGGTCTCGTCCGGTCCCGACTCTCCCGCGGCCGACAGCGCGACGGGGAAGCCCAGCGACGCGCCGAGACCCCAGAGCAGCACCGCCGTCCCCGCCAGGACGGCGTGGTCCGAGAAGATCACCACGAGGAGGCCCAGCGCCCCGAACACGGCGCTGGCGCGCATGACGGCGGCGCGCCCGTAGCGGTCCAGGAAGAAGGCGCCGCAGAAGCGGCCGACGGTCATGGCGGCGGCGAACCCGGTGTAGACCAGGGAGCCGGACGCGGCGCTGAAGCCGTGCCCGTCCACCATGAGCAGCGGCAGCCAGTCGTTGGCGGCACCCTCGGCCAGGGCCATCGCCAGCACGATCGCGCCGATCAGGAGGAGCCTGCCGTCCTTCCAGACCTGCGGCTTCGACCGGCCGGTGCGGGTCTCGTCCGGCAGGCTCCTCCCGGTGCCCGCGGGGATGGCGCGGATGGCGTACCAGAGGATCGCGGCGGTGATCACGGTGACCGCGGCCAGGTGCCAGTGGACCGGGAGGCGGGCGGCCGTGGCCGCGATGCCCGCGCAGGCGCCGATGACGGTGCCCAGGCTGAAGCAGCCGTGCATGGTGGGCATCGTCGTCGTGCCGCTGATGCGTTCGACGTCGGCGCCGTCGACGTTGATGGCGACCTCGCCCGCTCCCATGCCCGCGCCGAACGCGAACAGGCCCGCCGTGACCAGGAGCGCGGACGACGTCAGGGCGCCCGCCGCGATGACCGCCGTGCTCGCGACGATCAGCCCGGTGCCGGCGCCGATGACCGGCCGGGTCCCGTAACGGGAGACGAAGCGGCCGGAGCACAGGATCCCGATCATCGAGCCGAGCGACAGGCCGAACAGCACCAGGCCCATCTGGGCGGTGGACGCCTCCAGCCGGTCGCGGAGGTCGGGGGTGCGGGTCACCCATGACGACAGCGCGATCCCGGGGAGGAAGAAGAACAGGAAGAGGGCGTGCCGGCGCCGGCGCGTGGCGAGGTCCATGCGGGGAGATCTCCGTGGGGGTGCGGACAGTCCGGCAGGTCTGGGGCTTCCGCGCCCACCGAGCGTACAGAAGCATGTTAATGGGGACGTTGATGCACATTCTGCCCCGATCCGATCTTGTCGTGCCGGGCCGGATGTGCGCGGCAAGATCCCAGCTATTGACGCCGTACGGCACTTGTCTGCATCTTCTTATGCGAGTTGTCGAACACGTGTGAGCAGCCATCGAGCGTTGCATCCGGTGGGGCGTCGCACCAGCAGGGAAGGTGATCGCTTGTCCCGGCCCGGTACGGCCCCCGCTCCGGCGCGGACGCCCGCGTGGCGCTACGCCATCGGGATGTTCGGCACATCGATCCCGATCAACATGATCAAGGGATCGATGATCCTCTTCTACGTCGACATCCTCGGGCTCGACGTGCGCGCCTACGGCGTGGTCATGGTGATCTACGCGATCATCGACGCGATCGACAACCCCGTGCTCGGCCACCTCTCCGACCGCACCCGGAGCCGGTTCGGCCGGCGCCGGCCGTGGTTGCTCGTCGGCGCGCCGATGCTCGCGGCCTGCATGATCGGCTTCTTCTCCGCACCGGCTTCGCTGGACGGCATCGGCCTCCTGCTCTGGTTCGCGGTGTTCGCGATCCTCTGCGAGGCCTTCGACTCGATGCTCAACGCCAACTACGGAGCGCTGCTCCCCGAGCTCTACCCGCGCGAGCGTGACCGCGCCGTCGCCAACGGGCTGCGCCAGGGCTTCCAGCTCGTGGCGCTGGTCATCTCGCTCGCGGTCACCCCGTTGCTCACCACGCAGGTGTTCGGCACCGAGGAGACCACCCAGGGCTTCCGGACCACCGCGATCATCTACGGCGTGATCGCGCTCGTCGTGATCGTGTTCATGGCGCTCGGCGCCCGCGAGAACCCCCGCTACTCCACCCGCGAGCGGCCGCCGCTGCTGCGCAGCGTGTGGTCGATCGTGCGCAACCGGATGTTCTGGACGGTCGGGCTCACCGGCGCCTGCTACGGGATCGCCATGGCGCTCGTGCTCTCGGGCATCCAGCTGTACGTCCGCTACTCGCTGGGGCTCCCGGTCGGCAACGCGCTCTACCTGCAGGGCATCGTCATCCTCGTCTCGGCCGGCGGCCTCGTGGTGTGGACGCGCGTCGTCGCGCGCCGCGGCGCCCTGTGGGCCTGGCGGGTCGCCTTCGCGGTCCTCGCGGCCAGCTTCGCCGCCCTGTTCCTCGCCACCGACCTGGTCACCGCGATCGCCGCCGGGGTGCTGGTCGGGACCGGGTGGTCGGGGATGCTCGCGACGAACGACCTCATCGTCGCGCGGGTGCTGGACGCCGACGCGGCGCGCAACGGAGAACACCGCGAAGGGCTCTTCCTGTCGGCGTTCGGCTTCTTCGGCCGGCTCAACGGGATCGTGACCGGGCTCTCGCTCACCTCGCTCGGCGTCTTCTTCGGCTACAACTCCGGCGACGACCCCGGCGCCGACCCCGGCCTCGCGTTCCGCGTGTACCTGTGCGTCTACCCGTTCATCCTGACCACGATCGGCGCGGTCGCGGCCCGCTTCGTCTCGGTCCCCCTCGAAACACCCCCCGAAGCCTCCGAACCACCCCCCGGCTCGGCCGCGGAGCCACCACACGGTTCGGCGGCGGAGCCGCCTTCCGGTTCTGTGGGCGGGACATCCGGCTCGGTGGCCGGGCCGCCTCCAGGTTCGGCGGGGGAGCCACCCACCGGTTCGGTGGCCGGGCCGCCATCCGGTTCGGTGGATGGGCCGCCCCTCGGTTCGGCGGCGGAGCCGCCTTCCGGTTCTGTGGGCGGGACATCCGGCTCGGTGGCCGGGCCGCCTCCAGGTTCGGCGGGGGAGCCACCCACCGGTTCGGTGGCCGGGCCGCCATCCGGTTCGGTGGATGGGCCGCCCCTCGGTTCGGCGGCGGAGCCGCCTTCCGGTTCTGTGGGCGGGACATCCGGCTCGGTGGCCGGGCCGCCTCCAGGTTCGGCGGCGGAGCCACCCACCGGTTCGGTGGCCGGGCCGCCATCCGGTTCGGTGGATGGGCCACCCCCCGGCGCGGCGGCGGAGCCGCCTCCCGGTTCTGGGGGCGGGGCGTCCGTCAAGCCTGTGGCGGAGCCGTCATCCGGGGTCGCGGACGAGGCTGTGGAGGGGCCGCGGTGAGGCGCCGGGTCGTGATCACGGCTGATGACCTCGGGCGGGAGAGCGGGACGACCGAGGTGATCGTGTCGCTGCTCGCCGAGGGGCATGTCAGCGCGACGACGCTCATCTGCGTCTCGCCGGTCGCGGAGGAGGCGGCCGGACAAGTACGGAAGCTCGGCGTACTGCCTCGGGTGCACGTCACGCTCACGAGCGAGCGCGGCGTCCCCCGGTGGCGGCCGCTCGACGGCGCGGCGAGCCTGGTCGAGCCGGACGGGACGCTCAGTGTGGATCCGATGGCTCTGGGCGCTCGCGGGGAGGCCGAGGATGTCATCGGGGAGGCGGACGCGCAGCTGCGGTGGATGCGGGAGCGGGGTTTCACCCCCGTGGCCGCCGACTCCCACGCCGGCACCCTCTACGGCCTGCACGGCAGGTCGTGGCTCGCCGAGGCGCTGGAGTGGTGCGCGCGCCACGGCCTCGCCTTCAGGCTGCCCCGGGACCCGGCGCCGTACTTCGGCGGGCCGCTCCCGCCGCCGCTCGCGGCCCTCCACGAGCGCGCCGTCGCGCACGCCGACGCGCTCGGCGTGGCCATCCCCGAGACGATCGCGACCAACCGGAGCACCGCGTCCGAACTCGGCGCGTACGAGCGACTCCGGGACGACTACCTCCGCCGGCTCGCCGCCCTCCCCGAGGGCACGAGCGAGTTGTTCCTGCACCCGTCACGCGAGGACGCGGTCGAGGGACCGGACGGCGTCGTGCGGTCCTGGGAGGCCCGGCTGCTGCGCGACCCGGTCTGGCACGACGCCCTCCGGCGGGAGGACGTCGAGGTGGTCGCGGGCTGGTGGCCCTGACGCGGGCTTCCCCGTACGGACGATCGAGCCCTACGCGGCGTCCACCTCGCCGGAGGAGGCGGCGCGGGCCGGGAGGACCAGGGCGGTGATGACCACGACCACGGACAGCGCCGCGCCGATCACGAAGGCCAGCCGCATGCCGCCGAGGTCGGCGAGCACCTCGGTGACCCCCGCCGCCGCCAGCGCTTCGGAGCGCGTGCTCATCACGGTGATCACGAGCGCGGTGCCGAAGGCCGCGGCGACCTGCTGCAGCGTGCTCAGGATCGAGCTGCCGTGGGAGTAGAGCCGCGGCGGGACCGCGCCGAGCCCGAGGGTGAACACCGGGGTGAACGTCGCGGCCAGGCAGACCGACAGCAGCGTGTGCAGGCCGAGGATCTGCCAGTAGGGCATGGTCATCGAGACCTGGGTGAAGCCGGCGAGCGTGAGCATGATGCCGATCGCGCCGGGGATGACCAGCACCCGGCCGCCGTACTTGTCGAACAGGCGGCCGACGGCCGGGCCGAGCAGGCCCATGGCGAGGCCGCCCGGCATCACCAGCAGCCCGGTCTCCAGGGCGCTGAGCCCGCGGACGCTCTGCAGGTAGAGCGGCAGCAGGATCATCGAGCCGAGCATGGCCATGAAGGACACCGCCATCATGATCAGCGCGATCGTGTAGGTGCGGTGGCGCAGGGTGCGCAGGTCGAGCAGCGGCACGCCGCGCTTCTGCAGCGACAGCTGGCGGAAGACGAAGACGGCGATGGTCGCCAGCCCGGCCGCCACGATGGCGGCGGCCACCCGGACGTCACCGCCCTCGAACCGGCTGAGCCCGTAGACCAGGCCGCCGAAGCCGGTGGCGGCGGCTGCCACGCTGAACCAGTCGACACTGCCGAGCTGGGGAGTGCCGACGTTCTCCAGCCGCTTCAGGCCGCCCCACGCGATCAGGGCGGCGATGGGGAGCACCACGGCGAACAGCAGACGCCAGGACCCGAACTGGAGGATCACCCCCGAGACCGTCGGGCCCATCGCGGGCGCGACCGACATGGCCAGGGTGACGTTGCCCATCACCCGGCCCCGGTCCTCCTGGGGCACCACCCGCATCAGCGTGGTCATCAGCAGGGGCATCATCACGGCCGTGCCGGACGCCTGGACGATGCGGGCGGCCAGCAGCACCTCGAACGACGGCGCGACGACGGCCAGCGCCGTGCCGGCCAGGAACAGGCCCATCGCGGTCGAGTAGGCGGCGCGGGTGGTGACGCGCTGCAGGAACCAGCCGGTGATCGGGATCACCGCCGCCATGGTCAGCATGAAGGCGGTCGAGAGCCACTGCGCGGTCTGCTCGGTGATGTGCAGCGCGGCCATCAGCTGGGGTATCGCGTTGATCATGATCGTCTCGTTGAGGATGACCACGAACGTGGCGAGCACCAGCAACCGGATCACGGCCGGTGTGCGGCCCGGGGTGGTGGCCACGGGCTTGGCAGGTGGGTCGAGCAGTCGGCTGGACACGGTACCTCGATCGGGATAGTCAGGCGAGACATGGTCATGGCCGGCATCCCGGCACTGTGACTCACTGGAAGTCGTGGTCATGTACAGACTGACGGACGCCACTGACAAAACTCATCGACGACGCCCAGCCTTCCGTCACTCGCCAGGAAATGTCACCCGATTTTCCGCTCGAGAAAACTATGTACTCCAGATAGGGAAACGGCTTCGTCAAGGAGTCGCCGCAGAGGTCAGGGAGCGAGGAGGGCCGCCGCGAGCACGGTGGCGAGCCATTCCTCGTACTCGGCCTCGCTCCACCCGCACACCTCGGTCAGCTTCTCGAAGTTCTCCGTCGAGGTGAGCACGTAGATCTGCGCGGCCGCCCTGCCGGGGTCGAGGCCCGGGCGCAGCGCGCCGAGGGCGTGCAGATGCTCGGCCGGTCCGCGGCTTCCGGTCAGCCTTTCCCGCTCGATCCCCGCCAGCACGTCGCGCAGCCCGGTGTCGGACGGGGCCGCGGCGGCCGCCGCGCGCAGCACGCGGTGCACGGGGGTGACGCGCCGGAGGATCGAGGTGGCCATCGCCGCGTATCGGGCCAGCTTGCGTGCCGGGTCGGGCTCCTCGATGATCGCCCGGACCCCCGGCCGGTCGCTCTGCGGCACGGGCACGGCGTCCCCGGCCAGCGTGATGTCGTAGACCAGCTTCGCCAGCGCGGGCTTGCCGCCGGGGCAGGACGTGTAGAGCGTCTGGACGGCCACGCCGGCGTCGCGCGCGACCTGCGCCATCGTGGTGTCGGCGTACCCCTTGCCGACCATCAGCTCCCGCGCCGCCGTCGCGATCCGCAGCCGGGTCGCCTGCGCGTGCTCGCGGCGCAGGCTGCTGGAGTACGAGCGGCGCTTCCTCAGCTCAGTCATCGCCATCATGCTTCCAGATATATTGACTGGATTCATCTCTAATGAAAAAGTGCTGATCCAGCCAAAAGGAAGGCATGCTATGTCCCTGGCTCTCAGCGCGTCCAGGATGGTGGCCCTGTTACTGGTAGGCGTGTACGCGGGCGGCGTCCTCTTCGTGGTGCTCGCCCCGTCCGTCGGCCGGATCCCGGGGCCCGCGTACGTCCGCTACTGGCAGGCGCTCAACGCCGACTACGGCCAGCGCATGCCGCCGCTCCTGCTGATCAGCGTCGCGGCCCTGCTCGTCGTCGCGGTCCTGTCATGGCAGCGCGGATGGCTCGTCTTCGGCCTGAGCGCGGCCGCCCTGATCCTGGTCGTCCTCACGGTCGCCCTCACCGTCGCCGGGATGGAACCCCTCAACCAGGTCGCGAACGCCTGGGACCCCGACGCGCTGCCCGCCGGCTGGGACGAGATCCGTCAGCGGTGGCTCAACCTGCACCTCGTACGGACCGGGCTCGCCCTCGCGGCGTTCGCGTGCCTGATCGTCGCCCGGACCGCCGACTGAAAGGTGCTATTCGAACAGGTCCGCGGGCCCCGTGCCGTGACGGAGGATCTCGGGCTCGCCCTGCGAGAAGTCGACGACGGTCGTCGGGGTGGCGCCGCACTCGCCGGAGTCGATGACGGCGTCGACCGCGTGGTCGAGCCGCTCCTTGATCTCCCAGCCCTGCGTCAGGGGCTCGGTCTCGTCGGGCAGCAGCAGCGTGCTCGACAGCAGCGGCTCGCCCAGCTCGGCCAGCAGGGCCTGGGTGACGACATGGTCGGGGATCCGCACGCCGACCGTCTTCTTCCTGGGGTGCAGCAGGCGCCGCGGCACCTCCTTGGTGGCGGGCAGGATGAACGTGTAACCGCCGGGAGTCGCCGCCTTGACCAGGCGGAACACGGCCTTGTTCACGTGCACGAACTGACCGAACTGGGCGAAGTCCCGGCACACCAGCGTGAAGTGGTGCTCGTCGCCGAGGCCGCGGATCTCCCTGATCCGGTCGATGCCGTCCTTGTTGCCGATCCGGCAGCCCAGGGCGTAGCACGAGTCGGTCGGGTACGCGATCAGCCCGTCCGCGTGCAGCAGATCCACCACCTGGTTGATCAGTCGGGGCTGGGGGTTGTCCGGGTGTACGTCCAGGTACTTCGCCACCCTTGGATCTTAGGAGCGGTCACGGGGTGACACGACACGCGGTCCCCGTACGGGGTCACACGCCGCCGGGCTCGGCCGTCCGCTCCCACATCGACCGCATCTCGGCGAACCCCTGCTCCATGATGTCGACCATGGCCTGCCTGGCCCGCTCGCCGTCGCGGCGCTGGAGCGCCTGGGCCACGTCGATGTGGAGCTGCAGCGCCTGCTCGTGGGGGTAGTGGGGCATCAGGTGGTAGTGGTGACGTCCGGCCAGCACCTCGGCGACGATCAGTTGCAGTTTGGCGAACATCTCGTTGCCCGAGGCGGCCAGCACCCGGCGGTGGAAGTCGATGTCCAGGCTGAGGAAGCGCGACTCGTCGCCGGCCTTCCCCGCGGCCCACATCTTGGCCGCGAGCCCGACCAGCTCGCTCGCCTCGTCGTCGCCGATCCGCTCGGCGGCCAGCCAGGCGGCGTGCGGCTCGATCGCGGTCCGCAGCTCGGTGATCGAGCGCATCTGCGCCATCCGCCCGCCGGAGGCGAGCCGCCAGCGGATCACCTGCGGGTCGAAGACGCTCCACGCGCCGGCGGCCTGGATCATGATGCCGACCCGGCGCCGGGTCTCGATGAGCCCCATGGAGGCGAGCACCCGCAGCACCTCGCGGATGACCGAGCGGGAGACCTGGTAGCGGTCGACCAGGTCTTCGATGCTCAGGACGGAACCGGCGGCCACGTCGCCGTTGCAGATGGCGGTGCCGAGATGGTCGAGGACTCGTGCGTGCAGCCCAGCCTCGGCAAGGGATCGCTGAGTGGGTGCGCCCCCTGGGGAGGACTGGTTCACGGCTGAAAGCATATCAGTTGACGCCAAGCCTTGAATAAATCAGCTTTTTTGCCCTAACATCCCGGCATTAGTCAGATGTTAGACGAGTGTGGCGCCCTTCAGGGGGGCGGCGGCCATGCCAGAAAGGCGAGATGACGTGCGACGTCGATCGATAACCGGTACTTCTCTGGCCGTGGTTGTCGCCATGAGCCTGACCGCCTGCGGCGGAGGCGACGGCGGCGGCGGCGCGTCCGACACGGTCCGGGTCACCCTGGCCAACCACGTGTGGACGGAGAACGTCAAGCAGGCACTGCCCGAGTTCGAGAAGCAGACCGGGCTCAAGGTGGAGATCACCCAGCTCGGCGAGGACCAGCTCTCCGACCAGTACAACGTCAAGCTCAACGCCGGCTCGGCCGACATCGACGTGATGATGTACCGGCCCCTGCAGGAGGGCAAGCTCTTCGCCAGGAACAAGTACCTGGCCGACCTCACGGAGCAGGTGAAGTCCGAGAGCTGGGACTTCAGTGACTTCCAGCCCGGCCCGGTGCAGTCCACCACGTACGAGAGCAAGCCGGTCGGCATCCCGATCATCACCGAGCAGGAGGTCCTCTACTACCGCAAGGACCTGCTGGAGAAGGCCGGTCTGAGCGCCCCGCCCAAGACCCTGGACGAGCTGAAGGCCGCCGCCGCCAAGATCAAGGAATCGGAGCCTGACGTCGCCGGCTTCGTCGCCCGTACGGGCAAGTCCGCGGCGGTCACCCAGTTCTCCAGCTTCCTCTACAGCTTCGGCGGCGACTTCGTCGACCAGAGCGGCAAGTCGGCGGTCGGCACCGACGCGGCCAAGCAGGCGTACGCCTACTACGGCGAGCTGATCAAGGACTACGGCCCCGCGAACGTCAGCACCGACATGGGCTGGCCCGAGGCGATGGCGATCTTCACCCAGGGCAAGGCCGCCTTCTACACCGAGGCGAACTCGCTCTACAAGAACGCCACCGACGCGGACAAGTCCAAGGTGTCGGACCAGGTGGGCTTCGCGCCGTTCCCGGCCGGCCCGGCGGGCTCGAAGCCGTACAACATCCCGTCGTGGGCGCTGGGCATCAACGACGCCTCCGAGAACACCGAGAACGCCTGGAAGTTCATCGAGTGGGCCACGGGCAAGGAGCAGACGCTCGCCCAGCAGAAGTCCGGCGTGCCGGGCGCCCGGACCTCGGTCTGGGCCGACCCCGAGGGCGTCTCGACCTTCCCCGAGGACCTGGCCGAGGCCATCGCGGCCAGCACCGAGAACGGCGTCGGCCATGACCGGCCGCTGGTGGTGAAGGTCGCCGAGGCCCGCGAGATCGTCGGCCAGCCGATCGTCGACGCGATCACCGGCAAGGACGCCGCGGCTTCGGCCGACACGGCCCACACCGCCTTCCAGCAGTTCCTGGACGACGAGGCCGAGTAAGCGGCACGCGCGGGCGGCGGGCCGAGCGCCCGCCGCCCGCCCACCCCTGGAGACCTCATGGCAACGATCACCAGCAAGGCGCCGAGCGGCGCCTCCGGCACGCCCGGCTGGGTGCGCTGGGTCAACGACCACCGCAAGTGGCTGTTCGCCGCGCCCGCGATGACCTTCGTCGCCGCGCTGCTCGTGTTCCCCCTGGCCTGGACGGGGTACCTCAGCCTCACCGACGCCGAGGGATCGGTCCGCGCCGAGAGCGAGTTCGTCGGCTTCCAGAACTACCTCGACGTGCTGTCCGACACCACCAGGTTCTGGCCCGCCGTCGGCCGGACCGCCACGTTCACCGGCGTCGCGCTGCTGTTCGAGATGGTCCTCGGGATGGCGATCGCGCTGCTGCTCTGGCGGCCGTTCAAGGGGCAGAAGTGGGTGCGGGTCGCGATCCTGCTGCCGCTCGTCGCCACCCCGGTCGCGGTCGGCATGATGTGGCGGCTCATCTTCGACCCGAACATCGGCATGGCCAACCAGGTGCTCGGCTGGATCGGCATCGGGCCGCAGCCGTGGCTCGCCGGCGAGCACACCGCCCTGCCCACCACGATCTTCATCGACGTGTGGCAGTGGACCCCGATGGTGGTGCTGATCCTGCTCGCCGGGCTCACCTCGCTGTCGGAGGAGCCGCAGGAGGCGGCCAGGATCGACGGCGCCAGCACCTGGCAGCGGTTCCGGCACGTCACCCTGCCGCTGCTGATGCCCACGGTGACCGTGGCGATCCTGCTGCGCGGCATCGACGCGCTGAAGACCTTCGACATCCTCTACGCCACCAAGGGCCGCGGGGGCGGCTCGTTCCACGAGGTGGAGACCCTGAACGTGTACGCCTACGGGCTCAGCTTCGACTACAACGAGTACGGGGTCTCCTCCACCGTCCTCATCCTGTTCTTCCTGATCATCATCGGGGCGATGTGGGCCCTGACCGCCCGGCGCAAGGAGGCGCGGCGATGAGGCCCAGTCTCGCGTACCGGGTGTTCCGGGTGGCGGCGCTCACCGTCGTGGTGCTCGCCCTGGTGGCGCCGCTGGTCTGGATGGTCGCCGCGGCGTTCAAGACCAACGTCGACATCTACGACCCGGGCAAGGCCCTGGTGTTCTCGCCCACCCTGGACAACTTCGGCAAGGTGCTCCAGCAGGCGAACTACGTCACGTTCATCGTCAACAGCCTCTGGGTGGCGTTCGCCGCCACGGTGGCGTCGCTGATCCTCGGGCTGCCGGCCGCCTACTCGATGAGCCGGTTCAACATGCGCAAGTCCGCGCTGGTGGTGCTGATGGCCCGGATCATCCCCGGCGTCTCGCTCCTGGTGCCCTGGTACTACGTCTTCTCCAACCTGCGGATGGTCGGCGGCTACGAGGTGCTGATCATCAGCCACATGTTCGTGTCGCTGCCGCTGGTGGTCTACATCATGATGGGCTACTTCGACAGCCTGCCCACGGAGCTGGAGGAGGCGGCGCTGGTCGACGGGCTGACCCACATCGGCGCTTTCCGCCGCATCACGCTGCCGCTGTCGGTGCCGGGCATCGCGACCGCCGGGATCCTGTCCTTCATCTTCTCCTGGAACAACTTCATGTTCGCGCTCGTGCTCTCCGACGCCGACACCAAGACGCTGCCCGTCGCGATCTTCGACTTCGTCGGGTACGCCAGCATCGACTGGGGCGGCCTGATGGCCGCGACCACCGTGGTCACCCTGCCGATCATGGTGATCGCCCTGTTCGTGCAGAAGTACGTGGTCTCCGGCCTCACCGCCGGCGCGACGAAGGGCTGAGCCGATGACGACCATCGCGCGCGTCGAGACCTTCCTCGTCGCCCCCCGCTGGCTGTTCGTCCGGGTGGAGACCGGCTCCGGGATCGTCGGCTGGGGCGAGGCCACCTGCGAGGGGCGGTCCGAGACCGTCAGGGCCGCCGTGGACCAGCTCGCGGAGCTGCTGATCGGCAAGGACGCGCTGCGGATCGAGGACCACTGGCAGGTGCTGACCAAGGGCTCGTTCTACCGCGGCGGCCCGATCCTGGCCAGCGCCGTGGCGGGCCTCGACCAGGCGCTCTGGGACATCGCCGGCAAGCATTTCGGCGCCCCGGTGCACCAGCTGCTCGGCGGGCCGGTCCGGGACCGGATCCGGGTGTACGGCTGGGTCGGCGGCGACGAGCCGGGCGAGGTCCGCGACCACGTCGCCGCCCAGGTCGAGGCCGGGCTCACCGCGGTGAAGATGAACGCCTCGGGCAGGATGAGCCCGGTCGCGTCGGTCGCCGAGCTGAACGGCGTGGTCGCCCGGGTGGCCGCCGCCCGCGAGGTGCTCGGCGACGACCGTGACGTCGCCGTCGACCTGCACGGGCGGTTCACCCTCGCCAGCGCCCGCCGGGTGGCGCCGCTGCTGGAGCCGTACCGGCCGCTGTTCCTGGAGGAGCCGGTCGTACCGGAGAACTCGCACCTCATCGGCGAGTTCGTCCGCTCGACCACCATCCCCGTCTCGACGGGGGAGCGGCTCTACAGCAGGCAGGAGTTCCTGCCCGTCCTCCAGGCCGGCATCGCGGTCGCCCAGCCGGACCTCTCGCACGCCGGCGGCATCACCGAGGTACGCAAGATCGCGGCGCTCGCCGAGGTGTACGACGTGCAGCTCGCCCCGCACTGCCCGCTCGGCCCGATCGCCCTCGCGGCCTGCCTGCAGGTCGGCTTCGCCACGCCCAACTACCTGATCCAGGAGCAGAGCCTCGGCATCCACTACAACCTGGGCGCCGACATGCTGGACTACTGCGTGGACAAGACCCCGCTGACCTTCGTCGACGGGTACGTCGAGCGGCTCACCGGGCCCGGCCTGGGCATCGAGGTCGACGAGCAGGCGGTGCGCTCGGCCGGCAAGCGGGGACACGCCTGGCGCGGCCCCGTCTGGCGGCACCGGGACGGCTCCTACGCGGAATGGTGACCATGACATCCGACTTCACCGCCACGCTCGCCGCCACCCGGCTGCTGGCGATCATCCGCGGCTCCGGCGGGGCGGCCGCCGTCGCCGCCGGGACCGCGCTGCTCGACGAGGGCGTCCGCGTGCTGGAGGTGGCCCTGACCACCCCCGGCGCGCTCGACGCCATCGCGGCCATCCGGGCCGCCGCGCCGGCCGGCACGCTGGTCGGCGCCGGCACCGTGCTCACCGAGGCGGACGTCGCCGACGTGGCCGCCGCCGGCGCGCAGTTCGTCGTCACCCCGGCCGTCGTCGACTCCATCGGCGCGGCGGCCAGGCGTGGGCTCCCGGTCGCCGCCGGAGCGCTCACCCCGACCGAGGCGTACACCGCGACGCGGATGGGCGCCGCCGCGGTCAAGCTCTTCCCCGCCTCCCTGGGCGGCCCCGCCTACCTGAAGGCGCTGCGCGACCCGTTCCCGAACCTCCTGTTCGTCGCGGTGGGCGGCGTCGGCCTGGCCGAGCTGCCCGGCTTCCTCGCCGCGGGCGCGATCGCGGCCGGCGTCGGGGGGCCGCTGGTCGGCGACGCGGCGTCCGGCGGCGACCTGGACGCCCTGCGCGAGCGGGCCCGCGCCTTCCTGGCCGCGACGTCGTGACCCCTCGTTGAGAAAGGCATCCACGTGAAGATCACCGCAGCGGACGTCATCGTCACCAGCCCCGACCGCAACTTCGTGACCCTCAAGATCACGACGGATGACGGGATCACCGGGCTGGGCGACGGCACCCTCAACGGGCGGGAGCTGGCGGTCGCGTCGTACCTGGCCGACCACGTCGCCCCCCTGCTGATCGGACGGGACCCGCACCGCATCGAGGACACCTGGCAGTTCCTCTACCGCTCGGCGTACTGGCGGCGCGGCCCCGTCACCATGGCCGCCATCGCCGCCGTGGACGTGGCGCTCTGGGACATCAAGGCCAAGGCCGCCGGGATGCCGCTCTACCAGCTGCTCGGCGGAGCCTCCCGGAACGGGATCATGGCGTACGGGCACGCCTCGGGCCGCGACCTGCCGGAGCTGTTCGACTCGATCCGCCTGCACCTGGAGCTGGGGTACCGGTCGATCCGGGTGCAGACCTCCGTGCCGGGGGTCGACGCGGTGTACGGCGTCGCCGCCCAGCCGAGCATCGGCGGCAAGCGGTACGACTACGAGCCGGCCCAGCGCACCCCGCTGCCCGCCGAGGAGGACTGGGACACCCGCGCCTACCTGCGCCACCTGCCCGGCGTCTTCGAGGCGGTACGGAACGAGTTCGGCCCCGAGCTGCCGCTGCTGCACGACGGGCACCACCGGATGACCCCCATCCAGGCGGCCAGGCTCGGCAAGGACCTCGAACCGTACGACCTGTTCTGGCTGGAGGACTGCACCCCGGCGGAGAACCAGGAGGCGCTGCGCCTGGTCCGGCAGCACACCACCACCCCGCTGGCCATCGGCGAGGTCTTCAACACCGTGTGGGACTACCAGACCCTGATCCGCGAGCAGCTCATCGACTACGTCCGCTCAGCCGTCACCCACACCGGCGGGATCACCGCCATGCGCAAGCTCCTCGACTACGCCGCCCAGTACCAGATCAAGTCCGGCATCCACGGCCCGACCGACATCTCGCCGGTCGGCATGGCCGCCGCACTCCACCTGGACCTGGCGATCCACAACTTCGGCATCCAGGAGTACATGCGGCACGGCGCGGCCACCGACGAGGTGTTCCGGCAGTCGTTCAGCTTCACCAACGGCTACCTGCATCCCGGCGAGCTGCCGGGGATCGGCGTGGAGCTCGACGAGGAGGCGGCGGCGCGCTTCCCGTACCAGGCGGCCTACCTGCCGTTCAACCGGCTCAAGGACGGCACCGTCCATGACTGGTGACCGTCCGCCCACCCGGCACATCGTGGTCATGGGCGTGTCGGGCGCGGGCAAGACGACCGTGGCCCGCGGCATCAGCGAGGCGACCGGGCTGCGGTTCGCCGAGGCGGACGAGTTCCACTCGGAGGCGAACGTGGCCCGGATGCGCGCCGGCGTCCCGCTGGACGACGCGGACCGCTGGCCGTGGCTGCGCGACCTGGCCTCCTGGATGGCCGACCGGCACGCCGAAGGCGTCTCCACCGTCCTGGCGTGCTCGGCGCTCAAGCGCGCCTACCGCGACGTCCTGCGGCAGGGCCCGCCGGACGTGGAGTTCGTCCACCTCGACGGGGCCCCGGAGCTGATCAGGGACCGGATGACCCGCCGCACCGGCCACTACATGGCGGCCAGCCTGCTCGACTCGCAGCAGCAGATCCTGGAGCACCTCGATCCGGACGAGTCCGGGATGGTGCTGGACGTGGCGCTGTCACCGGACGAGCTGGTGGCGGCGGCGCTCACCCGTCTCGGCCTGCCCGGCCGGATGTTTCCCTCTGGTGAAATTATCTGAACGTCCTTGTCCTTAATGCCCGGTTACCGGTACAACGTCAGAGATAGACAGGACTCTGACCGGTGAACTGGCACGCGGGAGCGTTCAGTGAACGGAAGGCCTGACTGAACACGTCGTCTCTTCCGTGTCCCCCAGGAGGACCCCCATGGCCGGATTCTCACGTGCGGTCGCCGCCGGCTCGCTGCCGATGTCGCGCAGGTCGGCGCTGCGGCTCGGCGGCGGCGTGGCGCTGCTGCTCGCCGCCGGGTGCGCCGCCGGGACCAAGGGGGGCGAGCAGCCGCAGCCGTCGGGGGCCGCGTCCGGCGGGGAGGGCGGCGCGCTGCGCATCGCGGTGGGCGGCTACGTCAGCAGCTGGGACCAGGACTTCGTGGGGTTCGACCTCACCGCGCTCATGCTGTTCAAGAACGTCTTCCCCTACATGATCGACTACGGCGTGAAGGACGTCGGCGGGGCGCAGATCCTCGACACCGAGAGCATCGCCCCCACCTTCGCCGAGTCGTTCGAGCCGGACGCCGACAACAAGGTCTGGACGCTGAAGCTGCGCAAGGGCGTCAAGTTCGCCAGCGGCAACGAGATGACCGCGGCCGACGTCAAATGGTCCAAGGACCGGGCGTTCGCCGCCAAGGCCAACGTCGCGGGCGTCTACCGGCTGATCGGGCTCACCGAGGCCGACCAGGTCAAGGTGGTCGACGACTACACGGTGGAGTTCCACCAGGCGTTCCCCAGCGCGCTCACCCGGCAGATCCAGGCCATCTCCCTGTACGTCTTCGACTCCGCCGAGGCCAAGAAGCACGCCACCGACGCCGACCCCTGGGCCAAGGAGTGGTTCGCCAAGAACCCGCCGACCGGCGGCTACTTCGAGGTCTCCAAGGCGGTCCAGGGCCAGGAGATCGAGCTCAGCGCCAACACCGGCTACCCCGGCCAGGACCCGGCCAGGCTGAGCACCATCCGCCTCACCGTGGTCTCGGCCGCCGCCACCCAGCGCCTGCAGCTGGAGGCGGGCGACGTGGACATCGCCCTCGGGATGAGCCGCCGCGACGTCGCCGACCTGAAGGACGCCCAGGGCATCAAGGTGATCTCCGCGCCGAGCAACAACCAGGTGGCCATCCAGATGTCGGTCGCCACCGCGCCGTTCGACGACGTCAAGGTGCGCCAGGCGCTGGCCTGCGCGGTTCCGTACGAGCAGATCATCAGCAACGTGTACGGCGGCGACGCCCGCCCGGCCAAGAGCCTGGTGCCGCTGGACATGCCGGGTTACGCCGAGACCGGCTACCCCTACGCCTACGACCTGGACAAGGCGAAGGCCCTGCTGGCCGAGGCCGGCAAGCCGTCGATCAGCTCCGAGCTCGTCTTCGAGGCCGACAACGCCGAGCAGCAGCAGATCGCCGTGCTGGTGCGGAGCGAGGCCAGGAAGGCCGGCATCGAGCTGAAGCTCGCCCCGCTGGACCCGGCGACCCTCGGCGAGCGCCGCGAGAAGAAGAGCATCCCGTTGCAGCTCACCGCCGGGCAGCTGTGGGTCAACGACGTCGAGTACATGCTCGGCACCAGCTTCACCAAGGGCGCCAACCTGAACTACTCCAACTACGTCAACGACGAGATCGAGAAGATCTTCGAGCAGTCGCACACCACGGTGGAGGAGGCCGAGCGGCTCAAACTGTGGGCCCGGGTGCAGGAGATCCTCGCGGCCGACGTGCCGTGGGTGATCATCTGCCAGCCGAACTTCACTCTCCCGGTGCGCGAGGAGGTCGCCGGCTGGGTCCAGCCGATGGACGGCCTGGCCCGCCTGCGTTACCTGACCAAGGCATAACTGTGCGGATCGCCCGATTCGCCGCACGGCGCCTGCTGCAGGCCGTGCCCGTCCTCCTCGGCGTCGTCGTGGTGACGTTCGTGCTGGTCCGCGTGCTGCCCGGCGATCCGATCCGGACGATCCTCGGCCCCAACGCCACCGAGGCCGACGCGGCGGCGGCGCGTGCCCGGTACGGGCTGGACCAGCCGATGTGGCAGCAGTTCGTGGACTACCTGGGCGGGCTGTTCACCGGTGACCTGGGCGTGTCCATCCAGAGCGGCCAGTCGGTGATGGGCGAGATGGCCGTCCGCCTCGGGCCCACGCTGGAGCTCGTCGTGATCGCCGTGACGATCGCGACGGTGCTGGCCACCGTGCTCGGCATCTGGTCCGCGCGCCGCGCGGGCCGCGCCGGTGACCACACGCTGCGGGTGCTGGCCCTGGTGGGCAACTCGCTGCCGGAGTTCTGGCTCGGCCTGGTGCTCATCCTGGTCGTGTACAGCGGCCTCGGCTGGGTGCCGGCGCCCAGCGGCCGGGTCGACCCGGACACGAACCTGTCGCTGATCACCGGCGCTGACCTGCTGGACGCGGTGCTCACCGGCAACGGCCCGGCGTTCGCGTCGGCCGCCGGCCACCTGGTGCTGCCGGTGGCGACCATGGTCGTCGTCATCGTGGCGCCGCTGATGCGCAGCGTGCGCGCCTCGGCGCTGGAGGTGCTGGGCTCGGAGGCGTACCGGGCGGCCGCCGCGCACGGCCTGCCGGAACGCACGCTGCTGCGCGGCTATCTCGCCCGCGCCGCCCTGGTGCGGCTGCCCGCGCTGGCGGCGCTGGTGTTCGGGTTCGCGATCGGGTCGACGGTGCTGGTGGAGTACGTCTTCTCCTGGCAGGGCTTCGGGCAGTGGGCGCTGCGCGGGCTGCTGTTCCGGGACTACCCGGTGGTGCAGGCGTCGGTCGTGGTGATCGCGCTGTGCTACACGCTGATCTTCCTGATCGCCGACGTGGTGCACGCCGTCCTCGACCCGAGAGTGAGGATCTGATGGCCGACCTGACCACGGCGGGGGAGGCCGGCCCGCCGCGCGCCGCCGCCGCCGCGGACCGCGGCTTCGCCACCACGCTGATCCGGACCGGGTCGGTGATCCTGGGGCTGGTCGTGCTCGCCGTGCTGATCGGGCCGCTGCTGGTCCGCTGGGGACCCGAGGAGATCGACGCGGCGGCCTCGCTGGCCCCGCCCGGCGGGGCGCACCCGCTGGGGACCGACGTCAACGGCATGGACATCCTCAGCCGGGTGCTGCACGCGGGCCGCCTGGACCTGGGCGTCGCCGTCGCGTCGGTCGCCCTGGCCGTGGTGCTCGGCACGCTGCTCGGGATCGTCGCCGGGTACCGCGGCGGGCTGGTCGACGACGTGCTGATGCGGATCCTGGACGTGTTCCAGGCGTTCCCGGCGTTCATCCTGGCGCTGGCGGTCGCCGCCCTGCTCGGGGGCGGCGTGCCCGAGCTGATCCTGGTGATCGCCCTGGTCAACGCGCCCGCGTACGCCCGTCTCGTCCGGGCCGAGGTGCGCACGGTGCGGGAGCTGCCGTTCGTGGAGGCGTCCAGGACGTCGGGATCGTCCGGCCTGGGCACCCTCTGGCGGCACGTGCTGCCCAACAGCCTCACCCCGGTACGCGTCATCGCGCCGCTGAACTGCGGCTGGGCCATGCTCACCCTGGCCGGGCTGTCCTTCCTGGGTCTCGGCGTCACCGTGCCGACGGCGGAGTGGGGGGCCATGATCAGTCTCGGCTCGGCGGACGTGGTCGCCGGGCGCTGGTGGACCTCGGTGCCGCCCGGCCTGCTCCTGCTGGTCAGCGTCCTCGGGTTCAGCCTCCTCGGCGAGGGGCTGCAGGAACGCGCGGGGGTCACCCGATGACCCTGCTCGACATCCGGGACCTGAAGGTCGCCATCGGTTCCGTACAGGCACTCGCCGGTGTGGACCTCACGGTCGCGCGCGGCGAGGTCGTCGGGCTGGTGGGGGAGAGCGGCGGCGGCAAGAGCATGATCGCCAGATCGGTCGTGGGGCTCCTGCCGGACGGCGCCAGCGCCACCGGCCAGGTCCTCTTCGAGGATCGGGACGTGCTGACGATGGACGCCGCGGCGCTGGCGGCGCACCGCGGCGCGGGCGCGGCGATCTGCTTCCAGAACCCGCGCGGCGCGCTCAGCCCGACCCGCGTCATCGGCCGCCAGCTCACCGACCGCCTGGTGACCCACCAGGGCATGGACGCCTCCCAGGCGCGCTCGGCGGCGGTGGACCTGTTCGAGAGCGTCGGCATCCGCTCGGCGGCCCGGCGGTTCGGCAGCTACCCGCACGAGCTCTCCGGCGGCCAGGCGCAGCGCGTCATGATCTCCCTCGCCACCGGCTGCGCCCCCGGGCTGCTCATCGCCGACGAGCCCACCACCGGCCTGGACGTCACCCTCACCCGCGAGATCCTGCTCCGGTTCCGCGAGGCGGCCGACGAGGAGGGCCGCGGCGTGCTCCTCATCTCCCACGACCTCGCGTCCATCGCGCGCATCTGCGACCGCCTCGTCGTCCTGAACGCGGGCGCGATCGTCGAACACGGCCCCACCACCTCCATCCTGACCACCCCAGCCGCCCCCTACACCCGCACCCTCCTCTCCGCCGTCCCCACCCTCCCCACCCCAACCCGACACCCCGCCGAGTCCGCAGAGTCCGCAGGCTCCGCCGATCGCGCCGATCGCGCGCGGGCCGCAGGTGCGGGGGTGTCCGCCGAGTCCGGCGAATCCGTCCCTTCCGTCGGTTCCGGTGATGAGGTTGTGCGGGTTGAGGATGCGCATGTGGTGTACGGGAGCCGGTTCGGGGCGGGGGGGCACCATGCGCTGCGTGGGGTCAGTTTGACTGTGCGGGCGGGGGAGACCGTGGGCGTGGTCGGCGAGAGCGGGAGTGGGAAGAGCACGCTGGCCCGGCTCATGCTCGGCATGATCACCCCGTCGCGCGGGGTGGTCACGCTGGCCGGGCAGGAGCCGTCACGTCTGCGCGGGCGGGAGCTGCGGGCCCTGCGCCGCCGCGCCCAGCTCGTGTTCCAGGACCCGATCGGCTCGCTCAGCCCGCGCCGCACCGTCGCCGACGCGGTGGCCGAGCCCCTGCGCGCCGCCGGGATCAAGGCGCCCGAACGGGCCCGGCGGGTCGCGGCGGTGCTGGAGCGCATGGGCCTGGACGGGACGTACGCGGAGCGCCGCCCGCACGAGCTCTCCGGCGGCCAGGCGCAGCGCGTCGGCATCGCCAGGGCGCTGGCCGGTGAGCCCGACCTGATCGTCTTCGACGAGCCCACGTCCGCGCTGGACGTGACCGTACAGGCGCAGATCCTGAAGGTGATCGGCGAGGTGACGGCCGAGCGGGGCCGCGGCTCGGTGTTCATCTCGCACGACCTGGCTACCGTGCGCGGCTTCTGCGACCGGGTCGTGGTGCTCTACCTGGGCCGGATCGTCGAGGAGGGCCCGGTCGAGGAGGTCTTCGCCCGGCCGCGGCATCCGTACACGATGGCGCTCCTGGCCGCCGTGCCCTCGCTGGACGGCGAGGAGGAGACCAGCCGGGTGCGCCTGACCAAGGACCCGGAGGAGGCCGCCCCGGGCGGCGGCTGCGCGCTCGCGCCGCGCTGCCCGTTCGCGGAGGACGCCTGCCGCACCGAGGAGCAGGAGCTGCGGACCCTGGGCCGCGCCCGCGTGGCCTGCCGCCGCGCCGGCGCGCTTCCCGATCTCGAAGGACCAGAGAGGTGACACATCCCATGCCCGCGATCAGGCTGGCCGTCGACATCGGCGGCACCTTCGTCGACGCCATGGAGCTGGACACGCGCACCCACGCGGTCCGCTTCCGCAAGGCGCCGACGACCCCGGCCCGCCCCTGGGAGGGCGTGCTCACCGCCGTCGAGCTGCTCGGCACCGACCTGCGCGAGGTGGAGCTGTTCATCCACGGCACCACGCTCGGGCTGAACGCGGTGCTGGAGCGGCGCGGCGAGACCACCGGGATCATCGCCAACGAGGGCTTCCGTGACGTCTTCCTGCTGGGCCGGGGCAACGTGCCCTCGGACCACATGTACGACTTCCAGTACCAGCGCCCGGAGAGCCTGGTCCGGCGCGCCGCCACGATCGGGGTGCGGGGGCGGCTCGACTACAAGGGCCGCGTCGTGGAGGACCTGGACCCGGACGACGTGCGGGAGGCCGCCCGGATCCTGGTGGAGGAGCAGGGGGTCCGGACGATCGCGGTCTGCTTCCTGCACTCCTACCTCAACCCCGAGCACGAGAAGCAGGCCGCGCGGCTCATCCGCGAGGCGTACCCGCAGGTCACCGTGTCGGTGTCGACGGACATCGTGCGCGAGTACCGTGAGTACGAGCGGACCAGCACCACCGTCCTGGACGCCTACATCCGCCCCATCTTCGAGCGTTACGTCGACCGCCTGGAAGCGGGCCTGGCCGAGGACGGCTTCGACGGCCGGTTCCTGATCATGCGGTCCGGCGGCGGTTCGATGACCTCGGGGGTGGCCAAGACCTCGCCCATGCACACCGTGCTGTCCGGCCCGGCCGGCGGCATCGTCGGAGCCGCGCACGTCGCCGCCGCGCTCGGCCGCGACAACCTGCTGACCTTCGACATCGGCGGCACGTCGCTGGACACCTGCGTGATCGAGCGGGGCGCGGCGGTGGCGGCCTACGAGGCGAAGCTGGAGCACTTCCCGCTGCTCATCCCCGCCTACGACATCCGCACCATCGGCGCGGGCGGCGGCTCGGTCGCCCACCTGGACCGCGGCCTGCTCAAGGTCGGCCCGCAGAGCGCCGGCGCCGACCCCGGCCCGGTCTGCTACGGCCGCGGCGGCACCCGGCCCACGGTCACCGACGCCGCCGTGACCCTCGGCTACGTCGACCCGGACCGCTTCCTCGGCGGCGACATGCGCCTGCACGACGAGGCGGCCAGGGAGGCGCTGCGCGAGCAGATCGCCGAGCCGCTCGGGCTCGGCGTCGAGGCCGCCGCGGCCGGGATCTTCGACGTGCTGCTGGCCAGGACGGTCGGCGCGGTCCGGCAGATCACGGTCGAGCGGGGCCATGATCCCCGGGTCTTCTCGCTGCTGGCGTTCGGCGGCGCCGGGCCGCTGCTGGCGCCGCTCCTGGCCCGCGAGATGGGCATCCCCGAGGTGATCGTCCCGTTCGCGCCGTCCGGGTTCTCCGCGTGGGGCATGCTGGCGGCCGACATCGTGGACGACGTGTCGCGTACCGTCATGGTCACCCTGGAGGACGCCGACCTGGCCGCGCTGGAGTCGGTGTTCGCCGAGGCCGCGGCCGAGGCGGCGGCCTCGCTGGCCGCGCAGGGCATCCCCGCCGGGCAGGCCGTGCTGGAACGCGCCATGGAGGTGCGCTACCTCGGCCAGGAGCACTCGCTGACGGTTCCCGTCGGCCGCGACCTGCGCCCCGACGTGGTGCGGGCCGCGTTCGAGGAGCTGCACCACGCCCGGTACGGGCACGTCATGGACAACCAGCTGCAGATCCTGAACCTGCGGGTGCGCGGCATCGGGCGCATCGAGAAGCCGGAGCTGCCCCGGCACGCCCCCGGCGACGGCGACGCCTCCCGTGCCCGCACCGGCCGGCGGGACGCCTACGACTTCGGGACGCGGGCGGTGACGGAGTTCGCCGTGTACGACCGGGCCAAGCTGGAGCCGGGCGACGCCCTGGACGGCCCCGCCCTGATCGACGAGGGCACCTCCACCACGGTCGTGCACTCCGGGCAGCGCGTCCAGGTGGACCCCTTCGGTCATCTGCTGGTCACTCTCACTCCGGAGGCTCGGGCATGAGCGAGGCGAACGTGCGGCTGGACGGCGCGACGGCCGAGGTGGTCCGCAGCTACCTGCTGGCCGCGGCCGAGGAGATGCGGGCCACCCTGATCCGCACCTCGTTCAACCCGGTGATCTACGAGGTGCACGACTTCGGGCTGTCCATGTACGACGCGGACCTGCGGCTGGTGGCCGAGGCCACCGGGCTGACGTTCTTCCTGGGGGCGAACGACTTCTCGCTGGCCAAGGGCGTGGAGTACGTGGGCAGGGAGAACCTGCACCGCGGCGACATCGTGCTGCTCAACTACCCGTACTGGAACGCGGCCCACTCCTACGACGCGACCCTGTTCGCCCCGGTGTTCCAGCCGGATCCCGCGGACCCGGAGGCCGACGGCACGCTGGTCGGGTTCCTGTGCGTGCGGGCGCACTGGATGGATCTGGGCGCCAAGGATCCGGGCTATGTCCTGGATTCGACGGACATGCATCAGGAAGGGTTGATTTTTCCGGGTACGAAGGTGTTCTCCCGGGGTGAGCCCGTGCGGGAGATCCATGAGCTGATCCGGTTCAACTCGCGGATGCCGGACCTGGTCATCGGTGACCTGCACGCCCAGGTGGCCGCCCTGCGCACCGGCGAGCGCCGCCTGCTGGAGATCCTGGACAAGTTCGGCCGCCCCACCGTGGACGCGGCCGTCCAGCGCATGGTCGAGGACGGCGAGGCCCGCACCCGCGCCGCCCTCGCGGCGCTGCCGCAGGGCACGTGGACGGCCGAGGACTGGGTCGACGACGACGGCATCACCGAGGACCCGGTCAAGATGCGGGTCACGGTCACGATCGCCGACGGACGCTTCACCGTCGACTTCGACGGCTCCGCCCCGGCCACGCCTGGCCCGATCAACATGCCGTTCGGCGCCACGGTCGCGCTCTGCAAGGTCATACTCAAGTCGCTGACCTCGCCCGACGAGCCGTCCAACCACGGCACGACGGTGCCGCTGGAGGTCCGCGCCGAGCCGGGGACGCTGTTCCACGCCGTCTACCCGCAGCCCACGTTCACGCTCTGGACCGGCATCGTGGCGGTGGAGCTCATCCTCAAGGCGCTGGCGCAGGGCATGCCGGACCGGGTGCCGGCCTCGTCCGGGGGTGACGTGCCCGGCTTCATGATGGTCGGTACGCATCCCGACACGGGTCAGATGTTCGCCGTCAGCAACAACGACCTGGTCGGCTGGGGCGCCACGCCGGACCACGACGGCATGAACGCGGCGACCCACGTCTCCGGCAGCGCCGGGCGGAGCACCCCGATCGAGGTGCTGGAGGCGCGTACCGGGATGTTCTTCGAACGCCTGGAGATGCGCACGGACTCGGGCGGCGCGGGCCGTCACCGGGGCGGAGTGGGCCTGCGGCGCGAGATCCGCTTCACCACGCCGGGCGAGTTCCTGTCGGTGATCAAGAAGACGCGGTCGCGGCCATGGGCCCTGATGGGTGGGCTGGAGCCTGACCCGAACCAAGTGATCGTGTTCCCCGGCACGGATCGCGAGGCCCGGGTCAGCACCAAGCGGGTCAAGGTCCAGCCGGGAGACCGCGTGACGCTGCTGACAGCGGGCGGCGGCGGCCACGGCGACCCGCGCGATCGCGATCCCGAGGCGGTGCGCCGAGACGTCGCCGAGGGCTACGTCTCAGCGGAGGCCGCCCGCGAGATCTACGGCGTGGACGATGGCTGACCCCACCACGCCCAGCCCCGCGCGGCCGAATCCCGCGACGCCTGGCCCCGCGCGGCCGGACCCCGCGACCCCCGGATCCGCACGGTCGGACGGCGGGGTGTCCGGGTCTGCGCGGTCTGGTGCCGGGGTTTCTGGCATCGCTCTGGACGGGGCGACGGCGGAGGTCGTGCGCTGTCATCTGGTCGCGGTGGCCGAGGAGATGCGGGCCACCCTGGAGCGGACCTCGTTCAACCCCGTCATCTACGAGGTGCGCGACTACGGGATCTCGGTCTACGACCCGGACCTGAGGCTGGTCGCCGAGGCCACCGGGCTGAGCCGGTTCCTCGGCGCGAACGACTACTCCATCCGCAAGGGCGTGGAGTACGTGGGGCGGGAGAACCTGCTGCCCGGTGACGTGGTGCTGCTGAACTACCCGTACTGGAACGCGGCCCACTCCTACGACGCGACCCTGTTCGCCCCGGTGTACGGGGACCCCGGGCTGCTGGGCTTCGTGTGCGTGCGGGCGCACTGGATGGATCTGGGCGCCAAGGATCCGGGCTATGTCCTGGATTCGACGGACATGCATCAGGAAGGGTTGATTTTTCCGGGTACGAAGGTGTTCTCCCGGGGTGAGCCTGTGCGGGAGATCCATGAGCTGATCCGGTTCAACTCGCGGATGCCGGACCTGGTCATCGGCGACCTGCACGCCCAGGTGGCCGCCCTGCGCACCGGCGAACGCCGCCTCGCCGACGTGCACGCCCGCTACGGCACGCCCCTGGTGACCGCCGCCGTGGACAGGGCCGTCGAGGCCGCCACCAGGTCGGCCGCCGACGCCGTCGCCGCGCTGCCGCAGGGCACGTGGACGGCCGAGGACTGGCTGGACGACGACGGCATCACCGAGGACCCGGTCAAGATGCGGGTCACGGTCACGATCGCCGACGGGCGCTTCACCGTCGACTTCGACGGCTCGGCCGCGATGACGCCAGGGCCGGTGAACCTCCCCCTGGGCGCCACCATCGCCACCTGCCGGGTCGCGTTCAAGGCCATCACCACCCCGTGGGAGGAGACCAACGCGGGCCACTTCGCGCCGCTGGAGGTACGGGCCGAGCCCGGCACCCTGTTCCACGCCACCTACCCCGCGGCCACGTTCACCCAGTGGACGGGCACGGTAGCGCTGGAGCTGATCTACAAGGCGCTGGCGCAGGGCATGCCGGAGCGGTTGCCGGCGTCGTCCGGGGGTGACGTGCCCGGTTTCATGATGGTCGGTACGCATCCAGACACCGGCCGGATGTTCGCCGTCAGCAACAACGACGCCGTCGGCTGGGGCGGCACACCGGACCACGACGGCATCGGCCCCGCCAACCACCTGGCCCAGACGCAGGCCCGCAACACGCCGGTCGAGGTGCTGGAGGCGCGTACCGGGATGTTCTTCGAACGCCTGGAGATGCGTACGGACTCGGGCGGCGCGGGCCGTCACCGGGGCGGAGTGGGCCTGCGGCGCGACATCCGGTTCACCACGCCGGGCGAGTTCCTGTCGGTGATCAAGAAGACGAGGTCGCGGCCATGGGCCCTGATGGGCGGGCTGGAGCCGGACCCGAACCAGGTGATCGTGTTCCCCGGCACCGACCGTGAGGCGCGGGTCAGCACCAAACGGGTCAAGGTCCAGCCAGGAGACCGCGTGACGCTGCTGACAGCGGGCGGCGGCGGCCACGGCGACCCGCGCGATCGCGATCCCGAGGCGGTCCGCCGCGACGTCGCCGAGGGCTACGTCTCAGCGGAAGCCGCCCGCGACGTCTACGACGTGGCGGCGCCGCTCCCCGTTCCCTCCCCACCCCCGACTGCGGGCGGCTCCACGCTCAAGCCCCCACCTCCGACGGCGGGGGGCTCCATGCTCAAGGAGATGCGATGAACACGGTCGTGATCACCGGCTGCACCGTGGCCGACGGCCGGGTGGCCGACGGGGCGAGCCCTGTCGAGGACGCCGGGATCCTTGTTCAGGGCGACCGCATCGCGGCCGTGGGCACCCGGCAGGAGATCCTGGCCGAGGTGGCGGACCGGACGGACGTGGACCGCGTCGACCTCGGCGGCGCGTACGTCACGCCCGGCCTGGTCAACATGCACACCCACCTGTCCCTGTCCCTCCCCGGCGCCGGCGGTGACCAGGTCAAGGACCTGAACCCGCACGAGCTGGCCCTCTACATGGCCGACGGCGCCCGCCGCACCCTCGACTGCGGCGTCACCACCGTGCGCTGCGTGGCCGAGAAGGACCACGCCGACTTCGCGCTCCGGCGCGCCATCGAGGCCGGCCGGGTGCCCGGACCCCGCATGTTCACCGCCGGGCGCGCCCTGGTCTGCACCGGCGGGCACGGCCACGAGGGCACCGACACCCTGGAGTGCGACGGCGTCGACGGCTTCAGGCGCGGCACCCGCGCCCAGCTCAAGGCCGGCGCCGACCTCATCAAGGTGATGATCTCCGGCGGCATCGCGGGACAGCACGAGTCGATCGACACGCCCCAGCTGTTCGCCGACGAGATGGCGGCGGTGATCGAGACCGCGCACGCCTGGGGACGCAGGGTCACCGCGCACGCCGGCCCCGCAGCCGTGATCGCCCAGGCCGTGGAGCTCGGCCTGGACTGCGTGGAGCACGGCTACCAGCTCACCCCCGAGGTGGCCGCCCGGATGGCCGCCCGCGGCACCGCGCTGGTGCCCACCCTGCTGGTCACCCGCTGCAAGGAGTTCTTCGACGAGCTGGGCGTGCCGGAGTGGATGCAGTGCCGCTCGCTCGGCGCCGGCCCCGCCCACCTGGACAGCTTCGCCACCGCGGTGGCCGCCGGGGTGGAGGTGCTGCTCGGCAGCGACATGCCGCCGTTCTGGTCGTTCGAGGGCACCAACGCGACCGTGCGCGAGCTGGAGCACATGGCCGAGGTGATCGGCCCGGCCCGCGCGCTCCACGCCGCCACCCTGGGCCCCGCCCGCTGGCTCCGCGCCGAGGCCGACATCGGCACCGTGGAACCCGGCCGGTACGCCGACCTGATCGCGATGGACGAGAACCCCCTGGCCGCGGCGTCCGCGTACCGGGGCGTCCACTGGGTGATGAAGGGCGGCCGCGTCGTGCGGACCGGCCCCCCGACCTCTGGAAGGAAGACACCGTGACCCTGGACGCCGAGGCGGACATCGCCGCCGCCATCGACGACATGTACGCCGCGTTCGTCGCCGGCGACCGCGCCCGCTTCGACGGCCACCTGCACCCCGACGTGACCACCTGGGAGACCCACCTGCCGGGCCCCCTGCGCACCCGCGCCGAGCTGGACGCCTACCGCGACGCCCGGGACGGCGCCGGCCGCCGGCCGGTCATGGACACGCTGACCGCCCGCGACAAGCGCATCGACGTCTGGGGAGAGGTGGGCGTGGCCCGGTACGTCCTGGTGGCCGAGCCGCACGGCGCCCCCGCCCAGCACACCAGGGTCACCGACGTGCTCCGGCACACGCGCGGCCGCTGGCTGATCGCCCACCATCACGCCGAGCTGCTGAGTGAGGGAGCATGACCACCGGCGACACCGACATGGAGATCTACGACCTGCGGGTCACCGTCGACACGATCGAGGGCCGCTCGGTCTGCGGCATGGCCGTCGGCGACTACTTCGAGCTGGAGAACAGCGCCCACCTGCGGATTCCCGACGGCCGCCACTTCTGCGTCTGGGCCCTGGCCGCCGTCCTGCCCTTCCTGGCCGCCAAACAGCGCGACCTCGGCCCGGGGGACTGGCTGGAACGCGACACCCTGTTCTGCTGCCCGGACCCGGAGGAGCGGCTCACCATGCGGCTGGAGCGCGTCCGGCGCCGCCCGATGAACTCGGCGGACCTCACATGAGCCGCGGCTTCGAGATCGGCATCGGCCTGCAGAGCGACAAGCGCCCGGGCGACTACGCCCGGCTGGCCCGCATCGCCGAGGAGCACGGCATCGACGTGGTGTCGGTGTTCGGCGACCTGATGTACCAGCCGCCCATCTTCCCGCTGCTGGAGATGGCCGCCGCCACCTCCCGGGCGCGCCTGGGCACGGCCTGCCTCAACCCCTACTCGATGGCCCCGTACGAGATCGCGGGCCAGCTCGCCGCGCTCGACCTGGCCTCCGGCGGGCGGGCCTACCTGGGCCTGGCCCGCGGCACCTGGCTGGGCGAGGTGGGGCTGGCGCAGCCGCGCCCGCTGACCGCGCTGGCCGAGTGCGCCGAGGTCGTGTACCGGCTGCTCGGCGGCGACACCTCCGGCTTCTCCGGCGAGGTGTTCACGCTGGCGCCCGGCACCGCGCTGCGCTACCCCGTACAGCGTCCCCGCCCGCCGCTGCTGATCGGCGCCTGGGGCGCTCGCGGCGCGGCGCTCGCGGGACGTCTCGCCGACGAGATCAAGGTGGGCGGCAGCGCCAACCCGGCGATGGTGCCGGTGATCAGGGAGCGGCTGCGTCCGGGTGCCGAACAGGCCGGGCGGTCCGCCGAGGACGTCGGCATCGTGCTCGGCGCGGTCACCGTCGTGGCCGCCGACGGCGCCGCCGCCCGCGCGAAGGCCCGGCGCGAGGTGGCGATGTACCTCGCCGTCGTGGCCGACCTGGACCCCACCGCGAACGTCCCCGCCGACCTGCTGGCACGGGTCAAGACCGAGACCGCGGCCGGACGCCACGACGAGGCGGCCGGGCTCATCCCGGACGACCTGCTGGACCTGTTCGCGTTCTCCGGCACACCCGACCAGGTGGCAGCCCAGGCACAGCGCCTGATCGACGCGGGCGTCCACCGCGTCGAGTTCGGCACCCCGCACGGCCTCACCAACGATCAGGGCGTGTCTCTGATCGGGGCGGAGGTCGTCCCCATGCTGAGGCCCGCGACGCGATGAGACCACCACGGGGTCGTGCCGACGCCGGGCGCGGCGACACGATCAGACCACCACGAGGCCGTCCCGACGCCGGGCGTGGCGACGCGATGACGGCTGTCACGATGCGGAGGTCCGCGACGTCATGACGACTGTTACCGTGCTCACCGCCCCCGGGCTCGTCGCGGATCTCGGGCTGCTCGGGGAGCTGGCCGTGCGCGAGTTCGCGGCGCTCGGGGTCGCCGGGCTGGTGGTCTCGCCGCCGGACACGCCGTCCTTCCAGGTCGCCCTGGACGCCGCCGGAGCGGACGGACTGGTGGTCGCGCTGCCCGGCGCCGATCCTGAGGTGCGCGGCCTGATGGATCCGCCCAGGCCGTACGCGTCGCGGCTGGTCTGGCTGGACCTGGGGGTGACCGGCCCGCACCCGGCCGGCGGCGCCACCCACCTGTACGGACGCGGCGCGCAGGGCCTGACCTGGGCCATCCGGCACGTCGTGCACCGCGCGGCGGCCCGGCCCCGCCGCGTCCCCTACGGCCCGCACCCCGACCAGTACGGCGAGCTCCACCTGCCGGGGACGCGGCCCGCTCCCGTGGCGATGCTGCTGCACGGCGGCTTCTACCGGTCCATCTGGGCCGCCGACCTCATGGACGCCCTCGCCGCCGACCTGGCCGCCCGCGGATTCGCCGCGTGGAACGTGGAGTACCGCCGCCCGGACAGGCACGGCTGGGCCGCGACCGTGTCCGACGTCGCCGCCGCTTACACGGCGCTCAGCACCCTGCCGGACCTCGACCGGCCGCTCGGTGACCGTTCGGACCTCGACCCCGCCCGCGTCGCCGTGATCGGCCACTCCGCCGGCGGTCAGCTCGCGCTGCGCCTGGCCGCCGACCTGTGGCAGTCGGGACGCCCGGCCCCCGCGCTGGCCGTCTCCCTCGCCGGGCTGCTTGACCTGGTGGAATGCGACCTGCGCGACCTCAGCGGCGGCGCGACCGCCATGGCGCTGGGCGGCCGCAGCACCGAGATCCCGGAGGAGTACGCCAGATCCAGCCCGCTGGCCCGTCTCCCGCTGGGCGGCCCGCAGCTCGTCGTGCAGGGCGCCCAGGACGACCCGGACCTGGTGGACTTCAACCGCCGGTACGCCGCCGCGGGGACGGACGACGACGTCACCTACCTGGAACGCCCCGGCGACCACTTCGACGTGATCGACCCGGCCGCCCCCATCTGGGACGCCACCGCCGAGCTGATCGCCGCGAGGCTCAGGGCAGCTCCGTGACCGGCCGCCACCGCACGGGGCTGGACAGCACCATCGTGCTCGACGGCCGCCCGTACTGAGCCAGCCGGTCGATCAGCCCTTCGAAGTCCGCCATCGACGCCAGCGCGACCACCAGCAGGCAGCACGTGTCACCGGTGACCCGGTACACCTGCACGATCTCCGGCTGCTCCAGCGCCTCCTCGTGGCGCAGCACGCAGCGCGCCCCGTAACAGGACATCCGGATGAGCGCCCGCACCGTACGCCCGGCCCGCCCCAGGTCGACGTGCGCGTGGTAGCCCTCGATCACCCCGGTCTCCTCCAGCCGCCGCACCCGCTCGGCCACGGCGGGGGAGGACAGGTGCACCCGCCGGGACAGCTCGCTGAAAGAGAGCCGGGCGTCGGCCTGCAGCTCGGTAAGGATCGCCCAGTCCATCGCGTCCACGGCACCCACCCATCACTCTCGGCAGCGGTGAAGGCGTACCCGCGGTCCTGCTTTGAGAACGGAAAGTCTCCCCGTCCCAACGCCTTCGACATGCCATTTCATCACAGTTCGTCTTCGGTGAACATTGAGGTGAACGAGGAGGAAGCGATGGTGACCCCCAATCTGAGCTTCGCGCAAGCCACGCCGTACGACGAGTACGTCGGCACGGACACCCTGCGCGCGCTGCCGGGCGCGCGCACCGACGCGCCCGAGGAGCCCGCCTTCCTGGTGACCACTCAGGTGATGGAGCTCTACTTCGGCCTGGTGCGCACCGAACTGCGTCTGGCCGCCCGCCTGCTCGGCACCCCCGACCTGCCCCCGGCGACCGCCGCCATCGCCCGCGCGGCGGCCTACCTGGAGGTGGTCAACACCGCCTGGCGCCCGCTGAACCGCCTCACGCCGCGCCAGTTCAACGCCTTCCGGCCGGTGCTCGGCGAGGGCTCCGGGTTCCAGTCGGCGCTCTACCGCGAGGTCGAGTTCCTGCTCGGCGACAAGTCCGAGTCCCTGGCGCGGGTGCACCGCGGCAATCCCGAGGCCCACGGCGAGCTGCTGGCGGCGCTGCGCGCGCCCAGCCTGTACGACGTCGCCCTGTCCGTGCTGGCCCGGCTCGGCTACGAGATCCCCGCCACCACCCTGGCGCGCGACCCGGCTCAGCCGTACCAGCCCGAGCCCTTGGTCGAGCAGGCCTGGGCCCGTGTGTACGCCGAGCGCGGCGCCGGCGACCACCTCTGGGAGCTCGCCGAGGCGCTGACCGACGTCGCCGAGGGGTTCATGCGGTGGCGCACCCTCCACCTCATGGTGGTACGCCGCGCGATGGGCGCGAAGACGGGCACCGGAGGGTCGAGCGGCGCGAGCTGGCTGGAGCGGTCGCTGCGCCGCGAGATCTTCCCGGAGCTGTGGTCGGCCAGGACCCTGATCTGAGCGTCTAGAACAGCCTGGGCGTCACGACGGACACCACCGTCGTCACCTCGTCGGTGTCGTTGTACATGCTGTGCGGCACCGTCGAGCGCAGGTGGACGCTGTCGCCGGGGTGGAGCCGGTGCTCCACCCCGTCCACCTCGTACAGCAACTCCCCGCTCAGCACGTAGGCGAACTCCTCCCCGGAGTGCCCGTACGCCGGCTCCCGCCGCCCGCCCGGCGCGATGTGCACCAGCAGCGGCTCCAGCACCAGGCTGGGCCCGCGCGAGGACAGCATCCGGTACGTCTGGGCCCCCGACACGTACTCGGTCGCCGCCGTCTGGGCCCGGGTGAGGGTGAAATGCTCCGGCAGCCGCTCGGCGTCCCGTCCGGGCTGGTGGCCGGGGGAGTCGTCGAAGAACTCGGCGACGCCCCGGTCCAGCGCCGCCGCGACGCTGTTCAGCGCGACCAGCCCGATGGTGGAGATCCCGCGCTCCACCTGGGAGAGGAACCCGATCGACAGGCCGGAACCGGCCGACAGGCCGCGCAGTGTCATCCCGCGTTCCTTGCGGAACTGGCGCATCCGCGCGCCCACGAGCTCCTGACGGGGCTCGTCCGCGGACCGGCCTCCCGACGTCACCGGTGACCTCCAGGTAAAAGGGGGGTTGTTCAGCAGCATGAACATATTTCACGCAAGGCGCCGGGGCCAACCCTTTCCGGCGAACCCGATGGTCAGCCGGTATGTAACGGTTTCCGCATCACACGGGCGTATCAGGTGCGTCACCGTTGAAGAGCTCACCTTGCTTCGCCACCACCATGCCCCGAAGGTTCACTGAACGGGGTGAAGGGGGAAGGATGCGGGGGCCGCTGGTCGTCAGAAGGGCGTTCAGCGAGCCGCTGCTCCTCCTGGCCGCCTTCGGGTCGATCCTGCTGGCGACCACCACGCTGGTGGCGCTGACGATGTACGTCTCCTGCATCGGGGACGCCGGTGTCCGCCGGGCGATGGAGACGGCCTCGTACCGCGAAACCACCACCACGATCAGCTCGCTGGTCACCGCCGAGACCCTCCCCAGGTACGACCGGGCCGTGCGCGACGTGCTCACCGGAATCCACGGCACACCCCCGGCCCTCACCGTCAGCCTCCGCTCCGACTCGTACGTCATGCCGGGACAGGACGGCGAGAAGGCGCCCGAGCTGCTCAGGTTCGGCAGCCACGACGGGCTCGACCGGCACGCCAGGCTGGTCTCCGGCAGGTGGCCGCGCACCGGCGGGCCGGTCGTCGAGGCGGCGATCCCGCTGCCCGCGGCCTCGGCCACCGGGTTCGGCGCCGGCCGGGAGTTCGTCACGGAGGGGCGGCTCGACCACCGCCCCGTCACGGTCCGCGTCGTCGGCGTCTTCCAGCTCGACGACCCCGCCGACGAGCGCTGGGCGGGCGAGGAACTGCTGAGCAGGGGCGTGGAGCACGGGGACTACACCACCTACGGGCCGCTGATGGTGGCGCGGGAGACGTTCACCGCGCGCTTCGCCACCAACGTCAGGGCCGTCTGGACCGCGGAGCCGGACCTCGGCACGTTAACGCTCGACCGCCTGCGCCCGCTGGCGGAGGCGCTCGGCCAGGTGCGCGAGCGGCTGACGGCGGCGGGCTGCGTGAACTGCCTGACCGCCGGCCGGCTGCCCGGCATCCTCACCCAGCTCGCCACCGCGTCCCTGGTGACCCGCTCCACCATGCTGGTCCCGGTGCTGCAACTGCTGGTGCTGGCCGCGTACACGACGATGCTCACCGGGCGGCTGCTCGCCGACCACCGCCGCATGGAGACGGCGCTGCTGCGCTCGCGCGGCGCGGGCACGGCGCGCCTGGCCGCGCTGGCGGGAGGCGAGGCGCTGCTGGTGGCGGTCCCGTGCGCGATCGCCGCGCCGTGGCTCGCGCCGCCGCTGCTCGCGCTGGTCCACCGGCTGCCGTGGATCGAGGCCTCTGGGGTGCGCCTGACTCCGTCTGCCGATCCCGGCGCGTTCCTCGTCGCGTTCTGCGTGGCCCTGGCCGCGGCCGTGCTGCTGGCCCTGCCTGCCCTCGCCGGCGCCCGGCGCACGTACGTGGAGGAGCAGACGGCGCGCGGCCGCGGCGTGCGCGGGCTGATCGAGAGGGCGGGCGCGGACCTGGCGCTGCTGGCCGTGGCCGGGCTGGCGATCTGGCAGCTCCAGCACTACGGCGCGCCGGTCACCGGGACGGCGGCGGGCGGCCTCGGCGTCGACCCGCTGATCGTCTCCGGCCCGGCGCTGGCCCTGCTCGCGGGCGGCATGCTGGGACTGCGGCTGGTGCCGCGCGTGTCGCGGCTGGCCGGGCGGCTGATGTCGCGCAGACCCACGCTCGCCCCCGCGCTGGGGGCCTGGCAGGTCGGCAGGCGGCCGCTCAGGTACGCGGGACCCGCGCTGCTGCTCACGATGGCGATCGCCATCGGCATCCTGTCCATGGCCACCACCTCCACCTGGCAGGCCTCACAGCTCGACCAGGCGGTCCACCGGGCGGGGGCGGGCCTGCGCCTGTCCGGGCCGGCCGCCGGGCCCGAGCTGGGACCGCTCGGCCGGGGCACCGCCTTCACCACGCTGCCCGGCGTCACCGCGGCCTCCCCGGCCTTCCGCGGGCAGGCCGAGGTGGGCGGCGAGAGCGCGCTGCTGCTCGGGCTCGACGCCGCCCGGCTCGGTGAGCTGTTCGGCCTGCGTCCCGACCTGTCGGCGCGTACGGTCGCGCAACTGTCCCGGGCACTCCCCGGGGACCGCGCCGGCAAGCTGGACCTGCCCGGCCGGCCGCGCGCCCTCACCGTGCGGGTCGAGGCGGGCGCCGCCGTGCCGGCGCGGCTGGTGCTGTCCGACGCGCTGGGCGCGTGGCACGACCTGCCGCTCGGCGGGCTGCGGCCGGGCGGGAACCGGGTCGAGCTCGATCTGACCCCGCTGGCCGGACGTTCCGGCGCGATCACGTACCCGCTGTCGCTGCGCGGCCTCGTCACGGACGGGCGGACCGCTCTGCGGCTGACCGGGCTGAGCGCGGACGGAGGGGACGTGCCGGTGCCCTCCGGCGCCGTCGCCTTCGGCCCGTCGCGGGAGCCGGGACCGCTGCCCGTGGTGCTCACCCCCGGCCTGGCCGCCTCGCTCGGCCTGGGCGTCGGCCAGACCGGGCCGGCCACCTTCGCCGGCCGGGTCCTGCGGGTGGAGGTGGCCGGCGTCGTGGCGAGCATGCCGACGAGCGCCCCCGGTCAGCAGGCCGTGCTCGCCGACTGGGAGACGCTGCAGGCGCGGGAGCTGGCCGCGGCGCAGCCGCCCAGGCCCGTGACCGAATGGTGGCTCGCCGCCTCCGACACCGCACCGGCCCGCGCGATCCTGCGCGAGAACCCCCAGTGGGACGTGACCGTCGTCGACCGGGGCGAGCTGACCGCGAAGCTGCGGGACGACCCGCTGGCCAGCGGGCTGCGCGGGGCGCTGGTCCTCGGGTTCGGCGCGGCGCTGGGGTTCGCGCTGCTCGGGTTCCTGATGAACGCCGTGGTCGCGGCCCGGGAGCGGAGGGCCGAGTTCGCCGTCCTGCGGGCGCTCGGCGCCGGCTCCCGGCAGATCTTCGGGATGCTGGTGACGGAGCAGGCGTTCGTCGTCGGGCTGTCGCTGGTGTCCGGCACCGCGCTCGCCGTGGTCGTCGGGAACCTGGTGGTGCCGCACATCGTGCTGACCGGGCAGGCGTCGGCGGTCACGCCCGGCGTGCTGTTCCAGGTCCCGTGGGCGGCCACGGCCGCGATGCTGGCGCTGGTGGCGGGGGTGCTGCTGTTGATCGTGGCCGGGCTGGCGCGGCGTCTGCGGCGCGGGCAGACGCTGGAGGAGCGATGAGGGCCCGCGTGAAGGGGCGGCTCGCCGTGCTGGGCTTCCGGACGCACGGCGGTGCGACGGGGCGGCTCGCCGTGCTCGGCGTCCGGACGCACCCCGGCGCGACGGCGCTGCTCGCCGTGCTGACGGCGGTGGCCTGCCTGCTCGTCGCCGGGCTGCCCAGGCTGACGCAGGCGTCGTTCGACGAGGCGCTGCGCCGGTCGCTGGCCACCGCCGACGCCGTCCAGACCGACCTGACGGTCAGCGGGCAGCCGGTCACCCTCGACGGCGACCTGCACGAACGCGCGCAATTCGAAGCCGGCGACCGCCACTGGCGCGGGCTCCTCCCGGCGGCGCTGCGCCCCCTGATCAGGCCGGACGGCCACGTGAGCGCCAAGACCGTACGCACACCCGTCACCGGGACCCGCGGCACCTTCGTCAACCTCGGCTGGCTGTCCGACGCCGGACGGCGGGTGGACTGGGTCCAGGGCCGCGAGCCCGGCGAGCCGTCCACGACCGGCCACGGGGGCGTGACCATCCCGCTGATCGAGGTGGGCGTCGTGGACGAGGCCGCCCGCGTCATGGGCCTGCGGATCGGCCAGACCAGAGTGATCGGCGAAAGCGCCCACGCCGCGGTGCGGATCGTCGGCGTCTTCGAGGCGAAGGACCCCGGCGACCGCTCCTGGAACCACGACCCCGACATCCTGCACGTCACCCACGTCGTGCCGCTGGAAGGCCCGGAGGAGTTCCACACCACGGCGCTGATCTCCGACGAGGGCCTGACCGCGCTCAACAGCAGGACACGCAACCTCGTCTACCGCTGGGTCCTCCCCGTCGACGGGCGGGCCGCGAGCGCGCTGGACGTGCCGGAGGCCGGCGCGGCGGTCGCCGGGTTCCGGCAGCGGCTGGCGGTCGAGAGGTCGGGCACCACCAGCTACCGCCTGATCACCGGGCTGCCCCAGGTGCTCGACGAGTTCCAGGCCGGGCTGTCCGCCGCGCGGACCGTCATGTATCTGGTGCTCGGCGGGCTGCTCGCGGTCGCGCTCGGCGTGATCGCGCTGGGCGTGCGGCTGCTGACCGACCGGATGGCGCCCGCGCTGGCCCTGGTGCGGGCGCGCGGCGGGTCGCTGTGGCAGGTGGCGGGGGCGGGGTCCGCGATGGCCGCGTTCGCGGTGGGCCCGGCGGCACTGGCCGGGTACGGGCTGTCCTTCCTCGTGCCGGGGCCCGCGCCGCCGGTCGCCCACCTCGGACCGGCGGTCGTGGTCGTCACCGCCGTGGCCTTCGCCGCGGCGCGGCTGGTGGTGGCCCACCGCACGCCGCTGCCCGAGCGCCGCGACGACGTGGCCGCCGTCCGGCCGTCCGCGCGGCGGCTGACGCTGGAGGCCCTGGTCGTCGTACTCGCGCTGGCGGGGGCCTACCTGCTGCGGGCCCGCGGGCTGTCCGGCTCCGCGGAGCGCGATCCGTTCCTGCTGCTGATCCCGGTCGCGCTGACGCTCGCCGCCGCGCTGATCACCATGCGCTGTTACCCGTACCCGCTGCGGCTGCTCGTCCGGCTGGCCGCGCGGGGGCGGGCGGCCGTGCCGTTCCTGGGGCTGACCCTGGCGGCCAGGGCGCGGTCCGCCGGCGTGCTGCCGGTGCTGGTCCTGCTGCCCGCGCTGAGCGTGTCGGTGTTCGCGGCGGTGATCTCGGACGGGATCGCCACCACGCAGCGGGTCGCGTCCTGGCAGCGGGTGGGCGCGCCGATCAAGCTGACGTCGGACGAGGACATCCCGCCCGCCGTCGTCGAGCGGGTACGCCGGGCTCCCGGCGTCGAGCAGGTGGCGCTCGCGCTGACGGGCCGGGCGCAGATCAGGCCCACAGGGGAGCGGCCCGTGGCCATCGCGGTGGACCTGCCGGAGTGGCGGCGGGTCATCGGCGACGCGCCCATCACCCTGCCCACGCTGGAAGGGAGCACGTCCGCGCTGCTCTCGCCCGGCCTGGGTGAGCGGGGCACCTTCGAGATCATGTGGCTGTCCCCGGCGAAGCTGACCACCCAGGGTGTGATCGACTCCCTTCCGGGGTTCCGCCCCGGCGGGCCGTTCCTGCTGGTGCCGCGGGAGGTGCTGCCATGGCCCGCCGCCGACACCCTGCTGATCAGGGGCGACGTCTCGCCCGCCGAGCTGGCGCGGCTCGTCCCTTCGGCCACCGTGGAGACCCAGGAGCAGGCGCTGGCCGCCATCCGGGCCGATCCGCTCACCGGCACGGTCCGCTCGACGCTGCTCGTGGTGACGGTGGCGCTGGGGGCGTACGCGCTGGCCGCGATCGTCCTGTCCCTGGTCGTCGGGGCGCCCGACCGGGCCAGGGCGATGTCGCTGCTGCGCACGCTCGGGCTGACCGAGAGGCAGGCCCGGCGGCTGACCGTGCTGGAGCTGCTGCCCCTGGTCCTCGTCACGGCGCCGGCGGGTCTCGCTCTCGGCCTGGGGCTGCCGGTCGCGCTCGGGCCGGGCGTGGACCTGTCCTCGTCCGCCGGCGGCCTGCCCGTCGGCGACTACGCGCCGGGACTGCTCACGCCCGTGGCGCTGGCCGCCGGGCTGGCCGTCTGCACCCTGCTCGGCGCGTACGCGCACGGCGCCGCCGTCCGCCGCCGCGACCTGGGCGCCGTCCTCCGGTCCTGAACCCGGGCCGGGGCGAGGCCGGGCCTCGCCCCGGCGGCGGGTCAGAAGGTGCGGCGGTCGGGGAGCATGTCGTCGTCGGGGATGGACGACACGCCGCGCTGGGCAGCCTGGGCGCCGGTCACCCCGGCCCAGCGGAGCAGCGTGTCCGTGGCCGCCTGCCGCTCGGCGTCGGGCAGGCGGGCGATGTTCGCGCCGTGGTTGGCGCCGGGGGCGACATACAGGTACGAGTCATGGCGGCTGGGCGTGAACCGCTCCGCGCTCCACGGGTCGTTTTCCCCGTAGACGAACATCATCCGGCTGGACTGCTTGCGCACCCAGTGGTCGACGTCCAGCATCGGCAGCGGGTTGTGGTGGGAGCGCAGCTCGGCGGGGATGACCGAGTTGGGCTGGTAGAGCCCGGGGTAACGGGTCAGACCGCGCAGATGCCCGAACTTCAGCGTGGGCCAGCCGAGCTGGGTGGCGGCCTGGTAGTAGTAGGGGACGTAGTAGCCGATGCCCTGGTCGGTGTAGAAGGAGAAGCCGGCGACGGTGTCGATCCAGTCGTAGATCTCGTCGTCGGTCGCCGTGCCGGGCGGCACGTCCGCGCAGTCGCTCTCGTTCGAGTACTGCCAGAAGGCCCACACCGCGTCGAGCACGGTCATCTCGAACGACCGGTCGGCGCTGCCGAGCGACTGGGTGAAGGTGTAGCCGTTCCGCGCGGCCTCGGCCTCGAACCTCGGCACCAGCCTGGCGCGCCGCTTCAGCGCCTCCTTCTGCACGTTCTCCAGCGAGGTGCGGCAGGCGGCGTCGCCCACGTTCTCGAAGAACTCGTCATAGGCGCGGTCGGCGGGGTTGACCCGGTCGTTCGGCGCCACGTAGGCGACCACGCCGTCCACGTCGTCCGGGTAGAAGCGGCGGTGGTAGACCGAGGTCATGCCGCCCTTGCTGGCGCCCGTCTGGATCCACTTGCCGCCGTAGACGGTCTTGAGCGCCTGGACGATGCGGTGCTCGTCGCTCGCCTGCTGCCAGATGTCGAGCTTGCCCCAGTCGGCGGGGTCCGGCCGGGAGCTGCGGAAGAACCGGTGCTCGACCGAGACCTGGTTGGCGCCCAGCAGCCGGGTCGGCTCGGTCTGCGAGGTCGACGGGTTGACGGCCAGGCCGTAGCCGCCGGTGTAGAGCACCACGGGCGCGTCGTCGGACCGGTGCAGCAGGGTGAGACGCTGCTGGTACGTGCCCTTGCCCGGACGGCGGTGGTCCACCGGCTGGGTGAGGGTGAGGACGAAGAAGCGGAAACCGCTCGGCCGGGTCTCGGAGACGACGGTCAGGCCGGGGATCGCGGCGAGCTTGTCCAGCAGGGGATCGGCGACGGTGGTGGCGGAAGCGGCGCTCGCGGTCGCGGCGGCGGCCGAAGCCGGCTGGGCGAGTGCGCCGGTGGTGACTAACGCGAGGGCGAGTGCGGCCGAAAGCAGACGGGGGCGCGGGGACATGCTTCTCCTGGTTTGCGTCGAGGAGCAGGACGTCTCACTTATACCGATCTGCCGGTTCCAAGGCGACCCTCCGGCCCAGCGGCCCCACGCGGCCGGCCGAGCCGGAGGCGTATACGGTCAGTCGTCGGTGATGGGGGTCGGGTCGTAACCGCGCCAGCCGTCGTTGCGGCGCAGGAAGAGGCCGGCGAGGAAGCTGAGCAGCCCGCCGGTCATGGTCCGGCCCGTCATCGTGGACACGTCCCGCGCCGGATCGTGCTCCACGAAATCGATCGCGGCCACCTTCGGGTGCTGGCCCAGCGCGTACAGCGCCTCGTACAGGTCGACCGGGTGCAGGCCCTCCGGGGTGGCCGCGCCGGTGCCGGTCGCGTAGCCGAGCTCCAGCACGTCGACGTCCACGGTGACGTAGATCGCGTCGGTGCCGTCGCCGGCGACCTGCACCATCTGCTCGATCACGGCGTCGATGCCCGCCCGGCGGACCTGGCGGCCGGTGATGATGGTGCCGCCGTGCCCCTCCACCCACCGCTTGTAGTAGCTGGCGTTCATGAAGCCGTGGATGCCGACCTGCACCAGGTTCTTCCCGGAGAAGGGGAGACCGGATTCGAGGAGCTGGCGGATCGGCGTGCCGTTGGTCGGGCCGTGGTCCATGACCCGTACGTCGTTGTGCGCGTCGAAGTGGATGAGGCCGAGCTTCTGCCCGGGGTGCGTGCGGGCGAAGGCGCGGGCGGCCGGCGCCGTGATGGCGTGGTCCCCGCCGATCAGCACCAGGAACGAGTCACCGCTGGCCCGCCAGAGGGCGGACATGGTGTCCTCGATCCGCTGCAGCCCTTCGTACTGGTCCAGCACCGGCACGGCGATGTCGCCCAGATCGCGGGCTGTCATGCTGGCCAGATCCACGTCGAAGTCGGGACTGTAGGTGGTGAAGGACGGCGTGGACAGGCGCAGCGCGTCAGGCGCGGCGAAACAGCTCGTCGGCAGGATCGACGTCGTCGACAGGCCCACGCCCACGAGGCCGACGTCGAAGGACGAGTCGAAGTCCCAGGGGCGCAGCCAGTTCCACACCCTGGGCTCGAAACGGTCCTCGAACTTGCCGTTGAGCACGATGCCGGGCTCCTTGAGGTGCGTCACCTCGTGCGCGCGCAGCCACGCCTCGCGTGCGGTCATCACTGTCTCCTCACTCGATCCGAGCTAGAGGACCCGGCGCAGGAAGGCCTGGGTCCGTTCGTGGCTCGGGCGTTCCAAGATCTCGGAAGGGTGGCCCTGTTCGACGAGCCGCCCCTGGTCCATGAACACCACCCGGTCGGCGACCTCGCGGGCGAACCCCATCTCGTGGGTGACCACGATCATGGTCATGCCGTCGCGGGCCAGCCCGCCCATCACCGACAGCACGTCGCCCACCAGCTCCGGGTCCAGCGCCGACGTCGGCTCGTCGAAGAGCATCAGCCGCGGGCGCATGGCCAGCGCGCGGGCGATCGCCACCCGCTGCTGCTGGCCTCCGGAGAGCTGCCTCGGGTACGCCGACTCCTTCTCCGCGAGGCCGACCTTGGCCAGCAGCTCGCGACCGGCCTGCTCGGCCTCCCGCTGACGGGCCTTGCCGAGCCGTACCGGCGCCTCGACGACGTTGCCGAGGACGGTCATGTGGGGGAAGAGGTTGAACTGCTGGAAGACCATGCCGATCTGCTCACGCTTGCGGCAGATTTCGCGGTCCTTCAGCTCGTAGACCTTGTCGCCCTTGCGGCGGTAGCCGACGAGCTCGCCCTCCACCTCGATCCGGCCGCCGTCCACCTTCTCCAGGTGGTTGACGCAGCGCAGCAGCGTGGACTTGCCCGAGCCGGACGGCCCGATCAGGCAGACGACCTCGCCGGGGTACACGTCCAGGTTGATGCCGCGCAGCACCTCCAGCCTGCCGAAGGACTTGCGGACGCCGCGGATGCGGACCGCGGGTGTCGTCATGGGTGTGCCCTCCCCGCGGCTACCCGCGTGTCGTGCGGCCGGAGGCGGCGCAGCACGCCGCCGAGGAAGGTCTCGGGGGTCCGCCGGTCACGCGACGTCCTGCGCTCCAGGTAGGTCTGGCCGAGCGTGAGCACGCTGGTCACGATGAGGTACCAGAGGCTGGCCACCATCAGCAGCGGGATCGTCTCGTACGTCCGCGAGTAGATGACCTGCGCCGAGTAGAGCAGCTCCGGCATCGCGATCACGCTGATCAGCGAGGTGTACTTCAGCATCGAGATCGTCTCGTTGCCGGTGGGCGGCAGGATGACGCGGATGGCCTGGGGCAGCACGACGCGCCGCATGATGACCGACCGGCGCAGTCCGAGCGCCTGCGCGGCCTCGGTCTGGCCGTGGTCGACGGAGTTGATCCCGCCGCGGACGATCTCGGCCATGTACGCGGCCTCGTTGAGCGACAGCCCGATGATGGCCACCAGCGCCGGGGTGAGGATGTCGTTGGCCGGGATCTCGAAGAACTGAGGGCCGAACGGCAGGCCGACGGTCAGCACGGGGTAGAGCGCCGAGATGTTGAACAGGAAGATCAGCTGGACGAGCAGCGGGGTGCCGCGGAAGAACCACGTGTAGAAGTTCGCGCCGGCCTTCAGCACCGGGTTGGGCGACAGCCGCATCAGCGCGATGACGATGCCGAGGACCACCGCGATCGACATGGACACCGCGGTCAGCCAGAGCGTGGTCCACAGGCCGGACAGGATCGCCGAGGAGAAGAAGTACTGCCCGACGACGTCCCACTGGAACCGCTCGTTGGTGACGAGGGAGGAGACGACCGCCACCGCCACCACGAGCACGACGGCCGCGGCGACCCAGCGGCCGGGATGCCGCAGGGGCACGGCGCGCACGTCGTCGCCGTGTCCCCGCGGGTCTCCGCCCTCGCCGCCGTCCAGGATGGCGGTACGGTCAGCTGCGGGCATCGTTCACAGTGATCTTGGTCAGCGCGCCGTCCGCGACGCCGTACTTCTCCAGGATCTTGAGGTAGGCGCCGTCGTCGACGAGCTTCTGCAGGGCCTTCTGCAGGACCGGCACGAGCTTGCTGCCCTTCGGCAGTGCCATGCCCACCGGCGCCTCGTTGATCGGCTCGCCGACCGGCTTGATCTTGGAGTCGGGCTGGGCCTGGAGGTAGGAGTTCTGCAGGCTGTCGCCGCACAGCGCCTCGATGCGACCGCTGGTGACGGCCAGCATGCCCTGCTGGAGCTGCTGGAACACCTGCAGCTTGACGGCGGGCTTGCCTTCCTGCTCGCACTTGGTGCTCTGCTCGGACAGGTACATCTCCTCGGCGCTGCCCCGCACCACGCCGATGGTCCGGCCGCAGCTGGTCTCCAGCGTCAGGTCGTCTATGTCGCTGTCGGCGGGGACGACGAAGCCGGAGGAGTCGATGATGAAGTCGACGAAGTCCACCTGCTCCTGACGCTTCTTGTTGTCCAGCATCGCGGAGATCGTCACGTCGTAGCGGCCCGCCGCCAGCCCCGGGATCAGGCTGTCGAAGCTGGTGTTCTGCAGGTCGATCCTGGTGCCCAGCACGTCGCCCAGGGCCTCGGCCAGGTCGATGTCGAGCCCGGTCGGCTTGCCGTTCTCCTCCACCGCCCACGGCATGCCGATCGTGAGGTCGGTCGCGCCCTTGATCTCGCCGGTGAACCCGGCCGCCTTGAGCTCCTCGGCCAGCGCGGGATCGGCGCTGGCCCAGGTCCCGGCGGGCTTGGTCGTGGTCTCGCCGCCGCCGGCCGCGTCGCCGGAGCCGCTCCCGCACGCGGTCAGCGCGAGCGTCACGCTCAGCGCGAGGCCGAGCAGCCTCATCGTCCTGTTCATCGTCCGCCCCCTACCTGGAACACGTCAGTGGAGCGCGGAGCACCCGCCGGGGCGGGATCCGGTTGGGAGCAGTCATCGAACCTCCAAGCACGGGTGGGATTGCCGGAATCCTCGCAGAGTGACATTCCGCTGACTGCCGACAGATGTTGCACGTCGGAGCGTGGGGAACGACATTTGTCAACGAGACCGGCCGTGTCGGGGCCGGGGCTCACCCGGCCGCTCGGCTACGCGTCGCCTAACGCGGAGATGCCGGTGCCGGTCGTGTCCGTGCCGTACGGCGTGCGCAACCGCATGAGCCGCGCCAGCTTCAGCTCCAGATGGGCGACCAGGCGGTCGTTGCCGTTCCCCAGGTCCAGGCCGGTGATCTCCTCGATGCGGCGCAGCCGTCCGTAGAGCGAGGCGCGGTGCAGGTGCAGCCGCTGGGCGGAGCGCGCCACGTCGCCCGCGTTGTCGAGGAAGACCTCCAGCGTCTCGGCCAGCGGGGCTCCCGTGCTCTCCCGGTCGATCAGCAGGCGGATCCCGGGATGGAGGACGACCTCCTCCGGCTGGTCGTTCACGAGCTGCGCGATGCGCGAGTACACCCCGAGACCGGTGTGGTGCACGGTCCTGGCCATGCTGCCCAGCGAGGCGGCCACCTGGGCGCCGCGCAGCGCCTCCCGGTAGGAGGAGACCAGCTCCGTGAGCTGTGGGTAGGCGCAGCCCACGCCCGCCCAGACGGTGAACGAACCGTCTGCCGGCAGGGCCAGCTCGATCTTCTCCCGGGCCGTCTCGGCGAACCTCTGGTCCAGCGTGTGCCTCGGCACCGCTCCGTCGTCCGGCCTGGCCATCACCAGCAGACCGTGATTCTGGCGTACCAGGCTCAGGGTCTGCCGTGAGGGAAGGGCCATCCGCACCGATTCGAGAGCCGCCGACAGGCTCGACCGCTCCGCCTCGCCCAGCCCCGCCCCGGTGCCGGAGACGGGCAGGAACACCGCCACGGCGGCCGGCCACTCGTGCCGGAAGATGTCCGCGTCGGCGATGCGCTCGACCGCGCGGACCCGGGCCTCGGCGTCGTCGGACAGCAACCGGATCAGGCTCTCCCGCTCGCTGAGGCTGCGCAGCTCGTCGATGTGCCGCTGGCGCTGGAACACCTCGGCGACGCTCTCGGCGGCGGCCTCGATCCGCCGTCGCCGCTGCTCCGACAGCTCGGGATCGTCGACCTGCACCCAGATGTACGCCACGGCCTTGCCGCCGGCCCGCGCGACCGCGCCCCAGCGCGGGCAGGTCATCCCGATGGCGGGGTTGGCCGGCAGCAGGAAGGCGCCCCTGCGTTCCTGGGCCCGGTGCACGGCGGTCCAGCGCAGGATGTCGGGGCCGGCGTGACGGCGCAGGATGGCCTGCTCGCGGGCCGGGTCGTTGCCGCTGGGGTGGTAGGTGTAGACGTACTGCCGGAGTTGCATGTCGTCGATCGCCACCGGCCGGTCGAGGGCTGCCCCCAACCGGTCGGCGATGCGCTGCAACTCGGCAATCATGCCGTCATCGTAAGGGGCATAACCCCGTGATTTGGACAAAAAGCCGTTAAAGCGATATATGGCCCAGTTGGTCGAACTCCTCCGGTGTGGGGTCGTCCTCGGTGAGCAGGGAGGGAACGGTGAAGCGGAACCTGCAGACCTGGTCACCGCGCGACTTGACCGACGTCCAGCGCACCTCTGTCTCCGGGTTGTATCCCTGGAACAGCCCCCGGTGGTTGGAGGAGTCGAACAGGTAGCCGAGCCGCAGCCCCTCCTCGCCCTCCGACGCCCAGACCTCCGCCAGGGGGCAGTAGGTGCAGTCGAGGTAGTAGGCCCCGTCGCTGATGTGCTGGCGCTCCTTGAAGACGAAGACCGCCTCGCTCGGGTCGCGCTCCTGCAGGCCGTCGGTGCTCCCGAAGTTGGCCATGGTCAGCGGCTTGCCGAGGGCGAGCATGCGGTCCCTGATGACGCCGCCCCTGTCGGCGCCGAACCGGTACGCCGCCTGCCGGATCGTCTCCTCACCGGAGGCGTCGTAGGCCCTCACCAGCTCGCGCGACACGTACATCTGCATGGCGGCGAGCAGGCCGGTGGTGCGCCGGTTCACCTCGATCAGCCGGACCGGGTCCGCCGCCAGCGCGCCGAGGCGCGGCACGCGCCGCACCGGATCGGCGCCCGTGACGCGCAGGCGCCAGGGCCGCGCGGCGGCGTCGTCGGCTTCGAGGACCACCCCGGCGCCGTAGCCCGCCGTGATGCCGGCCGTCAGCTCGGGCCAGTAGAGCCCCAGGGCGGACAGCGCGGCGGTCTCGCCGATCAGCTCGGTCAGGTACGCGCGGCCGGGGGCCTCCGGCAGGGTCAGCACGACGGCCGGCCCGTCGGTGGCGACCGAGAGTTCGCCCTCGGCGGCAGCCAGCTCCCATTCGCCGCTGTCCCAGTGTTCGAGCAGCGCGGCCGGGTCGCGGCCGGTGACGAACGAGGCGGGCTGATCGCGCATGGCCGTGCCGCGGAAGACGCCCTCCTGGCGCACTCCCCGGGCGATCGCCGCCAGGCCCCGCGTCCCGTGCCGGCTCTCCACGGCCTCGTGGAACACCTTCAGCATCAGCCAGTGGTAGTCCTGGAAGGACCGCAGCGACGCCAGAGACGACGCTCCCTGGTCGTGCGTGCCGGACCCCGTGATGTCGTCGGCGGTCATCGGAGTGTGCCGTCCTCTCCTCGCTCGTACACGCGTCGGCCGGACTGCCACGTCTCGGCCACCCGGCCCCGCAGGTCTGACAGATCGGTCAGTTCGCCCTCAAGCAGCACCAGGTCCGCCGTCAGTCCCGGCGCGACGCGGCCGATCCGGTCCGCGAGGCCGAGCAGCTCCGCGGCCCGCGAGGTGGCCGCCGCCCAGACCGCGTACGGGGGCAGGCCGCACTCCGCGAGCAGCTGAAGCTCGCGCAGGTTGTCGCCGTGCGGGCCGATTCCGGTGTCGGTGCCGAGCGCGATGTTGACGCCCGCCCCGATGGCCCTGGTGACGGCCTCACGGTGTACGGAGGCTACCTCCAGCGCCTTGTCGAGCACGGCGGGCTCGTGCAGTTCGCCGCGCTCGGCCGCCTCGATGACCGACATGGGCGCGATCAGGGTGGGCACCAGCCAGGTGCCTCGCGCCAGCATCAGCTCGATGGCCTCGTCGTCGAGGAAGATGCCGTGCTCGATGGACCGGACTCCGGCCCGTACGGCGTTCTTGATGCCTTCCACGCCCTGGGCGTGCGCCATCACGTGGACGTGGGCCGCGTCCGCCTCGGCCACCAGCACGGCGAGCTCGTCCGGGCGGAAGTGGGCGTGGCGCGGATCGTCCGCGGGCGACAGCACGCCGCCCGTGGTGGCGACCTTGATCACGTCCGCGCCGGCGCGCAGCATCGTGCGCACCGTCTTGCGCATCTCCTCGGGGCCGTCGGCGATCCCCGACGGCACACCCGGATGCTCGGGGAAGAGGGCCAGGTTCACGCCGCAGCTCAGGTGGCCGTCGTTGTGCCCGCCGGTCTGGCTGATCATGTTCACCGCGATCAGGGTGCGCGGGCCCTCGATCAGGCCGCGTGACAGCGCCTGCTTCAGTCCCAGGTCGGCGCCCGCCGCGTCCCGCACGGTCGTGATGCCGGTTTCGAGCGTCTTGCGGCAGTTGACCACTGTCTTGAAGAAGTGCAGCGAGAACGGGTCGGAGACGCGGTTCACCAGGTTGATGTCGGAGAGCGTCAGGTGGACGTGCGTGTCGATCAGGCCGGGGAGGACGATCTTCCCGGTCGCGTCGACCACCCGGACGTCGTCGCGGGCGGCCAGGCCGGTGCCGACCGCGACGATGACGCCGTCCTCGACGAGCACGTCCGCCCGCCCGGGAGCCGCGCCCGTGCCGTCGAAGACCCGGCCGCCGGCGAAGAGGATGCCGGCCATCAGACGTGGAACCCCCGGCGCGGGCCCGTCTCCAGCGGACGGCGCGGCGGCGTGGAGTAGACCGGCTCCAGCGGCTCCCACGCCCAGGCGCCGTCGCACGCGTCGAGCGTGTAGAACCAGTACATGCGCAGCTCGGAGTCGCCGGTGTCGATGCCGTGCGGCGCCCACGCCGGCACGTACACCGTGTCACCCGGCGCCACCTCGTAGCCGTCGTCGCCCACGTAGATCGTCGCGGTGCCTTCGAGCACGTGGTAGATCTCCGCCGGGGCGTGCCGGTGGATCGTGTAGTGCAGGTGCGGGTCGACGCCCGCCGTGCCGATCACGAACTCCTTGGTGCCGTTCGCCGGTTCGAGCAGGTAGCGGCAGCGCAGCCGCATCCCCTTCGACGGCTCGACGGGGACCCACGAGACCATGTCCTCGGCGACCGCCCACCGGTCGAACAGGCCCGTGGACGGGGCGGTGTTCGGGTTCACGCCCGATTCCAGCGCCGTGTCGGGCAGCAGCCGCGAGGTCACGGTCTTGTCGTGGCCGCCGGTGGCGTAGGCGACCAGGAACCGCGCGGGCTCACTGCCGATGTTGGCGATGGAGTGCGCCTCCCCGGGCGGGAAATAGGCGGCGCCCGGAGCAGACAGCTCCACCGAGCCGCCCGGACGCCAGAGCCGCAGCGTCCCCTCGACGATGAAGATCGCCTCGGCGTGCCCGTTGCTGTGCGTGGGCACGACCTGGCCGGGCGCGATCGTGACTTCGCCGAAGGTGATGTCCGCGTCGGCCCCGAGGGTGTCGGGCAGCAGGCCGAGCACCCGCGTGTCGCGGAACTCGGGCAGTTGGTGGAGGTTGTCCCCGGAGACCGAGGCGACAGACCGCGGGAAGTGCATCGAAGCGGGCAACAAAAGCTCCCAGTGCGACAGTTATCGGGCACAAGACCCGTTTTCGCCGACGATGCTAGGCCGGGGGCGGGAGCGGGGGGACCGGGTATTCGTCGTGTGCATCCGGCGCGGGGCACAACATCTGTCGAGCGCGCCGACTGCCGCTCACAGCGCCGCGGCGTGGTCGTGCACCAGGTCGTGCATCCGGTACCAGCAGGGTGACGTCTCCTGGAGGAGGTGGGCGTCCATCAGCTGGTCCAGCAGCCGCCGCGCCCGCGGCATGCTCGTGTCCAGCAGCGCGGCGGCCGTGTCGGCGCCGAAGCCGGCGCGGCCGCCCGAGCCCAGCAGCCGGTACACCCGCCGCTGCTCGTCCGGCAGCCGATCGTACGACCGGTCCAGGGCGGCGGCGACGCTGTGCGGGCCGTCCGCCAGCTCGGCCAGCCGGTCGCAGGCCAGCCGGTCGAGCAGATGCCGCACCCCCCAGGCGGGGCGCGCCCTGAGCCGGGCGGCGGCGATGCGGATGGCCAGGGGGAGCAGCCCGCAGCGCCGCACGACCTCCGCCAGGACGTCCGACGGGGCGCGGCGGTCCAGGCCGGCCAGCCGGGTGAACAGCGCGATCCCGGCGGTGACCGGCAGGACGTCCAGCGACAGGCCGCGGGCGTCGCCGTGACAGGTCAGGCGGCGGCGGCTGGTGACGATCACCAGGCATCCCGGCCCCGCGGGCAGCAGCGGGAGGAGCTGGTGCTCGCCGGCGGCGTCGTCCAGGACGATCAGGACCCTGCGTCCGGCGAGCACGCTGCGGTAGAGCGCGGCGCGGTCGTCGGGGTGCCAGGGGATGTGCTCGTCCGGGACGCCGAGGGTGCGCAGCACGCGGGCGAGGGCCGTGCCCGGCTCGACGGGCGCCTTCGGGGCGTGGCCGCGCAGGTCCACGAAGAGCTGGCCGTCGGGGTACAGCGGCGCGAGCCGGTGCGCGGCGTGCACGGCCAGCGCCGTCTTGCCGATGCCCGCCATCCCGTTGACGCAGACGACCGGCACCGTGTGCGCGCTGCGGTGGCCCTCCACGACCGCCAGCTCCCGATCCCGGCCGGCCAGCGCGGCGACGTCGGCGGGCAGTTGCCGGGGCACGGTCACCGGAGGCGGCCCCGCCACCGCCGGGCCGGGCCGGCCGTGGGCGGCGGCGTTCAGCGTCGCCCGGTCCGCGCCGTTCAGCTCCAGCGCCTCCGCCAGCAGCAGCATCGACGTGACGCGCGGCCGCAGGAGGGCGCCGCTCTCCATGCGGCGCACGGTTCTGACGTTGAGACAGGCCCGTTCGGCGAGTTGCTCCTGGGTCAGCAGCGCGCGCTCCCGCCACCCGCGCAGCAACGCCCCCAAGGACATCCCGGCACAGGGATCCCCCACGGTTCCGACACCCCCCGGTTCGATTTCGTCAGCCCTGCCGGTGCGGACAGAGAGGACCATCGAAACCGTGTCCACGCTGTTCAGGCCACTGGTGAGACGACATCGGACGGAATCGGACGGGCCGGGCCATCCCGGATCCCCGTTCGAATGCGATTGATGGGAGCGGCGGCGAGTGACCAGAATGAGCGCCATGGGCGAGCGGGAGGATCACGGCCATGCGCACGATCTATGCCCCTACCAGGGTCTGGCGCCCTTCGAGAGCGGGAGGGCCGAGCTGTTCTTCGGCCGTACGAGGGCGACCCGCGACCTCCTCGGCCGTCTGAGAAGGCGGCTGACGGACCACGGCACCGTTCTGCTGGTCTCCGGCGCCTCGGGCGTGGGCAAGTCCTCGCTGCTGAGGGCGGGGCTGATGCCGGCGCTCGCCGGATCGCACGACTGGCCGCGCCTGCTCGTCACGCCGACCGCGCGGCCGTTCCGCGCGCTCTCCGAAGCCTGGGCGCGGGCGTTCGGGGGGCACCCGGAGGAGATCGGGCGGACACTGCGTGACGACCCGCGGCCGCCCGGCCGGCTCGTCCTGGTGGTCGACCAGTTCGAGGAGCTGTTCACCCTGGTGACCGACGAGCGGGAGCGCCAGGCGTTCGTCGGCGCCCTGCACGCCATGGCGGCTCGCCCCGGAGGCGCCGCGGTGATCGTCGGGGTGCGCGCGGACTACTGGGAACGCTGCGCCGCCTATCCGCATCTCGCCGAGGCCATCCAGGACGGCCAGGTGATCGTCGAGCCGATGACGGAGCCGGACCTCCGGCTGGCCATCACCGGCCCCGCCGCCGCGGCGGGCCTGGAGCTCGAACCCGGCCTGGTGGAGATCATCCTGGCCGAGCTGCGCGCCGGGCCGTCGGCGGGCGATCGCTACGGGGCCGCGGCCCTCCCCCTGCTCTCCCAGGCGCTGCGCAACACCTGGGAGCGACGCGAGGGCCGCACCCTGACCGTCCGCGGCTACGAGGAGTCCGGCCGGGTCCGCGACTCCGTACGACGTACGGCCGACGAGGCGCTCGGCGAGCTGCCACCGGAGGACCGCAAGGCCGCGCTCAGGATCTTCCGGCGGATGATGGTGATCACCCCCGGCGGCCGGCCGGCGCGGCGCGCGGCGACGCTGGCCGAGCTGCACGCCGCCGCGTCCGCGCGCCCGGGGGAGGGCGGGGAGCGGGTCGCGGCGCTGCTGTCCGCGTTCGCCGGCCGCCGCCTGCTCACCCTGCACGAGGACTCCGTCGAGATCGCCCACGACGCGCTCCTGACGGCCTGGCCCACCCTGCGGCAGTGGCTCGAACCCGACCTCGCCGCGCAGGAGGTGTACGACCGGCTCCTGGACGCCGCCGGGCAGTGGGCCGAGAACCACCGCGACCCCGCCTTCCTCTACCGGGGCCCCCGGCTGCTGGCCGTCCAGGACAGCAGGCCCCGCTGGGACCGCGACCCCGGCAGCTTCCCCCCGCCGGGACCCACCGCGGAGAGTTTCATCACGGCCTCCGTGCGGGAGGCACGGCGCGTGAGCCGCCGCCGCCGTCTCGTCATGGGCGGTCTGTCGGTGCTGTCGGTGCTCGCCCTCTGCGCGGCCGGCGCCGCCGTCGCCGCGGCCGACGAGGCCGTACGGCAGCGCGCGGTGGCGATCTCGCGCCAGCTCGCCGCGCAGAGCGAGGTCACCGGAGACGCCACGCTCTCCTCACTGCTGGCCGTGGCCGCGTGGGACATCGCCCCGACCGACGAGGCGCGCAACCGCGTCCTGTACGCGGCGACCCGCACCGGCAGGGGGACACTCACCGGGCACGCGCGCGGCGTCATGGCGCTGGCGTTCAGCCCCGACGGCTCCGCCATCGCGACGGGAAGCGACGACGGCACCGCGCGGCTCTGGGACACCGCGTCGCGCCGGCAGCTCGGCGCGCCCATCACCCGGCCGAAGTACGACTGCTCGGACGTCCGCCTGGCCTTCAGCCCCGACGGCCGCACGCTGGCCACCGCGTGCGCGGGCAGCGTCCGGTTCTACGACGTGGCCACCCGCCGCGAGCTGGGCCGGCCGCTGGAGCACGAAGCGGTCGTGTCGGCGCTGGCGTACCGTCCCGACGGGAAGACCCTCGTGACCGGCGACTTCAGAGGTGTCGTCCGGCAGTGGGACGCCGCGACGCACCGCCCGCACGGCCCTCCGATGGGCCGCCCCGACCACGGGCCGGAGCTGGCGAACATCGTCCGCGAGGTGACCTTCAGCCGGGACGGCACGGTCATGGCGGTCGCGAGAGGCAGGGCCGTACGGCTCTGGGACCCCGTCACCTCCCGCCCGCGGGGCGAACCCGTCGCCCGGCAGGCCGACACCGTCCTCGACGTCGCGCTCAGCCCGGACGGCGCCACCCTCGCCACCGTCAGCCAGGGAAGGACCGCCCTGCTGTGGGACCTGGCCTCGCGCGAGCGGACGGGCGAGCTCAAGGACCACCCCGCCGGGTTCACCGCGATCGCCTTCAGCCCGGACGGCACCCGGATCGCCACAGCGGGAGCCAGCGGCCGCACCGTCCTGTGGGACACCGCGGCCCGCCGGCGGCTCCTCACGCTCGCCGACAACGTCGGCGTCCTCGAATGCGTGGCGTTCAGCCCGGACGGGACGCTGCTCGCCGCGGCCGGCCTGGACGGCGTGGTGCGCCTGGCGGACCCGCGGATCCGCCAGCAGATCGGGACCCATGTGCCCGCGCGCTCGGCCGTCGCGCTGAGCCCCGACGGACGCACGCTCGCCGCCGGGGCGGCCGGCGAGAAGGATCCCGCGATCCAGCTGTGGGACACCGCCACCCAGCGGCCCGCGGGCCCGCCGATGAGGCCGACGGGCACCCGCCGCTCCGTGGCCACGATCGAGTTCACCCCCGACGGCCGCACGCTCCTGACCTCCGGCGTGGACGGCCTGCGGCTCTGGGACGTCGCGGGCCGCCGCGAGCTCGCCCACGACCAGGCCCTCGACGGCGTGGCCGAGCTCAGCCCCGACGGCAGGTTCGCCGCCGTCCAGGTCGGTCAGGACATCGCGTTCTGGGACCTCGCCCGCCGCGGGGAGACAGGGCCGCGCCTGCGCGTCCCCGGCCACACCGACGTCGTCACCGGGATGGCGATCAGCCCGGACGGCGCGACCCTGGCCAGCGCGGGCTTCGACGAGCGGGTGCGGCTCTTCGACGTGGCCACCCGCCGCGAGATCCCCGGCTCGCCGCCCGCCGCCGCCGGCGGGCTGGTCAACGACCTGGCGTTCAGCCCCGACGGCCGGACGCTCGCCTACACGGCCGCCGACGACGCGGTCCGGCTGTGGGACGTCGGACGCCGCCGCCCGGCGGGCATCGCCCTGATCAACGAGGACGGGGCGACCGGCGCGCTCGCGTTCAGCCCCGACGGCCGGATCCTCGCCACCGGCTCGGCGGGCGGCGGCGTGCAGCTCTGGGACCTGCGGATCCACCGGAGGCTCGGAGCGCCGATGACCGGCCACACCGGCGGCGTGACCGACGTCGCCTACGGCCCTGACGGGGCGTCCGTCGCCACGGTGGGCGGCGACGGCGCCGCGCGGCTCTGGAACGTCCGCACCCCCGCCGACCTGGTGGCCGCGGCGTGCGCCAACGCGGGCCGCGCCCTCACCCGCGAGGAATGGGAGAACCACGTGCAGGAGGAAGAGTACCGCCGGACGTGTCCATGACCCCGGAGCCGGGCCCTCTCGGGGGGAGAGCGCGCATGTTCCTGCGAGGACTGCGGCGGCGGACGGACCGGCCCGTCCCCGAGCTGGTGGCGCTGTTCCGCTCGATCATCGACGGCGGCCGCGACGTCCACCCGATCGCGTCCGACTTCCTGGAGCACTTCATGGACGGCGCGGGCGCGTCCAGGACGATGTCGTCGCGGTGGCTGCGCTCGTTCCGGGTGATCGAGAAGGCCGAGCGCAGGAACCAGCGCCGGTTCGAGCGGCAGCTCACCCGGGAGGCGGGGCTGCTGCCCGACGGCGGGTCGAGCTGGTCGCACGACCACTGGGACGCGCGGATCAACGCCTTCATCGGCACGGAGCTGTTCTACGTCAGCAGGATGAGCCTGCTGCGCTCGCACGGGTCGTTCGTGCTGACCAGGGACGGGCCGGAGGTGCGCGTGTCGGGTACGGTGCGCCACCGCTGGTTCGACCCCTACGACTGGGACCGGGGCCGATGGGTCTACATCCCCCGCCACGGGTTCGTGCCCATCGCCGTCGGCCGCGAACTCGTCGAGGCCGACGAGGCGCGCAACTTCCTGATGGAGTGCCGCCACGTCCAGACGCTGGAGGGCCGGTGCGTGGCCGGCCGGTGGCCGCGGCGCGGCCGCGCGAGCTTCGCGTGGTCGCTGGTCCGGACGGGGGACGGATGACCGCGGAGCGTCCCCGCCCGCCGGGCCCCGGCACCGCCGGCACGGCGGACTTCGTACGCTCGCTGGCCCTGCTCAGGCAGTGGGCCGGCGAGCCGTCCCTGAGCAGGCTGCGCGTCCTCGGCGGTCAGACGTCGACCGCCGACGGGACCAAGGTCGACGCCCTGCCGAAGAGCACGACCTCGCACGTCCTGCGGCAGACCGACAGGCTGCCCCGGTGGGACTTCGTCCGGGCCTTCGTCACCGCCTGCTTCCACTACTGCGACCATCCGCCCGAGCTGATCCCCGCCGAGCTCGAACGCTGGCGGGCGGCCAGGGCGGCCCTGGCCGAACCGGCCGCCCCCGCGCCCGAGCCGCCCCCCGCCGACGTCCCCCCGCCCGATCCCGCCGTCCGGCTGCTGGCCCGGCGCGTGCTCCGGGAGGAGGACCGGGCACGCAAAGGGCTGCTCGGCGGGTACAGTCTCGCGCCGCTTCCCTTCGGCCCTGACGACGCCTCGGGCGGCGGGGCGGCGCACGACCTGCACGCGATCGGCCGGTTCTTCGGCGGGCTGCGCCCGCGGCGCCTGCTGGTCGTGGGGGAGTCGGGGGCGGGCAAGACGGTGCTCGCCGTCGAGCTGGTGCTGCAACTGCTGGAGCCCCTGCTGGGGGGACGGCCCGGCCGGGACCGGCCGGTGCCGGTGCGCCTGAACGCGGCCCGGTGGACCCTGGGCAGGCCGTTCGAGTCCTGGCTGGCCGAGCAGCTCGCGCAGCAGTTCGGGCTCGCGGCCAGGGACGCGCACCGGCTGGTGCGCGACCGCCTGGTGCTGCCGGTGGTGGACGGGCTGGACGAGCTGGACCCGGAGCCGTCGTCGGGTCCGCCGCGCCGGGCGATCGGGCTGCTCGCCGAGCTCAACCGCTACAGCGACCTCTCCGGGCGGCGGCCGGGCGCGGTCGTCGTGACCTGCCGCGCCGACCGCCACGCCGAGCTGCGCGCGGCCGGGGCGGGGTTGGACAACGCCGCCCTGATCAGGCTGAGACACCTCAACACCGAGCAGATCGGCACCTACCTGCGCGCCCGCTGGCCGGACGGCCACCCCTTCGCCCCGCACCGCGACGCCGTCCACGCGGCGCTGTCGGGGCCGGCGGGCGAGGCCGTGCACGCCGCGCTCGCCACGCCGTGGCGGCTGCTGCTGACCGTGACCGCCGTGGAGTCCGGCGGCCACCCCGACGACCTGCTCCACGCCGACCCGGACGCCGACCCCGCCGCCGGAGCGGCACTGATCGCCGGAAGGCTCCTGGACGCGTACGTGCCTGCGGCCACCCACCTGGCACCCCGCACCCCCCACGGCACCCCCTACCGCCCTGACCAGGTCCGAGCATGGCTCGTCCGCCTGGCCACCCACCTACACGACCAGTCCACCCTCGCCACCGAGGCGGACCGACCGAAGCCCGGCTTCCTATCCCACCTACGCGGGCACCGCAACGGGCCGCCGCCTGGCCTTGGCCTCCACCCGCGCGGGCAAGTGGGCCGCGCTGCCGAGACGGACGGACCGACGTCCGGTCTCAGCCCTCACCTGCGGCAAGCGGGTCGCGGTGCGGAGGCGGACGGGCCTCTCGGCCTCCACTCGCGCGGGCAAGCGGGTCGCGGTGCCGAGACGGGCGGGCCGCCGCCCGGCCTTGGCCCTCACCCGCGCGGGCGAGTGGGTGGCGCTGCCGGGGTGGGCGGGTCGGTGCCCGGCCTTGGCCCACACCTGGGTGGGCGGGTGGGGCGTGGTGTTGGGGTGGGGCGGATGGCGCCTGGGTTGACGGCGATCGATCTTGTGCCTCATCTGTTGTGGCCGATCGGGGGGCGGCGGCGGGTGCGGGTGCTGCACAGTCTGGGTTGTGTGGTGTTCGCGGTGATCGCGATGCTGGCGTTCTGGACGGGCTCGGCGGCCGGTGAGCTCCCGGATCAGTCGCTCACCCTGGCGCTGATGGCGGGGTGGGTGGGCATCGCCACCGTGCTGTCGCTGGCGCCGTGGCCGGCCGCCGCCGGTGGGCGGACCGGGGTGCCGCGACGGCGCCGGGTCACCGGCGGTCTGGTGGGCGCGCTGGGGGGAGTGCCCGTCGGCGTGCTCGGAGGGCTGACCGGGCTCGCGCTGACCGGGGGAAGGGCCTTCGGTCCCGGCTTCGCGGTCGTCGCCGGGGGCACGGGGGGACTGGTGCTGGGCGCCGTGATCGGGCTGACGGCGGCCGGCCGGCCGGGAGCCGAGCGCATGACCGTGCCGGAGGCGATCCGCGCCGAACCCCTCACCCTGCTGGGCTTCGGGCTGTGCGGCGCGCTCACCGGCCTGCCGCCGCTGCGGCTGGCCGGCGCCGGTCCGCTGCCGCTGGCCGCGGGGGTGGCCGCCGCCTTCGTCCTCGCCTTCGCGCTCGGGGTCGTCTTCACGATCGCCACCGGGGGCTGGAGCAAGGACGCGGAGCTGGCCCACCCGCGAGAGGCCCTGCACCGCAACGCCGTCATCGGGCTGGCCTTCGGCCTCATCGGCGGCGTCGCGGCCTTCCTGGTGTTCCTCATGAACCACGACGTCGCCGCGTCGCTGCTGTGCGCGCTCGTCGGCGGCGTGACCTTCGGCCTGGCCTTCGGCGCGGTCGCCTGGGCCCGCACCATGATCGGCCTGGCCGTCGCGGCCGCGCGTGGCCTGCTGCCGCTGCGGCTGTGGGCCTTTCTCGACTGGGCCTGCGAGGCCAACCTGCTGCGCGTCAGCGGCGCCACGTACCAGTTCCGGCACCGCGAGCTCCAGGACTTCCTGACTCCCGGCGACAGATGACGCCGGAACGGGGCGAAGATCCGACACGCGGGGAGTTCCCGAACGGCGGCCGGTCACCAGGCGCGGGTGCGGCCCACCCAGACGTTGCGGGCACGCAGGTGGGTGTCGCCGGTCGGCCCCGGCAGCTGCTGGCTCCAGCCGGGGTCGCCGGGCCCGTCCAGGCCGGACGCGTACGAGCCCATCTGCAGGTTGATGATGAGGTACTGCGGGACGCCGGCCCAGTTCTCGCCCTTGTGGGTCGCCACCCAGGAGCCGTCGAGGTAGTAGTCCAGCCCGACGTCGTCGCCGTCTTTGTACATCCAGACCCGGTACTTGTGCCAGGCGGCCGGGTCCGCGACGGGCACCCGCTCCCGCGTGACGAAGTAGTCGTCGCCGGCCTCCTCGCCCTCATCGCCGCTGGAGGTCTTGTTCCAGGTGTTGAAGAGGTTGGTGGAGTCGCCCACGTACTCCAGGATGTCGGTCTCCGGCGGCCACGCCGGCCATTCCCCGGTCGTCCAGAACGCCGGCCAGATGCCCGGCCCGGTCTGGGCGCTGAACTCGCCCTCGATGTCGTACTCGGGGAACTGGTCGTTGACGATGATCTGTTCCTTGGCGTGGATGGCGCCGGAGCGGTACCACAGCGGGGCGTACGGCTTGTGCGGGCTGGTCCCGTCGGCCGCGGCCAGCCGGGTCGCCTTCAGGGTCAGCACGCCCCCGGAGAGTGAGATCTGGCCGGCGTGCATCCGGGCGGCGCCGTTGTGGGTGTCGTCGTCGCCTCCCCAGGGATAGAGGCGGTTCCACTCCCGGTCGAAGGCCGTCCAGCTGTCGAAGGACGACTTCTCGATGATGTTCTCCCACGTCTCGGCACGGGCGGGAGAAGGGGACGGGGTCGCGGCCGTAGCGCCGGTGGGCAAGGCCGCCACCCCCAGGGACAGGCCGGAGACGGTCAGAAATCTACGCCGGTCGACGCCATGATCAGACATCTGTTTCCTTTGCCGGTTCCGCCACAGAGTGCCCGCACGTGAGTCAATGATCACTGTTAAGGCGGCAACAGTATGCCTCACGGAACGAAGATCGGCGAGCCCTCGTCAGGGATGCCGCAACGACGTCAGCCCCGCGTCCCAGCGGCCGAGGACGTACTCGGCCCACAGGCGTTCCAGCCGCAGCGCGCACGCCGCCCCGTACAGGACGTCTCCGGCCAGCCACGGGTGTTCGGCGGCGAAGTTCTCGCACAGGTCGTGGCAGGCGATCTGCTCGTGCACGGCGTCGGCCTGCACGTGCTCGTCGTAGAAGAGCGCGGCGGTGTCGTCGCCGCCGAGCCTGCGCAGCCCGATGGCGTAGCGGCGGTTGGGCAGGGAGGAGGTCATCTCCAGCGCGGCGAGATGCCCGATCAGGGCGCCGCGCAGCCGCCGGTGCAGGCCGAACAGCGACATGGCGTTGGAGATGGCCAGCGTGATGCCCGGCACGCGGCCGAGGTGGGCGCCGTAGGAGTCGTCCAGGCCGAGGCCGCGCATGGTGGCGCGGAACAGCTCGGAGTGCATGCGCTCGGCCCGGCCGCCGCCGTACTCGTCGGCCTGGATCTCCACCAGCGCGGCCTTCGGCCGGCCACGGAGGCGGGGGATCGCCCAGGTGTGCGGGTCCGCCTCCTTGAGGTGGTAGATCGACCGGTGGATGACGAACTCGCGGAACTGTTCCAGGCCGGCCCGGCGGGACAGGAAGGCGGACAGGGAGGGGCCGTCGTCGTCGGCGGTCAGCTCCCTGAGCGCCCGCCGCACCTCGACCGGGCCGTCGAGCGGCGGCCGGGGCACGGCCGCCGCGAGCGTCTCCTCGAAGCGCCGCTCCAGCTCCATGCGCGCGGCCAGCAGCGGCGGCGCCCACTCCCAGCGCTCGTCCACGTCGTCGAAGCCCTGGTAGTGCAGCTCGTAGCAGGCGAACAGGGCGAGCTGGAAGTCGTCGTCGCAGAGCTCGGCGCCGGTGACGTCCAGCGAAATCGGGCTGTCGTCCGGCGGACGGGTCAGGCGGTCGAAGAGCGTCGCGGTGACCGGCCCGCGCGGAGCGGGCAGCCTCGTGGCCGGCTCCCGCCCGGTGGCGCCGCGACCTTCCCTCCTGGCCCTCCTGGCATCAACCGCTGTCACGCGTCCCCCTTCTCGCCCGGGAACTGCCCGGGGACCGACGCGCAAAACCCGGGTGTCCCTCCTGTTTCGCCGGGAAGAGGGGTGGGATGTCGCATCAGGGAGATGACGTGGTGACGGTGACGCCTTGCGAGGACGGGCCCCTGCTGATCCGGGGGCCGTTCGAGCTGGTGACTCAGGACGGCGTGCCGATCCCGGCGGGGCGGGCGACGGTCGCGCTGTGCCGGTGCGGGTTCTCGTCGGTCAAGCCGTTCTGCGACGGCTCGCACAAGGTGGCCGGCTTCCGGGCGCCCAGCGAGCGCGAGGCCCCGGCCTGACGCAGCCACCGTACGGAGTGGGCCGCCCGGCGGAGCCTGCGCCCGGCGTACGGCACGCCGCCGCACACGGCGGCCCCGACCGCGAGCCAGGCGCACGTCGCCCGCTCCACGATCCAGACCGGGGCGAACAGCGACGACGTGCCCGGGAAGACGCGCCGCCCGCCCGCCCTGCGCCGCCCCGCCTCCGCCACCCCCACGGCCAGTACGGCGCCCGCCACGGGCAGGACATACCGGCGGCGCAGCAGGCAGAAGGCCAGCGCCGGCAGCACGGACAGGAACAGCGCCATGCGGCCGGGTTGCGCCAGGTCGTCGTACGCCTGCCGGACGCGCTGGCTCCAGAAGCGGGCGGCGTCGGGCGGCAGGCGCCGGACGTAGAGATCCAGCGGGCGCAGCTCCCTGCCGCCGTGCGCGCGTACGGTACGGATGAGTTCGAGATTCTCGAACAGCACGTCGCCGTCGTAGCCGCCCATCCGGGCGAAGAACGAGCGGCGCACCCCGAACGTACCGGGATAGTCGGCCCCCAGACCGCGGTTGAGCAGGGTGCGGGCGGTGTCCCAGCGGGCGTGCCAGGGCAGTCGCGCGAAGTAGTTCTGCGGCCGGACCAGCTCGGCCTCGTCCAGGAGACGATCCACCCTGGCCAGGGCCCACTCGTCGTAGCGCACGTCGTCGTCGGCGATGATCACATGCTCGGCGCGGGCCAGCCGCATGCCGGTCAGCACGCCGCCGACCTTGCCGTTGGCGCGGAGCAGATCGGTGTCCGGGCGGGCGTGCGTCACGAGGCCGCGCCAGGCGGCGGCGTGGCGCTCGAACAGCGGCGCGGGAGAACCGTCGACCACGACGACCCGTACGCGGCGGCTCAGGGCGCGCAGGTAGGCGGTCAGCTCCTCCAGGCCGGAGTCGTCCTCCCAGCGCAGCGGGAGCACGTAATCCATCAGGCGGCGTCTTCCATCCCTCATGCCGGTCGCACCGTACCCGGGAAGGCCCTCAGGAAACGACGGCCGATGCGTGCCGGGAATAAATCGAGGTTAGAATGCTCACCGGTTGACCGGCTCTTGAATCCCGGCCCCCACGTGCGGCTACACCGTGGAATTCGACAATCTACATAGTCTTGCCCCCGCGAAATGGGTGCCGGCCCCGATAGCCGGATTCCTGTTCCTGGGCCAAACTGGTAAGTGAGCGGACCCGATTGCTCGAAATTCCTTGAAGTGACGAGGTTCGCGCCGACGACGAGCCAGGTCGACAGGGGATGAGGGCATGTTCGCGCTGGACGGTCAGACGGTCACGTGGCAGGCGCCGGCCGTGTGGCTCCTGCTGGGCCTCCTGCTCCTCGCCGCGCTCATCGCCCGGGTGGTGCGCGTCGTCGGCGAGGACGAGCGGCTGGTGGTGCGCAGGCTGGGCCGCGTGACGGGAGTCCGAGGGCCGGGGCTCGCGGTCGTCTGGCCGATCCTGGAGCGCGACGTACGGGTGTCGCTGCGCACGGCGGGGCTGGACGTGTTCGGCAAGGAGGCCGTCACCCGTGACGGCGTGAGCGTGCGGGTGCGGGCCGGCGTCATGGCGGCCGTCGAGGACCCGGTCCGCTTCGCGACGGCGGTGGAAGGCCCGCTGACGGCCACCACGATCGTCGCCGAGAACGTGCTGCGACGCGAGATCGCCCGGCTCGACCTGGCCGAACTCCCCGCCCTGGTCGCCGGCGCGGGCGCCGACCTGGCCGCCCAGGTCAGCGAGACGACCCGGCAGTGGGGGATACGCGTCACGCTGCTCGACATCACCGACATCCAGGTCCCGCTCAGCGCCGATCTGATCGCGTGGGGCAGGGGCGACCGGCGGCAGGAGAGCCTGCCCGCATGACGTCACAGGGAAGGAGACCCATGAAGATCACGAGCAACACCATCCCCGGCATAGGGACCGTCCATCACACCGACACCTGGCGGGGAGACCACCTCGCCGTCATCGTCACTCCCGCCGGACGCACCCTCCTGCTCTACGACGAAGCGGACCCCGACACGCCCGCGCACACCGTGGAGCTCGAACAGCAGGAGGCCGACCAGCTCGCCGACCTGCTGCGCGGCCGTCCCACGGCAGACCGGCTGACCGAGGTCGAACGCCGCCTGGCCGCCGTGGAACGCCGCCTGGCCGCCGCCGCGTAGCCCTCAGAGGAACCTCCAGAGGGTGTTGCCCGCTCCCTCGTCGGCGAGCACGACCTGCGCGCCCTGGGACGTCCCGGCGAGGCCGAGGACCCGGCCGCCGTTGGCGCACTGGATGCGGAAGGCGGCCCCCGGCCCGGGGCGCAGCCGCCAGCGGTGGTCGGCCGTGCCGTTGTCGGTCCACTGCAGGACGCGCGACCCGGAGGCGGTGCCCATGTTCTCCACGCCCAGCACCTTCTGGCTGTGGCCGTTGCGCAGCCGCAGGTAGCCGCCCGTGTCGACGACCGCCGTCCACAGGTGGTCGGCGGTGCCGGTGTCGCCCCACTGGACGACGAGCGCGCCGTCTGCCGTGGACATGCCGGTGACGCCGAGCACCATCCCGGTGGCCACGTTCTGGACGCGCCGGGCGCCGCTCGGCACGAACCGCCACCGGTTGTCCGCGCCGCCGTTGTCGGAGTCCTGGACCACCGGGGCGCCGTTGGCCGTCGAGCCGTTCTGCACGCCGAGCAGCTTGCCGCTGTGGACGTTGCGGATCTTGACCGAGCCGTCGCCGGTGTCGGTGACCGTCCAGCGGTGGTCGGCGGTGCCGTTGTCGTCCCACTGGACCACCCGGGCGTTGTCGGCGGCCGACATGTTCTCGACCCCGAGCACCTTGCCGCTGTGCGCGTTGCGGAACCGCAGGGCGTCGCTGTCGACGATCGGGACCCAGTCGTGGTCGGCGGTGCCGTTGTCGGTCCACTGGAGCGCCGGAGCGCCGTCGGCGGTGGACATGTCCTGGATGCCGAGGACCAGCCCGCTGGCCGCGTTGAGCAGCCGGAAGCCGGAGCCGGTGCCGCCCTGACCGCCGGTGTTCCAGTAGACGACGTAGTTGTGGCCGTGCGCGTCGTGGAACGGCCCCAGCCGCACCGTCGCCCCGCCCGCCGTCGCCGTGAAGGCCAGGGACGAGGTGCTCGTACGGGTGATCGACGAGGGGACCAGGACCGGGGCGGACGACAGGCCGGTGTTGCCGTAGTCGCCCGACAGCACGACCGGGCCGTAGGTGACGGCCTGCAGACCAGGGTTGTCGTTGGCGGCCTTCATGACCACCCGCATGGGCAGCCGCACGGTCACGGTGTCGCCCGGCGCCCACGACCGGGTGAGGCCGGCGTAGCTGCCCGGGCTGACAGGGATGTTCTGCTGCACCCCGTTGACGCTGATCGTCGCGCCCTGGGTCCACGCCGGGATGCGGACGCGCATCGTCCACGTCCCGCCCACCTCGCCGGTGACCCGCAGCGACGTGGTGTCGCCGACCGGGTACGAGGTCGTCTGGGTGACCGTGATGCCGCGCTGGCTCCAGTCGAGGGTGGAGGGCGCGAACAGGTTCACGAACAGCGTGGTGCCGTCGTAGAAGTAGATCGAGTCCATCAGCTTGGTGTTGGTCTCGATGCCGGTGCCCTGGCAGCACCAGAAGGAGTCGTAGTCCGTGCTCCAGGTGCCGCCGCCCCAGGCCGGGCCGACGCCCCGGCGCCCGCCGGGGTTGAGCGGGGTGAAGTACGTGACGTGCCCGCGCGCGTCGGCCGGGTTCTGCTGCCCGATCAGATGGTTGAGCAGGGCGTTCTCGTAGTAGTCGAAGTAGTCGGCCCGGGTCGGCGACAGCAGCCACAGCTCCCGGGTCAGCTTCAGCATGTTGTAGGTGTTGCACGCCTCGCCGGTGTCCCTGGTCAGGTGGGCGGCGATCGCGTTCGGGGCGCGGAAGTGCTCGGCCTGGCTGTTGGAGCCGTTCGCGTACGTGTGCGCGCCGACGGTGATCGACCAGGCGTTCGCGGCGATGTCGCGATAGCGGGTGGTGCCGGTCGCCTTGTACTCGCGGGCCGCCCCGATCCACTTGGGCACCTGCGTGTTGGCGTGCAGCCCGTTGAGCTGGTCCTGGCCCGCGGCCAGCGGGTTGAACACGGCCGCGTGGTCGAACCGCTGGGCCGTGGTCAGCCACCGGGAGTCGCCGGTCATCTGGTACAGGTCGGTCAGCACCGCGTTCATGCCGCCGAACTCGGTGCCGAGCATGGCCTGCAGCTGGCTCGCGCCGAGCCGCGAGGTGCGGGTGTCCACCCATCCCGCCAGGGCGAGCAGCACGGTCCTGGCCCGGGTGTCGCCGATCAGCCGCCACACGTCCAGCAGCCCGGCCAGCGTCTTGTGAATGCAGTAGTACGGGACGTTGCCGTTGGTCAGCGTGCGGTTCTCCACGGCGGTGATGTCGGACTCGGGGAAGCCCGACAGATAACCGGCCGTGAACCCGGCGGCGGCGTTGTTGGCCTGGCACCGGGCCAGCTCGGTGACCATGTGGACGGCCTTGTCCCGGCAGGTGGTGTCGCCGAGCACGGCGTAGGCCTGCGCCCACGCCGTCAGGAAGTGGCCCTGCATGTGCGACCGGAACGGGAAACCGGGCGCGTCCCAGCCGCCGTTGGCCGCGGCGCCGCCGGTCGGCAGGCGGTGGTTGGCCCGGAAGACGTACAGCAGCCGGTCGACGTCGACGAAGCGCAGGTAGTTCAGGGTGCGGTTCTGGTTGTCCAGCCAGCGCCCGGAGGTCAGCCGGACCTGGCCGAGGTCGAAGGCGTGGGCCGAGACGCCGATGTCGGATCTGGCCCACGGCAGCGCGGCCGCGGACGCGGGGGAGCCGCCGGCCACCTGGCCGGCGGCCGAGAGCGCGACGGCGGCACCCGTGGCCTGGAAGAGCCGGCGGCGGCTGATCTCGCTCATGAGACCACCCGGAAGGTCGCGTCCTGGCGGTCGGTGGCGCTCGACGAGGAGCTGACCGGGTCGATGCGCAGCACGTACCCCTGGTGCCGCAGGTGGTGGGTCGGGAAGTTGTGCGACCGGAACGACGACCAGCCGCCGTCCGCCAGCCCGGCCACGCGGTGGAAGGTGGCGTCGGCGCGGAACACGGACGAGCCGTCGTCGGGGTCGAGCCGGACCGCGTAGTTGCTGTGCCGCAGGTAGTTGCCCGGCACGTTCACCGACTGGAACGAGACCCCGGCCGGATCGGCCAGCCCCGGCACCATCCGCCACAACTGATCCTGGTGCGGGTCGAACGGGTAGGGGTCGATGCGTCCCACCCGGTCGGCGTGCCGGACGAAATAGTCGGGGAAGTTGTACGACTTCAGCCGCACCCAGTTCGGCAGCCCCCACCGCGCGACCATCGCGTTGTACTCGGCGTCGGTGATCGAGGCGATCGAGCCGTGCTTGGAGTTCAGCGGCGGGGTGTAGTCCCGCTGGTTGGCCGCCGTCCACGCGCCGGCGCCGATGTTCGACGACGACCACAGGTAGTAGTCGTTGTTGACCGGGCTGAAGGAGTCGCCCCACAGCCGCCAGCCGCCTTCGTTGGTCTTCTGCAGCAGCGGCGCCTCGATCGCGTTGCCGATCCGCAGGCCGCCGGTGTACGTGGTGAAGCTGTTCGGCTGTCCTGTGGCCGAGCGGGCGCCGTAGAGGTTCCCGTCGTTGAGGTTCTTGTAGTAGAGGTACGTCGTGCCGCCGTCGACGACGATGTCCCCGTCGAGCACGTTGAAGGCGGGGCTGAAGAACGGCTGCTGGGCGCTGACCGACTGGAAGTCGCTGGTGTAGTTGACCGCCAGGATGTCCCGGCCGCCGGTGTTGAACGAGTAGACGATGCCGTACTGGCCCCGCGAGGCGTCGCGGAAGACCGTGGGCGCCCAGGTGTGGCCGCTGGTGGTGTGCATGCGCAGCCGCCGGTAGCCGGTGAAGGCGGTCAGGTCGGCCGAGTCCCAGACGTGCAGATACTGGCTGGTCGTGCCGAAGTCGAGGCCCTTCAGGTCGGTGGCGATCACCACGAAGGCGCCGTCGAGCTTGCGGTGGATCTGGGGGTCGCGCAGGCCCTGCTGCCCGGCGGTCGGAGTCGCGACGGGGTTGTTCTGGTTGAGCGGCGCCCAGTTCAGGCCGTCCCGGCTGACCGCGAGGTGCAGGCCGTAGTCGGCGGCCGACTGGTTGGGGGACTCGGTGAAGTACGCGAACACGTAGGCGGTGCCGGCCGCCTGCGCCGCGCGGGGAAAACCGGCCACACCGGTGGCCGCCAGCGCGGCCGAGGCCAGGGCGGCCTTGCCGAACTGCCTGCGGCTCAGGGACATCCAGGGCTCCTTGGCTAGATCGGAGCGGACGGCCACAGCATGTGTTAGCGCTACCATTTCTTTCCGCCGAACCACATGGCCTGCTCCGGTGGGTGCGTCGTCGCGGAGTACATCCGACACCCCGCCCCGACGTCAACGGGGGCGATCCGCACCGGCGGTGCAGACCTGCCCCCGAAGCGCCCGCATCTGGAGTTTCCCGGTGAAGCGGACCGCGCCGTAGCGTCCGCGACGTGAAACTTTCACCGGCGGCCGCCGTCGCCGAGCCCGTCGCGTTCGCGACGGGACGACCCGGCGGAGCGCGTGACTACTGGAGCCCGGCGCGGACGGACGTGATGCGCTGGGTGTTGAAGCCGAGCCAGTGCATCCGGCCCACGTAGCGCGCGTGCTCGACCTTGATGCAGCGGTCCATGATCACGGTCACGCCGCCGTCCTCGGCGATCCGCGCGCCCTCCTCGTTGATCACGCCGAACTGGCACCACAGGGCGCCGGCGCCGATCGCCACGGCCTCCTCGGCGATGGCGGGCAGCGCGTCCGGCGCGCGGAAGACGTTCACCAGGTCGACCGGGACGGGCACGTCGCGCAGGCTCGGGTAGCAGGTCTCCCCGAGGATCTCCTTCTCCCGGGGGTTCACCGGGATCACCTGGTAGCCGTGCCGCTTGAGGTAGTAGCCGACGAAGTAGCTGGCCCGCAGCTCGTTGCCGGACAGGCCCACGATCGCGATCGACCTGGTGGCGTGGAGCACGCGCTGGATCGTCAGCGGGTCCTGGTAACGCCCGAGCTCGGTCATGCCGTCTCCTCCTTCTCCCCGATCGCCTTGGCGACGCGGGCGAACCCCTGCTCCAGATCCCAGATCAGGTCCTCGACGGACTCGGTGCCGACCGACAGCCGCACCGTGCCCGGCCCGACGCCGGCCGCCCGCAGCTCGGCGTCGCCGAGCTGGCGGTGCGTCGTGCTCGCGGGGTGGATGACCAGGCTCTTCGCGTCGCCGACGTTCGCCAGGTGCGACCAGAGCGTCAGCCCGCCGATCAGGCTCTGCCCGCCCTCCCGGCCGCCCGCGCAGTCGAAGGAGAACACCGCGCCGGCGCCGCGCGGGAGGTACTTCTCCACCAGCGGCCGGTATCTGCTGCCCGGCAGGCCGGCATAGCTCACGTTGGAGACCAGCTCGTGCGACTCCAGGAACGCCGCGACCGCCCGCGCGTTCTCGACGTGGCGGTCCATCCGCAGCGACAGGGTCTCCAGTCCTTGCAGGAACAGGAAGGCGTTGAACGGCGAGAGCGCCGCCCCGAGGTCGCGCAGGGTCTCCGCGCGCAGCTTCATCAGATAGCCGTACGTGCCGAACGTCTCGTGGAAACGCAGGCCGTGGTAGGCCGGAGACGGGTCCGCCACCACCGGGAACCGCCCGTTGGACCAGTCGAACGCGCCGGACTCGACGACCACGCCGCCGATGCTCGTGCCGTGGCCGCCGATGAACTTGGTCGCCGAGTGGATCACGATGTCGGCGCCCCACTGGATCGGGCGGCACAGGTAAGGCGTCGCGAACGTGTTGTCCACGATCAGCGGCAGCCCGTGCTCGTGCGCGATGGCCGCCACGGTCTCGATATCCAGCACGTTGCCGGCGGGGTTGCCGATCGTCTCGCCGAAGAACGCCTTCGTGTTCGGGCGCACCGCCTGGCGCCACGCGTCGGGATCGTCCGGATCGACCCAGGTCAGCTCCACGTTCATCTTGCGCAGCAGGTGCTTGAACTGGTTGACCGTCCCGCCGTACAGCGCCGAGGACGAGACGACGTGGTCGCCAGGCTCCAGCAGCGTGAAGAGCGCGGCCGCCTGCGCGGCGATCCCGCTGGCGAACGCCACCGCGCCGCAGCCGCCCTCCAGGTTCGCCACCCGCTCCTCGAACACCGCGACGGTGGGGTTCATGATGCGCGAGTAGGTGTTGCCGTACTCCTGCAGGTTGAAGTACGCCGCCGCGGACTCGGGATCTTCGAAGACGTAGCTGGTCGTCTGGAAGATCGGCACCGCGCGGGCGCCGGTGTTCGGGTCCGGCCGCTGCCCGGCGTGCAGCTGCCGGGTCTCGAACCCGAACTCGCGGGCTTGTTCGGCACGGGAAAACTGGTCGGTCACGAAGGCCTCTTCTTCGACGTCATCCGGTCCCGCCCTGAGCCAGGAACCGGCGGATCATGGGAGTCTGGCGCGCTTCTTCGAGCAGGAAGCAGTCGTGGCCGTACGGTGCCTCGATCACCTCGAACTCGACCGGCTTGCCGAGGTCGCGCAGCGCCCGCGCGACCTCCTCCGACGCCTTCGGCGGGTAGAGCCAGTCGGAGCTGAAGGCGATCAGCAGCGTCCGCGCGGCGACGCCTTCGAGCGCCCGCGTCAGCGATCCGCCGCCGTGCTGCCGCGCGAGGTCGAAGTACGTCAGCGCGCGCGAGACGTAGAGGTAGGTGTTGGCGTCGAAGCGCTTGACGAACGAGCCGGCCTGGTGGCGGAGGTAGCTCTCCACCTCGAACTCCGGCTCGGTGATCGTGTAGCGGAGGTCGTCGGCGAACTGCAGCCGCCTGCCGAACTTGTCGTCGAGCGCCGGCGCGGACAGGTAGGTGATGTGGCCGACCATCCTGGCCACGCCCATGCCGCCGTCGGGCGCCCGGCCCGTGCCGTAGTAGTGGCCGCCCTGCCAGGCGGGGTCACGCATGATCGAGTCACGCGCGATCGCGTTCCAGGCCATGCCCTGCGGGTGGAGCGCGTGCGTGCTGGCGATCGCCACGACGGCGTCGACCTGGTCGGGGTACAGGACCGCCCACTCCATGGCCTGCATCCCGCCAAGCGAGCCCCCGGCCACCGCCGCGAGCCGCTCGATGCCCAGGACGTCCAGGAACGCGCGCTGGGTCCGTACCATGTCCGCCACCGTGATCACGGGGAAGTCCGCCCCGTACGGCCTGCCCGTCGCCGGGTCGATGGACGACGGGCCCGTCGTGCCGCCGCAGCCGCCGAGCAGGTTGGTGCAGATGACGAAGAAGCGGTCGGTGTCGAAGGCCTTGCCGGGGCCGATCATCCCGTCCCACCAGCCGAGCCCCTTGCCGGCGGCGCCGTCGCGGTCGGCGGCCCCGAACCCGTCGCGGGTGCTCTCCTCGGACGGCACCTTGGCCAGGCCGGCGGCGTGGGCGTCGCCGCTGAGCGCGTGGCACACGAGGATGACGTTGTCGCGCTGGGGCGAGAGGACTCCGTAGGTCTCATACGCTACGCGCACCGGGTGCAGATCTCTGCCGCAGTCGAGGGGGACAGGCTGCGGCAGGTCGAGATACTGGGTTTCCACGGTGCCGGCCGTGCCGGCCATGCCGGCCGCGAGCGTCGAGGCTGGCTGTGACATGGGAGCTATGGTAGCCGCCACCGTGGGTGTATGGTCAAATACCTACTGGAAGTACAGGAAGTAGCCGAAGGGTGCGGGACATGACGACTGTCGCCAACGGAGTGAACGTGCAGGCGCTGCTGGACGCGCGCGAGGTGCTGAAGACCGCGCCGGAGGCCGCGCAGTTCGTCTGGCGGGCGTCCTCCAAATGGCAGAACGGCGTCCACAGCACCACCACCGTCAAGGAGTTCTTCGGTCTGGGGCAGGAGCAGACCCACAAGAACGAAGCGGTGTTCGACGCCGACCACCCTGACGTCTTCGCGGCCGAGGACAACGGCATCACGCCGATCGAGTACCTCCTCGTCGGCCTGGCCAGCTGCCTGACGGCGGGTGTCGCGTCCGTCGCGCAGAACCGTGGCATCCAGCTGCGCTCGGTCGAGGCGACGCTCGAAGGCAAGCACGACATCCGCGGGATCCTCGGCGCCGACGCCGACGTCCGCAACGGCTTCACCGACATCAAGGTGACCTTCAACATCGACGCGGACGCCTCGAAGCAGGACATCGAGGCGCTGGTGGCCCAGTCGCAGAAGCGCTCGGCCGTGTTCGACGCCATCACCAACCCGACAGACGTCACCGTCGAAGTCGCCTGAGGGCCGAGCCATCAGCGAGCGTGTCACAACGGTCGTCATCGGGGCGGGGCACGCGGGCCTCGCGGCGAGCCGCTTCCTCGGCGACCGTTCGATCGATCATGTCGTGCTGGAGCGCGGCGAGGTGGCGAACTCCTGGCGGCGCGAGCGCTGGGACTCCTTCCGCTTGCTCACCCCCAACTGGCAGAGCCGCCTGCCCGGCCTCGGCTACGAGGGCCCGGACCCCGACGGCTACATGACCATGGGGGAGGTGACCGAGTTCATCGAGCGTTTCGCCGTGCTCTCGGGCGCTCCCGTACGAACGAGCACCAACGTCACGTCCGTCCGGCGGACCGACGGCGGATACGACGTGACGACGGACCACGGCGAGATCGGCTGCCGGGCGGTCGTCATCGCCAGCGGCGCCTGCAACCAGCCGGTGGTGCCCAAGTTCAGCGAGGCGGTGCCGTCCTCCGTGCGGCAGCTGACGCCGTTCGGCTACCGCGAACCCGGTCAGCTCCCCGACGGCGGCGTGCTCGTCGTGGGCGCGTCGGCCACCGGCGTGCAACTGGCCGCCGAGCTGCGCAGGTCGGGCCGGCCGGTGATCCTCTCGGTGGGCGAGCACGTGCGGCTGCCCCGCACCTACCGCGGGCGCGACGTGCTGTGGTGGATGGACGCCTCCGGCGTGTGGGACCAGCGCTACGACGAGGTCGACGATCTCACGCGGGCCAGGCGGCTGCCCTCGCCCCAGCTCGTCGGCACCCCCGAACGCGCGACGCTCGACCTCAACGCGCTCACCGCGATGGGCGTCGAGCTGGTGGGCCGCTGGGCGGCCGTGCGCGACGGCCGCGCGCTGTTCTCCGGCGGCCTGCGCAACGTGTTCTCGCTCGCGGACCTCAAGATGAGGCGCCTGCTCGACGGCTTCGACGCGTGGGCGCGCACGTCCGGCCGCGAGGCCGAGGTCGGCCCGCCCGAGAGCTTCGAGCCGACCCGGGTGCCCGAGTCGGCGCGCCTGCAGCTCGATCTGAACAGCGGCGAGATCCGCACGGTCGTGTGGGCGACGGGTTTCCGGCCCGATTACGGCTGGCTGGACGTGCCCGTGGTCGACGAGAAGGGCCGGCTGCGCCACGACGGCGGCGTGGTCGACAGCCCGGGACTGTACGCGCTGGGCCTGCCCATGCTGCGGCGGCGCAGATCCACCTTCATCAACGGCATCGAGGACGACGCCCGCGACGTCATCGGCCATCTCGCCCAGGACCTGGCCGTACGTAGCTGAGCCCTGTTTCCGGCGAGGACCCCGGCCTCGCCGGCTCCGTCGCATCAGCCCGCACGGCGTCCGACGCCCTTTCCAGGCACCCGGCCGGGGCGGAGGCCTGGAACCGAAAATCTATGTTCGCCGTAGTAGACATCCGAAGACGTACGCGCTAGAGTTCCTGTCATCGAAAGGAACGGATCCGCCGGGCAGCAGAAGAGTTACCGCAACACGACGAACTGCCCGTGACGAGGTTTGAGTAGGTGAAGGCAGAAGGTCGGACGTGATGGGCCAACGCAGTGGTAAGGGGTCCTGATCGTGGACGCGCTGCCGAAGTGGAAGTGGACAGTCAGTCCGGCAAGTTGAGGAAGGGAGTGTTGAACGCCATCGAAGGATCGCCCGTCGCCGGCTGAGTCCCGCCGGACGGGTGCCGCAGTTCCACAAGATTGGAAGGTGGTCTACGGTCACGCATTCGCGATCCCCGCATCACCGCCGCACATCAGGGCGGATGCGGAATACAGTAGGCCGGCCGAATGGCCGGTAGATGGTGTTGAACCTCTTCGGGCCCCGGCGCATACAGGCGCCGGGGCCCTTGTTCGCATGATGAAAGGCATCTATGGATCAAACCCACACACCCGGCGCCCGCCCGGGCGGCACCGCGGGCAGCGTCACACACGAGGCCGACGACCGGTTCGAGGATGAGGACTACCCCGCCTACAGCATGGGTGCGGCAGCCGAGATGCTCGGTGTCACCCCCACGTTCCTGCGGGCCCTCGGCACCGCCAAGCTGATCGAGCCGAGACGCTCCAGCGGCGGCCACCGCCGCTACTCCCGCTACCAGCTGCGCCTCGCGGCCCGTGCCAGGGAACTCGTCGACCAGGGCACCCCCGTGGAAGCCGCCTGCCGGATCATCGTCCTGGAAGACCAGCTCGCCGAGGCGCTGCGCATCAACGCCGCGTACGAACGCGAGCGCAAGACCGGAGACTGACGCGGCGGCTTCGCCACCCTGCGGCCTGGTCTCCGACCGCGCTGACCAGGCCATCCCTCCCGAGGGGAACCGACGTGGCATCCTGGCTCGCGCTGGACCGTTGCCCGCCGACGGACGGCAAGAAATCGGCGCCGCCGAAGCAGCGCCGATTCCTCGATCAGCGTCCTATGGGACAGCGCCGCGGTCGAACGCCTTCATCTCCCTCCCGTGGACGGCCAGCGCGTAGATGACGAGGACGTCGAAGACGATGACGATCGTCGACCAGACCGGGTAGGCGGGCAGCCAGGCGAAGTTGACGAGCGCCTGGAGGGCGGCGAGGGTGATGCCGACCACTCGTCCCCAGGTCTTGCCCGTCATGACGGCGACGCCGGCGAGGAAGACGACCACACCCATGACCAGGTGGAACCATCCCCAGAACGTGTAGTTGACGGGAATCGCCAGGTTGTTGGCGGTGACGACGTAGAAGTCGGTGTTGAAGATCCCCACCAGGCCCATGAAGGCCTGGAAGCATCCCAGGATCATCATCCCGATGCCGGCGAGTGCCACCCAGCCGACCCAGCCGGTCGGCTGGGGCGCCTCCATCGTGGGCCGGGCAGGAGCCTGTTGCGGCGTTTCCTGACGGGCTTGTGGAGGCACCTGACCTCGGGACGTCTCCTGCGGTCGTGCGTAGCGTGGATTGGTCATTGCCGGCTCCCTTCGCACGGCAGAGCTTGCGAGGTGGCCCGCTTGCGCGGCCCCGCCTGTGCGCCGAATTCGTCCGGACGCTGTCTCCCGGTGATTCAGCGATTCGGGCAGCTCAGGCGTGTACCTAAAAACACCCTATTCGGTTCTTATGTTCAGGACCTTCGCTTCTCGCCCGCATTTCTCCAAAGGTGTTCAAAATGGTCATTGCCCGGGTCGAAGCGGAACATCTTCCCCATGGGACTTCTTTATCCATTTATGGTGATCGTACGGGTGAGAAAAGGGGATCGCGTTCCCTCTGACGGAGGGCATCGACCGGCCGAGTCCCCGCTCAGGCCGCCTCGGCGCGGTCGAGCTGGCTCGTCGAGGGACATGGCCGCGGCGATGAGCGCCAGGTGCATGAACGCCTGCGGGAAGCTGCCCAGTCCTCGCCCGACGGCCCGATCTCCCACCCGGACGGCCCGCATCAGGCGGTGCCGGCCGGAGGGGCGGGGGAGGGGCCCGGTTCCATGGGGTCGGCGACCTGCCCTGCGCCCATTAGTCCCGACGCCACCGCAATCGGAACAAATCGGGACAATTTGCGCGACGGAATGCACTGAAGACCTTACACACGGTTGACTATCGTGACCAAGCGGGAATACTGGTTTCCCTGTTGGCCGTCGTTCGACTGAGACTGAGGATGCACATGTCGCTTGGCCTCGCCCTGCCTCAGGCAGAGCCGCACCGGGCACGCAGCCGTGCCCACGTCGCGGAAGGGCTCGGTCAACGCCGACGCGGTCCAGGCCGGACGCCGCGCGAGAACCCCACGCGCCGCTAGCAAACTCTTCGGCGGTCGACATCTTTCCGCCGGCTCTCCTCGACCCCAGGACTTGTCATGCCGCCAGACTCCTTCAGCGTTCCCGCAGCGATCATCGCCCTGGTCCTCGCCCTGGCCCTCGTGGGCGTCCTCCTCCACCACGTCCGCGTACGCCGCGATCTCGCCCAGGCCCGCGGGCAACTCGCCCAGGCCCGCCAGGAACACGAACACCGGACGCGCGAGACCAGCGCCACCGAGCAGCGGCTGGCCCACGCGGAGCGCCAGGCCCAGGAGAGCGCGGAGCTGCTGCGCGAGGCCCGCGCCCAGCAGGAGCTCGTCCGCGCCGAGACCGAGCACCTGATCACCAAGCGCGTCCCCGCCCTGCTGTCCCACCTGCGCAGCCCGCACGTGATCGTGCCCGGCGTGCAGCACCAGGCGCTCGCGGGCACGGACGTCGACAGGCAGCACCGCGCCCTCCTCGACGCGTTCACCCGCGGCGTCAGAGAGGAGGGCGAGCGTATCGACGAAGCGGCCCAGGCGGTCATCAGGGGCGCGATGTCCCGCGTGCAGACCCAGGCGCTGCGCGCCCAGGACCTGCTCGCCGGTGTGCAACAGCGCTACAGCGGCGACGAGCACACCGCGCTCCTGCGCGAGGTGCTGGGACTCGACATGTTCAACGAACTGATCATCCGCCGCGTCCAGGTGACCGGCATCGCGTGCGGCGCCACGCCCGGCCTGTCGCGTGACGACACCTACCTGGTGGACCTGATGGTGGGCGCCATCTCCCGGGTGGAGAACTTCGAGCAGCGCATCGAGGGCCCCGCCAACCACCTGCGCCGCCGGATCGGGGTCGCCGCCCGCGCCGCGGAGTCGATCCTGTTCATCACCGCCGAGCTGCTGGCCAACGCGGTCCACCACTCCTACGGCACGCTCAAGGTGACCATCGCCGTGCACGAGACCAACAACGGCGCCGCCATCGTCATCGACGACGCCGGTGTCGGACTCAACGAGGAGCAGTACGCCCGCGCCACCCGCCTGCTGAGCGGCACCCAGCCGGCCCGCCTCGTCGACCTGGGCAACCCGCCCCACACCGGCTGGGCCGCCATCGGCCGCCAGGTCGCGCACTACGGCCTGCAGGTCACGGTCAAGAAGAGCGCCTTCGGCGGCGTGCAGGCCGTGCTGAACATCCCCACCGCCCTGCTCGTGGAGATGCCGGAGGACAGCCGGCCGTCGGTGCTGGCGCCCGAGCCGGTCCGCGCCGCGGCCCCCGCCTTCCGGCCGGAGCCCGTGGCGCCAGCGCCCGTCGCCTCGTTCGCGCGGACCGAGCCCGCGGCGGAGACGCGGCAACAGACAGGAGAGGACCTGGCCCCGCTGCCGCAGCGTCGCCGCCAGTCGCCGCCGCGCCCCGCGTCCGGCCCCCGGCCCGGCGCGGGCGGTTCCCAGGGCCCCGACGGCAAGGTGCTCACCACCCCGGAGGCGGCCCAGAAGCGGTGGGGGGACTTCCAGATCGGAGCCGAAGCGGGCCGCCGCGAAGCGCTCCCGACCCAGCAGCACGACATCACCGAAGGGAATTGACCGTTCCATGGACGCTCACAGCGCTTCTGGCCGTGTTCCGACCAAGGGACGCGCGTTGTCCCTCGACGTGTCCTGGGTCCTGTCGCCCCTGATGGCGCTGCCCGGGGTCACGCGAGGCGTGGTGCTGAGCCGTGACGGGCTGATCCTCGGCGGTTCGGCCGACGTGACGACCGAGACCGGCGAGCGCGCCGCCGCCATGACGAGCTCCGTGCTGGGGGCCGCCCGAGCCCTGTGCGACGGCCTCAGCGGCGGCTCCGAAGGCGGGGTGGTGGACATCGTCATCTCGGCCGACAGCGGCTACTACTACATCGCCCCGGCCGGCGACCGCGCCGCCATCGTCGTCGCCGCCACCGGCGCGGTCAACGTCGGCGCGCTGGCCTACGAGGTGCAACTGCAGGTGCAGAAGCTGATCAAGGCTCTCGACGAGGCCAGCGCGGCCAGGGTGCAGGGCGTGCGGACATGACCTCAGGACGACAACGGCGGCGGGTCGTCCCGGACTACATGGCCGCCGCGAGACTGACCGTGCCCGAGCACATCAGCGTCCAGCGGACGACCCTGGTCTACATCGCGCCCGACGCCGCCACCAACGGGCTGGACCCTCCGGGCTCGCATCTGCTGGCCCTGCTGCGGGACGGGCCGTTGTCGGTGTACGAGTGCGCCGCGCACCTGGGCCTGCCCTACTGCGTGGTGCGGTTGCTGGTCGCCGGGCTGGTCGGCGGCGGAACGCTGCTGACCCGCGATCCGCCGGCCACCGACCTGCCCGACATCGAGATCTTGGAGTTGGTACTCAATGGCCTCCGCGCTCTCTGACAGTCGCGTCAGCGCCGAGCACATCCCGGTCAAACTGGTCATCGCAGGGCCGTTCGGGGTGGGCAAGACGACCATCGTGGGCGCGCTCTCGGAGATCAAGCCCCTCAACACCGAAGAGGTGCTCACCCAGGCGGGCACGCTGGTCGACGACCTCACCGGCGTGAACGAGAAGACGACCACGACCACCGCGATCGACTTCGGCCGCCTCACCCTGCCGGGCGTCGTGCTCTACCTGTTCGGGGCGCCGGGACAGACCCGCTTCCAGGTCCTGTGGGACGAGCTGGTACGCGGCGCGCTGGGGGTCCTGGTGCTGGCCGACACCCGCCGCATCGACGAGAGCTTCGCCGTGCTCGACCTGGTGGAGAACGCCGGCATCCGCTACGCCGTGGCCGTCAACCACTTCCCCGACTCGCCGGACTACCCGCTGGAGTCCGTGCGCCAGGCGCTCGACCTGGACCCGCGCACGCCGCTGATGGTGTGCGACGCCCGCGACCCCGCCTCCGCCCGCGCCTCGCTGATCGCGCTGGTGGAGCACGTCAGAGAGCTGGTGTTGTCATGACCCTGCGCTACATGCCCGACGCCGGGCGCCTGTACGGGCCCGAGTACGCCAGAGACCCGCAGGCCGTCTACGCGGAGCTGCGCGCGCGGCACGGCGCGGTCGCGCCCGTGGAGATCGCCCCGGGCGTCGAGGCCCACCTGGTGATCGGCTACCGGGCCGCCCTGGACGTGCTGACCAACGCCGGCGGCTTCTGGAGCAAGAACTCCGGCGCCTGGCAGGCGCGGCTCCCCGAGACCCCGGAGACCGGCGGGGTGATCGCGATGCTCGGCTACCGGCCGAACGCGCTGTTCTCCGACGGCGCCGAGCACGCCCGCTACCGCAAGGTGATCGCCGACTGCTTCCAGCAGATCCAGCCGCACAAGCTGCGCCAGCTGGTGACCGAGGTGTCGGACTCGCTCATCGGCCGGTTCGCCACGAAGGGCGAGGCCGACCTGGTCGCCGACTTCGCCCGGCTCATCCCGGCCCGCGTCTTCAACCTGCTCTTCGGGCGGCCCGACTCCGACAGCGAAGGCCTGGTCCAGGCCCTGTCGGACATGATGGAGGCCGACGGCGAGACGGGCGCGCGAGGCAGCGAGGCGTTCAGCCGCTACATCGGCGAGCTGATCCAGGCCAAGCACGCCCAGCGGGGCGACGACCTGACCTCCTGGTTCATGGACCATCCGGCCATGCTGCGGACCGACGAGCTGGCGGAGACCCTCGTGTTGGTGACGGCCGCCACCTACGACCCCATGGCCAACCTGATCTCCAACACGATCTCCCGGATGGTCAGCGACGACCGCTACTACAGCTCGCTCACCAATGGCGCGCTCAGCACGTACGACGCCCTCATGGAAGCCCTGCGCGCCGAGCCCGCCATGGCGAACTACGGCCCGTACTTCACGCTCCAGCCCGTGCACTTCCACGGCACCTGGATCCAGCCGGCCGAGCTGGTCCTCGTCTCCTACGCCGCGGCCAACACCGAGCCCACCGGCATCCCCGAGGAACTGCGCTCCGACGGCGGCGCGTACCTGGGCTTCGGCGCCGGGTCGCACCGCTGCCCGGCCAGCGACCCGGCCGTGCTCATCGCGATGACCGCGATCGAACGCCTGACCTCTCACCTGTGCGACCTCGAACTGACCGTGCCCCGCGACGAGCTGTCGTGGCGGCCCGGCCCGTTCCATCGCGCGCTGGCGCACCTGCCGGTGCGCTTCACCCCGATCCGTCCCGACCAGCCAGGAGAATCCCCGTGGGCAATGCGGCCCCCGTCGTCCTCGATCCCTTCGGCTCCGACCTCCCCGGCGAGGTCCGCCGACTACGCGACCTCGGCCCCCTGGTCCTCGTAGAGCTCGCGGGAGGCATCCCGGCCTGGGCGGTGACCCGGCACGACCTGCTCAAGCAGCTCATCCTCGATCCGCTGGTGAGCAAGGACAAGCGGCACTGGCGGCTGCTGCCCCAGGCGCTCGCCGAGCCGGGCTGGACCTGGATCATGACCTGGATCGGCGTGTCCAACATGCTCAGCGCCTACGGCGAGGAGCACCGGCGGCTGCGCAAGCTGATCGCCCCGAGCTTCACCGCGCGCCGTACCAAGGCCATGCAGCCGATCGTCGAGGACATCGTCGCGGAACTGCTGGACGCCATGGCCGCGCAGCCCCGGGGCCAGGCCGTCGACCTCCGCGCCGCCTACGCCCACCCGCTGCCGATGCGGGTGATCTGCGAGCTGTTCGGCGTCCCCGAGGGCATGCGGGAGGAGATGGCCCAGGTGATGGAGGCCATCATGGACACCACCGCCACCCCGGAGCAGGCGGCTGCCACGGCCGCCCGGATCGGCACCGTGCTGCCCGCCCTGGTCGCCCACAAGCGCGAGCACCCGGGCGACGACCTGACCACCGAGCTGATCAACGTCCGCGACAGCGGCGACTCGCTCACCGACGACGAGCTGCGTGACACTCTGCTGCTCCTCATCGCGGCCGGGCACGAGACCACCGTCAACCTGATCGGCAACGCGGTGCACGCCCTGCTCACCCATCCGGACCACCTTCAGCGGGTCCTGTCGGGAGAGGTCTCCTGGGACGCGGTGGTCGAGGAGACGCTGCGCTGGACGCCGTCGATCGCCAACCTGCCGCTGCGCTTCGCCATCGAGCCGATCGAGATCGGCGGCGTACGGATCGAGGCGGGCGACGCGATCATCACCAGCTACCTGGCGGCCGGGCACGACCCCGACCAGCACGGCCCGGACGCCGACCGGTTCGACCCGACCAAGGAACGCGACGAGCACCTGGCCTTCGGCATCGGCGTGCACCGCTGCATCGGGGCTCCGCTCGCCCGGCAGGAGGCGCTCACCGCCCTGCCCGCGCTGTTCGCCCGCTTCCCGGACCTCCGGCTGGCCGTGGACGAGAGCGAGCTGCTCCACGTGCCGTCCTTCATCGCGCACGGCTGGGCCCGCCTGCCGGTCCTGCTGCACCGCTGACCGGCACCGGCCGGCCTCGCGACCGGCAGGAAGAACGGGAGACACACGCGCCCCCCGGTCCGGCCCCTCAGCCCCGGGGGTGCGCGCGGCTCACGGTGTCACGCGTAGAGGAAGTAGTAGCGGTAACGGCCTTCCCACTCGCATGAATAGTCGTCCCACCAGCCCTGGTTTATGCCGTGGCTGCCGATCCGCTGGCACTCCGAGTAGTCCCTGAAGACGCCGGCCAGCCTTTCGGCGTGCGCCGGGGCGGCGCCGATCGTCAGCGACACTCCGAGGACCATGACGGCCGAGACGAGAACAGCGCGTGCCTTTCGCATTCGTCCTCCTGCGACTGGGGGGGTGATCATCACGGTGGACATTATCACCAACCCGGCGTTGGAAAGATTGTCACGTCGAATCGGCCGGGGCAAGAGGATGAAACTTTCACGGCGTTAACCCGAGGTTGCGCGGGTGTTTACTGCCGGTAAGGCCGGTGTCGCTTGCCGAGTGGCTTGTCAAGGCCCCGTGGGTGCTTATCCGACCGCCTGTGCACGCCATGGATGATCTGGTCGGCCTTCGAGCCCTGTGATCCACAAAGTACGATTTATGCCGCTTTTTCAGTCCGGTCTGGATGAAGTGCGGAAAACTTTGACCAGCGTCACTTACGTGTCATATCGTCTCCCCGCCCATATCGATGTGAGCCGCGACACTCGAGCAGGACATTGTTCTAGCAGGGTTCTAGCAGGCGCTATGGCCGGGGACCGGGGAAGCGGCGATCATCCGACCAACCGGAGTCGCACCATGCAAGCTCGAATCCGCACGGCCATGATCGTCGGCATGGCGATGACCGTGCTGGCCGCCGTCGGTGTGTCGGTGGCCTCGGCGCCGCCGGCCCACGCCGCGCAGGTGGTCACCGACATCGCCTACGCGCCCGCGCAACCGGCCGGCAGCAAGGGCCATCTGCTGGACCTCTACCTGCCGTCCACCGGCATCACGCCCCGGCCGCTGCTGATCTGGCACACCGGCTCGGCGTGGACGAGCGACGACGGCAAGGCCGGCACGGACGCGATCGCGGCAATCTTCAACCCCCTGGGCTTCGCCGTGGCCGGCGTCAGCGTCCGGAACAGCGCACAGGCGATCTTCCCGGCCCAGGTGCACGACATCAAGGCGGCCATCCGCTGGCTGCGTGCGAACGCCGCGACGTACCAGATCGACCCGAACCGCTTCGCGATCATGGGCGACTCCTCGGGCGGCTGGCTGACGGAGATGGCCACCCTGTCCGGCGGGGTGGCGGCGCTGGAGGGCACCGTCGGCACGACCGGCGTCTCCAGCGCCGTGCAGGTGGGACTCGCCTTCTACAGCCCGACCGACTTCCTGCAGATGAACGCGCAGAACCTGCCGACCGGCGGGCTCGACCACGACTCCCCGGCCTCCCCGGAATCCCTCCTGGTCGGCTGCCCGATCCAGACCTGCCCGGCCAAGGTGGCCCAGGCCAATCCCATGACCTACGTCGACGCCAACGACCCGCCGCTGATGTTCCTGCACGGCCAGGCCGACTTCCTGGTGCCGCACGGGCAGAGCGTCCTGCTCTACAACAGGATCAAGGCCCAGTGCGGCGACGCCACCTTCGTCTCGGTGCCCGCCGCGGACCACATGATGTCCCAGATCATGGACCCCGCCCAGTACGGCAACCAGACCGTCTACACCACCACCGACTGCTCCGAGACCGTGGGCACCGGGACGCTGAACCCCACCTGGGCCAACTTCGCGACCTTCCTGCGCGGCGGGCTCAAGCTGGGCACCTCCTGTGAGGTCGCCTACGCCACCGGCGCCTGGAACGGCGCCTTCAACGGCACCGTGACCATCAGGAACACCGGCACGACCCCCGTCGACGACTGGACCGTGACGTGGGCCTGGTCGGGCAACCAGCAGATCACGAACGCCTGGAACGCCACGGTGACCCAGACCGGCGCCCAGGTGACCGCCCGCGACGCCGGCCACAACTCCTACATCGGCCCCGGCTCCAGCCAGAGCTTCGGCTTCTCGGCGACCGCCACCGGGACGAACCCCGTTCCGGCCCAGTTCAAACTCAACGACATCGTCTGCACGAAGGTGCCCGCCTGAGACGACGCGCGCCGGGCCCGAGCGTGAATAGCGCCGGGTCCGGCGCCGGATTCGCGGCCGTCACATTCGCGGAAATGGCGGTGTGAAGCGGAAAGAAGCATTTCCGAAATGCGACACGTTCCGTCGGATCTCGATTACGGAATGTCGCGGGCCGGATCACTCGCGGACATATTGCCTTATCCGAGGATCGGCCCCTATCCTTGCTGACGGCTCGCCGGACCATTCCGTTGTATTCACCCGCCGGTCGGGAGCCGATTGATATCCCGGGCCCGAAATAAATCGGATGAGCCGCCTCACGCTGCCCGAGGACCGTTGCCCGGGATCGTCGACGAGTTAGGGGACGTGTGCGTACATCCAACATGTTCGTCAGGAGCCTCGGCGTTTATGTGCCTGACAGCGTGAGCGTCGAGCAGGCGGTTCGCGAGGGCTGGTATCCGGAGGAGGAGGCCGAGAGATTTCGGCAGATCGGCGCGGCGGTGGCGGGCGACATGCCCGCGCCCGAGATGGCGCGGCTCGCGGTCCTGGACGCGTACGACCGCTGGGGTGAGTCCTCCCCGCGCGAGCTCGACCTCCTGCTCTACCCGTCGGTCTGGCACCAGGGCCCGAACGGCTGGCAACCTCAGCACTACCTGCAGAAGCACCTCCTCGGCGGGAACGTTCCGGCGTTCGAGATCCGGAGCGGCTGCGTGGGGATGATCAGCTCGCTGGAGCTGGCGGCGAGCTACCTGCGGGCCGGCGAGGACCGGCGGACCGCCATGGTCGTCTCCTCGGACAACCACGGCACCCCGCTGGTGGACCGCTGGCGGATGACGCCCGGGGCGCTGATCGGCGACGCCGCGGCCGCGCTCGTCCTCGGCAAGGAGTACGGCATGGCCGAGCTCCTGTCGGTGAACGCGACGGTGATACCCGAGGCCGACGCGGTCAACGACGGCGCCTACCCCCTGTTCCCCCCGGACGCCACCGTCGGCAGGGGGCTGAGCTTCGGTGACCGCCACGAGGAGTTCCGCCAGCGGCTGCTCAAGGCGCAGGGGACCGGGATCCACCTGACGATCCAGAAGACGATGATGCAGCAGGTCGAACAGACCCTGGACGAGGCCGGGATCGGGCTCTCCGACATCACGCGGGTCGCCTTCCCGCACGGCCGCCGCGAGGACCTGGACGGGCAGATGTCCTGGCTGGGCATCGACGAGGACCAGACGACCTGGGACTACGGCAGGCGCGTGGGCCACTGCGGCGCGGTGGACCAGTTCATCGCCTTCGAGCACCTGATCGCGACCGGCGGGCTGGTGGCCGGCGACCACCTGCTCATGGTCGGGTTCGGCTCCGGGACGTCCGTCGCCGCGGCGGCGTTCAGGGTCCTGTCCACCTCTCCCGTCACGCAAGGGGCACGCGCATGACCGAGCTCACCCAGAGACTGGTCGCCTTCGTCCAGGAGAACCTCGTCCTGGACGGCGACGACATCGAGGTCGACGAGACGACCCCGCTCCTCGTGTCGGGCCTCCTGGACTCCCTGCGGACGGCGCGGCTGCTGAACTTCCTCCGCAGGGACCTCGGCGTCGCGATCCCCGCGGCGAAGCTCGACCCCGACAACTTCCGGGACGTCGTGACCATCGTGGCGATGGTCCGAGAGCTCGAATCCGTCTAGCCGGGACGAGGGCAGAGTCATGAAGTTGGCGGACACGTACATCAGCGGAGTGGGAACCTTCGTGCCCCGGACCGTCGTCAGCGTCGCGAAAGCCGTCGCCAAAGGCTGGTATCCAGCCGAGGAGGCCGAGCTGCACAACCTGGCCGGGGCGGCGGTGGCCGGTGACGTGCCGGCCCCGGAGATGGCCCTGCACGCGGCGCGGAGCGCGCTCAAGCGCAGCGGGCGGGCGCAGGCCGATCTGGACCTCCTCCTGTACGCCTCGACCTGGCACCAGGGGCCGGACGGCTGGCCCCCGCACTCCTACCTGCAGCGTCACCTCGTCGGCGGGGACGTCCTGGCCACCGAGGTCCGGCAGGGCTGCAACGGGATGTTCATCGCCCTGGAACTCGCGGCCGGCCACCTGGACGCCGCCCCCGGCCGGCAGGCCGCCCTGCTGGTCGCCGCCGACAACTACGGCACCCCGCTGATGGACCGGTGGCGGATGGGCCCCGGCTACATCGGCGGCGACGCGGCCAGCGCGCTCGTGCTCACCAAGGAGACCGGCTTCGCGCGGCTGACGTCCGTCTGCACGACGACGGTGGCCGAGGCCGAGGAACTGCACCGGGGCAGCGAACCCCTGTTCCCGCCGGGCGTCACGGTCGGGCGCCGGATGAGCTTCGCGACCAGGAACGAGCAGTTCCGGCACCAGGTCATGCCCAAGGGCGAGGCCACCTCGGCGCTGTTCAAGATCCAGCGGGCGTTGATGGAGATCGTCGAGCGCGCGCTGGCCGAGAGCGGGATCGAGGCCCGCGATCTCGCCCGGGTGGCGTTCATGAACTACTCCGAAGAGATCGTCGAACAGCGCTGCATGGCCATGCTCGACCTGCCGATGTCCCGCTCGACCTGGGACTACGGCCGCACCATCGGCCACTGCGGGGCCAGCGACCAGATCCTCTCCCTCGACCACCTGCTGACGACCGGGCAGCTGCGCCCCGGCGACCACATGCTGATGCTCGGCACCGGGCCTGGAGTGACCGTCTCCGGAGCCGTCATCAAGATCATCGACACTCCTCCATGGGTATGAACCGAAGGGAAACCAACGCAGATGGTCGACAGTCCGCGGGTGGAACCAGTGGCGGTGGTCGGGATCGGCTGCCGCCTTCCCGGCGACGCCCGCTCACCGGACGAGTTCTGGGACCTGCTGTGCTCCGGCCGGAACACGACCGGGCCGCTGCCGGCCGAACGCTGGCGCCGGTATGAGAACCGGAGTCCGGAAGACGCCGCCGCGCTGCGCGACGCCGTGCGCCACGGCAGTTTCCTGAGCGACATCGAGGGCTTCGACGCGGAGTTCTTCGGACTGTCGCCCCGCGAGGCCGAGCTGATGGACCCCCAGCAGCGGATCCTGATGGAGACCGCCTGGGAGGCCCTGGAGCACGCCGGCCTGCCGCCGCACCGGCTGGCCGGCACCGACGCCGGGGTGTTCGTCGGCGTCTGCACCGCCGACTACGGCGGCCGTCTGCTGGAGGACCTGCCCCAGATCGAGGCGTGGACCGGCATCGGCGCCGCCACCTGCGCCGTCGCCAACCGCATCTCCTACTCACTCGACCTGCGCGGGCCCAGCATGGCGGTCGACACCGCCTGCTCGGCGTCGCTGGTCGCGCTCCACCTGGCCGCGCAGAGCCTGCGGCTCGGCGAGAGCGACGTCGCCCTCGCCGGCGGCGTCAACCTGCTGGTCACCCCGGGCCAGACCCTCACGCTCGGCACCGCCGGAGCGCTGGCCCCCGACGGGCGGTCCAAGTCGTTCGACGCGTCGGCCGACGGCTACGGACGCGGCGAGGGCTGCGGCGTGGTCGTGCTCAAGCGGCTGTCCGACGCCCAGCGCGACGGCGACCGGATCCTCGCGCTCGTCATCGGCAGCGCCGTGAACCAGGACGGGCACACCAACGGCATCATGGCGCCGTGCGGCGAGGCCCAGGAACACGTGATGGTCAAGGCCTGCCGGCAGGCGGGCGTCGCGCCGTCCACCGTCGACTACATCGAGGCCCACGGCACCGGGACCCGGCTCGGCGACCCGCTGGAGGCGGGGGCGCTCTCCTCCGTGTACGGCACGCCGCGGCCCCCCGGCGACCCGTGCCTCATCGGCTCGGTCAAGTCCAACATCGGTCACCTCGAAGGCGCCGCCGGCATCGCCGGTGTCATCAAGGCGGTCCTCGCCCTCGACCGCGGCGAGATCCCCCCGAGCGTGCTGACCACCCTGAACGAGGCCATCCCGTGGGAGGACTCGGGCCTGCGCGTGGTGACCGGGCGATCGGCCTGGCCGGAGCGCGACCACCCGCGCCGGGCGGGCGTCTCCAGCTTCGGCTACGGCGGCACGGTCGCGCACATCGTGCTGGAGCAGGCGCCTCCCGCCCAGCAGACGCCGGAGGACGAGGTGACGGGGGAGCGGCTGTTCCCCCTGTCGGCCGCGTCGGAGCAGGCGCTGCGGCAGTACGCGGGCAAGCTCGCCGATCACCTGGACAGCGGGCTCGACCTGGCGTCGACGGGCCACACGCTGGCGCTCCGGCGCACCCACCTGGCCCGCCGCGCCGTCGTGGTCGGGGCGGGCGCGGACGAGCTGGCGGCCGGCCTGCGCAGGCTCGCGGAGGACGTGCCGGCCGAGGCCGTACTCACCGGGGACGTGCTGCCCGAGCCCGGTCCCGGGCCGCTCTGGGTCTTCTCCGGGCAGGGCTGCCAGTGGCGCGGGATGGGGCGGGAGCTGCTCGCCGTGCCGGAGTTCGCATCCCTGGTCGACGAGGTGGAGCCGATCTTCGCCGAGGAGATCGGCTTCTCTCCCCGGCAGGTCCTGGCCGACGGCGAACTCGACACCATCGACCGCGTCCAGACCATGATCTTCGTGATGCAGCTGGGCCTCGCCAGGCTCTGGAACGCGTACGGGGTCGCGCCGGAGGCCGTCATCGGCCACTCCGTCGGCGAGATCGCGGCGGCGGTGACGGCCGGCGCGATGTCCGTCGCCGACGGCGCCCGCCTGATCTGCCGCCGCTCCCGGCTGCTGCGCCGGGCCGAGGGCAAGGGCGCCATGGTGATGGTCGGCCTGTCCTTCGAGGAGGCGGCCGATCGGCTGGCCGGCCGGACCGACCTGGTGGCCGCGATCGCGTCGGCGCCCGGCTCCACCGTGCTGTCCGGCGACGTCGCCGCCGTCGAGGAGGTGGTGAACGAGTGGCCGGCCGAGGGCATCGTGGTGCGGCGAGTGGCGTCGGACGTCGCCTTCCACAGCCCGCACATGGAGCCCCTGGCCGTCGAGCTGGCCGCCGCCACGGCCGATCTCTCGTTCGGGGCGCCCCGCATCCCCATGTACACGACCGCGCTGGCGGACCCCCGGTCGACGCCGATCCTGGACGGCGCGTACTGGGCGGCGAACCTCCGCGACCCCGTGCGGCTGGCCGCGGCGACGACGGCCGCGGCGCAGGACGGCTACCGCGTGTTCCTGGAGATCTCGCCTCACCCCGTGGTGGCGCACTCCGTCACCGAGACGCTCTCGGAGAACGGGTTCGAGGACGTGTTCGTCGGCACGTCACTGCGCCGCAACCAGCCGGAGGCGGCGACCTTCCTCGTCGCGGTGGGCACGGCGCACTGTCACGGCGTCGACGTGGACTGGAGCCGGCTGCAGCCGACCGGCGGCCTGGCCGACCTGCCGCCGTACGCCTGGCAGCACCGCCGCCACTGGCGCGAGGCGTACGCCGACGACGGCAACCGAGGGCACGACGTGCGCTCCCACACCCTGCTCGGCGCCGCGACCAGCCTCGCGGGCAGCCGGACCCGGATGTGGCGGACCAGCCTGGAGGACGCCAACCGGCCCTACCCGGGCAGCCACGCGCTCAACGGGGTCGAGATCGTGCCCGCCGCCGTGCTGGTCAACACGTTCCTGCACGCGGCCGAGGACGAGGACGTCACGCTCACCGACGTGGAGATGACGCATCCGCTGATGACCGCGGAGCGCAGGCAGGTCCAGGTCGTGCACGAGCCGCCGGCGGTACGGCTCGCGGCCCGCACGCCGGCCGGGCCTGGCGAGCCCGAACCCGCCTGGCTGGTGCACGTCACCGCCGACGTGGCCGCCCCCGGCCAGGTGAAACCCGACGTGCTGCCGGACGCCGGCGATCTCAGCCCGATCGACCCAGGGTTCGTGCACCGGCGGCTGGCCGCCGTCGGCGTGCCCTCGACGGGCTTCGGCTGGACGATCGGGACGCTGCTGGCCGGAGACGGCGCGCTGCGGGCGACGGTACGCACCGGGGAGCCGGGAAGCTGGGCACCGGCGCTGGACGCGGTGATGTCCGTGGCGCCCTGCGTGTTCCCCGGCGACCCGGTGCTGCGCATGGTCGTGCACATCGACGAGGTGGTGCTGACCGGCACGCCGCCCTCGACGGTGATCGTCCACGCGGCCGTGGACCCGGCCGCCGACGACACCGTCCGGGCGCTCCTGGCCGACGTGGACGGCCGGGTGGTGGGACACCTCACGGGACTCCGCTATCCGGTGATCGACGCGCCCGCCCCGGCCGACGAGGATCTCCGGGGACCGGCGGAGTCGTTCGCCGGCCTGGCGCCCGAGGACCTGCGCGAGCGCGTCCTGCCCGAGATCCGCGCGGAGATCGCGGCCGTGATGAGGACGGCCCCCGAGGACCTGGCGATCCGGCGTCCCCTCGTCGAGCAGGGGCTGGACTCGGTGATGACCGTCATGGTCAGGCGGCGCCTGGAGAAGCGCTTCGGCCGCCGTCTCCCCGCGACCCTGCTGTGGCAGCAGCCCACCATCTCCGCGATCGCGGACCACCTGGTGGAGCTGCTCGCGACTCCGGTCCCGGCGGCGGAGACCGCTCCTGAGAGCATGCCCGCGATCGGGGGGTGAGACCGCCGCCTCACCGTGCGCCGGAGGGCGAGCCGTCGGGATTCGTCAAGCTCTGAGTCCGGCGTGTCCATCGAGCCCGGCACCCCTGACGAGGAGGTGCCGGGCTGCGCCCCCGGCCGGCCTGTGCTCGTCAGCGTGACGGTTCCGTGGGCTCACCCGACCCGGCGAACCGGCGCAGGGCGTCCAGTCCCGACAGGCTGTAGACGTCCTCCACCGCGTCGGCCAGCAGGTGGCAGGCCCTGAACCGGTCGAGCGGCGTGAGCCCGAGCCGGGTCAGGTGCAGGTACGTGTAGTTGAGCAGCACCCGGTAGCGCAGGAAGCGCGGGTCGGTGAAGACCGCCGCGTGGTAGGCCGGGTTCTCGTAGATCAGGCGTTGCAGCTCGTTCGGCTCGTGGTGGGGAGCGGGCGGGTCACCGGGCCGCGCCCGGAGCGCCTCGCCCGGCTCGAACGTCGGCTGGACCAGCCGGCCGCTGTCCAGCAGCGTTCCGGCCCGTCGCCGGTAGTCCTCCAGCAGCGCCGCCCACTCGCGTACGAACGCCACGGGCGGCGCGGCGGGGTTGTCCAGGGCGGCGACGACGTCCCGCACCCGCTCGGTGAGCGCGGCCCGCCGTTCCCGGAAGCCCTGCTCGAAAGCGGCGCGGACGCCTTCGGGGTCGGCCGCCCACGTGATGAAGCCCTCCGCGTGCATCCGGTACGACAGGTAGCTCCGCGTGATGTGCTGCGAAGTGTGCGCGACGGTCAGCATGAGGCTCAGCGCGAGCCCGGTCCTGCTGTCACGGCCGGCACGCACGTGCTCCAGCATGCCGAACAGCAGCGGGGTGGCATCGGCGTAGAACGCGGTGAGCAGGTCCACCGCCTCGTCGCTGCCGAGCACGTGCCGGCGGGAGTCGTACGGCGCGTCGTGGATGGAGTTGTCCGGCGGCCACGGCGTGAGCGGCCCGTGCTCCTGCTCCCGCATGGCGAGCAGGCGGTGCCTGGCCAGGCTCGCGGCCGGGTCGAGCGCGGCCGTCGAGGGGTGTGCGCGCAGGTAGGCTCCGATGACCTCGTCCACCCGCGGGCGCACGACCCCCTCCCAGACGGCCGGCGCCGCCTTGACGTTGATCCGCAGGTGCGGGCCCTGCCGCCAATGGCGCAGCACGTACGCCGCCTCGATCTGACCGCGAAGCCCGTCGAACAGCGGCCGCACGGCATCCAGCAGCAGGCCGTCCTTGTCCGCCGCGTGGTAGTAGACGTGCACGCAGTGCCAGGTGGGAGCGTCGGACACGGTCAAGGGGGTCACCTCCGGGAGTCGGCGAGTCCGGCGAGGGCGCGGACCGCCAGGTACGACACGTGGCGCTCGGTCCCGGCACGCAGCCCCAGCCGGTTGTGGAACAGGTGGACGCAGCGCATCAGGATCAGCGACACCGTGCGCCGCTCCGGCGGCGCGGCCAGGGCGAGCAGCGCGTGCGGCGAGCCCGAGTCCCGCGGCGCGCACCGGCCGGCGGCGTGCAGGGCGGCGAGCTCGTCGCGGAGCGCGCACACCGATGCCGCCCACGTGGCCAGCAGGTCGCCGCCGGAGCCGGGCGTGTCCCACAGCCTGCGCGTCTGGGCGAGGAGAGCGCCTTCGCGGCGCCGCCAATCCTCCGCGCTGACGGACTCGTCACTCACCGCTCGCGCTTGGCCGGCGCCGGCGGCGAGGCGGTGGGTGGTGCGGTCCTCTCGTGCCTGGCGGGCGGTGGCGAGGCGGTGGGCGGCGGCGGGCAGGTCCGGCTCGCACGCGGCGGCTGCGACGGTCAGCGCGGCCAGCCCGATCGCCGCGCGCCGGGCCATCTCCGTACCGGCGCGCAGCACGTCCAGGGCGAGCCGGCTCGACTCCGCGAAGTGCCGTTCGGCGGCGGCGACGCAGGCGGCGTCCCCGTACGCCTCGTATTCCGGCCGGTAGCCGATGAACGCCACCGAGCCGGCGGGACGCAGCCGCTCGTCGTAGGACGTGCGCCGCTCGCCCGCGGCCATGGCGGCCGCGAACGCGCGGTAGGCCGCCGCGTCGACCGGCGGCGACGGGTGGGCGGCGAAGTGCGCCGCCGCCCGCTCGCGCACCAGGTCATGGACGCGCGACGCCCGCGCCGGGTCCGGCACCTCCAGCCGCAGCCGCACGTGCTGACCGCCCTCCCAGTAGCGCAGGAAGAACGCGCGGCGCACGGTGCCGTCCGCTGCCAGTTCCCGCGTCACCGGGTCCACCACGTCGTTGATCAGCGGGTCGAGGTCGCCGGAATGGAACAGGTGCGCGCCGATCCAGCGGCTGCCGGCGTCCGTCATCGGCCCGGCCGCGCGGAGAGCTGGACGACGTACTCGGTGACCCGGCGGCCGGGGCCGTAGCGGGGCGCTTGGGAGGGATCGGGCAGGGCCTCCTCGATCACCAGCAGCGCGCCGGGGTCGCGCAGCGCGCGCAGGAACCCGTTCAGCAGCAGCATGTCGGTGACGTCCACGTACATCGGCTTGCGGTCCTTGCTCAGCAGCCCCACCAGCAGGCCGTCCCGCAGGTCCACCACCCGGGCGAAGAACCGGCGGGGCACCTCGTGCAGCGCCAGCCACTCGGCGAGCCTGGGGAGGTACGAGGCCTCGCCCTCGCCCTTGGCCGGCACCGGGAAGGTGCCTGCCCGGAGCCGCCACACCGCCCGGGCGAACGTGACCCGCCCGAGGTCCATCCGCGGCCACCGTTCCACCTCGCCCTCGCCCGGCACCTCGCTCCGGGTGCGGAACACCCAGCCGGGCACCATCGCCGTGGACGGCTCCCCGAACGTCCGCACCAGGAACTGCAACCACGGCGGCAGCCAGTACTGGGCGGTCATGCCCAGGTGGACCGGCCGGACCGGGCGGCCCGCGCCGTCGAACAGGGTCAGCCTGTCGCATCCGGGGTCGTAGCCGACGGTGAGCTCCGCCGGCGAGACGCGCGGGAGGTGCGCGTCCGGGGCGGTGAAGGGGTGGTCGAGGGCGAGGTCGGCCGCGGCCGGACGGGCGTTGAGGCCGCCGCCGACGAGTCCGCGGAACTCGGCCACCAGGACGTCGCCCTGCGCGGCGCGGAGTTCGCCGGCGGGCGGCGCGTCACCGCCGGCGAGGACGACCAGCCGGTGCAGCCGCGACAGGCCGCGCCCGTACCCGGCGGAGATGGAGTTGACGACCGCGCGCAGGGCGCCCGGTCCCGGCACGGCCTGCAGGTAGCAGCAGATCGACCCGGGGGGCCGGACGAAACTCGGCCAGTCGCCGGCCATCTCGGCCAGGCGGGCGGCCGTGAGGTCGACCACCGGCCCCGGCTCCCGCGCGCCGGTCTGTTCCCAGAAGCTCCGCCGCAGTCCGGTGAGCCGTACCAAGCCGCGCGGCGGCTCGGCGTCCGGCACCTCCCGCGTGCCCGCCACCGGGTCGCGCAGCATGCCGCGCAGCAGCGCTCCGCCCTCGCCCGGCGCCTCCTGGTGTATCTCGCGGTAGAACGTCAGTGCGGGGATCCGGCCGCCGGGGCCGTGCCGGTCCAGGAAGAACGCGGCGGCGGCGATCTTGACGGGCAGGTCGGGGTCGAACAGGCCGAGCAGCCCGCGCAGCGCGTCGAGGTCGTCGCACACGTCGCGCCAGGCCGGCGCGCTCAGCCGTCCCGCGACGCCGGGGATGACGGCGCTGTGCCAGAGCAGGTTCTTGTCCGGCAGCGACGGCCCCGGCGGCAGCACTTCCCGCAGCGCTTCCCGTACGACCGCGGACGCCTTCTCGTCGCCGGGCCGGGTGACGCCGTCGCGCAGGGCCGCCGCGACCCGGCCGACAGCTCGCGTGTACGGCGCCGGGCCGTCCTCCGCCAGCCACGACGCCAGCCGGCCCACCGGGTCGTGGCCTTGCTCGTCGTACGGCGCGACGAACTCCAGCAGCCCCGCGTCGGCCAGCGGCTCGATCCCGGGGGCGGCGGCCAGGGTGGGGCAAGGGTGCCCGCGCACCCAGTCGAGGGCCTCCCGCACCGCCGGGCTCGACGGCACCGCGGACAGCGGCTCGCCGTGACCGGCTCCGAGGAACCAGATCCGGTCGCCGTCTTCGGCCGCGGTCGGGTTGACGCGGAGCCGGGCGCGCTCCCGTACGCGCCGATGCCGGGTGAGCGCCGCCCACAGCGGGCGCAGGACCGCCCGATCCAGCTCGACCACCAGGCGCCAGGCGGGTTCGCCGCCGGTCGCCGGCGCGGGGCCGTCCGCCTCCCACCGGCCCAGGCCGCTGAGCGTGAACGTGGCGTACGGGCTGGTCTTGACGGTCGCCCGGGCGAGATAGCGGGCCAGCCGCAGCAGCTCCTGCCGTTCCGGCCGGCGGTCGGCGGGGCCGGCGAGCCAGGCGTCGAGGCGTCCGGCCAGCACCGGGCTGCCCTGGGCCAGGCCGTGCCGGAAACCGGCGTCGGACACCGCCTCGCGGAGCAGCGCCGTCTTCTCCCGCGACTCCTCTGCCAGGGCGGCGGGCAGCGCCGCGCGCAACTCGTCCGCGCGGCGCCGCAGGGCGGTCCACGCGCCGACGCGGGCGGTCAGGTCGGCGGGGAGGGCCGCCAGCGCGTCGGCGGTCGCGGCCCCGCCGCTCAGGCGGCGTCCGGAGAACACCGCGCGCCGTAGCGCCACCAGCCCGGACCGGGCCGGACCGGGCGCGGTGCCGCCGATCACGTCGTGCAGCGGATCGGACAGGTCCGCGCCCTCCCGCCGCAACCAGGCGGAGACGTTCACCAGCTCGTCCACCAGCCGCCACGTCCGGGTGCAGCGCATCCGGTCCAGCCCGGCCACCGGCAGCGCCGCGACGCGGACAGCGAGGACGGGCGAGACGGCATAATCGGGATCAGCGAGCCTTGCCAGGTCGCCGTCCCCGGTGACGGGGACGGTGTGCGTCACATCGGTCAATCGAACGCGCTCCTCGTGAGGGTTCGCCAGGGGCCGAGGGCGCCCACGGCACGGGCGCCCTCGGCCCTGCTCGTCATACCGGTGACCCGGGGGTCACCGGCGGGCCGACGCCTCCGGCGTCACGCCTCCGGAGCCCAGCAGCTGGTGGCCGTCAGGTAGGACGAGCAGTAGCCCAAGGCGGAGGAGGCGCCGGTCTCGATGGCGCCGTGGCCCTCCACCACGAGGGAGTCGGCCGACACGACCTCAATGGAGTCGACGTCCAGGCCGCGCAGGTCGAGCTTGAGGTTCTCAGCGGACATGTGCTTCTCCTTCTGATTCCGATCAAAGGTGATCTGTACGGGTCAGGCTCTCGTCGGAGCGGGGCATCACCTCCTCGTGCACAACGGCCGGCATGGGGCGGGCCACCAGGGGCCCGCCGGTCGGGGGAGTGCCCAGCAGCAGGAAGGACAGGCTCCGCAAGGGGGTCCCGGCGAGGCCGAGCACCTCGTCGGTGGTCTCGTTGGCGCCGTCGGAGTGGATGCGCGCGGCCAGGCCCAGCGCGGTGGCGGCCAGCGTGGCCCGCTGGACGACCAGGCCCGCCTCCATCTGTTGCATCCGATACCAGCGGTCCCCGAACAGGCGCGCGCCCGCGACCGGGTCGCCCGCGGGGACCAGCGCGGCGGCGGCCCCGCGCAGCGCCACCCGGGTGTTGGCCAGCAGCCGCCCCGTGGCCACCTCGTCCCCCCGCTCGGCGCCGGCCAGCTCGTGGAGCGTCCGCCGGGCCGGGTCGTACCAGTAGGCGCCCCGCGGCAGGCCCTCCACCCGCAAGGCCAGCAGGCACAGCGCGGTCGCGGCCGGCCCTGTCTCGGCACCCGGCAGGTCGGCCGGGTAGCCCTCGCCCGCCGCGGCCAGCACGGCACCGAGGGCCGCGCCCCTGAGGGGCACCGGCCGGTAGCCGGCCAGCGGGGACGTGCGGCGAGACGCTCCCGGGCCGGCGCGGATCCCGGTCGCGGGCTCAGGAGCCGGGAAGGCCCGGCCCGCCCGCGCCGGCGGCCGTGGCCGCAGCGCCTCCGCCGGCTCCGGCGAGCCCGTGGGGGAGGCGGCGGAGCAGGCTCGGTGCAGGGCCGCGGCGAGGCCGTCAGGCATGGGCTTGGGCAGCGGCGTGCTCTCGCCGGCCACCGGGCGCTCGATCAGCTCGCGGGCGGACGGGGAGGCGTCCGGGCGCCCCGCACCGCCGGGTGGCAGGGTCAGCGTGAGCACGGCCAGCGCGGCCTCCCGGGCGCCGTCGAGCCCGAGGAGCCGGTCCACCTCACCGTCCGGGAACCGCAGCCAGGCCCGGCACGGCAGCCCCAGCCGCCCGCCGGCGGCCAGCGCCTGGGCGACGAGCACGCCGGTCTCCTGGCAGATCAGGCGGTAGCCGAAGTCGCCGTACTTGAACATCGACCGCCAGAACACCGCAGACAGGACGATCGCCACGTCCGCCGCCGGACCGTCCGCGAGCAGGCCGGCCAGTGCCCCGGTGTGGTCGCCGCCGCGCACGCGCTCCAGCACGTGGTGCACCGGATCGTAGTGGTACAGGGCGGCCGGCAGGCCCTGCGGGCGCGGCTCGCCCGCGGCCACGTACGCCTCGATCGCGTACAACCCTCCGCCCGACGGCGCCGGCCGGCCGGTGAGGAGCATGGGCGGCCGCCCCGCGGGTTCGCCGCCGTCGTCGAGCTGATGGCACCAGACGAGCCTGGTCATGCCGAGCAGGTCCCGCAGCAGTTCGCCGATCCGGCCGAGGGCCGAGCCGTCGCCGGACTCCCAGGGGAGCCGCGTCCGTACGGCGTCCGGGTAGCGCTTGTGCCTGGTCGGCGCGCCGCCCCAGTCGATGGACAGCGGGCCCCGGTTCCGCATCGCGGCCAGGTAGCGGCGGGTGGCCGCGCCGGCCTCGTTCGCCGCCGTGGTCGGGTGCATACGGGTTCGCCTCGCTTCCTTCGTCGTGCCGGTGGTGACCGGGGTCAGGGGAACGGATGAGGATAGGGATTCAGCTCTTCGGACCCCAGGTCGCGGTCCCGGTGACCGAGGAGCCGCGGCAGGCTCAGCAACCGCGGCAGGCCGTGGACGCGCCGGTAGCGGTGACCGAACGTCATGGGCGCCGTACCCGGCACGATCACCTTCGCGGCGGACATGCCGCACGCCTTCGCCTCGGGCGAGGTGATGTCGACGGCGATCACGTCGAGGCCGCCGGCCAGGAAGCGTGCCGCCAGCTCGGCCACGTCCGCGCGGAGGTCGTCGTGCGCGGGCCACCCCGCACGGGCCGTCACCTCGGCGACGGTCAGCGTGGGCCCGTCCAGCGGCAGGAAGCCCAGCCGGTCGAACGCGTCCGGGTGGGCGTAGGCCAGGGGATGGTGCTCCAGCAGCCGCACCTGCTCGGGGTCGGCCGCCAGCCGGGCCGACGACGCCGGGTCGTAGCGGTCGATGTGGCCTGCCAGCATCGGGCCCAGGTCCTCCAGCGCCCGGCGGAGCGCCCGCTGCGGCACCAGGTGGGAGGCGGAGCCGCACAGCACGCGCGGCCGGTCCGGCCGGTCCAGCGCGTCGACGGCCATCACCCAGAACACCGGCACCCGCTGCTCCATCAGCGCGGCGAACGCGTGCACGTCGTAGCCGAGCCGGTCGCGTACCCGCTGGGCGAGCATCGGGATGCGGCGGTCGGAGGCCGAGCCGAGGTCCACCCGCGGAATGGGCATCCGGGCATACCAGGTGGCCAGGGCCGCGTCCCGCTCGGCCACCTCCAGCAGGCCGTACAGGATCGCCTCGGCCGGGTGGCCGCCCAGGGCACAGCCGTTGGAGCACTCGTAGGCGAATCCGAGGTCGTCCGCCGGGCGGGGGCCGAAGAAGGCGTAGCTCTCCGGCACCAGCACCGGCGCGTCCCGTGCGAACGAGTACGCCCACACCCACGAGGTGGGCCGATCCGGACGGAAGCGGGTGAACAGAAAGCCGGGCCGGTCGTACCAGTCGTCCGGATAGAGGCCCAGCGTGCGCGGGTCGAGCGCGTCGCCGGCGATGTCGTCGTAGGCGGCGCGCACGACGGTCCGCCGGCCGCGCGGGGCGATGCCGGCGATCCGTTCCAGCGCCTCGGCGACGGCGGTGGCCCGCGCGGACGCGAAGTCGCCGCTGCGGCCGTAGCCGTGGTGGCTCTCGTGCTCGGTGCGAGCCGGGCTGAGCCGCGCCACCGCGAGCGGGCCGCCGCCGCGCTCCTGCGCGACCAGAGCCTGCACGGTGCCGGTCTCCGGGTCGACGAACCGCTGTTCCCACTCCGCCGCCCGGTGGCCGATGCCGCTGACCCGGAAGGTCGCGGGGTCCGGCTTGGGCGCGGGACGGGGGACGTACCGAGCCGCGTGCGGTCCGTCGTCGGGCCGCACGCCGCAGTCGGGGCAGAACGGGTCGGGAAGGAACGGGTGGTGGCGTACTTCGGCGTTCGGCAGGCGGACCTTCAGCAGCGCGCCGGCGGTCCGCGCGGAACCGGGGTCACGCCGCAGCCGGCGCACCTCGTCGGCGACCAGCGCGGCGACGGCGCGCGTGACGAGCGGTGTGAGCAGCGCGCTGGGCCGGGAGCCGAGGTCCGCGCCCCACCGGGCGCGCAGCCTGTCGCGAGCCACCGCGTCCGGCCGGTTGCCCGCGCGTCTCCGTTCCACACAGGTCGGGCAGCCGGGCAGGGGCGGGCGCGCGGCCGGGCCCACCAGCGCCCAGCCCGCCTCCACGCGCACCGGCAGCCACGACGCGCCGCTCTCGGCCGCGCGTCGCGCCACTCCCGGGTACGGCCGCACGTCGTCGGCGTCGCTCGCGACCACGATCACGGGACCGGTGGCCGAGGCGAGGGCCGCGCGGATGGCCGCGTACAGGCGGCCCTCACCCAGAACGGTCACCGGGTCCGCGTACGCGGTGACGGCGGCCTCAGTCATCGAGCAGCGCGACGTGGGTGACGAAGGGGAGCAGCCGGGCGGCCTCGGGGTCGCCGTCGAGTGGCACCGCCACCGGCACCTTGCCCAGGCGGCGCAGCCCCCGGGCCATCCTCCGTACGGCCTCGGAGGGGTCGCCGTCCGGCGGCCAGAAGGGACGGGCCTCGGCGTACGCGGGCTGCCCGGCGGTCCGCGACTGCCAGCGGAGCAGCAGCCGCTCCAGGCCGTCGCGCAGCGCCGCCGGGGCGGTGGCGGCGACGGACACGATCGGGTCCTGGCCGGGGACGGTGAGGGAGATCGCGGGCACGCCGAGAACGGCCGTGTGATCGCTCACCTCCGGCGTTTCACCGGCCAGGACGAGCTGGCGCAGCAAGGCCTCCGCGATCGGATCTTCCGTGGGACCCACCGGCGCGCCCCTCCCGTCCGCCTCCAGAGTGCCCGCCAGCAGGTGCTCGCACCGGGCTCGCAGACCGGCGGCCAGCGCCTCCGGCCAGCTCAGCCCGGCACCGGTGCCCACCGGAGGGCACGGCGTGCCGAAACCGGTGAGCCGGAGATCGGACACCGGCACAGGAAGAGGCCGGCCCTCCGGCAGTTCCACGCCCCATATCGTCGCTTCCGGGTCGGCACTCGGGTCGACGGTGAGCAGACCGTACGTGGCGAGTGCGGCGAGCAGGCAGCGGAGCCGGGCCGTCCGCTGGTCCGGTCCCCAGCCGAACACCTGCGGAGGCGGCGCCCAGCCGGGCAGCGCCCCGAACGGGTCCGAGACGGTCGCCCCGCACACCGCCAGCGGGGACTGGGCCAGCGCCTGCTCGTCCAGCATGCCGAGGAGGCCCAGGCGCGAGTCGACCAGCTCGGGGGTGCGGCCGAGCAGGCTCTCCGCCTCGATCGGCGTGGCCGTCGCCAGCACCGCGGCCCGGTCCCCGATCGCCTCCGGGCCTCCGCCAGGACGGGTGCCCGCACGTGGACGGGCCAGGAAGCGGTGCGGGAGCGTGTCGAGATTGCGCAGGTCGACCCGGGTGAGCAGGCGCTCCCGGTCCGTGTCGAGCCCGGTCACCTGGGAGAAGCAGGCGAGCGCCAGCATGGCGGCGACGACCTTCGGCACCGGTCCTGTCAGCCAGTCCTCGTTCGACGACGCCGGGGCCGCGGCGGGCAGCGCGGCCAGCCGGTGCCAACCGGACTCCGCGGCTGTCACCGAGGGCCGACCCACCCTGCTGAGCCAGACCTCCGCAGGACCGGCGAGAGCCTGGCCCAGCACGACGTCGCCCGCCTCGGCCAGGCGGGCCGTCGCCACCAGGTCGTCGAGGTCCGCGCTGACCTGGAGCACGACGTCGGCGTCCCCGGTGACGGCCCGGACGAGCGCGTCGCCGGCGGGAGAGAGCGCCCGGATCTCCTGGCGGGGATCGCGCCGGACGGCCTCGGCCGCCCGGCCGGCCGCCGTGGCGACGGGACAGATCACGGCGACGTACCGCCACCCTGAACCGACACACGCCTCCACCAGCGCCTCCAGCAGCGGGCCCGCCCCGGCCAGCACCAGGCGGGCGCTGCGGATCCGCTCGAATCGCGCCTCCGGCGAATCCAGGGCGTAACCGATGAAGGCGATCTCTTCCGCGTACGCGCGCAGCTCCGCGTCGGTCAGTCCGTGTGGCCGCGCCTGCCGGTCATCCACCACGAACCGGTGTTCGGCGAGCCGGCCCACGAGGCTCTCGACCATGGCCTGCTTGTCGGCGGAGAGGTTCGACGTGAGCTCGTCCAGGGTGTGCCGGCCGGTCAGCGCGGGCGCCAGCCTGCCGAGCCAGGCGTACGCGTGCCGTCCGCGTAGCGTGCACGCACCGTAGTCACTGTGCACGTAGGCCCCGTCGGGGCATTCGACGAACCGGACGTCGTCGCGTAGTCGTGGTCTCATCGCCGCATCAGTGTTTGGGAGCGCTCCCATGAGCGAAATGCTACGAACTGACGTCCTATATGTAAACCCGAAATCGGCCCTATCATGCAGCGCCTATCGTGGCTATAATCACGGGATTCTCGCATATTCATAACGGAATGCTCACATTCAGTGATGGGAGCCCGCGTTTCTCGCCATTTCGTCGGCATGGAGCGCACCGCGTTCCGCGAGGCATCCCGTCCCTTGACGGATCAGCGTCGTCCGCCCTGGACAGGTCATACCGGGGTGCCTGAGCCGGCCGTTCCCGGCTCGGTTACTCTCGGCGCGTCGCTCTGCGATCAGGTCAGAGCGCGACCGGACTCGGGAGATGCCAAGGTATGCATGAGCCATCGGAGCGGACTGACGGATCGCCCGTCCGGATCGGCGCGCTCGCCCCGCTGACCCGGCCCGGCTGGACCGAGGCGGGCCGGCACCTGCTCGCCGGACTCGAACTGGCCGCCCGCGAGGTCAACGACGCCGGCGGGATCGCGGGAAGGCCGCTCGAACTGCTGGTACGAGACACCGCCGCTGATCCCCACAGGGCGGAGGCGGCCGTGGAAGAGCTGGCCCGCCTGGGCGTGGCCGCCGTGGCGGGGGAGTACCACAGCGTCGTCGCCCGCGCCGCCGCCGCCCAGGCCGACGCACTCGGCGTGCCGTACCTCTGCTCGTCAGCGGTCCTCGACGCGCTCACCGAGCAGCCGACGGACCGGGTCGCGCGCCTGGCCCCGGCGCAGTCCCGCGGCTGGCGCATCTACGCGGACTTCCTCCTCAGCGGGGGCCACCGCCGCGTCGCCGTGGCGGCCGAGCCGAGTGTCTACTGGGCCTCCGGGACCCGCATCCTGCGGGACCACCTCGCCGAGCACGGAGGCACCGTCGTCGAGCTCGACGCGCGCGCGGCCGTGTGCGACGAACTCGCCGGCAGTGGTGCGACAGCCCTCCTTCTTCTCGCCGGTTCCCCGGAGCCCGCGGTGCCGATCGTCAAGGCCGTCCGCAGCGACCGGCGCCTCGCCGAGATCATGATCGGCGCTCCGGCCGGGCAGCCGGAGTTCGCCGGCTGGGCCGCGTCGCTGGGCGGCGACGGCGCCGCGATCCCGTTCCTGCGCTACCTGCCCGAACGCCTCGGCCCACTCGGCGCGCGCGTCGGGACGGCCCTGCGTGAACGGCTGGCCGAGGCGCCCTCCTTCGTCGCCTTCGAGGGCTACGACACGGTCACCGTCCTCGCCGAGGTGCTGCGCACGGGCGGATCCTGGTCCAGCGTCGCGGTCGAAGGCACCCGCGGGGAGATCCGGTTCTCCCGCACCCCGGGCATCAGCGTCTGGCAGTGGGCTTGGCCCCCGATCCAGGTCGCCGACCGAGACCCCGCCGAACCCGATCGCTTCCGGATCCTGCACACCGGCTGAAGACCGCCGAGCGTGGCAACACGGCTGGCAAAGACCGGTCATGGAGGTTGTCGAGTCTCCGGGCCCAACGGATAGTCGAGGGTGTCAGGCCTGTCCCCGTACCCCGAGGAGAAGCATGGACGGATCGGCCACCCGCGATCGGCGCCGCACGGGCACGGTGCGGCGCCTCTTATCGGCGACCGTCGGACTCATCGCGATGGTCTTCCTCGTCGCCCCGCCCGCCGGCGCCCTGGCGCTGCCCACCCCCGCGCAGCTGGTCTCGAACCTCGACCTCGAGTGCTTCAAGACCAGCCCCTACCAGCCGCCGGCCGTCGGGCTGGCGCTGCGGCACATCAACCCGGTGCTCGTCGGCCTGCCCATCGAGCAGGTCTCCCTCGGCGCGCGTGACCAGCTCTGCGTCCCGGTCGCCAAGAACGACGTGATCCCGCCGGACGGCGTGCTCGACTTCGTCCGGTACGTCGACCTGTCGTGTTACCGGGTCACCGGGTCCTCGATGGACAAGTCGCTCGTGCTCAGCCATCTCAACCGCGTCCTGAGTGACCTGCCCCGCAAGCAGGTCCTGCTGAACCGGCCGGAGCAGCTGTGCGTCCCGGTCGCCAAGAACGGCGTGCTGCCCCCGGCGGAGGTGCTCCGGGTCGTCAGGCACATCGACCTCCTCTGCTACGGCGCCACCCCGAACGTCCCGATGAACAGGCCGCTGGCGCTCCGGCAGCTCAACCCCGTGCTCGTCGGCAAGATCCCGCCGGCCGACGTACGGGTGGGCTACTCGCGCCAGCTCTGCGTGCCGGTGTACAAGGGCGGGGACAACATCCCGCCCGAGGTCATGGATCTCGTCAGATGGATCGACCTGGAGAAGTACGACATCACGGCGCGTGAGATGGCGCCCGTCGACCTGACCCTGCGGCACCTCAACCCGGTGCTCGCCCGCCTTCCCGAGGAGAAGGCGACGCTCACCGCCGCGGTCCAGCTCGGCGTCCCCGTCGCCAAGGACGGCCGGATACCGCCCGGCTGAGCGACGTCTGACGAGCCTGCCGGTGGCCCGTGGTTCTCCCATGGGCGCCGGCAGGCTCACGTGTGCTTGCGGCGCCGGTAGTGGCGGGCGACGCGGACGCGGTTGCCGCAGCGGGCCGCCGAGCACCAGCGGCGGCGCGGGTGGGCGGGCAGGAACAGCATGACGCAGTCGGCGGCGTCGCACTGACGGACCGTGGCGACCGCCGGGTCCGCCAGCAGGCCGGCCGCGCCCTCGGCGAGCCACGTCGTCAGGCGCGCGCCGGGGGTGCCGGTGCGGCGGTGGGTGGCCGTGACGGTCTCGCCGTTCCAGGTCAGCTCGCTGATGGCGGGCGCGGCACGCTGAGCCCGGTTGACGGCTTCGAGATCGGCGGCCGGTGGCCGGGTCCCGGCACGCACGTGCTCCAGGGCGCGCGCGATGTGCTCGCGGAGTTCGCGTACGGCGGCCAGGTCGGCGGCGGTGAACTCGGCGGCGAGGAGCTCCCGCGCCTCGGCGAACCGGTCGGCCTGCAGGCCCAGCCAGACGCGCAGGTCGCCGGGCGTGGTCAGCAGGTCGCCGGTGGCCGGGCGGGTGTTGACCAGGTCCAGGGCGAGGGGTTCACCGGTCAGAGGGCCGAGCTCACTCATGCCCTAATGCTATCTCCGTGCTTTGACACGTTAGATCGCTGATCGCTATAACTAATGTGTCTTCTGCGATGAAAGGCATTAGCCATGACGTTCCCCGCGCTCGCCCGCACCGTCCACCGCCACCTCGACGTCGACGGCGCCCGCGTCTTCTACCGCGAGTCACTTCCCGAGCGGGCCGACGCGCCCGTCCTGCTGCTCCTGCACGGCTTCCCGTCGGCCTCGCACCAGTTCCGCCGCCTCATCGACGTGCTGGGCGCCCGTTACCGGCTGATCGCCCCCGACTACCCCGGCTTCGGGCACACCGAGGCCCCGGCCGGCTTCACCTACTCCTTCGACCGGCTCGCCGACATCACCGAGGGCTTCGTCCGGAAGCTCGGCCTGACCCGCTTCGTGATGTACGTCTTCGACTTCGGCGCACCCGTCGGCTTCCGGCTCGCCGAGCGGCACCCCGAGTGGATCGCGGGCCTCGTCGTGCAGAACGGCAACGTCTACGAGGAGGGCCTGTCCGCCGGAGCCCGCGACTTCATCGCGCTGCGCCCTGACCGGCCCGGCGCCGAGGACACCGTCCGCGACCTGCTCACCCTGCCCGGCACCCGCGGCCAGTACGAGACCGGCGTCGCCGACCCCGAACTCGTCGCCCCCGACGGCTGGACCCTCGACCAGCACTTCCTCGACCTGCCCGGCCGCAAGGAGGCCCAGGTCGCGCTCGCCTTCGACTACCACACCAACGTCGAGCGGTACCCCGCCTGGCAGGAGTGGCTGCGCACGCACACCCCGCCCACCCTCATCACCTGGGGCGCGAACGACCCGTTCTTCCCCGAGCCCGGCGCCCGCGCCTACCTGCGCGACCTGCCCGGCGCGGAACTCCACGTCCTCGACACCGGCCACTTCGCCCTTGAGGACCGCCTGCCGGAGATCGCCCCGCTCGTCGCCGGCTTCCTGGAGCGGGTGTGGGACCGAGGGCCGCGTTGACCGCCGGCACCACGCTTCCAGTGGCCGGCTCGCGACGCCCCACTATGATCGGCGGCATGGCGCTGCGACTCATCCAGGTGAACTTCAAGGCCCGGGACGACGCGGCGCTCGGCCGGTTCTGGGCCGAGGCGCTCGGCTGGAACGTCTCCAGCGAGGCGCCCGGCGTGACCAACCTCGAACCCGAGGGCTTCGCCTGGCCGGACCCCGACGCCTTCTACGTCGACCTCGTCACCGTCCCGGACCCCGAGACGGTGAAGTACCGCGTACACCTCGACCTCGCCACCACCTCCGCCGCCCACCAGGCCGAGCTGGTCGCGCGCCTGCAGGAGCTCGGCGCGACGCCCGCCGACGTGGGTCAGGGCGACGTCCCGTGGACAGTCCTGGCCGACCCGGAGGGCAACGTGTTCTGCGTGCTGGAGCCCCGGGAGATCTACCGGGACACCGGGCCGATCGCCGCGGTGGTGGTCGACTGCGAGGATCCGCGCGCCATGGCCCGCTTCTGGGACGAGGCGCTGGACTGGACCCTGCACGAGGTGACCGACGACCACGCGCGGCTGCGCTCCGCCAAGGGCGTCGGCCCGTACCTGGAGTTCCTCCGTACGCCCGGTGCGAAGACCGGGCGTAACCGCATCCACCTCGACCTGCTGCCGCACCCCGTCGAAGACCAGAAGGCGGAGGTGGCCCGGCTCAAAACTCTGGGCGCCACCGCCGCCGACGTCGGCCAGGGCGACGTCCCGTGGAAGGTCCTGGCCGACCCGGAGGGCAACGAGTTCTGCGTCCTCGGCCGGGGCTGAGCGCGCGTCTCGCGGCCATTGTCGGCTGGGCCCGGCGCACCGGGACGATCCTGGAGCCTAGCCTACCTACATGTAGGTAGGCTAGGAGGGTGATTCCATCATGCGCCGTCCACGTGACCGATCTGACCAAGACCTACGATGACCGGGCCGCCCTCGCCGGTGTGTCGATGAGCATCGAGCGCGGCAGCCGAACGGTCGTGCTTGGACACAACGGCGCCGGCAAGTCCACGCTGCTCGAAATCCTCGCGACGCTGCGCACCCCCACCACCGGGAAGGTGAGCATCGAGGGGTTCGACGCGGTGACCCAGGCGCGAGAGGCGCGCCGGCTCATCGGCCTCACCCCGCAGTCCAATGCGCTCGATCCGCTCGCCACCCCTGTCGAAGTGCTCGACTTCCAGGGTGCCGCGCTCGGTATGAGCCGGACGGACAGGGTGCGCCGCCGGAACGAACTGCTCGAACTCTTCGGCCTGGACGAACACCGCAAGACCAGGACCGCCCAACTCTCTGGTGGCACCCGCCGCAAGGTCGATCTCGCTGTGGCGCTCGTCGCGCAACCTCGGATCGTGATCCTCGACGAGCCGACGACCGGGCTTGACCCCATGAGCAGGCTGGACTTCTGGAATGAGTTGAAGCGCCTGAACGACGACGGGCGAACCCTCATCGTCTCGACGCAGGACCTCCACGAAGCGGACGTGCTCGCCACCGACATCGTGGTGCTGCGCCAGGGCGAGGTCGCGGCGCACGACACCCCGGCCGCGCTCAAACAGCGAGTCGGAGAACGCACCCTCATCCTCGGGCTGGCCGGCGAGGACGCCGCCCGTTCGCTGGTGCGCTCGTCCACCGCACCGTTCCGGCCTGACCCGGAGGACGCCGGCGTGGTGCGCCTCGCGCTGAGCGACGCGCCCGACGCCCTGAAGGCCGCGCTCGAGAACGTGAGCGAGTTCGGTTGGGCCATCGAAGAACTCCGGCTTTCCGAGCCCTCGCTCGACGACGTGTTCGTCGCTCTGGCCGCCCGCTGACCGAACCTCGACCTGAAAGATCTCCCCATGGCGACCACCGCTGTATCCGTCTCGCGTGCGCTGCCGGTGACTCTCGCGGCGATCGGCCGGTCCACCCGGATGATCCTGCGTTCTCCGGCACTGCTGATCGCACCGCTCGCGCAATCGCTCTTCTTCCTCGTCGTCTACGCCGGGCAACTCGGCGCCGTCGGCGGCGGCTACCTTCCCGGCGGCAGCTTCATCGCGTTCCTGCTCCCGCTGATCCTGCTCACGGGAGCCGCGACCGGTGCGGGTGCCGCAGGGAAGCTCCTTCTCAGCGACATCACCAGCGGGTACCTCGACCGGCTGCGTCTCGCTCACGGCAGCACCGGCCCGTTCCTTTCCGGCATGGTCGTCGCCGCCCTCGTGGGAGTCGCCATTCAGACGACGGTGACTGTCGCCGGTGCGGCGCTCATCGGGTTCCGGCCGGGTGACTGGGCCGGCCTCGGCGGCATGATCCTGGTGCTGATCACGCTCAGTCTCGGGATCGCCCTGCTGAGCATCGCCGTCGCCATCCGGACCGGATCCTCCGCCGGCACCGGCCTCGTCCCGCTGGCGGTGTTCGGGCTCTCGTTCTTCACCGGGTTCTTCGCCCCCGTCGATGAGCTCTCGCCCTGGATGCGAACCGTGGCGACGGTCAACCCCCTGAGTTATGTGATCGACACGGCCCGTCAGCTGGAGAGCGGCAGTGCGCTCACGGCGTTGCCTGTCGCGCTCACCGTCCTCGCTACGCTGGTTGCCGCCGGGACGGCCGCCTGCGCACTCGCCTCCAACCACGCACGGAGAAACCGATGAGCCCTGCCCCCGACACCCGGACGCAGATCATGGACGCCTTCGCGAGGCAGTTGGCGACCTCCGGTTACCTCGGCGCGTCGCTGCTCGACGTCGGCCGCGCGGTCTCCATCCGCCGGCCCTCGATCTACCACCACTTCCCGGACGGCAAGGAAGAGGTGTACGTCGCGGTCGCCACGAGGTTCATCGAGGAGGCGCACGAGCGCATCACCACGGCGATCGCGACCGAAGGCACCCTGAGCGACAAGCTCGCCGCCCTCGTGGCGGCCTCGGCTGACCACGCGCACTCCGTCTCGTTCGAGCAGCGCGTCTACGAGGCGCTGGACCACGTGTCCGACGAGACCAGGGCCGCCGTCTCCAGCCTGTACGTCGCCCGGCTCCTCGACCCGGTCGTCGCCCTGTTCGCCGGCGCCGTCGCAGCGGGCGAGGTGACCGGCGATCCGGGGTTCCTGATGAACGCATTCTTGCACCTCGCCCGGGCGACCGACCTCATGGAGACCCCGGACCGAGCCTCCCGCATCGTCGAACTGTTCCTGAACGGCGCCAGAGTCCGGTAAGCCGTCTCGCGAGCGTGGCCACGACAGGCGGCGGCGAAGGGCGTCAGCCGATACAGATTGCTCGCGCCATGAACGGGACGGCATGAAAGCGAACGAAACCACCCTTCGCAAGCTCATTCAGGGCGACCAACGATTACTGGTCCCTCTTCATCAGCGCCAATACATTCCGACAGTCTGATCGGCAACACCTACCAGTTCTCCCCCCATCAAGAACACCCAGTTGGCGAACGTCGCCGTGTTCGACGTGGTCGTCGCGGCGCTCGACTGGTTCATGGCCATGGTGACCGCGCCCGAGCATGTCGGGGATTCGCCGTAGTCCTCCCCGGCCTCCGTCGGGGCTGCATGACAGGACGTTCACCGCCCCGAAACACCCTCACACCCGCAGGAGAGTGACCTGGCGGCCGGACGGTGTGGTCGCCTGGTGGAAGCTGCCGCGCTCCTTCCAGGGCGGGGCTTGGGGGCGGCGGTCGAAGATGACCAGGACGCCGGTGGTGAGGGTCAGGCGGTCGAGGTAGCGGTCGAGCTGGGCCAGGCCCGCAGGCTCTGGGTCGTCCGCGCCGGGTCGCCACACCTTCAGTTCCATGGCCTCGCGCTGCGTCAGCCGTTCGCCGCCGGGGCCGGTGTACGGCCAGCGGATGTAGACGTCCATGCGTTTGCGGCCGGCGGCGTATTCGCGGTCGAGGTGGCCGCCGCCGTTGACCAGGCGGTGCAGGAAGGCCATGAGGATGATCTGGCACGCCGCCTCGTGGTAGCCCTCCTGCTGGATGAGGACTTCGCCGTGCTCGCGCCAGAACACGACGAACTCCTCCAGCAGGCGCGGCAGGTCGAACCGGCCGTCGGGGAGCACGAAGCTGTGCGGATCGGCGTGGACGTTCTGCTCCGTGAGGTCGCCCAGCACGCGCAGGATGACCTCCCGGTAGATCGGGTTGGCCACCTGGGGCGGAGGTTGCTGGGTGATCAGGCCCAGATCGCGGGCGTAGGACAGGTCCTCGGAGTTGCCGCGGTCGGTGTAGGGGCCGCCGGCCACGATCGGCTCCATCACCCGCTTGACCCGGGGCTCGTACAGCCGAGCCGCCAGGGAGTCCAGGTGGGTGGCGCGCTTGCGGATGAGCCGCTCCTTTGCCTCCTCGATTCGCTCGCAGGTGATGGTGCCGGTCACTCTCATCTGGAAGGTGATCTCGTAGGCGAGGGCGTTGACCAGCCAGGGTTGTCCCTGGGTGAGCTCGAAGGCGCGGTCCACCGCGTCCTTGGTGAACTCCTGGCCGGTCGCCTGGGTGTGTTGGTCGTACAGTTCGGCGATGTCGTCGGCGGTGAAGTCGCCCAGGCGCAGTGAGTCGGCGAGGATGTTGAACGGGCTGGCCGCATTGAACCGCTCAGGGGCGCCGCCGGCGGCTACCTTGTAGTCACGCAGGTCGCGCAACCCGCACAGCACCACCGACGCGGGGAACGGATAGCCCTTCGATCGCTTGTTGTGCCCGTCGCGGAGCTGGCCGAGGACGCTGACCAGGCTGTTGCCCTGCAAGGCGTCGATCTCGTCGAGGAACAGCACGACCCGGCGCGGGCAGCGTCGGCACCACTCCCGCAGCGCCGCACCGAACCGGCTACCGGGCGTGACCCGCGGCCGGGAAGGTGGCGGTAGCAGCTTCTTCGGCCAGCCCGACAGCTCGGCGGACTCGCGGAGGGAATCCAGCAGAAGCGACTCGGCGGCGCCGTAGTCGTCGCCCGCCGCCTTGGCACGTTCGCAGGAGAACATGAGGGCGGCGGTGCCGCCTTCGGCGGTCAGGCCGGAGGCCAGAGCGTCCAGGACGGTGGTTTTCCCGGTCTGCCGGGGGGCGTGCAGGACGAAGTAGCGGTCCATCTCGGTGAGCGTCCGCGCTTCGGGAAGCCGGGGTATGGGGGGCAGCATGTAGTGGAGCCGCGGGTCGCAGGGGCCGGTGGTGTTGAAGTATTTCGCTCCGCGCGTTCGCATGGTCACAGCCTGCCACCTTCTTGGGTGTCGCACCGGGGACAAGCCCTCTCTGACGCCGGCGACTCGTTCATGGGGGCCTGCCGCCCCTTGCAGACGAATCAGACGATCTCGCCAACCGGCGCCGGATCGACATCCCATCGTTCGGAGCAGGCCGCGACGGCAGCCGGCCCGCGTCCGTGCTCCTCGTCAGGCCCCGCTGGTCGGTGGCGTGTCGTGGGCGGAGGTCAGGACGCGGGCGGCGTCGCGCTCGTACGGGCCGCGCGCCGTCACGGTGAGCAGCCCTCCGGCCAGTACGGGCAGGGTCATGACGAGCAGGGCGCTGGTGAGGGAGCCGGTCCGGTCGGAGAGGATGCCCACGATCAGCGGTCCGACGGCGATGGCGCCCCCGGCGACGAGCTGGGCGAGGGCGAAGGCGATGCCTCGGGAGGAGGCTCCGATCACGTCGGCGAGTGACGCGGTCAGGTTGGGGGTGGCCATCGACATCAGGATGACCGCGGCGGCCGTCAGCAGGGCGAACGGCATCAAGGCGCGGGGGCGGCGAGCAGCGCGACGGCCATGACGACCGCGCCGGCGACGACGCCGCAGCCCCCGACGAGCACCCGGCCGCCCTTGCGGGTGACGTGCGCGCGGCGGCCCAGCCACGCCCCGACGAGGGTGCCGGTGACCACTCCGATGACGGTGACCAGGCCGCCCAGCGCTCCGGCCTGCCCGGGGGGCAGGGCGAAGGTGCGGCCGATCAGCGTGGGCATCCAGTAGAAGAGCCCGGCGACGCCCATGCCCAGCGTGGCCAGGCCGACGGTGACGATGACCAGCGTGCGTACGGCGAGCACGTCCCGCACCTGCCGCCCGAGCCGCGGCGGCGTCGCCCGGCGCGACCCGGCGCCGTCCGCGACGGCACCGCCGGCGGCGGCCCCGGCGGTGACCTGGTCGAGGAGGCCGCGGGCCGGCTCGCGGAGCCGCAGGCAGATCAGGGCGGTCAGCAGGCCGGGGATCGCCATCAGCAGGAACGCCGCCCGCCAGCCGAACGCCTGCCCCAGCACCGCGCCCAGCACCGTGCCGATCCCGCCCAGGTGCGCCGACATCCGCGTCCAGCCGAACGCCCTGGCCCGGCTGATCGGCGGGTAGTAGTCGGCCAGCAGGCTGCCGGTCGCCGGGTTGTCGACGTGCTCGGCCGCGGCCAGGGCCATGCGGGTAAGGAAGAAGATGGCGAATCCCGGGGCGAGGCCGCTGCCCGTGGTGGCCACGGCCCAGAGGAAGACCATGACGGTGATGACGCGGGTCCGGCTGAAACGGTCGGCGAGGTATCCGGCGGGGATGGCGACCGCCGCCGCCGCGATCGCCGAGCCGGTCGGGATCGCTCCGGCGACGGTGTCGCCGATGCCCCACTCGGCCTGGATCAGCGGGAGGAGGCCGCTGAGCAGGCCGGCCTCGACCCGGTCCACCAGGCCGACCAGGAACAGGATGACGAGCGGCGCCCAGCCGTAGGGGGCCGGGTCACCGGCGCGGATGCCGCCGGGAGGAGGCGCCCCCCAGCGGCGCCGCGGCACGGGGCGGACGTCGTCACGCATGACACACCGGCCGGTCAGGACACAAAGTCGCGCACCTTCGCGTAGACGGAGGCGTCGGTCAGGAACGCGGCGTGCGACAGGCATCCGGCGTACGTGTTGACGGCCCCGGCGAGGGACACGCTCGAGTCGGGGTTGACCACCGTGTCGCAGTCGGACCAGAACGTGCCGTACGCGACGTCGCCCGGGGTCTCGTCACCGCTGTTGAGCTCGGTCAGGAACGGCGAGTCGATCCGCATCTCCTGGCAGGTGAGCCGCTCCTCCGAGCAGAGGCGGGTCGCGGTCGTGCCGTGGTTGGGGCCCGCCAGGGAGACCCAGGTCCTGACGGCCGCCGTGCCGCCGAGGAACTTGAGGTAGTGGCGGCTGTTCAGCGAGCCCATCGACATCGCGACGATCGTCACCTTCGCCGCGCCCGTGGAAGATCGGATGGCGTCGACCCTGGCCCGGATGTCGGCGGCGATGTCGACGTTGGACTTGGTGCTGTCGTAGTCGACGGTGAACAGGCGGTCGGCGGGCCACCCGTCCGCCTCGAAGCGGTCGATCATCGTGCTCCAGCGGCTGCCGTCGCCGCCGTAGCCGTGCACGAACAGGATCGGCCCGGTGTCCGCCCGCGCGGGCGGGGTGCCGGGGATCAGCGCGGCCAGACACGTCAGCAGCGCCGCTGTAAGGGCGGTCCCGGCGCGAGCCATGGCGTTCATGGGGCGACCTCCTCGGGGAGTCCGACGAATGCCACCTGATTGTGCGCGACAGGGAAGTTAATGGCAACAATTAAATTGCTTTCTCCGGCGGACGCCGAATGCTTGACCGGGTCGCCGTCTGCCCTCTATGCTCCGGCCGTCTAATGGTGACCCTTAACTATTCCGCGGGGATCGCCGCGAGCGTCTCCGTCGAGGCCGGGGCGGTCAGTCCGGCGACGAGCATGTCGAGCAGATTGCCGAAGAACAGCTCCCCCGTCACCGGCGGCTCGCCGGGAGCCGACTCGTCGAGGAGCTGGGCGCGCAGGCCGAACAGGCTGATGAGCTGGGACCGCAGCATGGCGAGCCGCTCCAGCCGGAGGGGGCGGGGGAGCGGTTCGAGCGTCGCGTGCAGCCATCGCACGACCGCGAGCCCCGCCGGCGCGTCCACGATCCGGAACGGCCGCCGGTAGGCGAGCGAGGGATAGCTCAGCCTGGCCACGATGCGCAGGTGGGCCCGGCCCAGCTCGGTGCCGAGGTCCTCGTCCATGGGGGCGGCGAGCGCGTGGACCAGGGCCCGCGGGTCCGCGGTCAGGTCGTCGGCGGCGACGGCGGCGACCAGCGGCGCGCGGCGCGCCTCGACGGCCTCCAGATGCCCGCGCAGGATGGCCTCCACCAGGCCGTCCTTGCCGCCGAAGTGGTAATGCAGCGCCGACTCGTTACGCGCCCCGATGGCCTCGTGCAGCTGACGGGTGGTCACGTCGGCGACCCCGTGCCGGGCGAACATCAGCGCGCCCTGCCGGAGCAGGGCGTCACGGGTACTTGATCTGGACACTTCGCCATACTATCGTCCCGACAGACATTAATGAGATCCATTACTCATGGAGGAGATCGAACGCATGGCGGACGCCGTGGAGGCCTGGAGGCGGTTCGTGCGCGCGCTGGACGAGGCGGGGGAGACCGTGGCCGGCCTGGCCGGGCCGGACGCGGGCGTCGACGTCGCGGAAGGCTTCCGCTATGTGCTCCACGTCCTGGCCGACCAGGTCGACCGGGCCGGCACCCGCGACTCCGGCCGCCCGCTGTTCCTGCCGGGCGTCACTCCGGTGCGCAAGCTGTTCTTCGACAACCCCGACACCGAGTACGACATCGCGCTCATCTCCAGCCGGCGCTCGTACCGCATCCGAGGAGACCGCGGCACCGTGCCGTACCTCGCCTTCTGCGTCTACGGCGCGAACACCGGCGACGGCCGGCCGACCCGCGTGACCAACCTCAACGACGAGCGGATCGCCTTCGGCCCCGACGGCTCGTTCGAGATCACGCTCTCCCCGGAGGCGCGGCCGGGCACCTGGATCCCGCTCGCGCCGGGAGCGCACACGGTCATCGCCCGCCAGTACTTCCTCGACCGCGCCCGCGACAGGCCCGCGCGGTTCACGATCGAGGCGCTCGACGATCCGGGGCCGGATCCGGTGTTCGACGACGCCCGCTTCGTCGCCTCCACCCGGTCCGCCGCCGCGTTCGTCACGGCCGCGACGCGCGTGGCACGGCAGCGCGCCGAGCAGGCCGAGGCCACGCCCAACCGGTTCGCCGAACACCGGGGCCACGGCCTGTACGGGACACCCGACGCCGGCTATGTCATCTGCTGGTACTCCCTCGAACCGGACCAGGCCCTGGTCGTCGAGGCCCGGCCGCCGCGATGCCGCTACTGGGGCGTCCATCTCGCCAACCGGTGGGGCCAGTCGCTCGACCATCGCAGCCGCTCCACCGCGCTCAACGCCCGCAGCGCCACGCTCGCGCCCGACGGGACCCTGCGCGTCGTCGTCGCCCACGCCGACCCGGGCGAGCCCAACTGGCTCGACACCGCCGGTCACCCGCGCGGCTGGGTGCTGTTCCGATGGCTGCTCACCGACGACGTGGTGATCCCCGAAGCACGGGTGGTCCCGCACCCCGCACGACGCACCGGCCCCGGAGGACCGACATGAGCTCACCCGTCTGGCACGACGACGCGGCACCGGTCCCCGAGGCCGCGGATCCCCGCGTCACGGCGGCCAAGAACGCCTTCCTCGCCGGCTTCCCCCTGGTGGCCACCGCGCGCATCATGCAGGGCATGGCGCAGCGGCTGGGCGTCAACACCATGTGGGCCTCACGGCGGCTGTCGGGCCCCGGCAGCCGGGCCATCGTCGCGCCGAACCTGGACACCGTCTACGCGCTCGCCGTCCTGGACCTGCGGGCGGGCCCTCTGACGCTGACCCTCCCCGACATCCGCGACCGCTACCACAGCGTGCAGCTCCTCGACGCCTGGATGGGCGGCTTCGGGCTGCTCGGGACGCGGACCACCGGCGGCCGGGGCGGCTCCTGGGCCATCCTTCCCCCCGGCCACTCCGGCCCTATCCCCGACGGCCTCGAACCGATACCGTGCCCCACCGGTCACGCCTTCCTCCTCTGCCGGATCCGCGCCCTCGACGCCGCCGACGCCGCCGAGGCCGGCGCCCTCGCCGCCCGGATCGAGCTGCGCGCCCTCGCCGGAACCGCCGGAGGCACGACCCTGCCGCCCCCCGCCGGCCGCGCGCACGACACCGGACGCGACGGCATCGGCTTCTTCGACGAGCTCTGCGCCGCGCTGCCTGCCAACCCGCCCGTCACCGCCGAGCAGCGCCGGGCGCTCGACGCCGTGGCGGCCCTCGGCGTCGCCGCCGGCCGGCGCCCCGGCGCCGAACTGGACGAGTCCGGCAGAGCGGTCCTCGCCGCGGCCGTCGCGGCGGGCATGCGCGAGCTGGAGCCACCCGCCATCGCCCCCCGCACCGTCAACGGCTGGACCACCAACCTCGGCCTCGGCACGCAGGACACCCGCGGCGGGCTCCGCGAACGGGCGACGGTCGCCAGATACTTCTGGGGCCCCGTCCCGGCGGAGGAGGCGATCTACCCGCGGACCTCGACCAGCGCGGACGGCCTGCCCCTGGACGGCTCCAAGCGCTACCGCATCCGCTTCCCCGGGGGCGGCCTGCCCCCGGTCGACGCCTTCTGGTCCCTGACCGCGTACGGCCCGGACATGTTCCTCGTCCCCAACGAGTCCGGCCGCTACTCCATCAGCGGCGACGACCCGGGCCTCGTCACCGGCGCGGACGGCTCGCTCGACCTGCACCTGTGCCACGAACCGCCGGCGGGCTCCGAGAGCAACTGGCTGCCGGTCCCGGCCGGTCGGTTCAACCTGATCCTGCGTCTCTACCTGCCCCGCCGGCCGGTCCTCGACGGCGCGTACGCGTACCCGCCCGTGACCGTGCTCCCGCCCGGTACGTGAGGCTGATCCTGGCGGAATGTCCTGTCGCTGCCCTCGTCCTGTCCCTTCCTGGAGGCGAGGCTTCAGTGAGCCCGTTCTCGGGCCACCAGAAGCCACGCAGTCGAAAGAAGGGGACAACCATGCGTACGAAGATCCTGCGGGTCGGGCAAGTAGCCATCGCCGCGGCCGCGACGGCCCTGGCCATGACCGCCCCCGCGCAAGCCCACTCGTTCCGCGTGGGAAACGACTGGGGCTTCGCGGAGATCAACTCCAACCACACGAGGCTGAACGTCTGCCGGGTTCTCGGAAGCTGGCCCGATTCGGACGTCTGGGGCACGGTGCGGTACAGCGGCGGCACCCTCATCCGATATGACGCGCCCATTTACAGCGGCGTGTGTTACCTCCACACCCTGAGGTCCAACCCCACCGACGTCAGGTTCTGCTGGCGGCCTTCGGGGACGAACAACCAGTGCACGGGGTGGCGGGCCGTCTGATCCTCCCGCTGCTCCCCGCAGGCGGAACCCCGCGTCGCCATCCTGGCCGACCTGGTCAGCCGCCTCGGGCGAGCTCTTCCGGAACGGCTGCTGTCACGCTGTCTTGGCCGGCGCCGGCCGGCGGCGCCTCGCTTCTGGAGGGTGCGGTGTAAGGGAGAGCAGGTTGGAACACCGCGAGGATCTCGCCGATCTGATGGTCCTGTTCGAGAGGGTGCCGCAGCGGCAGGGTGGGGTTGAGCCGGTAGCGGTTGCGGCGGCCTTCCCGGCTGGCGGTGAGGTATCCCGCGGCGGTGAGGTCGGCCAGGATGCGTTGCGCGGCGCGCTCGGTGATCTGGACGCGGGCGGCCACATCGCGGATGCGCACGCCGGGGTCGCGGGCGATGCACAACAGCACGTGGGCGTGGTTGGTCAGGAAGGTCCAGTCCGGCACGTCCACCATTTTACGAGCACGATTTCGTTGTCATGAATCGAAAGTGACGAATCGCGAGTCAGGCGGGGAGAGCGGGTCACCCCTCCCGTGCCATCCGGCCGTCGGTGGCGGCGCCGGAGGCACGGGTGGCGATCAAGCTCCAGACGATCGAGACGGCGATGGCGACGACGATGACGCCCAGCGTCAGCGGGATCGGCAGTTTGCCGACCGGGGTCTCCGAGAGGATCAGCTTGACGCCGGCGAAGGCCAGCAGCACGGCCAGGCCGTAGTGCAGGTGGACGAACCGGCGGAGCAGCCCGGCCAGGCAGAAGTACAGGCTGCGCAGCCCGAGAATCGCGAACGCGTTGGCGGTCCAGACGATGAAGGCGCTGGTGGTGATCGCCAGGATCGCGGCGACGGAGTCGATCGCGAAGACCAGGTCGGTCGCCTCGACGGCGATGAGCACCACGAGCAGCAGCGTGGCCACCCGCCGGCCACCGGTGCGGACGAAGAAGCGGCCGCCGTGGTAGCGGGGGTCGGTGGGGATCACCCGGCGCACCAGACGCACCACCGGGTTGCGGTCGGGCGGGGTCTGCTCGCCGTGCCGGAAGGCCATCTTGTAACCGGTGTAGACGAGGAACGCGCCGAACACGTACGCGGTCCAGAAGAACGTCTCCAGCAGTTCCACGCCGACGAAGATGAACGCGAGCCGGAAGACCAGCGCTCCGATGACCCCCCAGAACAGCACCTTGTGCTGGAGCGTGGCGGGAACCGCGAAGGCGGTGAAGATCAGCGCGAAGACGAACACGTTGTCGATCGACAGCGCCTTCTCGATCAGGTAGCCGGCGAAGTAGGCGCCCGCCACCTCCCCGCCCTGCCACCACCACAGGATCGCCCCGAACAGCACGCCGGCGGCGATCCAGACGCCGGACCAGACGGCAGCCTCGCGAAAGCCGATGACGTGGTTGTCGCGGTGCAGGAACAGATCGACGGCCAGCATCGCCGCGACCACCAGCATCACCGCGACCCACGCCCACCAGGCGACAGACACAGCGGACCCCCTCGACCCGGCCGCCCGCGCGGGCGGCGTCGGCTGGTCGACGGTCTCCCCAGGCCGCCTCGGCGGGCGACCGCACCACCGGGCCCCGGATCCACCGGGTCCGTCCTGACGGCGATGCGTCGATCGTCGGGTACTCCCCCTCGATTTAGGAACAAGTATTCACGACACAAAAGACGTGTGTCAAGCCCGCCTCGCGGAGTCCGTACTCCGGTGGCGGGCGGGCGCCGAGATGACCGCGGGCGAGCCTTCCGCCGAATATCCTCTTCTCGTGATCACGGGTCGCGCGCTGCCGGGCCGCTCTTCCCGGGCAGGTGCGAAGGACCGATGTACTGCAGACCCTGCAGTCCTACTGTAAGGACCGGTATCCTTGCGGTTGTCGCGCTCGGGCCGCCCCCTTCGCCGACGGCCCGTCTGGAGGAGATACGGATGTCAAACGAGATTGCGGAGCCACTGGACGTCGCGGAGATAGGCCGGCGCCTGCGCGAGGCCAGAGCGTCCAGGAACCTGTCCCTGGACGTGGTGTCCGCCGAGTGCGGGATCAGCCCGAGCCTGCTCAGCCAGGTCGAGCGGGGGAAGGTGACCCCGTCGCTGGCCACGCTGCACAGCATCACCCAGGTGCTCAACATCGCGATGTTCGACCTGTTCGGTTCCCCGGCCGACCGGCCGGCCCTGATCCGGGAGGGCTCCCGCAACGTCATCCGCCCGCCCGACAGCGGCGGGGTGTCCTACGAACTGCTCTCGTCAGGGCAACTGCGCAACCTGCAGATGATCGAGATGCACCTGAGCGCGGAGACGGGCAGGTTCAACCACGCCCTGTCCCACGCGGGCGAGGAATGCCTGATCGTCAGGCGCGGGTCGGCCGTCATCAAGGTCGGCGCCGAGGAGCTGACGCTGAGCGAGGGCGACTCGCTCTCCTACGTCGCCCGCCTGCCCCACCAGTTCCGGGGGCTGGAGGACGACACGCGGCTGATCATCTCCATGACCCCTCCGGCGTTCTGAGCGGCGCCGCCGTCTCAGCCGACCAGGGCCTGCACCTCGATCTCGACGTCCATGCCGGGGTAGGCGAGCACCGGGAGGGGCACCGGCACGAGAGCGGGGGAGGAGTCGCCGAAGAACGCGCCGACCTCGGCCTGGAGAGCGGCCAGCTTGCCCGGCCCGCTGCCGGCGTCGGCGGCCACGAAGGCGGTGAGCCGCCGGACCGCGGACCGGGGCACGTCGAGTTCGTCCAGCACCCGCGCGATGTAGTCGAGCGACCGGCGCACCTGCGCGGGGAAGTCGCCGACGTCCAGTGAGCGGGCCCGCTCGTCGAGGGGCACCTGCCCGCCGACGAAGGCCAGGCCGCCCGAGCGGTTCCCGTGCTTGTACGGCAGATGGAACGGCCAGTCCCAGTGACCCTCCGGCCAGGAGTGCCGGCGGGCCGGACGGGCGCCCCGCAGCGCCAGCACCTGCATGGCGATCAGCACGCCGGGCTCGTCGAACCGGGGCACCGGGATCCCCGTCGTCGCCGGCCCGGGTTCGGTGAAGTACCCGGCGCGGACGCGCGCGGCGACGGCCCAGTCCTCCTGGGTCCCCTCGCCCCGGTAGAAGATGTTGAACTTCACCACGTCGTCGGTGCCCAGGCCCTGCTCGGCGAGGAGGTCCTGGATGGTCCGCAGGATGGCGTGGGACTGCTCGACGATGTCCCCGGCCTCCGGCGCCGTGATCAGCCGGGTCGCGACCGCCGGGCCGCCGGCCGCGTACCGTCCGCCCGCCTCGCGGGCAGCGGCCACGCCGGAGGGCAGGGCCGTGGCCTGCACCCGGGTCAGGTCCCCGCCGAGCACCCCGACGGAGGCCGGGATCGCCGACACCGGAAGGTCGCCGTCGGGGTTCAGCTCCCGCACCGACTCCCGTGCCTGCTCGGCGCTGAGCCGGGTGTGGTCGTAGAACACCTCGACGGCGAGCAGTTCTTCAGGGCGGACGCCCTGCCCGGCGAGGGTCGCCGCGGCCGTGCCGCCGGGACCGGCGTCGAGGAAGCGCAGGACGGGAGTGGGAGAAGACATATCGGGACTCGCCATCGGTGAGGTGGGACGGGTTTCCAGCAGGTTCAGGAGGTCCACGCCGGGACGCCTCCGACCCAGGTCTGCGTGACGGGTATCTGGTCCAGCTCGTCGGGCGGGACCTCGAACGGGTCCGCCGCCAGGACGACCAGGTCGGCGAGGTAGCCGGGGGCGAGCCGGCCCTTGTGGCCCTCCTCTCCGGCCGCCGCCGCGGCGCCGGTGCCGAACAGGGTGAGCGCCTCGCCCGTGCTGATGCGCTGGTGAGCGCCGAGCACGCGGCCCGCGCGGGTGCGCCGGGTGACGCAGCTCTTCACGCCGAACAGCGGCTCGTACGGCCCGCACGGGTAGTCGGACGACCCGGCGACGGTGATGCCGGCGTCCAGCATGCGGCGGTGGGCGAACATCCGCCCGAGACGTTCCTCGCCGTAGGCGTCCACGAGCGCGTCGCCGTGGAAGGTGACGTAGCCGGCGAACGGGACGGGGATCAGGTCCAGCGCCGCGATCCGCTTCACGATCGCCTCGTCGACGACGGAGCAGTGCTCGATGCGATGGCGGGTCGTGATGTCCGGCCTCCGCCGGCGGGCGTGCTCGACCGCGTCCAGCAGGAGCGCGATGGCGCGGTCGCCGTTGGCGTGCACGGCCAGGCGCAGCCCGGCGGAGTGCACGCGCACCGCGAGGTCCGTCAGCTCCTCCGGGCTCACGACAGGCATGCCGTGGTCGTCCGTGCCGCGGAACGGCTCCGACAGCCAGCAGGTGAGCCCGGCCACCGCGCCGTCGACGAACGCCTTGATGCCGCCCAGGCGCAGCCACTCGTCCCCGAACCCGTCCTGGATCCCGGCGGCGATCAGGTGGTCCGCGTGCGGGTACGTCACCAGGGCGGTGACCCGCTGCCGGAGCCGGTCGCGGGCCCGGGCGGTCTGCAGCAGCCGCAGCTCGTCCGGGCCGACCATCGCGTCCCCGATCGAGGTGATCCCCGCCGACAGGAACCTGGCCGAAGCGGTGTCCAGCCCGGCGAGCAGCTCGTCCTCGCCCGGCGGCGGGATCACGGGCGGGCGGCGAGCAAGGGACGGGTAGGCCAGGTCGAACAGCGCCTGCTCGTACAGCACCCCGGTCAACCGGCCGGCCCCGTCCCGGCCGAGCGAGCCGCCGCGCGGATCGGGGGAATCGTCGGTGAGCCCGGCGGCGGCCAGCGCCGCGGAGTTGACCACGCCCCAGTGGGCGCCCACATGGGTGACGAGGACCGGCCGGTCGGGCACCCAACGGTCCAGGTCGTGCCGGTCGACGACCCGCCCGCCGGTGGTCCGTACGTGGTCGTACCGGCCGGCTCGCAGCCAGGCACCCGCCGGCAGTGTCGCGGCGGCGGCCCGCAGGCGCTCCGCCAGCCGATCCGCGGACGGGGTCACGTCCGCGGAGACGTCGGCGCCGACGGAGTCGCGCGCCGCCATCGTCAGGTGCAGGTGCGCGTCGACGAACCCCGGCAGCGCGCAGCCGCCGCCCAGATCGGTCTCCGGCGCCTCGGGGAACCGCTCGCGCAGCCCGGCCAGCGGCCCGGCGGCGACGACGCGGTCACCGGCGACCGCGAGCGCGTCCACCACCTGAGGAGCGCCGGTCGGAGCCATGGTGCGGATCCGTTCGCAGCGCAGCAGCCGCACCGGCATGTCGTTGACGGCCATGCTGCAGTCTTCCCGAACCGGCGCGCAGGTCGGCAATCGTCGGATCCTCCGGACGCCGGGGCAGGAACCTGGAGATTGCTACAGTACCGGCGTGTACCTGCACGAACTCGTGGCCACGGAGGGCCTCGGCCTGCGGTTCGTGCTGCGCCCCGGCCGGCCGGTCCCCGTGAGCTGGGTGCACTCCACGGACATGGCCGACCCGAGCGGCTACCTCGGCGGCGGCGAGCTGATCCTGACGATCGGGCTGTGGCGGCAGGCCGAGGGCGACGCCGAGCGCTTCGTCCAGGCACTCCACCGTTCCGGCGCCGCGGCCCTCGGCTACGGCGTCGAGGCTCCCGGCGCGGACGTCCCCGCCGACGTGCTGGACGCGTGCCGGTCCATCGGCCTCCCGCTGGTCCGGGTGCCGCACGAGGTGCCGTTCATCGAGGTCGCGCGCGCCTTCCACGCCGCCGCGAACGCCGAGCGCCACGACCTGCGCCGGCTGGTGCGGCACCACGAGGCGCTGGCCGCCGCGGTCTCCGGCGGAGGCATGCCCGAGCTGGTCCGCGTCCTCGCGGCGCAGCTCGCGGGCGACGTCTGGGTGGCGGACGGCCCCGAGGTGGTCTGGGCGAGCCCGGCCGCGCCGCCCGGCGCCGCCGCGGTGACCTGTCAGCGCGGCAGCCAGGCCGTCGCCTTCCCCGTCCAGGCCGCGCTCGCCGACTCGACGGCGGTCACCGTCATGCGGGTGGACGAGGTCGCGCCGGCCCGGTGCTTCCTCGGCTACGCGCGGCCTGTCGCCGCCATGACGGCGGCCGAGCGCCGCGTGCTGGACAACGCGCTGCCCTACCTGCGCGGCGAGCTGGTCCGGGTGCGGGAGCGGCGCGGCCACGCCGCGTCACGCCGGCGCGAGCAGCTCGCCCTGGCCGAGAGCGGCCGCCCGGCAGGCCCGCCGCTGGCGGGGCCCGCTCCGGCCGTGGCGGTGCTCGCCTACCCCGCCGTCCCAGGACCGGTCGCGGACAGCCTGCTCGACGCCGTGCCCCCGGCGGCGCGGGACTGCGGGGCCGACGAGGTCGAGGTCATCCCGGACGTACGCGAAAGCGTCCTGATCCTGCGGCCGGGAGCGGCGGTCGGCGACCAGACCGTGGCGTGCCTGCTGAAATGTGTGGAACGCCAGCTCGACCGGGAGGTCCACGCCGGCTGGACGCTGGCCCGCGACGGGGAGTCCGACCTGCCGCGCGCCGTGACCGCGGCCCGGCGCGCCGCCCGGCTCGCCGCCACCGGCGCCGGGCGCGAGCGGGTAGCCAGGTACGAGCGCCTCGGCACCCACGAGGTCCTGCTCGCGCTGGACGAGGAGATCGTCGGCGGGTTCGAGGACCTGGTGCTGGGCCCGCTGGTGGAGTACGACTCCCGGCACGGGTCCCAGCTGGAGGCGACGCTCAGGGAGTTCCTCGACCGCAACGGCGCCTACCAGGCGAGCGCCGAGGCCCTCGGGATCCACGTCAACACGTTGCGGTACCGCCTGGTGACGATCGAGCAGGTCACGGGGCGCGACCTGCGCCGGATGGCGGACAAGGTCGACTTCTATCTCGCCCTGAGATCCCGGCGGTCGCCGGAGGACCCCGCGGCCTGAGCGGGTCAGGGGCGCTTTGTTGCGCTCAGGTAAAAGGCTCAGACGTTCGCCAAGGTTTTGGTTGACCTTTTCCGACATCGCTACCTATGTTTGTACCCACTCTGCAGCACCACTGCAGCCTCTTGCAGTCACGCTCTAGGGCAAACCAGTGCCACCGAGCGGTCCCTGCCCCCCATCCGCCGATCGTCGACGTCTGCCGGAGCAGTGTCCGACAGGAGGTACGAAATGTCCCATGAATCAAGTGACCTGATGACGCCCCTGGTCACGACCATGACGCACGAGGCACGGATCATCCGGCACGCCGGGCTCGCGTACACCAGGGCGCGGCAGGAGGCCGGTCTCGCCACCGTCGAGCGCGCCCTGCGCGGCTACTACGACTGGCGCGCGGAGGCCGCCGCCGGCCGCGGCGGCGACGGCCTGCCGGGCGTCGTGCGGGCCTGGGGGACGGCCGAACTGCTGTCCGTCAACGCCGAGAAGTGGGGTGAGCTGCGCGTCGGCGAGGCAGGGCTCCGGCTGGAGCTGCACGGCACGCCGGAGCTCCTGCACTACCGGGCCTCCGGGGTGCCGGCGTTCGCGCTGATCCACTACCGGGCGCTGGTGTCGGCCCTCATGCGCGCCGCCGACCTGCCGGACGACGTCGAGGCCGGATGGCAGGGCGCCTCGCTCGTCCTGGAGGCGGGACAGGCGCCGCCCTCGGGTGAGGGGACGCTCCCCGGCGTCCCGCTGACCGGAGAGGAGGGCCTGGCCCTGCTCAGGGCGACCACCGAGAACCGCGGCGCGCTGCTCGTGTACCTCGGCCGCGAGGCCGAGCAGGCCTTCGGCGCCGACGGCGACCTGATGTTCCGCGAGGCCGTCCGCGCCTTCGGCGCCGAGCGCGGCGCCGCCATGCGCCTGGACCACCTGAGCAAGGGTCTCACCCTCGACCTGGTGAACATGATGGAGCTGTACGACTCCGGCGGCAACGAGGACGTCTGGCAGTACCGCGACGAGGGCACCCTGACCCCCGTCGAATGGTCGCAGGACTGCACCTTCTGCCCGTTCGTCCAGCCCTGGCACGACCTCGACGGCCTCCGGTACGGGGAGATCTACGACTACGAGTTCCACGTCTCCCAGTTCAAGGCCTACCGCGAGGACATCGAGGTGAAGTGGGGCGAGTTGATGTCGCGCGGTGACGCGACCTGCGAGTTCCGTTTCTCCATCCCGGGACCCGTCCCCGCCTGAGCGGCGTTCCACCCCTCAACGTCCCAGGGACGCGTGACCACGCGCCCCTGGATCGTTCCATCGCCAAACGAACAGTAGGAAGAATCATGGGTTGGTCGAGAAGGCCCGTCACGGTGGCAGCCGCCACGTCGGTGCTGGCGCTGCTCCTGGCGGCGTGCGGCGGCGGAGGAGACGGTTCAAGCGCAGGTGGCGGCGACAAGCAGCTCACCTTCGTGTCCTGGGGCGGTGGCTACCAGGAGACGCAGGAGAGCCTCATCGTCAAGCCGTGGGGTGAGAAGAACGGCGTCCGCACCCTCTCGGACGGTCCGACGGACTACGCCAAGCTGAAGGCGCAGGTGGACTCCGGCAACACCCAGTGGGACGTGATCACGCTGGAGCCCTTCTGGGCGATCTCGCAGTGCGGCACCATGCTGGAGAAGATCAAGGACAAGGTCGACACGTCCAAGCTGCCCGCCGAGGCGGTCACCGACTGCGGCATCCCGTTCGACATCCTGTCCTACGTCCTGGTGTACGACTCCGCGAAGTTCGGTGACAACCCGCCGACCTCGTGGGCGGACTTCTTCGACACGGCGAAGTATCCGGGCAAGCGCGGCGTGTGGAACTACGCTCCCGGCGGCGCGCTGGAAGCCGCGCTGCTCGCCGACGGCGTCGCCCTCGACGGCCTGTACCCCCTCGACACGGCCAGGGCGATGAAGAAGCTCGACGCGATCCGCGGCGACATCGCCTTCTACGACACCGGCGCGCAGCAGGTGCAGCAGTTGCAGAGCCAGGAGGTCGTGATGTCGATCGCCTGGAGCGGCCGAGCGCTCGACGCCGTCCGCGCGGGCGCCACGTACGAGCCGGTGTGGAAGGACAACCTGATGCTCGTCGACTCCCTCGCGATCGTGAAGGGCTCGAAGAACATCGACCAGGGCGTCAGCCTGATCAACGAGATGACGTCGGCCGCCGGCCAGAAGGCGTTCGTCGAGAAGTACACCTACGGGGTCGTCAACTCCGACGCCAAGCCGGAGCTCGACGAGACCGCGCGGAAGTTCTCCCCCACCGAGAACGGCCAGGGTGAGCAGGGCCGCTACATGGACCAGCAGTGGTGGGCGGACAACTTCGACAAGGTGAGCGCCGACTGGACGAAGTGGGCGTCCGGCTGATCGGAGCGTCCACCACCACCTCGATGCACGCGGGCGCCGTCCGGAGGCGGCACCCGCGTCATCGGCCCATCCCATGTCCCATGGCCGACCGAAGCACGACAGGAGCGGGAACCACGGCATGCTGAAGCTCGCCCAGCAGACGGCCCGGCGACTACGGGGGATCCACCTGGCGATCCCCCTGCTCGTCCTGCTCGTCGCATTCTTCGCCATCCCGGTCCTGGAACTGGTCCGGCGCTCGTTCCTCGACGCGGACGGCGCGCTGACGTTGCAGAGCTACGGGGACTTCCTCGGCACGCCCGCCTACCGCACGATCCTGTTCCGCACGTTCTTCGTCGCGGTCATCTGCACCGTGGCGTGCCTCCTGTTCGCGTATCCGTACGCGTACCTCATGACCCTGGCCGGCCCGCGGCTGCGCCGGGCGCTGCTCGTGCTCGTGCTGCTGCCGTTCTGGACCAGCCTCATGGTGCGTACGTACGCGTGGCTGGTGCTCCTGCAGGACACCGGACCGTTCAAGGCGGTCCTGGCCGCGATCGGGCTCGGGCAGGTGGACCTGATCCGCAACACCACGGGCGTGGTCATCGGCATGGCGCAGATCCTGCTGCCCTTCATGGTGCTGCCGCTCTACAACAACCTCCAGAAGATCGAGCGTTCCGACCTGCTGGCCGCCCAGTCGATGGGGGCGACGCCCTTCCGGGCCTTCTGGCGGGTGTACTTCCCGCAGAGCCTGCCGGGGCTGTTCGCCGGCAGCGTCCTCGTCTTCATCCTCGCGCTCGGCTTCTACATCACGCCGGTGATCCTCGGCTCGCCGCAGAACTCGATGATGTCCCAGTTGATCGTCCGGCAGGTCACCGAGCGGCTCGACTGGGCCAGCGGCGGCGCCATGGCCGTGGTGCTCGCCGTGCTGACCCTCGTCTTCGTCGGCCTCATGAGCCGGGTCGTCAACGTCCAGCAGGCCTTCGGCGGAACGGTGGACAAGAAATGACCAGCACGGAGACCAGGAGCCGGCCGCGCTGGCTCTACCTCATGGCCGCCATCGTGGCCATCTGGATGACGGCGCCGCCGCTCGTCGTCATCCCGATGAGCTTCGCCTCCGAGCGCACGCTGACCTTCCCGCCGTCCGGCTACTCGCTCCGCTGGTACCAGGAGTTCTTCCAGAACCCGGTCTGGATCGACGCGCTCCGGTCGTCCCTCCTGATCGCCGTCCTGGTGATGGTCATCTCCGTGGTGATCGGGACGCTCGGTGCGTTCGCCGTGGTCCGCGGGCGGTTCCGGGGCCGCGGACTGCTGGAGATGGTGGGGATCGCCCCGCTGGTCGTCCCGATCGTGGTGCTGGGCATCGGGGTCTACGCGATGTTCCTGCGCTGGGGGCTGATCGGCACGGTGCCCGGCTTCGTCGCCGCGCACTGCGTCCTCGCGGTCCCGTACGTGATGATCACGGTGGGCAGCGCGCTGCGCGTGGTGGACGGCCAGCTGGAGCGCGCCGCCCAGGTGCTGGGCGCCCGCCCGCACCGGGTGTTCCTGCGCGTGACGCTGCCGCTGATCGCCCCGGGCATGCTGGCCGGCGGGCTGTTCGCGTTCGTCACCTCGTTCGACGAGGTGGTCGTCTCTCTCTTCATCGTCAGCCCCGGCCTGCGGACGCTCCCGGTCGAGATGTACTCCAGCGTGACGCGGGACATCAACCCGACCATCGCCGCGGCCTCGACCCTGATCCTCCTGGTCAGCACCGCGCTCATCCTCGTCTCGACGAAGTTCCTCTTCTCCAGCAGCTCCGACGGAAGGTCAAAGCGATGACCGTTGCAGTGGACACCGACCTGGCCCTGGAGCTGCGCGGTGTCTCCAAGCAGTACCCCGGCACTGACACGGCGGCCGTCAGCGGCGTCGATCTCCAGATCCGCCGCGGCGAGTTCGTGACCTTCCTCGGTCCCAGCGGCTCGGGCAAGACCACGACCCTGAACATGATCGCCGGCTTCATCTCGCCGACGGCGGGGGAGATCGTCCTGCACGGCCGGAACATCGCCGACCTGCCCCCGCACCAGCGCAACCTCGGCATGGTCTTCCAGAACTACGCGCTGTTCCCGCACATGTCCGTCTGGGACAACGTCGCCTTCCCGCTGGTCGAGCGGAAGTACCCGAAGGACCAGATCCGCGAGCGGGTGCGCGCGGCCCTGGAGATGGTGAACCTCACCGGCTTCGAGAAGCGCCGTCCCCGGGAGCTGTCCGGCGGCCAGCAGCAGCGCGTCGCCCTGACCAGGGCGCTGGTCTTCGACCCGCCGATCCTGCTGATGGACGAGCCACTGAGCGCCCTCGACAAGAAGCTGCGCCAGCGGCTCCAGCTGGAGATCAAGCGCGTCCACCGCGAGGTCGGGATCACGTTCCTGTTCGTCACCCATGACCAGGAGGAGGCGATGGCGCTCTCGGACCGCGTGGTCGTCTTCGACCAGGGCCGGATCGAGCAGGTCGGTACGCCCGACGAGCTCTACCGCCGGCCCGCGACGCGGTTCGTCGCGGAGTTCCTCGGCGACAGCAACCTGATCAAGGGGAAGCTCGTCGAGCAGGACGGCGCCACCGCCCTGGCGACCCCGGAGTGCCGCATCCCGCTGCCGGACTGGCCGGGCGGCAAGCAAGCCCCGTCCGGGGACGAGCACTGCGTGATGTTCCGGCCGGAGGACGTCAAGGTCCTCCCCGCCGACGACGCGGAAGCGGCCTGCCGGGCCACCGTGCGCGAGGTCGTCTACCTGGGCTCCGAGCAGCGGGTGATCGTCACGACGGAGACCGGCCGCGACGTGACCGTGCGGACGGGCGGTGAGATGACCGGGATCCCCGGGGTGGGGGACACGGTCGGCCTGCGGTTCTCTGCGAGCAACGCATGGCTGATACCGACGGGCGGGTAAGCCTGTTCCGGGCCCGCGCCGTCCTGCCGGAGGCGGGCCGGCCGGGCCGCCCCGCGGACGCGCTCGCCGTGGCGGGCGGCAGGGTCGCGGCGGTCGGCCCGTTCGGCGAGCTGTCCGGCGCGTGGCCGGACGCCGACGTGGTCGACCTGGGCCGCCGCTGGGTGATCCCCGGTCTGGAGGACGCGCACTGCCATCCCACGATCGCCGCCGACGAGCTGTGCCACGTCAGCCTGTCACCGCGGGACCAGCGCGATCCCCTTCGGGTGGCCGCCGCGGTGGGCCGGGCGGGCCGCAGCAACGGCTGGGTGAAACTCGTGGGCTGGCTGGAGGAGCGGTGCGGCGGCGCCGCGGTGGACCGGCGCCTGCTCGACCGCTTGTGCCCGGCGGACCCGCTGGTCGTGGTGCACGCCAACGGCCACTGGGGCTACGCCAACACGGCCGGCCTGGCCCGCATGGGCTTCGCCGACGACACCGGCGCGGTGATCGAGGCGGCGGTGCCGGCGAACGGCTGGGTGGAGACCGGGGCCGACGGTCTGGCCACCGGCCGCGTCTTCGAGCAGGCGATGTTCGACATCATGGAGCCGGCCCTCGCCCGCCACCCCGGCCGGGTCGCCCTGGCCGGTTTCGAGGACCGCCTCGCGGCGCTGCGGCGGATCCAGCGGGACTACGTGAGCCGCGGCGTCACGGCGCTGACCGAGGCGCTGTGCGGCGAGACCGGATGGGACCTGCTCGAACGGATCCAGGCCGAGGGCGCCTCGCCGCGCTACTCGGCGCTGGCGCCCGTCGGCGATCCGGACCTGGCGCGCGGGCTGGCCGAGCGCGGCGGGCCCCGGCTGCGCCTGATCGGGCTGAAGTCGTTCGTGGACGGCGCGCTCAACGGCGGGACGTGCCTGCTGAGCGAGCCCGTGCCGGACGGAGACCCGCAACAGCTGCGCACCGCCGGCGAGGTCGCGCGGGAGCTGCGGCTGGCCGACTCCCTCGGCCTGCTCCTCGCCGTGCACGCCAACGGCGACGCGGCGATCGACGTGCTGCTGCGCGCGTCGGAGCGGACCGGGCTGCGCGGGCGGATCGAGCACGGCAGCGTCGTCCGCGACGACCAGGTGCCGGTGATCAGGCGCCAGGGCTGGGGCGTCGTGCCGTTCGGCTCGTACGTCCATGAGCACGGAGAGCGGCTCGCGGACACCTACGGGCGCGCCCGGATGGGGCGGCTCATCCGGCACCGGACCCTCGTCGAGGCCGGTGTCCCGGTGGGCGGCTCGTCGGACTACCCGTGCGCGGGCCCCGACCCCTGGCAGGGCATGTGGAGCTGCGTGACGCGACGGTCCAGGGAGGGGGAGGTGCTCGGTGAACAGGAGCGACTCACTCCGGTACAGGCGCTGCGCCTGTACACGCGGGGGTCGGCGTCGGTGCGCCCCGGGTCCGGCCCGGCCGGCACGCTGCGGCCGGGCACCCCGGCGGACTTCGCGGTGCTCGACGCCGACCCCCGGCGGCAGGAAGGACTCGAAGCCCGGCTCGGCGCGCCGGTCGCGGCCACGTTCGTGGCCGGCGCACCCGTGTACGCCGGCCACGACGTCGAGGTCAGCGGGCCGGAGTGGTGTCGCTGACGTGGCCGCCGGCCATCACGGTCAGCAGCTCGTACGTGACATGGCTGGCCGCGACGCCGGTCAGCTCCGCGTGGTCGTAGGCCGGCGCCACCTCGACGACGTCCGCGCCTACCACGTTGCGCCCGTCGAGGGCGCGCAGCAGCTCCAGCAGCTCCCGGCTGGACAGGCCGCCGGCCTCCGGGGTCCCGGTCCCGGGCGCGTGCGCCGGATCGAGCACGTCGATGTCCACCGAGACGTAGACCGGACGGTCGCCGAGCCGCCGCAGCATGACCTCGATCAGCGTGTCGAGCCGCTCGTGGGCGAACTGGCGGCTGGTCAGCTGCTGGAACCCGAGCCGGGCGTCGTCGGTGAGGTCCTCCTTGGCGTACACGGACCCCCGGATGCCGACGTGCAGGCACCCCTCGGGGTCCAGCAGCCCTTCCTCGGACGCCCGCCGGAACGGCGTGCCGTGGGTGACCGGCGCGCCGAAGTAGGTGTCCCAGGTGTCCAGATGCGCGTCGAAGTGCAGCACCGCCAGCTCGCCGTGGTGGCGGTGCAGGTCACGCAGCAGCGGCAGCGCGACCGTGTGGTCACCGCCGAGGGTCACCAGCCGCGTGCCGGCGCCGGTCAGCGCCCCGGCCTGCTCCTGGATCTGCCCGACGGCGTCCGTGATGTCGAACGGGTTGATGACCATGTCACCGGCGTCGGCGACCTGCACGATCCCGAACGGGGAACGGTCCAAAGCGGGGTTGTAGGGCCGCAGCAGCCGGGAGGACTGACGGATGTGGGAGGGGCCGAACCGCGCCCCCGGACGGTAGCTGACGCCGCTGTCGAACGGCGCGCCGACGACGGCGAGGTCGGCCTTGCCGACCTGGTCGGTACGGGGCAGGCGGGCGAAGGTGGCGGGCCCGGCGTAACGCGGGACCTCGGTGCCGGACACCGGCCCGACGGGGCGGTTGGTTTCCATTCCGTTCTTTCCGTTCAGGGAGAGCTGCTTCCGGTCCCGGCCGCGCTGCGGTGGCCGGGGACATTGCGCTCAGGATACGCGATCTGTAGTATCACTGCATGAGTTTCAGTCACACTGCAGAAACGGGTCTCCGCGACTCCGTCCGCAGCGTGCTGCGGCGGGTTCCCGCCACCGTCGTGGTCGTGACCTCGTTCGTGTCCGGCCGCCCTTGGGGCGTCACCGCGTCGAGCTTCTCGTCGGTGACCCTCGACCCGCCGATCGTGTCGATCTGCCTGTTCTCGCACACGGCGGTCATGCGGGCCGCGCGGCTGCACGGCCGCGTGGGCGTCTCGGTGCTGTCGGCCGACCAGGTCCACGTCGCCCGCGCGGCCGCCGCGCCCGGCGCCCCCAAGTTCCTGGAGTCCTTCTCCCCGGAGGCCGAGGGACTGGGGGAGACCGGCATCCCCCATCCGGCGCCGAACCGGCGCTGGGATCCGCACGACGGCGCCGCCGTCCCGCCGGCGCCGTCGGTGCACGGCGCGCTCGCCCACTTCGACTGCGCCATCTCGCAGGTCGTGACCGTGGGCGACCACGACGTGCTCTTCGCCCGGGTGGAGCGGATCCGCGAGGGCGACGCCGCCCTCCCGCCGCTCCTCTACTTCGACCGTGACTTCTACCGTCTCCCCGACGACCCCATCGAAGGTTGATGACCATGCTCAAGACCGGTGACGAGTACCGGGCGAGCCTGCGCGACGGCCGCGTCGTGCTGGCCTCCGACGGCTCACGGGTGTCCGACGTCACCACGCACCCGCAGTTCAGGGACGCCGTGGACACCGTCGCCGCCCTCTACGACATGCAGCACCGGCCGGGGACGGCCGAGATCGCCACGTACCAGGACGAGGAGACCGGGAAGCCGGCCAGCCGCGCCTGGCAGGTGCCCCGGACCAAGGACGACCTGGTCGCCCGGCGCGAGCTGGCCCGGCTGTCCACCTACCACACCTTCGGGGTGTTCGGCCGGCCGCCGGACTACGGCTCGTTCAACGCGCTGGGCCTGCTCTCGGTCGCCGACCGCATCGCCCCCAGCAGCGAGGAGTGGGCGCGCAACATCGACGCGTTCATCGACTGGGGCCGGGCCAACAACGCGATGAGCGCCGACATCGTCGCCGACGTCCAGTCGGACCGGTCGGTGCCGACCGCGCAGAAACCCGGCCGGCTCCGCTGCGTCGAGGAGCGCAAGGACGGACTGGTCCTGTACGGGGCCAAGCCGTGCGCCTCCGGGGCCGTCCACTCCCACGTCGGCACCGTCGTCACGCTGCTGACCCCGGGCGCCGACCCCGACGCGAACCTGTTCTGCTACGTGCCGCTCAACGCGCCGGGCATCACGATGGTGGCCAGGGAACCGGTGATCATGCCGGGCACCACCGACGAGCACCCGCTGGACGTGCGCGGCGAGGAGCCCGACTCCCTGCTCGTCTTCGACCGGGTCTTCGTGCCCAGCGAGCACGTGTTCTCCTTCCGCAACGAGGAGATGCTGGGCCTGTACCACGAGCTGGGCGCCCTCGCGCTCTGGCACATCCTGGCCCGGCTGTCCTACAAGTCCGAGATCCTCGCGGGCGCCGCCCAGGCGATCGTCGAGGTGCTGGGCACGGAGAACATCCCGCAGGTGCGCGACGCCGTCTCCGAGATCAGCGCCTACGCCACCGGGCTGCGCGCCCACGTGCTCGCCGCCGAGGACACCGCCGCCTACGCCAACGGCGTCCTCGTCCCGGCCGAGCGGTACGTCACCGCGGGGCGCCTGCACTCCGTCGAGAACTACCCGCGGATGCTGCAGCTGCTGCGGGAGATCTCCGGCCAGGGCCTGATCAGCCGCTTCTCCGAGCGGCAGTTCGCCGACGGCTCGGTGGGGGAGATGCTCACGGAGTTCCTCCCCGGCACGGGCGTCAGCGCCGAGGCCAAGAACCGGGTGTTCAACTTCGTCTGGGACCTGACCTGCGGCGCGAACGCCATGCGCGTCGCCCTGTTCGAGAACGTCAACGCCACGCCCCCGGCCGCCATGCGGGCCCGGATCTACGCTTCCCCGTACCGCAGGCCGTGGCGGGACTTCGTGCTCGACCACCTGGGCGTCGACATCAGCGCGGCCCGATGACCGCACCGCCGACGGCGGCGGGCGCGGCCCTCCGGGACGAGCTCGGCACGCTCGTCCTCGACCTGCTGGCCGCGCCCAGCCCGAACCCGCCCGGCGACGTGCGCGACGTCGCCGGGGTCGTGACCGCGTACTGCGACCGCGCCGGCCTGCCGCACCGGCTGGACCGGCCGGCCGCGCGCCGCCGCAACATCGTCGTGGACGTGCTCGGGACCACCGACTGGGACGGCCGGCACCTGGTGTGGAACGGGCACCTCGACACGTTCCCCGCCTCCGGCCCGCCGTCCCGCCCCCGGCGGGTCGCGGACCGGGTGCACGGCAGGGGAGCGGTCGACATGAAAGGCGGGGTCGCGGCGTTCCTCGTGGCCGCCCGCCGGCTGCGGGAGAGCGCCGGCGACCTGCCGGGACGGCTCTCCCTGGTCCTGGTGTGCGACGAGGAGACCTTCGGCCCGCTGGGCGCGCGCGGCCTGCTCAGGCGCCGGCCCGACCTGCTCGGCGACGCGCTGGTCAGCACCGAGCCGTCGTCTCTCGGCCTGGTGCGGGTGGCCGAACGCGGCTACCTCTGGCTCATGGTGCACGTGCCCGGCCAGAGCATGCACGCCGCGTACCCAGGCGCCGGGGAGGGCGCGATCCTGCGCGCCGCCGGATTCGCCCGGCGGGTGGCCGGCCTCGTCGCCGAGGTCAACCGCGGGCTCGCGGCCGCGCACCCGCCGCCGGGCGCCCGCGACGAGGCGATGGACCGGCTGCTGGGCGACGGCGCCGCCCGCATCGTCCGCGAGGTCTCGCTCAACCTGGGCACCGTCCGCGGCGGCCTGGCGGTCAACATGCGCCCGGCCGACTGCCGGCTCAGCGTCGACCTGCGCGTGCCCGAGACGGTCGACCCGCAGGACCTGCTCGGCCGCGTCGAGGAGCTGGCCCGTGAGGCCGGCGCCCGGGTCGAGGTCCTCGGCCGCGGACCGGCCAACTCCACCGGCGAGGACGCGGACATCGTCACCGCCGTGACCGAGGCCGTCACCCGGCGCACCGGCCACCGGCCCGTCCCCTCCACCGGGATCGGCTGCACCGACGCCCGGCTGTGGCGCCACGCGGGCGTGCCCGCCTGCGTGATCGGGCCCGACCCGGCCACGATGGGCACCGACGACGAGCACGTCCGGCTCGCCGAGCTGGAAGCGCTCGTGGACATCCTGTGCGATTCCGCACGCCAGTACCTCTCTGGAGAGTCATGACCGAGCGGAGCTCGCCCGCGTACCCGCCCGGCCAGCGCAGCGCGCTGTGCCTGACCTTCGACCTGGACGCCCACACCATGTGGACCTCCAAGGACCCGGGGAACGCCGCCCGGCCGGCGGTGCTCTCCTCGGGCGACTACGACCTCGGCCAAGGGCTGGACCTCGTGCTCGGGCTGCTCGCCGAGCACGGGATCCGCACCACGTTCTTCGTGCCCTCCGACGTCGCGGCGGACGCGCCGGGGGCGATCGGGAAGATCGTCGCCGAGGGGCACGAGATCGCCATGCACGGCACCGACCACAACCCGCTGCCGGACCGCTCCCGTCCCGCCGAGGCGGCGCTGCTGCGTACCGTGAAGGACACGCTGGAGCAGGTGAGCGGCACGCCCGTGCGCGGCTACCGGGCGCCGCTGTACGACGTCACCGAGCACACCCGCGACGTCCTCGCCGAGATCGGCTGCACGTTCTCGTCCAACTTCATGGACGCCGTCCGCCCGTACGTCGTGCGCGGCGAGCACGGCCCGGTCGCCGAGATTCCGACGCACTGGGCTCTCGACGACGGCCCCCACCTGCTGTTCGCCAACAGCCCGCCGAACTACCGGCAGTTCCTCGCCAACGACCAGATCGCCCGCATCTGGACCGACGAGCTGCGGGCCATCCACGCTCTCGGCGGCGTGACGACCATGGTGCTCCACCCGCAGCTCGTGGGCCGGCCGTCCCGGGTGGCGCTGCTGACCCGGCTGATCGAGACCGCGGAGGAGCTCGGCGAGGTGTGGCTCCCCACGATGGGCGAACTGGCCGCCCATCTGCTCGACCAGGAGGTGACCCGATGGATGACGAGACGGTGCTGCTGACCGGCGCCTCGGTGGTGTCGCCGGAGGTGGCGGCAGGGACCGCCGACACGGTGGCCGTCCGCGGCTCGCGCATCGCGGCGGTCGGCACGCTGGAGGCGGTGCGCGCGGCGCTGCCCGGCGCCCGGTACGAGGTCGTCGACCTGGGCGGCGGCTGTCTGACCCCGGGCTTCGTCGACCCGCACAACCACCTGCTCGCCACCGGGGAGACCATGTCCGGGGTGGACGCCGGCTACCCGGCGGTCCGTTCCATCGCGGACCTGGCCCGCGCGGTGGGGGAGGCGGCCCTCGCCCAGCCGGCCGGGACATGGGTGCGCGGCTCCGGCATGGACGTCGCCAAGTATCCGGAGGGCCGCCTGCCCACGGCCGCGGACCTGGACGCGGTCAGCCCGAACCACCCCGTGATCGTCTTCCATAAGTCCGGGCACAGCGCGGTGGTCAACTCGGTCGCCCTCGCGATGGCCGGCGGCGCGACCGGGACCGATCCCACGGGAGGCTACTTCGACCGGGACGAGACGGGGCGCGCCCGCGGCTACTGCGTCGACGCCGCCCTGGACCTCGTCTTCCCCCGGGCCGTTGACATCGCCTGCCACGGCCCCAACTTCCACTTCGACGCCACCCCCGAGGACCTCGACCACGCGCTGGAGGTGGGCGTCCGCGCCTATCAGGCGGCCGGCATCACGACCGTCTGCGATCCGCAGGTGACCAGGCGCGAGATGAGCACGTACCTGCGGGCGCGGCGCGCCGGCCGGCTCGGGGTGCGCGTCGTGGCCATGCCGTTGTCGAGCAACCTCCCGGCGCTGAGCGAGGCGGGGCTGTCCAGCGGGATCGGCGACGACTGGTTCCGGATCGGCGCCATGAAGTTCTACTCCGACGGCGCGCTCACCAGCGGCACCGCCCTGTTCAGCGGCGGCTACTCGAACGACGCGCTGACCCGGGGACAGCTGTTCTGGCAGCCCGAGCAGCTCCGCGAGCTGGTGGCCGACGCGATGGCCAGGGGCTGGCAGGTCGGCATCCACGCCCAGGGCGACCTGGGCATCGAGTACGCCCTCCAGGCCATCGAGGCCGGCCGCGGCACCGGCCGGCACCGCGTCGAGCACTGCGGCGGGCCGACCCGGGAACAGCTGGGACGCATCGCCGACCTGGGCGTCATCCCGGTCAACCAGCCGAACTTCCTCACCGAGAGCGGCGACGAACTGCTCGCCACCCTCGGCGACCGCACGCACCGGCTGCAGCCCCTGCGCTCCGAGCTGGACCGGCAGATCCTGACCGTGCTGTCCAGCGACGCCTTCGTCTCCAACTACCGGCCCATCCGGACCATCGCCGCGGCCATGGGACGGCAGACGGAGTCAGGCACCGTGATCGGCGCCGACGAGCGGCTCGGCTTCGGCGACGCGCTGCGGATGCACACGCTGCTCGCCGCCGAGGCCCTGGGCCTGGACGGGGTCATCGGTTCGATCACCCCCGGCAAGTACGCCGACCTGGTCCACTTCACCACGGACCTGAGCGACCTGCGCCCGGCCGAGCTCGCGACGACCACGCCGAACGCCACGATGATCGCCGGCCGCTGGGTGACGGGCGCGCTCCCGAAGCCCTGACCCACCTCACCGACAGAGCCCGAAGCATGGAGCGCAAGATGCCCGAAACACCGCGATACCCCCGCATCCGGGTGAGCGGCGGCCCGTACGAGCGCGGCCGCATCTACGGAGACGCCGCCCGCGACCGCGTCCACCGCAGCAGAGTCGGCTACGAGACGGCCTTCGCGCGGGCGGCGGGCCTGAGCTGGGAGCAGGCGGTCGCGGCCGCCGCGCCGCTGGAGGCCGCGATCGCGGCGGTGTTCCCCGCGTACGCGGAGGAGATGCGCGGCATCGCCGACGGCGCCAGGCTCTCCTTCGCCGACGTCCTCACCATGAACGCGCGCACCGAGGTGATGTGGGCCGCCACCGCCCGCCAGGCCGCGTCGCTGCGGGCCGCGCACGCCCGCGAGTGCAGCTCCTTCGCGCTCCTGCCCAGCCGTACGGCCGACCGCCACACCCTGGCCGGGCAGAACTGGGACTGGCTCGTGCACGGCTTCGACACGGTGGTCGTCCTGGAGGTGGAGCAGGACGACGCCCCCAACTACGTCACCGTCGTGGAGGCCGGGCTGCTGGCCAAGACGAGCATGAACTCCTCGGGGCTCGCCATCGCCACCAACGCGCTGGTCACCTCGGCCGACCGCGGCGAGCCGGGCCTGCCGTACCACGTGGTGCTGCGCGCGCTGGCCGACTGCCACACGCTGACCGACGCGGCCAACGTGGTCCAGCGCCACTGGCGTTCCTCCTCCGCCAACTACCTGCTGGCCCACCGGGACGGCACCGCGATCAACCTGGAGACCGCCCCCGGCGACCACGGCCAGGTGTATCCCCTGCTGCCGGCCGACGGCGCCCTCGTCCACACCAACCACTTCCTGTCACCGCTCCGGGAGGTGACGGACGTCTCCCTCTACGCGATGGCCGATAGCCTGGTGCGTCTCCAGCGCGTCCAGGCCGCCATCTCCGCGGCCGACCGGCCGGCCACTGTCGACTCGCTGCGCGAAGCCCTCAGCGACCACGCCGACTATCCGTACTCCGTCTGCTCCCACCCGGACGTACGAGCCGGCGCGGATGAGCGGTGGGCGACCGTCACGTCCGTGATCATGGACCTGGACGAGCGGACCGTCTGGCTCAGCGACGGCAACCCCTGCCGGCACCCGCACCGCCCGCTCACCTTCGACGGCCTCCTCGACAAGCCGTCGCCGCTGCTCACGCCATAGGTCCATGGAGTCGCTCAGCGGGTCACGGCGGTCTCCCGCTCCACACGCGACAGCTTCTCGGGATTACGCACGTGGTAGGCGCCGGTGACGTAGCCGTTCTCCACGCGCACCGCCACCACCCCGTCGATCTCGCCGTCGACCCGTACGAGCAGCCCGGGCCCGCCATTGATCTGAACCAGCTCGACCGACCTCTCCGCGTCGCGTTTCCACCAGCCGGCGGCCAGCAGGCGAGCCACGTTGCCGATCCCCACAACCGGCCGCGGCAGGGCATGCCTGACTCCGCCGCCGTCGCTCAGGGCGACGACGTCCGGCGCGAGGACGTCGAGCAGGCTCTGCAACTCGCCGGTCTCGACCGCTCGCTTGAAGGCCTGGAGCGCGGCTCGGGTCTCGGCCGGGGAGGCGATGCCGCGGGGCCGGCGGGCCGCGACGTGCGCCCGCGCCCGGTAGGCGATCTGGCGGACCGCGTTCGGGCTCTTGCCGACGGCTTCGGCGATCTCGTCGTAGTCCAGTTGGAACACCTCGCGCAGCACGAACACCGCCCGCTCGGTCGGCTGAAGCGTCTCCAGCACCAGCAGCATCGCCATCGAGACGCTCTCGGCGAGCTCGACGTCCTCGGCCACGTCGGGCGAGGTGAGCAACGGCTCGGGCAGCCACGGCCCGACGTAGGACTCCTTGCGCCGACCGAGCGCACGCAGCCGGTCCAGCGCCTGCCGGGTGACGATCCGCACCAGGTAGGCACGCTGCTCCCGCACGGTGCCGAGATCGACGTCCACCCATCGCAGCCAGCTCTCCTGCAGGACGTCCTCGGCGTCCGCGGCCGAGCCGAGCATCTCGTAGACGACGGTGAACAGCAGGTTGCGATGGGCGACGAACGCCTCGGTGGCTGAGTCCACGCGGCCGGCCCGATCGAGCGGCCCGGCCGGGTCCGCCCTTCCTTCGCGCTCGCTCATGTCCGGCTCCTGCCCGGTCGTTCTCAGCGCTGCCACACGCACAAGACGTCGCTCCCCGTCGCTGCGTAACAGCCACGGCAGGTGTCCTACGTCACAGAGCCGCGCTGTTACGGGGATCAGGGCGCCGGCGTCTCGTGATCCGTACGGCACCACGACGAGAAGGGAAGTCTTCCCCATGTCCACGCCCACGACCGGCCGGCGGTCGCGCATGCCCAGCCCTCTGCCCTTCCTCCCCGAGCTGGCGGAAGTCGGCGAAGGTCTGCACAAGGCCCTCCGGAACAGCGCGATCTCGCAGACCACCATCCACCTGCTGCACCTTCGCGCCGGGCAGATCCTCGGCAGCACGTACTTCACCACCAGAGAGACCGGCGACCTGCGCAGGATCGGGGAACCGGAGGAGCGCATCACCGCCATGGCCACCTGGCACGACGCCACCTGCTTCACCGACGCCGAACGGGTCGCTCTGGAGCTCGTGGAGGCGGTCCTCACCCCGAACCCGTCCGGTGAGCGCGTCCCCGACGAGCTGTACGCCAGGGCGTCGGCGCACTACGACGACAAGGCGATGTGGTCGCTCATCATGGCGATCGCCCACATCGGCTTCTTCACCCCCGCCGCCCTCATCGCCAAGCCGATCCCCGGCATGCCCCCCCGCCAGAACTACAGCGAGTAAGAGAGGCGCCCAGCATGAGCATCACCACGTTCGCGGTGGCAGGGGCGACCGGGCGGCTGGGCCGCCACGTCGTCGACGTCCTTACGGAACGGGGGCACCAGGTCGTGCCGATGTCCCGCGCCACCGGCGTGGACGTCATCACCGGTCAGGGCCTGGCCGAGGCGCTCACCGGGGTGGACGTCATCATCGACGTCGCCTCGTGGCACGCCTCCGAGCAGGAGGCGGCGACGGAGTTCTTCCGCACCTCGGCCCGTAATCTCCACGAGTACGGTCAGCAGGCGGCCGTAGCCCGGATCGCCATGGCGTCCATCATCGGCGCCGACCAGGCCACCGCCGGTTTCCTCGCCGCCAAGAAGGCGCACGAGGAACTGCTGCTGTCCTGCCCGCTCCCCGTCCGCATCCTGCGGGCCGCGCAGTTCCACGAGTTCATCGGCCAGTTGCTGGACTGGCAGGAGCGCGACGTCGCCCACATCCCGGCCCTGCCCACCCAGCTCGTCGCCTGCCGCACCGTGGCCGAGGAACTGGCCGACCTGGCCACCGCCCCCGACGCCCCGGGAACACCGATCCCCGAGATCGCCGGACCCCGCAAGGAGACCATGGCGGAGGCGGCCCGGCTCCTCGGCGCCCGCCGGGGCGTCAAGGTCGTCGGCGTCGACGGGGCCGGCATGCCCGATGCCGGGCTCGCCGCCGACGGCGCCTTCCTGCCCGGCCCGCACGCCAAACTGGCCGGGCCCACCTTCCAGGAGTGGCTCGACATCCAGCCCTGAGCCGACCTCGACCTTGTGACCCGGTCCCGGCTTCCCCGGGACCGGAGGCTCAGCTCGCGGAGCGGTCGCCGGGCGGGCGGCGGCGCAGCGCGGGGTCGGTCAGGGGCGCGGGACTCCAGAGAGCGACAGGAGGGTAGACGTCGGTGCCGGGCGGCACGAGCTCGTCGATCCGGTCGAGCACGGTGTCGTCGAGCACCAGCGAGGCGCCCTTCAGCAAGCCCTCCAGTTGCTCCATCGTGCGCGGGCCGAGGATGACCGAGGTGACCGCCGGGTGTGACACGACGAAGGCGACGGCCAGCTGCGGCAGGGTGCGGCCGAGCTCGTCCGCCAGTTTCACCAGTTCCTCGACGACCTCCAGCTTGGCCGCGTTGACCGGGATGGACGGGTCGAACCGTTCCGGCGCGCGAGCGGCGCGGCCCTGCGACAGGTCGACCTGTCCCTTGCGGTAACGGCCGGTCAGGAACCCCCAGCCCAGCGGGCTGTAGGTGAGCACGCCCATACCGAGCCGCTGCGCCGTGGGCAGGACGTCGCCCTCGATGCCGCGGGCCAGGATGTTGTACGGCGGCTGCTCGGTGCGGAACCGGTACAGGCCGCGCTGCCGGGCCACATGGTAGGCCTCGACCGTCTCGTGCGCCGGGAAGGCCGAGCTGCCGAAGGCACGGATCTTGCCCTGCCGTACGAGATCGGTCAGCGCGGAGAGGGTCTCCTCGATGTCGGTCCGGTGGTCGGGGCGGTGGATCTGGTACAGGTCGATCCAGTCGGTGCGCAGCCGCTTGAGACTCGCCTCGACCGCGCGCATGATCCAGCGCCGCGAGTTGCCGCTCCGGTTGGGCCCTTCCCCCATCGGGAAGTGCACCTTGGTCGACAGCACCACGTCGTCCCGCCGGCCCTGCAGCGCCTTGCCCACGATCTCCTCGGACTCGCCCGCCGAGTACATGTCGGCGGTGTCGATGAAGTTGATCCCCTGGTCGAGGGCGGCGTGGATGATGCGGATGCTGTCATCGTGGTCGGGGTTGCCGGTCGAGCCGAACATCATGGTGCCGAGGCAGTGGGTGCTGACCTCTATGCCGGTGCCGCCGAGGATGCGATATCTCATACGTCGGAACCGTAGAAGCTAGAGCCGACTCTAGGGCAAACTGAGCCGCATGTCGGGATTGAGCATCGGCCAGGTCGCCGAACGCACCGGGCTCAGCGTGCACACCCTCCGGTTCTACGAGCGAGAAGGGCTGCTGGCCCAGCCGGTACGGCGGGGAACCGCGGGCCACCGGGTCTACGACGAGGGTGACGTCGACTGGCTGGGCGTGTGCGTCCGGCTGCGGGCCTCCGGCATGCCTTTGACCGACATCCGGCGCTACACCGAGCTCGTCAGAGCAGGCCAGGGCAACGAGGCGGAACGGCTGGAGGTGCTGCGCGGACATCGGGAACGGGTGCTCGCCCAGCTCCACGAACTCGACGAGTCACTCAAGCTGATAACCCACAAGGTGGCCATCTACGAGGGCCGGCTGGGCTTGCGCGACACCGTCCCCGACTGCGCGCCCTGAGGCTCAGACCAGCGCGCCGGCCAGCAGGAAGATCCCGGTTCCGTGGGCGAGGGCGGCGGCGGTCACGCCTGACCGCAGCCGCAGGAAGGCGCAGATCAGCCCCTCGTACAGGGTGAAGGCCAGTAGCGGCCAGCCGACGTCGGTCACGGTCGAGGCCAGGAAGACGTGGCAGGCGGCGAACAGCAGGGCCGACAGCAACGCCGCCCGGATGCCGTCGGTGTGCTGCTCCAGCCGGCCCTGCAGGAACCCGCGGAACAGCACCTCCTCGGCGAGGTTGCCCGCCAGGCTGAACAGCAGCAGCACCGGCAGCAGCGTGACCGCGACCGCGCCTCCCCGATCCGCCGGCGGTGTCGCCAAGGACAGCAGCAGCACCGGAGCGGCGGCCAGGACGCCGCCGCCGATCCCCAGGGCGAGCGCGGCCGGGGTGAACCGGCCCCACCGCACCAGCGAGCGCAGCTCGCCATCCAGGGTCAGCACGGCGGCGGTCAGCACCACCGTACCCACGGCGAACAGCAGCAGGATGCCCGCCTCGTCGGTGAAGCGCAGCCAGGGCGCCCCTCCCGCGACGCCGAGCCGCCAGAACCCGAGCGGTGTCATCGCATCCCTGATCAGCACGAAGCCGAGGACGAGGGTCACGATGCGCAGGAGCGGGTCCCGCTCGGCGCGCGCCAGCGCGAAGCACGCGCCGATCAGCAGCAGTCCGGGCAGGATCCGTACGCCGTAGGACAGAAGGTCGGACAGCACGAAGACGTCTCCGTTTCTCAGGGGGCCGTCGGCGAAGGCCCGTGCCCGCGCCAGGGAGAGGGCCGGGTCGGTCACCAACTGCTCGCCTTGGGGGAGCGGGCGTCGGCCGGCAGCCGCGACGTCGAGGTCTTCATGGTGCTGTCCGTGCCGCAGTTCGACGGCTGGGGCGGCTTGGTGGGAGCCAAGTGGAGGAGTCCTTCCCTGGCGGTGGACGACCCGGCCGGGACCCACGGGGAGACTCGGCCAGGCATGACTGCGTGGCCGAAGGTCTCGCCCACCGGCCGGTGACCGGTCCCCGCCGCCGGAGAACGCGAGGTTCTCAGCGTGTCGACGCGCGGGCGTCGCGGGCTACTCCCCTTCGGAGCGGCTTCACTCTTCCACACGTTTCGGAAATCGCGCAAGTGTCGAAACGTGGAGATAGGCCGTCGGCGCGGGACAATGGAGAGGCCATGCCGACCTCCACACCGGGTTCACCCGGCGCCGAGCACCCGACCCCCGCGCAGCTGAGGGCGGCGGCCGAGACGTTCGCCCTGATGGCCAGCCCGGTCCGGCTGCACCTGATGTGGCTGATCACCCACGGTTCCTACGACGTCAGCACGCTGGCCACGCACGTGGGCATCAGCATCGCCACGGTGTCCCAGCACCTGGCCAAGCTCCGCCTGGCCGGCCTCATCACCGCACGCCGGGACGGCCGCCGGACGCTGTACGCGGTGGAGGACCCCCATGTGGTCACCCTGATCCGCCAGATCTTCGATCACATCGCCCCCGACGGGAGTCTGGCTCCCGACCCTCCCCGGTAGCCGCGATCCCGGACTCCGCGCCGGAACGGTGGCAGGCGAGGCCCGCCACCGCCGTGGCTTGGAGACGACTGTTGGCCGGACTCCGGAACAGTCACTTCCGGCCGAGGATTTTCGCCCCGAACCTCACCGAATGCCCGACCCCGCCGCACGCCCGGCATTTGCCGAAAGCCCCCTTGAAAGTGGTCGAATGCGACTCTTTTGAGCGATTGCAGCGCGGACACTTCATATAGGGGTGGAAGTAGCAGGACCCCAGGTAGACGACGGCCATGACGATGGCGAACCACACCAGTAGTTGCATTCCGCCAGAGTGCACAGAAAGTGATGCTCCCGTCACAGGAATCCCAAGACGGGGTCATCACTTCATGCATCCGAAAGGTGACAGTACGCTCACTTCCGGCCGTACGGATGCCGCCGGTTCAGCCGCCGTCGGCTCGCGCCCGCTCCGGCTCGATGTCCTGCTCGCCGGTCACCGTCGAGGGGCGGCTCACCCGTACCGACGGCAAGGCGCTCGGGCTCAAGCCGCTCGCGGTGACCCGGCGCCTGGTCCACGGGACGAAAGAGCCGATCGCCGGCGTGACGACGCAGAAGAACGGCACGTTCACTTTCGAGGACACGCCGCCGGACCTCGGCGAGGTCATCTACTGGGCGGCCAAGGCCCTCCATCAGATCATGGTCGAGTGACCTGACGGCCGGTCAGCGCGTCGGCCTCCTGACCGGGTCAGACCCTGGTGTGGCGGGGGCAGCCTCGTCTGGGAGCCCCCGCCACACCCGTTCGCGGAACAGGCGGGGAATCAGCTTCCGCAGGGGTTGGCGGCGTTGGGGGTGATGACGCCGTCCTTGATGGTGGAGGTGCCGGTGGCGAGGGTGTAGTCGTTGCCGTTGTTGTTGTCCCAGGTTCCGGAGCCGTTGTTGAACGCGGCCTTGAGGCTGGTGGCGTTGGCGAGGTTGATGGTCTTCTTCTTCCAGCCGGCGCAGGCCGTTTCCATGGGTACGCCTGGGACGGTGGTCCAGGTGCCGTTGACGCTGTAGTGGATGTTGGCCGTGGCCCAGCCCGTCCTGTAGTAGACGGTGGCTTCCTTGTCACCCGGCTGGGGGGCCGAGCCGGTGTGGACGGCGACCGCGCTCTTGCCGGGCACGGTGACCGTCGCCCTGCCGCTGGAGTCGACCGTTACTGTGCCGCCGCCCGCCACGTTCGGATACGTCCCGGCGGGCAGGCCGGTGGTGAAGGTCCGGGTGATGGAGCCGCCCTCGTTGTTGATGGCGACCCAGCCCTTGTCGCCGCGGCTGAAGGCGATCAGGTTGTTCCCGTTGTCGGTCCAGTTGGCGACGCCGGTGCCCTTGACGGCGTTGTGGAAGCCCACCATGCCGGCGACCTGCCGGTTGAAGCAGGTCCACTGGCCGTTGGAGCAGTTGACGTCGGTGGCGTGGCCGCCGTTGGCCGAGGGCGGCCCTGCCTCGCTGTTGTTCCAGGTGTACGAGGCGTACACCTGGGGGGTGCCGAACGGCCAGGCCAGCATGAAGAGGTTGGCCAGCTTGTACGTGTCGCCGTTCTTGTAGGTGAGCGTGGAGCCGCCCCGCTCGGTGTCGTGGTTGTCGACGAACACCACGGCCTTGTCTCCGGGCACCGACAGACCCCAGCTCTCGCCGAAGGTCCGCAGGTTCTTGATCTGGCCGGTGAACTGTTCCCGCAGCTTGCGGCCGTACACGAACTCGTCGACGTCGCCGACGCCGGTGTAGTGGCTCGGCTGGACGGCCTCCTGGTCGCCTTGGATGACCTCCTGGTGGATGTAGGGCGATCCGACGAGCCTGGACTTGATCGCGGACAGGTCACCGGGGTGGATGTGCTTGGCGGCGTCGATGCGGAAGCCGGACACGCCGAGCGACGTCAGCTTGTTCAGGTAGTCCGCGATCTTGCCCCGGACGTACTCGGACCCGGTGTTCAGATCCGACAGGCTCACCAGCTCGCAGTTCTGGACCCGCCAGGCGTCGTTGCGGTAGTCGCCCTGGTTGATCTGGCAGGTGGGCTGGTGGAAGTCCTGGGAGGAGTAGAGCCCCGGATAGTTGTACTTGCTGAAGCCGTAGCCGCCGTAGCTGGTGGCGCCCTGGCCGGTCATGTGGTTGATGACCGCGTCCACCTGGACCTTCACGCCGGCGCCGTTGCAGGCGGCGACCATGCGCCTGAACGCGGCCTCGTCACCGAACTTGCTGGTCAGTTCGTAGCGGGCGGGCTGGTAGATGTCCCACCAGACCGTGCCGCCCTTGGTCATCGAGTCGTGCGGCGGTGAGACCTGCACCGCGCCGTACCCGGCCGGGCCGAGCACCTCCGTGCACTCCCTGGCCACCGAGTTCCAGTTCCAGCTCCACAGGTTGGCGATGACGCCGACGCCGGAGGCGGCGTGGGCGGGGGCTTGGCCCAGCACGGGCACGGCGATGCTGCTCGCCGCCGCTAATGCGGTGGCGACGATTGCTTTGTAGAGTTTCATGCGGGGATCTCCAGAAACGTGAGGATGGGGTTCCCGTCAACGGGCTGGGTGGGCCAACACCCGGCCCGTCTTGCTTTGAGGGCTGCTTTGTGGCGGACCGAGGGGCCCGGCGGTGCTCTGGCACGCCCATGGGGGAGAGGCACCATCAGAACCTCCGCGTTCGGGTTTCCTCGGTGTTGCCTGGAAGTTACTCGGCGGCCAAGGTCCTTGCAATAGTTTGCAGACTTTTCAAGAGTGACCTGCCTCCACGGCGAAGTGTCTGCAAGAGCTTGCAACGCATTGCTGGCCGAAGCGCCCGCAGCCACGGTCCTGGGAGGAGACGGAGAACGGTAAATTGGCTGCCATGACCATGCGCCTCGCCGACATCGCCGCCCAAGCGGGCGTGAGTGAGGCCACCGTGAGCCGGGTGCTCAACGACAAACCGGGCGTGGCGCCCGGCACCAGGCAAGCCGTCCTCACCGCACTCGACGTGCTCGGCTACGAGCGCCCGGCCAAGCTCCGGCAGATCCACACCGGCCTGATCGGCCTGATCCTCCCCGAGCTCAGCAATCCGATCTTTCCGGCGTTCGCGCAGGTCATCGAGAGCGCCCTGGTGCTGTCCGGCTACACCGCCGTGCTGTGCACGCAGACGCCGGGCGGCGTCACCGAGGACGACTACACCGCTTTGCTACTTGAGCGCGGTGTCGCGGGCATCATCTTCGTCAACGGGCTGCACGCCGACTCCCGCTCCAACGCCGCGCGTTACGTGCATCTGACCGAGCTGGGCCTGCCCATGGTGCTGATCAACGGTTACCGCCCCGACATCCAGGCTCACTTCATCTCCAACGACGACGTCGCCGCGCTCGACATGGCCGTCGCCCACCTGGTCTCCCTCGGCCACCGGCGCATCGGCCTGGCGATCGGCCAGGAGCGTTTCGTGCCCACCATGCGTAAGACGGAGGGCTACCGCCGTGCCATGGCCAACTACGCCGGCGTCTCCGACGTCTCCGACCTGGTCGTCAACACGCTCTACACCGTGGAGGGCGGCCAGTCCGCGGCCCAGCAACTGCTCGAGCGCGGGTGCACGGCCATCTGCTGCGGCAGCGACATCATGGCCATCGGCGCGATCAGGGGTGCCCGCAACCTGGGCCTGAGCGTGCCGGAGGAAGTGTCGGTGGTCGGCTTCGACGACACGCCGATGACGGCCTACCTCGACCCGCCGCTCACGACGATCCGGCAGCCCGTGCGCGAGATGGCGCTGAACGCGGTGAGCAGCCTGCTCGACGAGATCGGCGGCGTGCCCGCGCCCCGCGGCGAGCTGCTGCACCGCCCCGAGCTGGTCGTCCGCCGCTCGACGGCCCCCATCCGCACGCCCGTCGTCCCCACCTCCTGACTCCCGCGGCAGCCCTTCCTCCGGCAGGTGCTCGGATCAGGAGACCTGCTGTCCAGGTGTCGTCACCCAGAGTGACGGCTGGCTGCCTCCTTGCAAAGATAACGAAAAAGTGATCCTTCTTTGCAAAGTCTTTCAATGAAGCTTGCAGGCGCGTAACGTCCACCTCACTTCCGAGGACCCCGGCGGGCGAGGTCTCCCGCGGCGTGTCCCCCTTCGGCTTCCTACGAGGAGACAGAGATGCGGCAAGCCCTTTCGGCCGTGACGATGGTCGCGGCGCTCGCGCTCGCGGTCGGCGCGTGCGGCGGCGGCGACGGCACATCCTCCGCCGCGCCGACCGGCTCGGCCCCCGCCGACCCGAGCCAGATCAGCGGCGAGATCACGTGGTGGGACACCGTCCGCCCGGACAGCGAGGGCCCGACATTCCAGAAGCTGATCAAGGAGTTCGAGGCCAAGTACCCCAAGATCAAGATCAAGTACGTCAACGTCCCCTCCGACCAGGCGCAGAACCAGTTCCAGACAGCGGCCCAGGCCGGCACCGGCGCCCCTGACGTGATCCGCTCCGAGGTCGCCTGGACGTCCCAGTTCGCCGAACTCGGCTACCTCCAGCCGCTCGACGGCACCCGCGCCGTCGACGACGAGGCCGACTACCTCCCCGGCCCGCTGAGCAGCACCAAGTACAACGGCAAGACGTGGGCGGTCCCGCAGGTGACCGACACACTCGCCCTGCTGTACAACAAGCGGCTGCTGAAGGAGGCCGGCCACGACAAGCCGCCCGCGACCGTACCCGAGCTCAAGCAGGCGGCCCTGGACGTCAAGTCCAAGACCGGCGCCAACGGCCTGGCGCTCAACGTGGACGGCTACTTCCTGCTGCCCTTCATCTACGGCGAGGGCGGCGACCTCCTCGACGTGCGGAACAAGCAGGTCGTCGTCAACTCCCCGCAGAACGTCAAGGCCATGGCCACCCTGCAGGACCTCATCACCTCGGGTGCGGCGGCCAAGCCCGCGCTGCAGGACAGCTACGCCAACGCGATGACCGCGCTCAAGGACGGCAAGACCGCGATGATCTACAACGGCCCCTGGTCGCTGTCGGAGGTCTATCAGGGCAAGGAGTTCGCGGACAAGGAGAACCTCGGCATCGCCCCGGTGCCCGCAGGCTCCGCCAAGGCGGGCGCGCCCACGGGTGGCTGGAACCTCGCGATCTACGCCGGATCCAAGAACATCGAGGCGTCGTACGAGTTCCTGCGCTTCATGAGCTCGTCCTCCTCGCTCGCCACCGTCTCCGCCGAACTGGGCCTGCTGCCCGCCCGCACCTCCAGCTTCGAGGACCCGAGGGTGAAGGCCAACACCGACGTGTCGATCTTCAAGCCGATCATGGAGACCGCGGTGCCGCGCCCGTGGATCCCCGAAGGCGGCCAGCTCTTCCAGCCGCTGCTGGAGAGCTACCAGGAACTGGTCGGCGGCGCCACGCCCGAGGAGACGCTGACCAAGGCCGAGGAGAAGTTCCAGACGATCATGAAGGCCTGGAGCTGACCGTGGCCGTTTCGACTGGACGTGCGAGGAGCACGACCAGGGACAGCGCCGACCGCGGCCGCCGCCGGGCCGGCCGCGACCAAGGCCCGCTGCGGCGGGCCCTGTCCCGGCACTGGTACGCCTGGGCGATGGTCGCCCCGGTGATGATCGTCGTCACCGTGCTGATCGGCTGGCCGCTGCTGCGCGGCGTCTACCTGTCCCTGACGGACGCCACGGAGGCCAACGTCGGCCGGACGATCGGCGTCAACGTCATCCCGGCCACCTACGAGTTCGTCGGCCTGGACAACTACGTCGGCATCCTCTCCAGCGGCCTGTTCTGGGAGAAGCTCACCTGGACGGCGATCTGGACGGTGTCCTGCGTCGTCCTGCACTACGGCATCGGCCTGGGCCTGGCCATGCTGCTGCACCGCCGGCTGCGGTTCCGCTCGCTCTACCGGGTGCTGCTGATCCTGCCGTGGGCGATCCCCGGGTTCGTGGCCGCCTTCATCTGGCGCTACCTGTTCAACAGCGACTTCGGCGTCATCAACGCGATGCTCAGGGCGGCCGGGCTCGGCGCGGTCGGCTGGCTGGACGACCCGGTCACGGCCAAGCTCGCGGTGATCGCGGTCAACGTCTGGGTCGGCGTGCCGTTCATGATGGTGGCCCTGCTGGGCGGCCTGCAGTCGATCCCGTCCGAGCTGTACGAGGCCGCCGCGGTCGACGGCGCGACACCCTTCCAGCGCTTCCGTCACATCACGCTGCCCATGCTCCGGTCGGTCTCGGCGACGGTCGTGCTGCTGGGCACCATCTGGACGTTCAACATGTTCCCCGTGATCTTCCTGATAACGCGGGGCGGCCCCGGCAGCGAGACGGAGATCCTCGTCACCTACGCCTTCAGGGAGGCGTTCACCGGGGTGCGCAACTACTCCGGCTCGGCGGCCTGGGGCGTGATCATCCTGGCCCTGCTCGTCGTACTCGCCACCGTTTACCGCCGCGCGCTGCGCAGACAAGGGGAGGTCTGGTGACCGCGAACACCCGCCCGGTCGCGCCGGGCGCCGCCAGGCGCAGCCCGGCCGCGTCGGTGCTGCTGCACGTGACCCTCGTCGCGGCCTGTGCCGTCTCGCTGTTCCCCGTCGTCTGGCTGGTGCTGACGTCGCTGAAGCCCCGCGACGGATGGCTGTCCGCCGAGCTGGAGATCTTCAACCAGCCGTCGCTGACCAACTACGCGCGGGTGCTCGGCGAGACCGAGTTCCTGACGTGGCTGGTCAACTCGGTGCTGGCGGCGGGCCTCACCACCGTCCTCGGCGTCTTCCTCGCCTCGACCACCGGGTACGCGCTCAGCCGCCATGCCTTCCCCGGCCGGCGCGGGATCATGTGGATGCTGCTGATCACCCAGATGTTCCCCGTCGCCATCCTCATCGTCCCGCTGTACAACCTGATGGCCGCGCTCGGACTGCTGAACCAGATCCCCGGGCTGATCATCGCCTACATGACGATCGCGGTGCCGTTCTGCGCCTGGATGATGAAGAGCTACTTCGACTCCATCCCGCGCGAGATCGACCAGGCCGGGCTGATCGACGGGCTCACGCCCTTCGGCGCGTTCTGGCGGGTGGTGCTGCCGCTGGCCCGGCCCAGCCTGGCCGTCACCGCGTTCTACTGCTTCATGACCGCATGGGGCGAGGTCGCGTACGCCACCGTGTTCATGTCCCAGGAGGAGAAGCGCACGCTCGCCGTGGGCCTGCAACAGTTCGTCGGCCAGCACTGGTCCGACTGGGGACTGCTCACCGCCTCCGCCGTGCTGATCGCGGTGCCCGCCGCGGCGGTCTTCCTCGTCGTCCAGCGCCATCTGGTCGCCGGGCTGACCAGCGGCGCGACGAAGTCGTGAGCCGGCCTCGTCGCACCGGCCTTCCGACTCTGACTGATCGGGGAAACAGATGACCGAACTCGCCGAGGGCGCCGCGCAGCCGGTGACCGCCACCCGCTGGTGGCGGGACGCGGTGATCTACCAGGTCTACGTGCGCAGCTTCGCCGACGGGAACGCCGACGGCGTCGGCGACCTGCCGGGCGTGCGCCGGCGCCTGCCCTACCTGGCGGAACTGGGCGTGGACGCCGTCTGGCTGACGCCGTTCTACCCCTCGCCGATGGCCGACTTCGGCTACGACGTCGCCGACTACCGCGACGTGGACCCGCTGTTCGGCACGCTCGCCGACGCGCGGGCGATGATCGCCGACGCGCATGCCCTCGGCCTGCGCGTCATCGTCGACGTGGTGCCCAACCACACCTCCGACCGGCACCCATGGTTCGCCCGTGCCCTCAAGGGCGGTCCGGACCGGGAGCGCTACATCTTCCGTGACGGCCGCGGCGCACAGGGCGAGCTGCCGCCGAACGACTGGGAATCCATCTTCGGCGGCCCCGCCTGGACCAGAGTGGCCGACGGCCAGTGGTATCTGCACCTGTTCGCCCCCGAGCAACCCGACCTGAACTGGGAGCACCCGGAGGTGCACGCCGAGTTCGCCGGCGTGCTGCGCTTCTGGCTCGACCTGGGCGTGGACGGGTTCCGGGTGGACGTCGCGCACGGCATGGTCAAGGCGCCGGGGCTGCCCGACGTCGGCCGGACCGGCCAGGTCCGCATGATCGGCGCCGACGTGGTGCCGTACTTCGACCAGGACGGCGTGCACGAGATCCACCGGTCGTGGCGGCGCGTCCTCGACTCGTACCCGGGGGAGCGCATCGGCGTGGCCGAGGCGTGGGCGCCCACGGCCGAACGGCTGGCCCGCTACGTCCGGTCGGACGAGCTGCACCAGGCGTTCAACTTCCACTTCCTCAACACCCCGTGGCAGGCCGGGGCGCTGCGCGAGGTCATCGACGAGTCACTGGCCACGGCCGGCTCGGTCGGCGCGCCGTCCACCTGGGTGCTGTCCAACCATGACGTCAAGCGGCCCGTCACCCGCTACGGCAGCCTGGCCAGGGCTCGCGCCGCCGCGCTGCTGACGCTCGCCCTGCCCGGCTCCGCGTACGTCTACCAGGGCGAGGAGCTGGGCCTGCCCGAGGTGCTCGACCTGCCGGAAGAGGTCCTGCGGGACCCGCAGCGGCTGCGCGCCCCCGACAGCGGCCGCGACGGCTGCCGGGTGCCCATTCCCTGGACCCGCGAGACCGGCTGGAACGACCCGTGGCTCCCGATTCCCGGCACGTGGGCGGAGCTGAGCGTGGAAGCGCAGCGGGACGACCCCGGCTCGACGCTGGAGCTGTACCGGCAGGCGCTGCGGCTGCGCCGCGCACGCCCCGAGCTCGGCGACGGCGCGCTCACCTGGCTCGACTCGCCGTACGGGACGCTCGTCTTCACCCGCGGCGACGGCTTCACCTGCGCGGTCAACCTCAACGACCACGAGGTGGAGCTGCCGGTCTCGGGCGACCTGCTGCTGGCCAGCGCGTCCCTGGCAGGCGGTTCGCTCCCGCCCGACTCGGCCGCCTGGTGGGGGCGGCCCCTGTGGTAGGGATGCCCGCGAACGGGATGCCCCGGCTGACCGACATCGCCGCGCTCGCGGGGGTGAGCGAGGCGACGGTCAGCCGGGTGCTGAACGGCCGGCCGGGAGTCTCGAAGCCGACCCGGCACTCCGTGCTGACCGCGCTCGACCTCATCGGTTACGAGAGACCACCGCGCATCAGGCAACGCAGCCGCGGCCTGGTGGGCGTGGTGACACCCGAGCTGGACAACCCGATCTTCCCCGCCTTCGGCCAGGCGATCGAGAAGGCGCTCACCCAGCACGGCTACACGCCCGTACTGTGCACACAGCTGCCCGGCGGCGCGCCCGAGGACGAGTTCACCGAGCTGCTGCTCGAATGCGGCGTCAGCGCCATGATCTTCGTGTCGGGGCTGCACGCGGACACCACCGCGCGGGCCGACCGCTACATCCGGCTGGTGACGCAGAAGGTGCCGATGGTCCTGCTGAACGGGTACGCCGCGGACGTCGAAGCGCCGTTCCTGTCCACCGACGACCGCCTCGCCGCCCGGCTCGCGGTTCAGCACCTGCACGCCCTCGGGCACGAGCGGATCGGGCTGGCCGTGGGCCAGGCCAGGTTCGTCCCCGTGATCAGGAAGATCGACGGCTACCGGCAGGCCATGGCCGACCTGTGCCCCGGCGAGGACCCCGGCGCGCTGATCGCCCACTCCCTCTTCTCCGTGGAGGGCGGGCAGGCCGCGGCGGCCCAGCTCCTGGATCGCGGCTGCACCGGGATCGTCTGCGCGAGCGACCTCATGGCGATCGGCGCCATCAGGGCGTGCCGCGACAGAGGGCTGGACGTCCCCGGCGCGGTGTCCGTGGTCGGATACGACGACTCGGTGCTCATCCCCTACACCGACCCGCCGCTGACCACGGTGCGCCAGCCGGTACAGGTCATCGCCGCGGCCGCGGTCGACACGCTCCTGGAGCTGGTCGCCGGGGCGCCGTCCCGCCACCAGGAGCTGATCTTCCGGCCCGAACTCATCGTCCGCGCCTCCACCGGCTCGGGCCCGAAGATCATCCGATGACGGAGGCTCCGCGCGGCCGACCCGGGCTCGGCGTTCCGCGGCTCAGACGAGCCTGCGGCAACGACGGCGGTACTCCTCGTTGGCGCCGGCGAGATCGTCCAGATCCTCTTCTATCGTGGCCAGCCACTCGCTGAGCACCGCGCTCTGACGATGGCCGAGGTCGCGATAGATCGCCAGCGCCGCCCGCCAGTGCGCCCGGGCGGCCGGCAGGTCCTCCAGGAGCACGGTGGAGGCCAGCAGGTCGAGTGCCGCCGCCGTGCGCAGCGGGTCGCCGAGCTCCTCGGCGTGGGTCAACTGGGTCTCGGCGTGCCGCCTGGCCGCCTCCCGGTCTCCTCTGCGTAACGCGATCTCGGTGAGGTTGTGCAGGGAGAAGCAGATCTGTTGCACGTCATCGCAGGCGATCGCGTATCCGAGCGCCCGCCGCAGCGCCTCGTCCGCCTCCGGCAGGCTGCCCATCTCGATGAGGGCACAGCCCAGGTTGACGTGTCCCGCCGCGGCGTACTGCGGCACCTGTCCGTACTCGGGCACGGCCAGCGCGATCCGCAGATGCCGCATCCCTTCCTCCGGACGGCCCTGGGTGATGTACAGCCCGCCGAGGTTGGCGTGGGCCGAGCCGACCATGCGGTCACTGCCCGCCGCGGTCGCCAGGTCGATCGCCCGCAGGTAGTGCTCGACGGCCTCGGCGTAGCGCCCGGTCTGCTTGCAGACGATGCCCGACGAGTTGCTCATGTACGTCATGCCCTCCAGGTCGCCGCACCGCGTCGCGGACGCGTGGCCGATCCGCAGTGCCGCCGACCACTCCCGCCAGCGTCGCCGGATGATGAAGTACGCCAGCAGGTCGGAGGTGAGCCGCCAGGCGCGGTGATGCCGGCCGTGCCGGGCGGCGAGCTCGACGACACCCACGAAGCTCTCGCGCTCCGCGTCGTGCCAGGCCAGAGCCTCGGCCCGATCGGCGAACCGCAGCCGCTCCACCGGCGGGTGTGTCAGCTGACGCTCGCCCGGAGGCCGGCGCGGCTGCAACAGGGGATAGGCGGCGAAGACCGCGTCGGCGTAGAAGTCGACCAACCGCAGGGCCGCCTCGGTCCGTCCTTCGTCCGGTTCGTCACTGGCCAGCATCCGGATGGCATAGCTGCGCAGCAGATCGTGCATCGTGTAGCGGCCCGCCCGATGCTCATCGATCATGTGCGCCGTGGACAGCTCCTCCAGGGGACGCCGTGCCCCGGCGAGGGTGACGCCGAGCAGCGCCGCGGCCGCCTCCGGCGCGAAGTCCTGGCCGGGAGCCAGGCTCAACAGCCGGAACAACCGCCGCGCGACGTCCCCGAGCGCGCGGTAGGACAGCTCGAACGCGGAGTCGACCGGCCCCTTCAGGCCACCTTGGATGTCGAGCACCTCCAGCGCGTCATCGGTCGCGAGGCGCCTGGTGTACTCCACGATCGTCAGATGAGGACGGCAGATGAGCTGCGCCGCGGCCAGCCGCAGGGCCAGCGGCAGATACGCGCACCGCCGCGCCAGCTCGCGGATGGCCCGCTCGTCGTCGGCCGTCGAGCTCGTGATGGCCCCGCGCAGCAGCTCGTCCGCCTCGATCGCGGTGAGCGGATCGAGCCGCAGCAGCCGCGCCCCCTCGTTGGCGATCAGGCCGCGGAGCTGGTTACGGCTGGTGACCAGGACGACGCAGCTCGCCGAACCGGGTAGCAGCGGCCGGATCTGTTCGGCGTCGCGCGCGTTGTCCAGCAGGATCAGCACACGTTGCCGGGAGAGCCGCGAGCGCAGCAGCGCCGCCGCCTCGTCCACCTCGTCGGGGACCGCGTCGACTCCGACAGAGCGCAGGAACCTGTGCAGCACCTCAAGGGGCTCCAAGGGATCACGGCCGGGATCGAAGCCGCGCAGGTTCACGTAGAGCTGCCCGTCAGGAAACCGGTCGCGATGTCCGTGCGCCCAGTGCACAGCCAGCGCGCTCTTGCCCACCCCGGCCGTGCCGACCACCAGCACCGCGGGAGGCGGGTCGGCCGCGCACGCCATCGCGGTCAGCGTCTCCAGCTCCCGGACCCTTCCCGTGAAGCGGTGGACGTCATAGGGGAGCTGGGCGGGCCGCACCCAGGTCGCCGGAGCGAGGCTCAGGGATTGGTCCGCGGTGAGGATGGCCTGCTCAAGCCGGACGAACGCCTCTCCAGGGTCGAGCCCTTCCTCCTCGGCGAGCAGACCGCGCATCCGCCTGGCGGTCTCCAGCGCCTGAGAGCGAAGCCCCGCACGGTACTGCGCCAGCATCAGCCGGCACACCATCGGCTCACGCAGCGGGTGTGCCTCGACGAGGCCGCTCAGCTTGGGGATCAGCGCGTCGTGATCGCCGAGCGCCAGCCGGGCATCAGCGAGCGACTCCAGAGCGCTCAGCCGCTGCTCATGCAGCCGGTGGCGGGCCGCGTCCGCGTACGCCGCGGTGATGTCCGCCAGCGCCTGCCCTCGCCACAGCGCGGCGGCCGCGTCCAGTTCGCGGGCCGCCTCCTCGTGCGCGCCGCGTTCGAGCAGCCTGCGGCCCGCCTTGACGCGGCCGGCGAAGACGTCGGCGTCCAGCGCACCGTACGCCAGCTCCAGGCGGTAGCCGCCGGGGCAGGTGACGATGACGTCGTCCAGCCCGCGCTCACGCAGCGCCTTGCGCAGTCCCGAGATCGCCACGTGGACCTGTGTCCGCGCGGACGCCGGCTCCGCGCCGCCCCAGATGGCCTCGATCACCTGATCGGGCGTCACCACCCGGTTGGCGTGCAGCAACAGATACGCCAGGAAAGCCCGGTGCCTGGGCTGGGCGGCGGATACCGGCCCGCTGTCCGTGATGATCTCAACCGGTCCAAGAATGCCGAACAGCACCTGCGGCCCCCCTGATCGCTGATGGCGAGCGTAGGCACACTGCCGAAGTGCCGCAAGCGGGTAATAGCCGCCGACAAGCGGATGGATAGCCCCTCCTGCCTACGCTGTGCCGTAGATCAACGGCGTTCCAGCCGAGTCCTGTCACGGTGATAAGACCCTGTGAGGAGTGCAATGAAAAAGGTGACGAAGACGCTGCAGGTGGCCGCGGTCGGCGCATTGCTGGCGGCCGGCACAGTGGTCGCTTCGGCGGGGGCCGCACACGCGGCTCCCTCCAACTGTTCCGACACGTACACGACGTTCACCTACGAAGTGTTCTGCGGCAAGGGGGACGGGGAGTTCCAGGCCGTGGTCAGGTGTTACAGGATCGGCTCCAGCAACTACACGACCCGGTACGGACAGTGGAGGCGCCCCAACACCGTGAGGTCCGTGGCCAAGTGCACGACCAGCGAAGAGCCGGCGAGCGGCTACTGGCGCTTCCGCTGAGGGCCGATCGTCATCCCCGATCAAGGCATCGTGGGACCGACGGGACACAGGGTGCGGTGCCGGGGCGGCTGCCAGGTCCGGCAGAGTGATCAATCTGCCGTCGGCTCCGCTAGCATCGGTGACATGTCTGGCGCTTCGTGCGCGGCCGTCTGTGCCGCGGTGACAAGGACGCTCCGCTAAGCGGCGGGGCGTTCTTCTCACCATCCGCTGAACGTCCTGTCGCTTCGTGGTCCAACCGGAGCGGCACGTTCGTGCTGCCCGGAACCTCCTCTGGGCAACGGAGCACTCGATGCTTTCAGGCATTCTCCTTTCGCTCCGGGACGGATCGTCCCCGGTGCGTGCGTGGCTGGTGCTGTGCGGCATGGCCACGCTGCAGTTCTTCATCGCGCTTGACATGACCGTGGTCAATGTCGCGCTGCCCTCGATCGGCGCCGACTTCGGCGTCGACGATCACGCGCTGACCTGGGTCGTGGTCGGCTACACCATCACCGGCGGCGGGCTGCTGATGCTCGGCGGCCGGCTGGGCGACGTGCTCGGCAGGCGCCGCATCCTCCTGCTCGGCACGACGCTCTTCGGCGCCGCGTCCGTGCTGGCCGGGCTCGCGCCGTCCTTCGCCCTGCTGGTGACAGCCCGGCTGCTGCAGGGCGCCGGTGAAGCGGTCGCGCTTCCGGCATCCATGGCGGTGATCGTGCTCATGTTCCCCGAGGGACCGCGCAGGTCGCGGGCGCTGAGCGTGTGGGCGGCCGTGGCGAGCTGCGGCCTCGTCGTCGGGTTCGTGGCCTCCGGGATCATCACCGAGCTGCTCGGCTGGCGGTGGATCTTCCTGGTGTCCGTACCCTTCATCCTGGTCGTGCTCGCCACGGTCGTCCTCCTCGTGCCGGGCGGACGGGCTGCCGAGCGCGCTCCGCTGGACCTCCCCGGTGCGCTCCTGCTGGTCGCGGCTCCGCTGCTGTTCACCCTCGGGGTCGTCGAGGCAGGAGGGGCGGACGGCACGCTGCCGTGGCTGCCGCCGGTGGCGCTGGCCGGCGCGGTGGTGGCCGGGGCGCTGTTCGTCAGGGTCGAGCGCCGCGCACGGCGACCGCTCGTGCCGCCGCGGTTCTTCCGCAACCGGCCGCGCGTCCTCGCCAACCTCGCCACCGCCCTGCTGAGCGCGGCGCTGTCCACCTCGTTCCTGCTGTTCACCTACTACCTGCAGGATCGGCTGGGCGCCGGCCCGCTCCAGGCCGGCCTGACGATGCTGCCCTTGGCGGTGTCCCTGATCGCGGCCTCGCTGCTGATTCCCCGGCTGTTCGGACGGTGGGGCGCCCGCGTCTGCGTCCTGGCCGGGATCGGCTGCACCATGCTGGCGATGGCCGCCATCGCGCTGGTCTCCCGTCTCGGGGCCACCGGTCCGGCGATGATTCCGGCCATGATGCTCGTCGCCGCCGGGATAGGGTTCGGGATCGTCGGACTGCAGTACGTGGCGGTGACCGGCGTTACCGAAGACGACGCCGGCATCGCCTCCGGCGTCCAGCGAGCCGCCGACCAACTGGGCGGTGCTACCGGGGTCACCGTGTACGTCGGCATCGGGTTCGCTCCCGCCTTGGACGGCATCGACCCGTTCCTCACCAGTAGCCTTCTGGCCCTCGCCGGGCTCGCCGCGGCCGCGTTCGTCGCCTGGCGGATCTCTCTCAGGTGAGCCCTGACTGGGGAAGCCCCTAGGCCATCCCCCGGGGCGCCAGGGGACCGGCACGGCGACGCTTGGAGCCACGCGACCTAGGAGGGGACATGCCAGTGAACAGTCCGCTCGACCTGGGCCGGCTCCAGACGGAGCTGGAACAGGCCGAGCAGCCATGGAGCATGGCGTACACGTCCATGACGGGGCTCACCGAAGAGAGCAGGGTCCTGCGCCTCGGGGTTCCGCCGACCCCGGGCGTGAGCGTCGCCGAGCTCGACGACGACCTCGACGAGCGGACCGCGGCGGCCCACGCGGCCGGCGCGGAGTCGGTGGGGCCCCCGCCGCCTTCGACCTGCGCGACCACGGCGGTGCCGACTACACCACACCGGTCAAGGACCAGGGGGACTGCGGGTCGTGCGTCGCCTTCGCGGTGATCTCGACGATGGAGCACGTCGCCCGCTTCACCAACCGGACGCCGGGCCTCACAGTGGACCTCTCCGAGGCCCACCTGTTCTACTGCCACGGCGGCCAGGATGGAGCGAGCTGCGTGGCGGGCTGGTGGCCGGCGCAGGCCCTGCCCTACTGCCGCGACGCGGGGGTCACGTTCGACGACTACTTCCCCTACGTGGCCGGGGACCAGGACTGCTCCCGGCTGAACGCCGACTGGCCCAACCGCATGGCGAAGGTCGCGCGGTTCCAGGACATCAGCGGCGACGCCGCGGCCATGAAGGAGCACATCGCCGCGTACGGCGCCGTCTCCGCGTGCCTGGACGTCTACCAGGACTTCTTCAGCTACGGCGGCGGCGTCTATCGGCACGTCACCGGCGCGTACGCCGGCGGTCACTGCGTCAGCCTGGTCGGGTACGACGATGCCGCCGGATGCTGGATCGCCAAGAACAGCTGGGGTCGTCACTGGGGCGACCAGGGCTTCTTCAAGATCGCCTACGGTCAGTGCCGTATCGAGACCTACCAGACCTGCTCCGTCTCCGGGGTGACACTGCGCGGCTGGCTGCCCGACCAGCGGATCCTGGGCCTGTGGAGCAACGAGGCCGACGGCAACGTGTGGGCCTACGGCAGTGTCCGCGGCTGGCTCAAGCTCGACGGCGCCGACGCGACCACCGGCGAGGCGATGCTGCTCGAACTGGCGGCCTCCAAGGCGCTCGGCACGCCCGTCGGCCTGTACGAGGACGGCGGAACCGTCCACCAGATCTACGCGTGGTAGGGGGAGAGATGACGACGAAGGAGTACGACGAGATCACCGTTTCCCGGCCGGTGCTGATCCCGCCGTCCGTGCGGCCGGTCGCCGCCGATGGCCAAGGCACCGCCAAGCCGGCCGGTGACGAGATGGTCGCCCGGTTCGCGCAGCTACCGGACGGCGAGATGCGGCCGACGCTGACCGTCTCCCCGGAAGCGGCCGAGGAGACCGTCGCGGAGAATGGCGGAGCCGGTGGGTGGATCTCCGGCGCCACCGTCACCGCCACCTGGTCGATCGCCCAGACCCGCAACGCCTGGATCCTGGTGCAGGGCGTCTGGAAGAAGATCTACAACGGCGGCGACGGGGCGTTCACGGCGCTGCTGACGCTGGCCACGCAGGCCAGGCAGACCGGGTCCCCGATCACCTATCGGGAGGAGCCGGACGGCCTGGTCCACGAGATCTACCTGTGGTGACGGCGTTTCCGGAAACGGCGCGGACTTTCGGCAGGCACGGTGCCGCACCGGCTCGGGTGGGAATCCTTGGAGGGTGCGGCACCGCCCACGTGCGCCCCGGGGAACTGCCCCACCTCGAACGCCTCCGACGCGCCTGAATCCCATCGACGCGTGTCTCAGGTCCGGGTACGTGCGCGTATTCCGGCCGCCTGGCTGACCGTGGTGCGTGCCTCTTCTCCGCGGCCCAGGCGGTCGAGGATCTCGGCGAGCGTGTCCAGCATGATCACGAGGTTGGGTTCGTGCGTGGCGGGTTCGTCGCGGGCGAGCCGCTCCAGGATCCCGGTGGCCCGTCGCGCAGGTTCCAGAGCCTCGGCCGGGCTGGACCACTGCAGGTTGGACGCCAGGAGGTGCAGGGTCGCGGCGAGGGTGAGCCGGTCCGCGCCGGGGTCGTCCCGGGCGAGGAGGTCGTAGAGGTGGGCGGCCTCTCCCGCCGCGGCGGCCGCCTCTTCGTGGCGTCCGACACGTCCCAGCCTGTGTGCGTGGCGTTTCAGCGCGAGCGCGAGATGACCTCGGTGCTCGGCGGAACCGCCGCGGGCCAGCCGGCGGCGGATCTGGACGGCCTCGTCGCCGGCGGCCAGGGACTCCCACGGTTCGTCCTTGATCCACAGTGCTTCGGCCAGCGTCTTGAGCGTGACGGCCAGGCCTTGGTCGCGCTCCTGGGCGTCGCCGTGGGAACGCCGCCGGTAGGCCGCCGCTATCTGGTTCAGCATGGCGACGTTCTCGTCCCGCGACTCGCGCTCGTAGGCGCCGGCGGGCTGCTCGTCCGGCGACCGGCCCACGCTGCCCGTGGTCATCGCCGTCAGCCCTCCGTGAATGGCATACTCCAGCTCGGTGGCGGTGCCCTCCCGCAGGAGTTCCCGGGCGATCGCGCCGATCACGTCCAGGGTCTCGTCCCATCGCCCCAGCATCGCGAGGACGGTGCCGTGGGCGGCCAGCATGCCGAGCAGATCGGTCGCGTCGTCCCAGTGCCCGAGGAAGTCGATGGCGTCGCGCTGCCCGGCCAGGACGAGGTCCCATCGTTCCAGCCGGCGCAGCAGGAGGTCGAGCGAGAGGAAGGTGTGATAGAGCGCCACCCCGTCGGCGGTGGGGTTGGCCCGCGCCTCGTGGCGGAGCACCCGCGCGGCCGTTTCCAGGCCGGTCTCCACGTCGTCCTCGGTCCCTTGCACCCACACCAGGCCGAGCGCCCCGGCGAACGTGTCCTGCCAGGCGTCGCGGCCGTCCGAATCCTTCCGCCGGTCGAGGCGGCGACGGATCCGTACGGCCTCGTCGAGCACGGCGACGGCCGGTTCGGCGCGGCCCAGCCGCAGCAGCACCGCGGTCTGGAAGGCCAGCATTCCGTAGAGGCTGTCCTCGTGGGCGGGCTCGGCGGGGTTGTCGCGGGCGAGCCGGCGCAGGATCTCCATGGCCTCGTGGGCGAGCGCCGCGGCCTGCTCCGGTTCCGAGGCCACCAGGTTGCCCGCGAGGGCCATCAGCGCCGCCGCGACGTCGTCCGAGTAGTCCTTGCCCAGGTTCTCCTGGTCGCGTGCCAGCCGGCGGACCAGGTCGACGCCCTCGCGCGCGAGGGCCAGCGACTCCTCCGGCGCTCCCAGGTACGGCCCGCAGAGCGCGGCCACACAGATCACGGCGGCCAGGCGTTCCTGGTGTTCGGCGGGATCGTCGCGGGCGAGCCGGCGGAAGATCTCGACGGCCTCGCGGAACGCCGCCAGCGCCTCGTCCGGGCGGGCCATGCCGGGCCGCAGCGCGTCACCGCCGGCGGAGAAGTAGGCCACCGCCGCCAGGTCGTCCGGCTGAGGTATGGCGCCCCCGAGTGCCAGGTCCATGGCGAGGTAGAACGCCGCCGCGGCGAGTTTGGGCTCGAACGTCCGGGGATCGGCGGCGGCCAGCGGCCGGTACAGCCGGGTGGCCTCGGTCAGCGCGTCGGCCGCCTTCTCCTCCTGGTGGGCCTGGTAGAGCCACCGGCCCAGGACGTCGTACAGCTCCGCGCGGGCGGCGGGATCGGTGAGCGTCGGCAGCCGGTGCCCGGCGAGGCGCTCGGTGAGGTCGGCCGCCGCGACGGCGAGGTCACCGGCCGCGTCGTCCGGGTCCTCGGGGAGGAGACGCTCCAGCGTTTCCAGCGTGGGGATCAGATGGGGCCAGCGTTCGCAGGCCGCGGTGAGGAACGTGATCGTCCGCGCGGCGTACGGCGGCAGCGTCCCGTCGCCGGACGGTGAGGCGAGCAGCGTCTCGGGGGCGGTGGCCGCCCACGCCTCCGGCTGGTGCTCGGGCAGGTCGTGGCCGGGCAGGCACAGGGCCAGGAAGTCCTCGGCGAGCCGGTCGGGGTAGAGGGGTTCCAGCACCGTACGGGGATCGGCGGGCGGGTAGCAGAAGGTGTGGTCGGTGAGGACCCGGTCGGTGTCACCGCCGACGCCGACGGCGTCCAGCGCCGCCATGGCGTCCCGGAAGCCCAGGGGACCGGTGAGCACGGCGGTGAACACGGCCCGTCGCATCCGGATCGGGTCGGTGCCGAACGTGGTGCGCGCGCCCGTCAGGGGGTCGGCGGTGCCGTGCAGCGTGTGCCAGTGATGGCTCTCGCGCCCCAGCAGGTAGGCGGTCAGCGCCAGCATGCTCTCACCGGGCGCGGGCCGGGGCGTGTCACGGACATGGCGGTCGACGGCGACCAGCGCGGCCATGTGCACCGCCAGGGTGAGGCCGAACTCCTCACGTTCCAGCCAGTCCGGCACGCCGATCACCGATGCCCGCGTCAGCCCGTAGCAGCGGGCGAAGCAGTCGCGGGCGGCCCTGAACATGTCGCGGCGGGCGTCCCTCGTGCTCGGCAGGGGGCCCAAGGACCGGGCGGCGCAGGCCCCGGGCGGCCAGCCGGCCTGGGTGAGGGCATGGCGCAGGGCGGGCCAGATGTGCTCGTTGCGGGCGAGGAGCAGCACTCGTACCGGTACGTCCTGGTCGAGGATCTTGTTGCTGAACAGCCACGTCAGGTGGGCCAGGGGCCAGCGGTCGGCGTAGTCGACCAGCATGAGGATCTCGCGGGCGGTCCCGAGGCGCAGGTCGTGGCTGGTCTGGTCCTCGGCGTTGACCACCTGGGCCGGCGCGTGCTCGGCGACGATCACCTTCCAGCCGTCGCCGGCCGCCGCCGCGGCGAGGTGGGCGGCGAGGCGGGTCTTGCCCTGGCCGCCGGGGGCGTGCAGCCAGCGGACCGCGTGGCTGTCACCGCTGTCGCGCCACGTGGTCAGCTCCTCGACTTCGCCGTCGCGGCCGGTGAAGTCCACCACGGCGTGGCGGGCGTTGAGGAGCTGGCTCGGCTGGGCCGGGAGCCCGAGAGCGTCCACCGCGACTCTCAGCTGCGCCCGTCCGCTCGTCTCCTTGAGCAGGTACAGAGGTCTGCCGTCGCCGAAGACGTGCAGATCCGCGCCGATCACCCCGTAGGCGAAGCCGCTCTCGACCCGTACCTCCTGGTGAACGGTACGCCCCAGCTGGCCGAACATGCCGTCCATGCCGGTCACATGGGGCTGTCGGCGCCGCGGTCCGGCTTCGCGGGGGAGGCGTAGTAGTTGATGTCGCCGTCCATCACGGAGAACTGCCGGGAGTTGTCGCGGGCGATGTTGTACTGGTGCTGCACCCGCTGCGCGTCGGGCAGAGTCTCACGTACGCGCGCGACGAGCTCTCGCAGCTCGGCCTCGACCTCGGGGTGCTCCTCCAGCAACTGGGCCAGCGCCATCTCCCAGACCGGCACCAGCGTCTGCCGCGCCTGGCCGGGATCACCGGCCCGCTCCACGAGGACGACGTTGCCGTCGAGCTGGGCTTCGACGGCGGCCTGACGCTCGGGCCCCTGGCGGCTGAACAGCCGGGCCACACCGCTGCGGGTCGCCTGCCAGGCATCGGTGGCCATGGCTCCCACCAGAGCCGCCCCACCGCTGGCGGCCAACGCCACCAGGGATTCGGTCAGCATCGGCTCCTCCCTTCCTCGCGCATATCCGTTGCACGCCAATCCACCGAAAGTCAGATCAATACTGACGGCGCACGGCCGGACACGCCTCACGAACGACGAAGATTCCGAGATCGTCATAATTCCCCTACCGGCCTTCGTCTGAGGCGATCAAGGTGCCACCCTGGAGCCATGTCGAATGCGGCGAGAGGGCAGAAGCGAGCGCCGGGTACGTGGGTATGGCGGGCGGTGCGGAACACCGCGATCGTGGTGCTGGTGGTCTCGCTTCTGGTCTGGTTCCTCGTCGACCCGCTCCGTCTGCCAGGGGATGTGCTGGAGGGGCTGAATCGACGGGCCAGCGTGATCGGGATGTTCACGGGCGCGGCCGGGCTGGTCGTCTCGATGCTGGGGTTGCGCGCGCAACTGCGAAGCCGGCCCGCCGACGACGACGCGTCCATCTCGGGGACACCGGAGCCCGCCCACGCCCGTGGCCCGCGACCTCGTACGATCCTGCTGATCGCGGCCGTGCCGGCCGTCGTGGTGACCACCCTGATCGTCCTGGCCGTCGTATCAGAGAGGCCGGTCCGTTACGAGGCCGAGGACGGCACTTACCACAATGCCAGGCGCCTTTACAATATCGACGGCGCGTCGAACAACGCTTCTATGGGCTATTTGAACCACCCGGACAGCTGGGTCGAAATCAAGGTGTACGCGCCCAGGGCCGACACCTATACGGTGAACGTGCGGTACAGCGCCGCCGATGGCAACGCGCGTCAGTATCTGACGGTGAATGGCTCGTACAAGGTCGTCCTGCATTATCCGGGTAGTGACACCTGGACGTCCTGGTCGGACGCGCCGGTCAAGCTGAAGCTGGACCACGAATGGAACACGCTGCGATTCCAGCACGACGACGGACCGTTCGCGGCCGAACTGGACTACGTCGAGATCTCCTGATGTGGCCGGTTCGGCGCGTTCCGAGAGGTCGTGCGGTGCTTCCGCCGCCGCCGGCGCGGATCCCTTGATCACGGCCCGGTCCCACCTGACGGGGCCGTGATCAGGGAAGCGCGCTGACGGTCAGGCGCAGGTGTAACCGGACGGCAGGGCGGTGTCGCCGTTGGGCCTGCTCGCTTGGAAGCCGAAGCTGGTGGTGCCGGCTCCCGGCGCGAGCGTGCCGTTGTGGCTGACACTTCTGACCGTGACGGTCTGGCCGCTGGTGGTGACGGTGCCGTTCCACGAGCCGGTCAGGGTGTGCCCGGCCGGCAGGGTGAAGGTGACCGTCCAGCCGGTGATCGTCGAGGTGCTGGTGTTGGTGATGGTCAGCGGCTGGATCACATACCCGTTCCCCCACTGGGACTGCACGGTCGGGGTGGCCGAACAGGCACCCGTCGTGCCTCCCTGCGTGGTGATCTGGACGGTGTTGGAGACCGGTGAGACGTTGCCGGCGGCATCGCGCGCCCGGACCTGGTAGCGGTAGGTGGTGCCCGCGGTCAGGCCCGTGTCGGTGAACGAGGTCGTGGCCGAGGTGCCGGCCTGGGCGAACGTGCCGCCCGCCGCGCCGGGAGCGCGCAGGATCTCATAGCCGGTCACACCGGTGTCGTCGGTGGAGGCCGTCCAGGTCAGGCTGGTGCCGGTCGTGGTGGTGCCCGAGGCGGTGAGCCCGGCCGGGGCGGTCGGCGGCGTGGTGTCGCCTCCGGTGGCGGCCGTGGTGAAGGTGACCGTCGCGGAGTTGCCCGACAGGTTGCCCGCGCCGTCGCGCGCCCGTACGTACACCTGGTACTGGGTGCTGGCGCTCAGCCCGGTCAGGGTGATCGACGTGGTGGTGGATTGGCCGAGCTGCGGGTCGGTGGCGCCCTGCTCCCGGTAGACGTTGTAGCCGGCCAGGCCGGAGCCGCCCTGGTCGGTGGACGCGGTCCAGGTCAGCGTGGCGCTGGTGGCGGTCACGTTGGACGCGACCGGGGTGCCTGGCGTGGTCGGCGGCGTGGTGTCGGTCTGGCTGGTGGTCAAGCCGAAGAACTCGACGGCGTAGCGGGCCATGCCGCTCTGCGGTAGAGCGTGCCCGGCGCCCTGGATGCTGTACGCCTCCACCTGCACGGTGCCGGACGGATCGGCGTACCGGCTGCGGTTCCAGTTTGCCTGAGGGGTGTCGGTGCTGGTCGGGGTCTGGCTCAGCCCGAACACGTTGGTCCACTGCTCGATCGACTCCCGCAGCAGCGAGTAGGGCACGAGGGTGTCGCTGGTGCCGTGCCACAGCTGCATGCGCGGGCGGGGGCCGGAATATCCCGGGTAGGCCTGGCGGACCGCGTCGCCCCACTGCTGGGGGGTTCGGTCCATGCTCCCGCCGGTGCACCTGCTGCTTCCCGGCGGGTAGTCGGCGGCGCCGGCGAAGCAGTTGAAGGGCACGCCCATGAAGGAGGCCCCTGCCTTGAACACGTCCGGGTAGACGGCGAGCATGTGCTGGGTCATCATGCCGCCGGACGAGCTTCCCGTGGCGTAGACCCGGTTCGGGTCTCCCTGGTGGGTCCGCTCGACATAGTCGATCATCGAGAGGATCGAGACCGGGTCGCTGCCGCCGCCGCGCCGCTTGGCCGCGTCCGACCAGGTGTCGAAGCAGTTGCCGAACCCCGCCGACTGGGTGGCGGTCGGGTAGATGACGACGAAGCCGTATCGATCCGCCAGCGAGGCGAACTCACTGCCCTGATAGAAGCCGGGACCGGACCCGCCGCAGCCGTGCATCGCCACCACGATCGCCGGCGAGGCCGGGCGCGAGTCCGGCACATAGACGTGCATCCGCATGTTGCCCGGGTTGCTGCCGAAACTGGTCACCTCCACCAGGGTGGCGGCGACGGCCGGCGATCCGAGTACCACGGTCATGACGGCAAAGAGCGCCGCGGCGCAGGCACCAGCCAGCACCGTGGTCAAGCGTCTCATTCGCGCTCCTCCTCTCCATGTCCGCGGCGCGCCGCGGATCGGTCCGCCGCGTAATGACGTCGGTTCGCTGGAAAATAGAAGGGCCACGATCCACCGTCAATGCACGCCCGCTGGGCGTCCCCGCCGGTTCACCTGGCGCAGAGCCGTTTCCCATGGTTATCAAGTAACTTGCTATCAAGGACCTTGATAACGGGGTGAGAAACTTACATCGGGGCCCGTACTGACAAGGGCGCGATATCGTCTCCTGGTGACCGATCCGGGTGTCCCCGCGGACGCGCCGCCGCCCCGTGTGAGCTACCTCGTGTTCCGGCTGGAACGCCGCATCCGCGCCTGCCTGGACGATGCGCTCGCCCGGCACGGCATGACGACCACCGGATACATGGCGCTCAGCGAGCTGCGCCTGCGCGACGCCCCGTCCTCGGCCGACCTGGCCCGCATCGCCTTCGTCACCCCGCAGGCGATGAACCTGGTCATCCGCGATCTCGAACAACGCGGCCTGATCCGCCGCGACCCGCATCCCGACGGCGGCCGCGCTCTGCGCACCCGCCTCACCCCGAAGGGCCTGAGCACCCTCCGGCGATGCGACCGCTCCCTCGACAGCATCGAAGCCGTCATGCTCGCCGAGATCGACGACCCGGACCGCACGACACTCGCGGAAACGCTCACCCTGTGCGCCCGAGCCCTCCACTCGGACACGCGGCCGTGACCTCAGTCCTTGGCTCGCAGAAGCCTTCACCTGGGAAGACGGCTCAGAGCTGAAGCCGGATCGGGTCAGTGAGCATTTCACGCTGATCATTGCGGCGGGTGCCCGAGACTGCCGGTTCTCTCCACGGTCCCCCACAAGGGGAGGGATCGGAAACCAGGGATCCCAGAGATCAGGTGTCCACCAAACCGGGTCCAGCATCGGCTTGGGCGTAGCTCTGGCGTGGCGGGTCTGTGGATCGCCACACTTGCCGGGTTCGAGCTACGCCCACGTGTGAGGGTACGCGGTCTAGGCTCGGCTGGGCCGGCCCAGCAGCTCGAACAGGCTGGAGAAGCCTTGGTCGCCGTGGCCGCCGGCGATCCTGCGGTCCATCAGTTCCTTGACCTCCTTCATCCGGACGGCTTCCACGCCGAGGGATTCGCGGTGGTCGATCAGGTCGTCCATCAGCGCCGCCTGGACGTTGAGCGGACCGAGATCCGGTGCGTACTCGCCGCTCTTGACGGCCTTGCCCATCGAGGTCAGCAACGACGGGTACATGGCCACAGAACCGGCGACGCGCTCGGTGAACTCCACCACGTCGACCCCTTCCGCCTGGACCAGGCGGAGCACGTGCAGATAGCCGATGAGCAGTTCGTAGCCCACCGCGACCTGGGCCATGAACTCCACGGCTGCCAGGCCGGCGTCCTCACCGTGGTAGGCGATGCCGCCCAGTTCCCGCAGCGTCGGCTCGTGAGCGTCGAAGGTGGCGTGGGAACCGCTGAAGAGGAACATGACGTCGGGGGTTCCCACGTAGGGCGGATCCCCCATGATCTTGCCGTCGATGTACTCGGCGCCGTGTTCACGCGCCCAGCGCTCGTTCGCCCGGGCCTGGCCTGCGGAGCCACTGGTCACGTTCACCAGCACCTTGCCCGCGACCGCCGGCCCCACGGACGCCAGCACCTCCTCGACCGCCGTGTTGTCGAGCAGGCAGACGATGACGAGCGGGCTCGCAGCCACCGCCTCGGCGGCCGTGGCGGCGGCCGTGGCGCCGCTCTCCACCAACGGGGTGCTCCTGCTCGCGGTCCGGTTCCAGACCGTCGTGCGATGGCTGCGGTCGACGAAGGTCCTGGCGATCGCCGACCCCATCTCACCGAGCCCCAGTACGGTGACCTGGCTGGTCGCGGCGGTCGGGTTCCTGGTCGTCGTCATGATGACGCCTTTCGTGTCGAAGCGTGGGGTGCGTTCGGTGGTTCGGCCAAGGTCGGTGATGGGGCGGCCGGGGTGGTGCGGCGGGTGAGGGTCAGGGCGGCGAGGATGCCTGCGAGGGTGAGCGCGGCCGCGAGGTAGACCGCGTCGCGCAGGCCGGCGGAGGTGGCGGCGCGCAGCGCCTCGCCGGTCAGCCCGGTGAGCCCGGAGGCGGAGACGCTGACCAGGATGGCCAGGCCCACGCCGGTGCCGACCTGGAGGGCGGTGTTGGCCATGCCCCCTGCGGCGCCCTGGTCGTTGTCGGCCACGCCGGTGCCCGAGACGCCGAACATGGTCGGGTAGATCGTTCCCATGCCCATGCCGTACACGATCAGGCCGGCGAGGATCGTCCAGTACGAGCCGTCGGCTCGCATGCCCGCGGCCATCAGCGCGCCGCCGGCGGAGCCGAGCAGCAGGGCGATGATCAAGGTGGCGCGGGCGCCGATGCGGTTGATCAGTCGTTCCGCGACGAAGTTGGCGATGCCGATCACCACGGAGAGGCCCAGGAAGACCAGCCCTGCCTGCAGTGCCGAGTAGCCGAGCACGTCCTGGACGTACAGGGTGAGGAAGTAGACCAGGTTCTGCATGGTGATGCCGAAGGTGAGGATCACCAGCAGGCCGGCGCGGACGTTGGGGTTGGCGAACAGCCGCAGCGGCATCAGCGGGTGCCTGGTGCGGGCCTCGATGACGACGAACGTGGTCAGCAGCGCCACGGCGAGGACGGCGGAGGCGAGGACGGAGGTCGTGTTCCAGCCGATCTCCGGGCCCTGGGCGATGGCGAAGACGAGCAGGGTCAGGCCGGCCGTTCCGGTCAGGGCGCCCGGGATGTCGAAGCCGCGTCCCCGTTGGCGCGGGCCGTCCACGTCGAGCAGGGCGAACGCGCCCACGGTGCCCGCCACGACCAGCGGCACGTTCACCAGGAACACCGCCTCCCAGCCGAACGCGTGGGTCAGCACACCGCCGAGCAGGGCGCCCAGGCTCAGCCCGCCCGCGCCTGCCATGGCCCACACGGCCAGGGCGCGTACGCGCTCGCGGCCTTCGGTGAACCTGGTGGTGACCAGCGAGAGTGTGGCCGGGAACAGGAAGGCGCCGCCGATTCCCTGGAGCGCCCGCGCCGCGATCAGTGTCGCGGGTGAGGTCGCCAGGCCACCCAGGAGCGAGGCACCGCCGAACAGGAGCATGCCCAGGACGAACATGCGGCGGCGGCCGAGCAGGTCGGACGAGCGGCCGCCCAGCAGCAGGAAGCCGCCGAAGAAGATGGCGTAGGCGCTGACCACCCATTGGATGGCATGACCGGACAGCCCGACCTCGCGGGCGATGTCGGGCAGCGCCACGTACACGATGGTGAAGTCGAGCGACGTGATCAGGCTGGAGAAGGCCAGCAGAGCGAGGATCCAGCGCGACCTGGCGCTGGTGGTCATTCCTTGTGGCGATGGCATCGCGATCTCCTCAGAAGGTTCGGGGCAAGGCTTCTGTCACGCCACGTAGGGGCGTTCCGCACGGGCGTCACGAAGGGTGCGGGCCCACCAGGTCAGCTGGTCGATCAGGCTCTCCGCCGCCGCGCGGCAGCCGACCTCGTCGATCGGGCGGCCATGGTCGTCGAACTTGTCCCGGCAGGAGTGGAAGCTCACCGTGTTGCGGACGGTGACGGCGTGGAGCTCGGCGAAGACCTGCCTGAGGTGCTCGACGGCGCGCAGACCTCCGGAGGCTCCGCCGTAGGAGACGAAGCCGACCGGTTTGGCCTGCCATTCGTCGACGTACCAGTCGATGGCCGTCTTGAGCGAGGCGGGGAAGCTGCGGTTGTACTCCGGCGTGACGATCACGAACGCGTCGGCCCGGTCCAGCCGTGCTCCGAGCTTCCGTACCGGTTCTGGCGCCTCGGAAGGCCCCGTGTCGTCAGCGGCGAGTACGGCGGGCAGGGCGACATCGGCGAGGTCGATGATGTCGAGACGGAGGCCGGGGTGCCGGCGGGCCTCCCCGGCGAACCATTCGGCCACCGTGGGACCGAACCGGCGGTCCCGGATGCTGCCGGTGATGATGGCGACGTTCAGCGGTGCGGTCGCGGTCATCGCTCTCTCCCTTCGAAACTTCCTGTGCGGCTGGTGGGACGAGCATGGCGACCGGCGCTTTTCCGGCTCTTACCGCGCGCTTCTCGCCGGTGGCGGGCCGCGGTAAGCGGGGCCGGGGAAAGCGCCAGATAGTGTGACGACATGCGATTCGGGGTGCTCGGGCCGCTGGGGGTATGGACGGCGGACGGCGCCCCGGTGGTGGTGCGCGGGGCGAAGGTCCGCGCGCTGCTGGCCGTGCTCCTCGGGCATGAGGGGCGGCCGGTGCCGGTGGACCGGCTGATCGACGACCTGTGGGGTGACGCGCCGCCGCGCAATCCGTCCGGGGCACTCCAGGTCAAGGTCTCGCAGCTGCGCCGCGCCCTGGACGAGGCCGAGCCGGGCGCCAGGAACCTGGTGTCCTTCGAGGAGACCGTGGGGTACCGGCTTCGGATCGATGCGGAGGCCGTCGACGCGATGCGGTTCACCGGGCTGCTGGCGCGGGCGCGCGAGGCGCCCAGCCCGCGGTCACGGGCGGGCCTGCTGACCGAGGCGCTGGAGCTGTGGCGCGGGCCGGCCTACGCCGACTTCGCCGACGAGGAGTTCGCGCGGCTGCCGATGGCGCTCCTGGAAGAGCAGCGGCTCACCGCCCTGGAGGAACGGGCGGAGGCGCGCCTGGAGATCGGTGAGCTGGGCGCCCTGGCGGGCGAACTGGGCGACCTGGTCGAACGCCATCCGCTGCGCGAACGCCTCCGCGCCGCGTACATGCGCGCCCTGTACGGCACCGGCCGGCAGAGCGACGCCCTCGAGACCTACGCCGACCTGCTGACGCGGCTGCGTGAGGAGCTGGGCCTGGACCCAGGGCCGGAGATCGCCGGACTCCACCGCCGGATCCTCGAGCAGGACCCTGCCCTGGCCACCGCGCCAGAGGCGGCGCCGCGGACGAACCTGCCCGCGCAGATCAGCGAGCTGGTCGGGCGTGAGGAGGCGCTGGCCCAGGTCCAGGCGCTGCTGAAGTCGGCGAGGCTGGTCACGCTCACCGGCCCGGGCGGTGTCGGCAAGACGCGGATGGCTTTGGAGACCGCCGCGGGCGTCGCCGCGGATCACCCTGACGGCGTGTGGCTCGTCGAGCTGGCCGGCCTCGACAGGACGGCCGGGGCGCCCGGGACCGACCGGCTCGTGGAGAAGGTCATCGCCGTGCTCGACATCCGCGACGACACCGCCCCTGGCATGCCGCGTTCCGGCGCTCCCTCGGATCCGGCGGAACGGCTCGCCGACGCGCTGCGTACCCGCCGGACGCTGCTCGTCCTGGACAACTGCGAGCACGTGATCGACGAGGTCGCCGCGTTGAGCGAGCGGCTGCTGCGGGCCGCGCCGGAGGTGCGGATCCTCGCCACCAGTCAGGAGCCCCTGGGGCTCGCCGGGGAGTCTGTCTGGCCGGTCCCGCCGCTGGAGGCGCCCCTCTCCCCGGCCGAGACCGGGGTGGCGACCCTCCGCAGGTTCAGCGCCGTCCGGTTGTTCGAGGCGCGCGCGGCGGCCGCCGTTCCCGGGTTCGTGATCGACCACACCAACGCCCGGGTGGTCGCGGCGATCTGCCGCCGGCTGGACGGCGTCCCGCTGGCCCTGGAGCTGGCGGCCACCCGCCTGCGCGCACTGGACGTCCACGACCTGGCCGAACGGCTCGACGACCGGTTCCGGCTGCTCTCCTCCGGACACCGCGGCGCCCCGGCGCGGCAGCGGACCCTGCGCGCGATGATCGACTGGAGCTGGGAGCTGCTGTCCGAGCCGGAACGCCTTGTCCTGCGGCGCCTCGCCGTACACACGGAGGGCTGCGCGCTGGAGGCGGCCGAGGAGATCTGCGCGGACGGCGGCGACGTGGCGCCGGAGGACGTCCTCGACCTGCTGGCCCGCCTCGTCGACCGTTCGATGGTGGTCAGGGCCGGTGGAGCGGGCAGCAGCCGCTACCGGCTGCTGGAATCGGTCGCGGCCTACGCGCTGGACCGTCTGGAGGAGGCCGGTGAGACCGAACGGATCCGCCTCCGGCACCTGATCTTCCACACCGAGCTGGCCGAGCGCGCGGAGCCGCGGCTGCATGGCCCTGACCAGCGGCGCTGGCTTCGGCGCCTGGACGCGGAACACGGCAACCTGCGCGCGGCGCTGGAGGAGGCCGTCCGGCGGCAGGACGCCGGCCTCGCCCTGCGCCTGGTCAACGCGCTGGCCTGGTACTGGTTCCTGCGCGGGAGGATCGGCGAGGGCCGGCGCGCGTTCACGATGGCGCTGGCCATCCGGGCGGAGGCCCCCGCCGCGACGAGAGCACGGGCCGAGGCCTGGCAGACCGGGCTGGATCTGCTGGGCGAGCGTACGACGGACTTCCGTACGCCCGCGGAGACCATCGCCGACCCCGGCGAACGCGCCAGAGCGGAGTGGTTTCTCAGCGACGTGCTGCTCGGAGCCGGCGACCTGGCACTCAGCCAGGACCTGGTCAACCGGGCGCTCCCCCTGCTCCAGCGGCTCGGCGACCGCTGGGGCACCGCCGCGGCCCTGGCCACCGTGGCCAACCACGCACTCGTCCGCAGCGACCTCGGCACGCTCGAACGAGCCGGGAACGAGAGCCTGGCGATATTCGAAGAGCTGGGGGACCGGTGGGGGCAGGTACGGGCCATCGACCTGCTCGGCAGGCTCGCGGAGATCAAGGGCGACCATCGCAGGTCCGCCGATCTCGGCCGCACCGGACTCCGGCTGGCCGAGGAACTCGGGCTGTGGCTGCAGGTCTCGCTGCTCCAGTCCGGGCTCGGCCGGATCGCCCTGCTGGCCGGCGACCACGCCGAGTCCGACCGGCGCCACGAGCGAGCCAGGACCCTCGCCGCCGAGCACGGTTACCGCACAGGCGAGACCTTCGCCCGCACCGGCCTGGCCCTCACCGCCCGCCGAGCGGGCCGCCTCGACGACGCCGAGGCCCACATGCGCGACGTCCTCGCCTGGGAACGCGAGGTGCGGTACGCGCCGGGCATCGCGCTCGGGCTGGCCGAGCTCGGCTTCACCGCCGAGCAGAGAGGAGACGCCGCCGCGGCGGAGGAACTCCACCGGGAGGCCCTCGCCGTCGCACAGGACACCGGCGACCCCAGGGCGATCGCGCTCGCCCTCGAAGGCTTGGCCGGCACGGCGGCCCTGACGGGCGCCCATGCGGAAGCGGCACGACTCCTCGGCGAAGCCGCCGCCCTGCGCCGGTCCGCGGGCGCACCCCTGCCACCCGAGGAGCACGGGGACGTCGACCGCATCACGGCCATGGCGCGATCCGCACTCGGCGACGACGCCTTCGCCACGGCCTTCGCCGAAGGCCACGCCACGGCCTGACAAGCCTGTCCGTGCCTTCGGTATCAGCGAACGCGCAGTCATCCGCCGTACATGTATTACGATACGGTACGTGACGTATCGAGATAATGGTGAGGGGGCGGCGCGCGGCCGTCCCCGTGACGCGGCTCTGGATCAGCGGATCACCGCTGTCGTCCTGGAGGTGCTGGGGGAGTCCGGTTACCAGGGGGTGTCCTTCGAGGAGGTCGCCCGGCGGTGCCAGACATCCAAGGCGAGCCTGTACCGACGGTGGGGGTCCAAGCGGGAGATGGTGATCGCCGCGGTCAAGGCAGGGCCCGCGGAGCGCGAGGCCGGTGAGCCGATCGACACGGGCACCCTGCGCGGGGACGTGCTGAGCCTGTGCCGGCGGCTGGACCAGACCATGCGCGCCGCGGACAGTCAGACCGCGATGCTGCTTCTGCAGGCGGGTCTGGAGGACCCGGGCCTGTGCGAGGCCATCGAGAACGCCGTCGGCCCAACGGGAGCCCGGTTGCCTCGACGGGTCATCGACACCGCGATCGCACGCGGCGAGCTGCCCGACGGCGCGGACCCTTTCGCCTTCGAGGAGGTGGTCGGTGCCGCCCTCCTGCTGCGACGGGTCAACGGCCTCGCGGTCGACGAGGAGTACCTGTCCGCACTCGTCGACACCGTCGTCATCCCAGCCCTGAAGGCATCGTCGGGGCGTGCCCCCCTGCCCGCCGGGATCTTCTCCGGCCATCCACGCCCCATCGCCCATGAGACCGCCGCGCCTGACGCGAAGGAGAACGCATGACCACCCGACTGACGATCAGCGGCTTCGACTACCGGACCATCCCCGGCGCCGACGGCGTCGACCTCAACGTCGCCGTCGGCGGGAGCGGGCCGGCCGTGGTCCTCCTGCACGGGTTCCCGCAGACCCACTACATGTGGCGCCACGTCGCGGCGAGGCTCGCCGACGACCACAGGGTCATCGTCCCTGACCTGCGCGGATACGGCGACAGCGACAAGCCGGACGGGAGTGACCCCGCCACGTACTCCAAGCGCACGATGGCTCAGGACATCGTGACGGTCGCGTCCGCCCTCGGCGTGGACCACTTCGGGCTCGTCGGGCACGACCGCGGTGCGCTGGTCGCCGTCCGCGCAGGCTTGGACCACCCCGCCGTGGTGGACTACCTGGGAATCCTCGACGTCCTGCCCACCCTCGACACCTGGGCCGTTCTCCAGGGAGTCGACGCCAAGGTCGCCTGGCACCTGTACCTGATGGCTCAGCCTGTCGGGCTTCCCGAGAAGATGATCCGCGCGGTCGCTCCGGAGTTCTTCGGCTCCTTCCTGGACGCCTGGGACCCCAGCGGCACGACTTTCACCCATGAGGAGCGCGCCCACTACATCGACAGCTCGGTCGCCGCGGTCGACTCCATCGTGGCCGACTACCGGGCCACCGCGAGCATCGATCTCGAAATGGATCGAGCCGACCGTGAGCGTGGTGCGCAGCTCGCGATGCCGGTCGGCGTCATCTCTCAGGACTGGGGCTCCCGGCTCGGCTTCGACGCCGCATCGCTGTGGCGGGCCTGGGCGCCGGACCTGACCTACCAGCCGACCGCATCCGGTCACTTCATGGCCGAAGAGAACCCCGTCGAGATCGCCACCTTCATCACCACCCTTGCGACGCGCCCGAACGCGCGGAACCACCGAGTCGTTCCCGGCAAGTGATCGTCGCTGTCGGTGATGGCCGTGTCCTCGGTCGCGGTTGGCGGGAAGGCGTCGGGATCGTGAGGGCTTCGAGGACCTGTCTTCGGCTGCGAGGCGACGGTTCTTGAGCAGGCCCGGAACGACGCTTCGCAACTGCAGCTCCGGCTCGTCCCCGCGCGGTGGGCGGGGACGAGCCGGAAGGTCCGGTCACGCGCCGCGGCTGCCTTCCCGGTAGTCCCAGGCCATCACCGTGAAGGTGAATCCGGCAGTCGTTGGACGGCGCAGCGGAAGGTCGCACTTGACCCTGCGCAGCACCTCGTTCCTGCTGAGGCCGAGCCCCTGCGCGATGAGGTTGTCCGGGCGCACTGGCACCGGGTCCTCGAACACGACCTGCGCTTGGAACGGCCACGGCCCGTCGAGCCACGCCGACGGGGTGTCCAGCCGCCAGGCCCCTGTCCAATCCAGGGTGAAGCGGTTGCGGCGGGCCAGCAGCGGATCCAGCAGCCTGGCCGCCACCAGCTTCGGGTCGTTGGCGTAGTAGCCCTCGAGCTCGACCGGATCGAAGGACCTGACCGGCATTCGCTCGTGCACGGTGAGCTTGCTCGTCCGGTCGCAGGACACGCAGCGGACCAGCAGCCACACGTCCAGCAGTTTGCGGTTGGCGTTGACACGGAACCTGCCCTCGCCGGTGGTGGCCGACTCCGACCGGCAGTCCACACACCGCAAGGACAGCAGAGGCAGCCTGACCCGACGAACGATCCAGGGCAGCACAGTATGAGGTTGTGAAGACATGATCTCTCTAGACCTGACACAAGGCCGATTGCGCGCGGCCTCGAACGCCGTATGACCGGGCGCGCACGGGCAGCCCGGCAGAGCCGACGGGAGGGTCGGCTTGAAGGTGAGCGAAGAAAAGTGTCAGGTTAAAGAGCAGGCGGGGTCACGCGGTGCGTCCTCTGTCCTCACGACGACGGGCCGTAAGAAACGTACGGAAACGCGAAGGCAAGATCAAACGGTTTTCCGGTGGTGCTCGCTGGCAGTGTCGCAGGTAGAAGGCTTCGAAACCCTGCGTCCGAGCTAACGGGTCCGCCGGTCCCTCCTGGTCGAGCCGCAAGAGCTGGGTTCCCTTCGTCCAACGGTGCTTACACCTTGTACTTGACCGAACCCCGCGATGCGTTACGAGACGGTGCCGCATGCGGGTCGGTTCCCCTGTTCGCGGCTCGTCCGCACCATCGCCCTCGATCGGGGCACTCTCATCGCCGCAGCGGGTATTGCCCTCGGCGTTCCCGCCTGCGACCAGGAGGGCCAAGGCGTGGGTGGCGACCCAGTCCTCGGCCGCGGGATCGGCTGGCCGGTGCAGGCACCACGCACTGGCCCAGAGCTTTTCGACGACGTGAATGCTGGACGAGGAGTACACGTCGGCGGAGAACCTCTACACCTGGTACTGGTCCAGGCCGTCCGAGCGATGCATCAGGCCGGTGGGCCCGCCGCCTGTGATGATCACGTCCATCATGTGCTCCAGTCCGGGCCGTGCCCCGGGACGTGCCGCGAGCCCCGGGGCAGTGCGGAGCGGCGGTCAGTGGCCTCGTCTCTTCAGGATCGGGCGCAGGACCTTCTCGTACGCGTCGGCGTACGTCGCCATGCCGAGGTCGCTCGGGTGCGAGCCGTCCACCAGCTCCTCAGGTCCGGGGAGCTTGTCGGCCGAGAGGTAGGAGAGACCTCTGACGCCGGAGCGGCGCAGGTTCGTGTAGGCCGTGCGCAGGGCGGCCGCGTTCTGGGCGTTGCGGGTGCGGCGGAACTCGACGAACTGGCCGTCCCCGTACCGGCGGTCCTCGACGAGCACGATGGGCGTGTCAGGGCGGGCCGCGCGCAGGATGCGGACGAAGGGTTCGGCGCGTTCCGCGATCTGCTGCGGGTTCATGTTGGGGGAGCTGTCGACCACGTAGACGGACGCGTCGAGCTCGGTGAGCAGCTCGGCGATCTCGGGCTCCATCCGCGCGTTGCCGGAGAAGCCCAGGTTGACGGTGGGGACGTCGAAGCGGCGGCCCAGAAGCGCGGTGATGGACATGCCGGGCCTGGACGCCACGCCGCCCTGCATGATCGAGCTGCCGTAGAAGACGGCGGGCGGGGTGGTGCGCGGTGCGGCCCCGAGGAACTTGGCGCCGGCCTGGACGCCGATCTCCAGCCGCTGCGGGCTGTTGTACAGCGGCAAGTAGGCGGTGTAGAGGCGCTCTCCTGGGTCGACCGCGATGCCCATCTGCTGGTCGACGTTCTGCGCCGCCGGGTGCGTGTTGGCGAGCCAGGCGTCTTGTCCTGCGGGGGTGCGCGCGTACAGGTCCACGCCGCTGTGGCCGATGGCCGGCATGTGGTACATCGCGACGGTGGCCAGGCTGAGCCGGTAGCGGGCCCGGAAGATGGTCGAGTCGGTGACGAACCGGGTCAGAAGCCCCGAGGAGTTGCGGCTGCGCACCCAGACCTCGGGGGTCACGACGCCTTCGGCCTTGGCCGGGAGCCGGTCGTAGTAGGCCGCCGTGTCGGACCAGCCCTTGCCCTCGACGCCCCAGTGCGAGACGTCGTACCAGGCGATGTCGCCCTCGACGCTGGGCGTCACCTCGACGAACTCGGTGGGCCACGCGGCGGGCGGCTGCGGGGCGGCGGCGTGCGCCGGCGTCGCTAACAGGCCGGGGACCGCGAGGGCGGCGCCGCCGGCGCCCGCGAGCCCGAAGAGATGACGTCGATTGACCATGTGGTTGCCCATCGGTGCTCCCTTGTCGGAACGATGCTGTTCAGGGTTGAGGCCGGTCGGGGGAAGGCGCGGGTCGGGGCAGGGTGGTCATGCGTCGGCCCTGATGCGACGATGATCGGACCCGGCCTGACGGTCGCGGCCAGCCGTGGGGCGGAGGAGTGGCGGTGGCGTCGTCGCGCCCCGCCCTGGTTCACCGGAAGGTCATGATTCTTCGGTGACTGTAAGAGTTGGTATACAAGTCGTCAATACCAATCCATGGCTATGGCGTAAAATGCGGGAGAAGTGCGGGTGTCGCCTTGAAGGGGTTGGAGGGGGTGGACGTGAGCGACGCGGACGCTCGTCGCGGGCGCAAGCACAACATGGTCCGCGAGCGGATCATGAGCCTGCTCGAAGACCTCAACGTGGGAGATCCGATCCCGCCCGAGCGAGTGCTTGAAGAGGACTGCGGCGTCTCCCGGCTCACGGTGCGGCGCGCCGTCGACGACCTGGTCAGGGACGGTCATCTCATCCGCAAGCAGGGCAGCGGCACCTACGTCGCGCGGCCCACGATCACCCAGTCGCCGACGGCGTCGTCGTTCTCGATGGGGCTGCGCCGGCGCGGCATCACGCCCTCCACCCGCGTCGTCGGCGTGGAGCGCTCCGACGCCGGCGTCCGCATGAGCTGGCGGCTGCAGATCGCGCCGTCCGACGTGATCGTGACGATTCGCCGGCTGCGGCTGGCCGACGGCGACCCGATCGCGCTCGCCACCACGACGCTCCCCGACGCGCTGGTGCCCGGCCTGCCCGCCGAGGAGCTGGAGGAGAAGTCCCTCTACCAGTTGCTCTCCGACCGCTACGGCCTGAAGGTGGCGGCGGGCACGCAGACCATCGAGCCGACGGTGCTCAGCCAGGAGGAGTCGGCCGTGCTGGACGCGCCGCCGTACTCTCCCGCGTTCCTCTTCAGGACCGCGACCCGCACGTCCGACGGCGTTCCGATCGAGTTCACCCAGACGTTGTTCCGCGGCGACCGCTACATGATCACATCGGAGCTGGACCTCACGTCGACCCTGGAGGAGGACCTCGGACACCCTCGCGGAGTGACCCACAAGGCGACGTCTTTGGGATGACGACTCGTCAATTGGTCTACAAGAGATATTGACATCTCGCGTCACTGATAACACCATTTTGTGCATCGTGACCTTGCGTCCCTTCCTGCGGGCGCATCGATCCGAAGGCGGTCACTCATGCACAAGTCCCTGTTACGAGTCGCCGCAGGCGCGCTCTCTCTCACACTCCTCATGCTCGGGTCGGCCTGCGGATCCGACGGCGGCGACGACGCCGCATCCGCGTCCGGCGGCACGGTGACCTGGTACACGCCGATGCCCGAGGAACCCGCCCGGCGGCTGGCCGAGGCGTTCACGGCCGAGTCGGGCATCGAGGTCGAGGTGCTGCGGCAGAGCGCCGGCGAGCTCCTGGCGCGGCTGAAGGCCGAGGCCGGCCGCCCCGCGGCCGACGTGATCGGCCTGGCCAGCGGGGACGCCGGACCGCTCGCCGAGGAGAAGCTGATCCGGTCGTTCAAGCCCACGGTCGAGGGCATCGACAAGCGGTTCGTCGACCCCGAGGGCTACTGGCACGCCAACGAGCTCATCCTGATGACCGTCGGCGTCAACGCCGACCGGTGGAAGGAGGAGACCGGCGGCGCCCCGCTCCCGACGACGTGGGACGAGCTGCTGCGCCCCGACCTGAAGGGCCAGCTCGTCATGCCGAACCCGACGCTGTCCGGCACCGGGTACACGTTCGTGGCGACGCAGATCTTCCGCAACGGCGACGAGGCGGGTGCGTGGAAGTTCCTCGACGAGTTCCACAAGCTGATCGGCCAGTACACCGACAGCGGGGGAGCGCCGTCGCAGCTGGTCGCCACCGGCGAGTACGCCGCCGGCGTCTCCTTCGCTCATGACCTGCTCAACGTGCGCGGGGCCGGGTTCCCCATCGAGCTCGTCTACCCCAAGCCGACCGGCGTCGTCATCTCCGGCAACGCGCTCGTCCAGGGGTCGCCGAACCCTCAGGGCGGCGAGAAGTTCGTCCAGTGGCTCCAGGGTGAGAAGGCGTCCCAGATGATCGTCGACCTCGTCCACTCCTACCCCGTGCGCAGCGACGTGGACCTGCCCGACGGCGCGCAGGGTCTCGCCGAGCTCGACCTGGTGGACTACGACCCGGTGCGCGCGGGCGAGATGCGCGACGCGGTGTCCAAGGAGTTCGCCAAGCGGTACGGGGTCTGATGCCCGTGCCCTCGACGACCCAGCAGACCGTCGTACCGGAAGAGCGGACCGAGCGGGCCCCCGGGTCCCGGCCGGACTGGCAGCGGCGCAGCCGCAGACGCCTGCTGGCCGATCGGATCACGGTGGGCACGCTCGTCGCCTACGTCGCCGGCCTGCTCCTCCTGCTCGTCCTCGTGCCGACGGTCGCCATGCTGTTCGAGCCCGACGGCGAGGCCTGGAGCAGGCTCGCCGAGCCGCGTGTGGCGACGGCCGCGAAGAACACCGTCGTCATCGGCGTGGCCTCGACGCTGAGCGCCACCGTGGTCGGCTTCCTGTTCGCCTACGCCCTCAGCCGGCCCGACATCAGGGGCCGGGCCGTGCTGCGGGTGATGGCCCTGCTCCCGCTGATCTCGCCGCCGTTCGTCGTCGGCCTGGCGGTGCTGCTGCTGTTCGGGCGGCGCGGTCTGGTCACGCACGAGCTGCTCGGCCTGGACATCAGCCTCCTCGGCCTCGGCGGGCTCTGGCTCGTCCAGACGCTCGCCTTCTTCCCCATGGCCACGCTGACCCTGCTGCCGACGCTGAAGAACATCGGCTCCACCCTGGAGTGGGCCAGCCGGGACCTCGGCTGGACGTGGTTCCAGACCTTCCGCCGGGTCACGCTGCCGCTGGCGTTCCCCACGATCCTGAACGCGCTGCTGCTCGTCGGCATGTTCGTCATCACCGACTTCGGCAACCCCGTCCTCATCGGTGCCGGGTACCAGGTGCTCTCGGTCGAGGCGTACGTGCAGGCGGTGGGCCGGCAGGACTTCGGGATGGCGGCGGTGCTGTGCGTGCTGCTGTTCGTACCGACGCTGATCCTCTTCCTGATCCAGCGCCGCGTCCTCGCGCGGCGCTCCGCGGTCACCGTGTCGGGCAAGACCGGGAGCCTGCCGCCCGCGCCGCTGCCCGCGGCGGTGCGGCGCGGGCTCCTCACCGTCCTCGGCCTGGTCAGCGTCCTGATGATCCTCATCTACGGGAGCATCCTGGTCGGCTCGTTCACCCGGGCGTGGGGCGCGGACTGGAGCCTCACGCTGGACCACTGGCAGACGGCACTCCTGCGCGGTGACGACATCCGCAACTCCGCGCTGTTCTCCGCCACGGCGGCGATCATCACGACGATCAGCACGCTGGTCGCCGCGTACGTCGTGCACCGCACGCGGGTCTTCGGCCGGGGCGTGCTGGACGGGCTCGCGGTGCTGCCGTCGGCGATCCCCGGGACGATGATCGGCATCTCGTGGCTGCTCACGTTCAACGAGCCGCCGATCGCCCTGACCGGCACCGCGCTCATCCTGGTGCTGGTCATGGTCGTGCGGGCCATCCCGGTCGGCTACCGCACCGCGGTGACCACCATCAACCAGATCAGCCCGTCGATCGACGAGGCAGCCGCCGACCTCGGCGCCTCGCGCGCCCGGGTCATCGTCCAGATCATGTTCCCCCTGCTGGGCGGCGCGTTCACCACGTCGCTCGTGTTCGGGTTCCTCCACGCGATCAACACGCTGAGTGCCGTGATCTTCCTGACCTCGCCGGGCATCGGCCTGGGCGCGCCCACCATCGTCAACCTCGCCGAGTTCGGTCAGTGGGGCGCCGCGACCGGCGTCGCGGCCGGTCTGATGGTGGTCAGCTTCGCCGGGCTCGCCGTCGCGAAGCTCGCCCTCGGCTCCCGGCTGCGGCTCTACGACCTGTGACACCTGCTGATGGAGATTCCATGATCGAACTGAAGTCGTTGTGCAAGTCGTTCGACGGGGTGCCGGCCGTACGCGACCTCGACCTCGTCGTCGGCCGCGGCGAGTTCCTCTGCCTCCTCGGCTCCAGCGGGTGCGGCAAGAGCACCACGTTGCGGATGATCGCCGGGTTCATCCAGCCGGACAGCGGGAGCGTGCTCATCGACGGCGTGGACGTGTCAGGGTACGGCCCCGACGCGCGGCCGACGTCCATGGTGTTCCAGGACTACGCGATCTTCCCGCACCTCACCGTCGCGGAGAACATCGAGTTCGGGCTGAAGGCGCAGAAACTGGCCAAGGACGAGCGGGCCCGCCGTACCGAGGAGGCGCTCGACCTGGTCGGCCTCACGGGACTCGGCGGCCGGCGGCCGAACGAGCTCTCGGGCGGGCAGCAGCAGCGCGTCGCCGTCGCCCGGTCGCTGGCGATCCGGCCGTCGGTGCTGCTCATGGACGAGCCGCTGTCCAACCTCGACGCGAAGACCCGCATCCAGCTGCGCACCCAGCTGCGCGAGATCCAGCGCGACACCGGGACGACGATCGTCTACGTCACCCACGACCAGGAGGAGGCGCTGGCCCTGGGCGACCGGATCGCCGTCATGAAGGACGGCTCGCTCGAACAGCTCGGCAGCGGGCACGAGATCTACCTGGCCCCGTCCAACGGGTACGTCGCCGACTTCGTCGGCATCACGAACTGGCTGGCGGGGGAGTACACCGGCGGGTCGGACGAGTCGTGGGAGGTGAACGTCGCCGGAGCGGTGCTCCGCGCGACGCCCGCGAGCACGTCGTCCTCCGTCTCGCCCGGCTCGCCCGTCGATGTGTCCGTACGCCCTGAGGGCGTGTCGCTCAGTGAGGAGGACGCACCCGGTGCGGGGGTGCTGCGCGGCGTCGTCCGCGACGTGCAGTTCCTCGGCCCGGTCGTCCGCACCTACGTCGAGGCCGGCGGCTCGGTGGTGCTCGTGCACTCCGCCCAGAGCGGCTGGTCGCCGGGGGCGAACGTCCGGCTGAGCATCGGCGAGGGAGCGGCGCGGGCGTTCCCCAGGGTCGAGGGCGCGTGGCGCCCACCGGAAGCCGCCGCCCGGCCCGTCGTCGCTGCCGCGGCGAGCTGACCGCATGGGCATCGCACACGAAGCGGCGGACCTGCGCGACCTGCTCGTCGAGCGGAGCCTGTCCGGCGGCATCAGGACCGTCCGCCGGCAGTCACTGGCGTACGCGCACAAGATGCTCAAAGGAGACCCCGACAACACCTTCGGCCTGGAGGACTGGGGTACCGCGTCCATCGACGAGGTCGTGACCGCCGTCGAAGCCGGCATCGGCGACCGCATCACGGACGGCGACCCCGAGCTCGGGTACATCGCGCCCGAGCACACGCTGGCCGGCATCAGGGCGCACGCCGACGCCCTCGCCCCCTTCCTGCGGGACGGCGGCGGCACGGTGCTGCTGGCGACCGGGCACCCGACCGGGCTGCTCGACCACTACGCCGACCTGGCGCGCGCGCTACGGAACGCGGGCAACCAGATCGTCCGCGTCCTCGACGACCACCGGCTCGACCGCGCCGTCGGGGCCCACGCCGCCGGCGAGACGGGGATCCGGTTCTTCGGCGGGGTCGCGTGCGCCTTCCACGACGAGGCGATCCTGCACACCCACCGGCCCGACCACATGGAGGCCGTGATCGCCGCGGTGGCCGCCGGCGGCGTGCGGATCGATCTCGTCATCGCCGACCACGGCATGGCGGGCGCGGCGATCGCGGCCGGCCTGCACACGCTGTCGATCGCCGACGCCAACGACATCGCCCTGTTCCTGGCGCGCGCCAGGGGACGGCACGAGCACGTCCTGCCGATCGAGGACAACTTCACGCCCGCCGAGTTCGCGCCGGTGACCGCGTACATGCTCCGGCGCGCGACCGGTATCGCTATTTGAGGAGGATGGTCATGTCCCGTCACGGTTTGATGCGATGGAAAGTCCCCTCTGCCCTGTTATCGGCGGCTCTCGCCCTGGTCCTGACCGGGCCGGCGTACGCGGGGACGCCGTCGCCCGCCGCCGCGCCCGCCGTCGTGGGCGTCCTCGACGGCCGCACCGAGACCTACCGCGAGACCCGGCCGGTCGCTCCTGGCGTCGAGCTGAGCACGGTCGAGCTGTACGGGCCCGACGGCGCCACCGGGGAGCCCGGCTGGCTGCAGACGTACCAGATGTCCGTCGACCTCAAGGCCGGCGTGCAGATCGGGCGGCTGTTCCCCGGCCAGGTCGCCGCGCGGCGGCCGCTGCTCGACATGGCGCGCGAAGTGGGCGCCATCGCGGCGACGAACGCCGACTACTTCGACATCGCCGCCTCCGGCGCGCCTTGGGGTGTGGCCGTCCAGGACGGCGAGCTGCTGCAGTCGCCGCTGCCCAACACCAAGGCGACCCAGACGAACCAGACCGCGGTGATGTTCTCCGAGGACCAGGTCGGCGCCATCGGCGAGATCGTCTTCGAGGGCACCGTCAAGCTGCCCGGCAGGACCGTCCCGCTGGACGCGCTCAACAAGGCCGAGCTGCTCAAGGACCAGATCGGGATGTTCACCCCGGTCTGGGGCACGTACTGCCGCTGCCATCCGGTCAAGGGCGTCGCGCGGACCATCGAGGTGGTCGTGCGCGACGGCGTCGTGGCCGAGGTGGTGGACGTTCCCCGCGAGGGCGCGATCACCGAAGGCGCGTTCGTGCTGGTGGGACGCGAGGCCGGTGCCGACGCGCTGTCCTCGCTGCGGGTCGGCGACCCGGTCTCCGTGGACTATGCCCTACGGGCTCCCGGCGACATGAAGGTCAAGGCGGCCGTGAGCGGACGTCAGCTCATCGTCGCGGACGGCAAGCCGCTCGAACTTCCGCCCGAGAACAACACGCCGGAGCCCAGGACCGCCGTCGGATTCTCCGCCGACGGGACCAAGATGTGGCTGGTCGCAGTGGACGGCCGGCAGCCCGAGTTCTCCCGCGGCATCGGGCTGAACGAGCTGGCCGAGATGATGGTCGATCTGGGCGCCCACAGCGCGCTCAACCTCGACGGCGGCGGCTCGACGACGCTCGTCGTGCGCGAACCCGGTCAGAAGCGGGCCGACCTCGTCAACCGGCCGTCCGACGCGGCGGGCACCCGTCCCGTGCCGACCGGGCTGGCCATGTTCCTGCCCAAGGGCAGCGGCAAGGCCAAGGGCTTCTGGGTGAGCACGGCGACGGAACGCGACCGGTTCCCCGGGCCTGAGGCCGCCGCGTCGTGGCGTACCGAGCGGGTCTTCCCCGGACTGACCCGCCGGCTGACGGCCGCCGCGTACGACGAGACGTATGGTCCCGCCGGCGTGCCGCGCAAGATCAAGCCGCAGTGGCGGGTCAAGAACAGCCGGATCGGCCGGGTCGACCGCGACGGCGTCTTCCGCGCGCTGTCGTCCGGTGAGACGACCGTGACGGCCAAGCACGGCAAGGCCGCCGGAGACATCGGCCTCACCGTGCTGGGCCGGCTGGCCCGCCTGGAGACCGACACCCGCCGCATCAACCTGCTGAACACGGGCGCCCAGGGAACCTTCGAGGTCAACGGCTCGGACTCCGCCGGGTACGCGGCCCCCATCGACCCCGCCGACGTCCACCTCACCTACGACAAGGCGGCGCTGGACGTGACCGCGACCGGCACCGGCGCGTTCACCGTCACCGCGCGGGCCGCCGAGGGCGAGCACGTCGTCACGGTGTCCGCAGGCGGCGTGCGGACCGAGCTGGTCGTCGGCGTCGGGACGTCCCAGGACGTCGTGGACACCTTCGACGACACCTCGAACTGGGACTTCTGGAGCCTGCGCGCCACCGGCACCGCCTCCTCCACCCCTGACGGCCACGTCGGGAACGGGCTGAAGCTGGACTACGACTTCACCCAGAGCACCGCGACGCGCGGCGTCGGCATCTGGCCGTCCGCCAACCTCCTCCCGGTGGCCGGCCGGCCGACGGCGTTCAAGCTGTGGGTGAAGTCCGAAGGCCACGACCAGCGGACCCGCCTGGAGGTCGTCGACCGCAACGGCACCCTGCACACGATCGAACCCGCCTTCATCACCGAACCCGGGTGGCAGCAGATCACGTACGACCTGCCGGACACCATGGCGTACCCGGTGAGCCTGCGCCGCATCTTCTTCAACGAGATCAACCCTGACGCCCGCTACACCGGCACCCTGGTCCTGGACGAACTGACCGCCGTAGCCGCCGGCTGACCGGCTGGGCGCGGCACCTCTGGTGCCGCGCCCGGCACCTGAGTACGGGCTGCGGACCTGTCGCAGCGATCAGGGACCTTGTTCCCGGCCGAGGAAGCACGACAGGAGTTGCCTGAAGTCGTGCGGGTGTTCGAGCGCCGGCACGTGCCCGCATTTGCCGAACACGTGCAGACGGACATCGGCCAGGTGTTCGAGCAGGGGCAGGGCTGCCGTCCCGAGCGGGGTGACTCGGTCCTCGGCGCCATGGACGAGCAGCACGGGCGCGCGGATCCCTGCCAGCGTTCGCTCCGAGAGGGCGAGGTCGTCGGCCCAGCGTGCCCTGGGGGGAGGGAACAACGACGCGAATGCGGCCGCCCCCGCTCGCATCGCGGCCGCGCGGGCAGCGACGGCCGCCTCGGTCACGAGCGCTTGGTCGAGGACGAGGCGACTCAACATGTCCCGTGCCCCGGGCGGGCCGGCGGGGGCGGCCCAGATCGCGTCGAGCTCGGCGGACAGCGGCGCCCCGGGGGCGCCCATCGTCGAGACCGCCACGACATGGGTGACCTGCCGGGGACGCGCGGCCGCCAACGCCAGCGCCACAGCACCGCCCATGGAGTGGCCCACCACGGCGTAGTGCTCGACACCGAGAGCATTCATCAGGCCCGCGGCCTGCTCCGTCCACAGCCGGAGCCCGCCCCTGGAACCCGCCGGGATCGGGGTGCGGCCGAACCCTGCCTGGTCAGGAGCCACCAGTCGCCAGGACGTGCCCAGCGCCTGTGCCGTTGACGCCCAGGCTCCGGATCCGGTCGTACCGGGTCCGGAGCCGTGCAGCATCAGCACCGCGGGCCCGGTGCCGCTCTCCAGGACGTGGATGGGGGAGCCGTCGACGGTGACGGTCCGCAGGGCCGTCACCGGGACAGGCCAGGCGCGCTCATGCCGATGCGGAGTTGAGGGACTTCGAGAAGACCTCCATCATCGCCCTGCCGAATTGCGGCATGTCGGGCCACCCCCGGCAGGAGACGAGGTTGCCGTCCACGACGTCGGGAGCGTCGATGACCGTCGCGCCCGCGTTCTCCATGTCACCGGTGATGGGAGGGAAGCACGCCGTCTTGCGACCCTTCAGCAGCCCGTACACAGCCGGCACCTGCGCGCCGTGGCACACGAGCGCGATCGGGAGGTTGCGCGCGAAGAAGTGCTCGGTGATGCGCCTGACGTCGGCGTCGACCCGGATCCACTCGGGGGCGCGCCCCCCAGGGATGATGAGGGCGTCATAGCGCTCGACGTCGACCTCGGCCCAGGGCACGTCGACCGGCAACTTCCGGCCGTTCTTCTCCACGTAGGCGTCGGAGTTGGGGTCGAACTCGTGGATGACCAGCTGAACGTCACGCATCGTCCGTGACGAGACATCAACGTCCCAGCCGCCCTCCTGCACACGATAGTAGGGATACATGGTGTCGAGCTCCTCGGCGGCGTCGCCGGTCAGCAGCAGCGCTCTGGGCACCTGCTTCTCCTCGCATCCTGGGCGGGTGAGGTGGATCCGATCCGATCGGATTTGAGTTAGCATTCCCCGGCGCAGCCCGCCCGTCAAGCCTCTTCCGCCATTCCTTCCGCGGCCTCCGCCTCGTCGAACAGTCGCTGGAACCGCTCGCCGGACCGCAGGATGTGCCGACGCATGGCGTAGGCGGCGGCGTCGGGGTCACGCGCGGCGATCGCGGCCACGACTTCTTCATGCTCGGCCATGGCCAAGTGAGTGACCTGGGCGTCGCGGTGAAGCCGGAACAGGTGCACGTGCGTGTGCAGGCGAGCGAGCGTTTCGCGGATGACCTGGTTCTCCGCGCTCGCGGCGACGAGATCGTGAAGAGCGGCGTCGCGCAGCCCGAAGGCGCCGTAGGCCATGGCACCCTTGCCCCCCTCCAGCTCCGCCATGTCCTCAAGCATGCGTCGCATGTCGGCCACCTGCCGCGGGGATGCGCGTTCGGCGGATCTGCGCGCCGCTGCCGGCTCGAGGAGCAGGCGGACCTCCAGCATGTCCTCGAACCGGTGACGGGTGATCTGGGGAGGAATGCGATAGCCGGCATGAGGCACACGCACGACCAGGCCCTCGGCCTCCATGCGGTTCAGAGCGTCTCGGATCGGCGTCTGTGAGACCCCCAGCTCCCGTGCCAGGACGTCGATCGTGACGCGGGAGTCTGGCTCTATCCGTAGCGACATCATCTGTCCGAGCAGCGCGTCGTACACCTCGTCGGCAAGCCGGCCGCGAGATCTTCCCGGCGGCGTTCCGCCCGGCATGGCCTCATGGCGCCCAGCGATCACCGCTTCGTCGTCCATCGTGACGTGAGGTCCTTTCTTGCGTCTTCGGGACCATGTTGACATCGGTCGCCATACTGCGGGATGTTGACGCTCCCCACCGGATCGTATAGGAAAGGTGACGGATGTCAGCCATCCGTCACTCATCGGGGAACCGTCCGCCATCGCTCCGCTTCGATCAGTTGGAGCTTCCATGAGCATGCTCGACGTCCTGCTCGGTTCGCCGCCGGGCCGCACAAGGGCCGAAGGACTTCTCGCCTGCTCAAAGTCCCATCACGTCGCGCCGTACGCGTGACGCCGGCCTGCGGGTCAGCCCCTGCGACAGCCGGCGACACGCCTGGACAACCCAGCAACCGGTCGGCGAAGCACGCAGCAAGGCTCCCGAAGTCCCCGCCCAGAAAGCAGGCAAGAAGATGCGGTATCCCAAGCGAAGAGGACGACTGTCCGTTCCCGGCCGGAAGGTGGGGCTTGCGACGGCGGCCATATTACTGGCCACGACCGTGGCGGCTTGCGGCGGCGGCCAGAACGACAGCGCCCCCAAGGCGCCGGCGACCATCCCGGAGCTCACCAAGGATCCGCTGACCCTCAGCTTCATCTGGTTCGACTGGCCCCCCGCCCACGCGCTGGAAGACTTCGCGAACGCGGAGTACGCCAAGGAGCGGCCGAACGTGACCGTCAAGGTCAAGACCGTGCCGAACGCGAACTGGCACGACGCGATGTTCACCCAGTTCGCCGCGCACAAGACCGACTTCGACATCCCGATCCTGGACTCGCAACACATCGGTGAGGCCGTGACGAACGGCAACATCCTGGACCTCACGGACTTCGTCCGGCAGAACATCGACGTCGAGGCCTACAACCCCTACCTCCTGGCGGCCTACGGCCAGTTCCCCCAGGCGGAGACCGGGAAGCGCGACGAGAACGCCAGCCTGTACGGACTGCCGCTGCTCGGCGACACCTGGACGATGATCTACCGTAAGGACCTGATCGGCGACAAGCCACCGCAGACCTGGGACGAGATGATCTCAGTCGCCGAGAAGTGCCAGGCGGACAACCCCGGCGTCAGCGGGCTGGCTTTCCACCAGGCCAACGGCTCCGACGCCGCGGCCGTCACCTACAACACGGTCAACGGCGTCTACGGCGGCAACCTCTGGAACCCCAAGACGCGCAAGATCGACGGAGTCCTCAACGACGCCGCGGGCCATGAGGCGATGGACGTCCTGGTCAACAAGATGAAGCCGCTGACCGCCAAGGGCTCCGGCAACTGGTTCATCGACGAGGTGAACGCGGCGGTCGCCCAGGGCAAGGCATGCATCGCGTTCAACTGGATCGCCGCGAGCGGCGGCCTGCTCGACCCGAAGCAGTCGACGCTCGGCACCACGCGGGAGGAGATTCTCGGCAAGCTGGGTTTCGCCGCCCTGCCGAGCCAGAAGACGAACCTGGTGCCTCTCGGCGGCATGGGGATGCACGTGTCGGCCTATTCCCCCGAGGCGAACCAGGCGGAGGCCCTGAACTTCATGAAGTGGTTCGAGCAGGCTGACATCCAGAAGAAGTGGGCCGCGGCCGGTGGCGTGCCGTCGCGTACGGACGCCCTGGAGTCGCCCGAGTTCCTCAACGCCGCGCCGTTCAACCAGGTGTACACCGACTCGGTGCCACGGATGCGCGACATGTGGAATGTGCCCGAGTACGCGCGCCTCGTCGACATCGAGAACACCAACGTGAACGCGGCTCTCAACGGTGCGAAGACGCCGAAGGAGGCGCTCGACGACATCGCCAAGGAGCAGCAGAGCGTGCTCGACTCCAGTGACAGCAAGGGCGGCGGCGGACTGTGAGTGACTCCGCCCCCCTGACGAGCGACCAGCCCGGGCAGGTGGCGTCCGCGACGCCGCCTGCACCGGGCCGGTCCCCCCGCCTGAGCGACCGCGGGCTCGCTGTGGCTTTCACCTCGCCCGCGCTGCTGCTGTTGCTCGCCATGTCGGTGTTCCCGTTGCTGTGGGCGTTGTACCTGTCTTTCACCGACTACTCGGCCACCCGCGGGGGGCCGGCCGATTTCGTCGGGTTCGGCAACTACACCGCCATCCTGGCTTCGGAGCAGGTCCACCTGAGGGCCTTGACGACGTTGATCTACGTGGTCGGCGCGGTCACCCTGCAGACCGTGCTCGGTTTCGCCATCGCCTACCTGATCTCACGGCGCACGCACGGGCGGGGACTGCTGACCACGCTGTTCCTGGTTCCGATGATGCTGTCGCCGGTCGTGGTCGGGCTGTTCTGGCGATTCATGCTCGACGCCCAGTTCGGCGTGATCAACAGCATGCTCGGCTCGCTCGGCCTGGGGCAGGTGGAGTGGCTCACCGGGCAGCGAACGGCACTGATCTCCCTGATCCTGGTCGACACCTGGCAGTGGACGCCGTTCATCATGCTCATCGCACTCGCGGGCCTCACCGCGGTTCCCAAGTACCTGTACGAGGCCGCCTCGATCGACCGGGCGTCCGAGTGGTTCCGGTTCCGCACCATCACTCTTCCGCTGGTGTGGCCGCTGCTCCTCATCGCCGTGCTGTTCAGGGCCATCGAGGCCTTCCGGCTGTTCGACCTCGTCTACATCCTCACCAGCGGAGGTCCGGGGGTCTCCACCGAGACGTTGTCGTTCCACGTCTACAAGGTCGCGTTCCTGGGCTTCAACACCGGAACCGCCTCGGCGTACGGGATCCTGATGGTCCTCGTCGTCATCGTCCTCACGCAGCTCTACCTGCGCTACTTGAACAAGCTCAAGGAGGACTGATGGCAGTCTCCGTCGACGAGGCCGTGTCCACGCGTCCTGCCCGGGATCGCACGCCCCTCGCGCGCCGCTTCGGCGGCCGGGGCCGCTCCGTGCTGGAGGTCGCGCTGCTGACCGTGCTGGCCGTCGTGATGCTCTTCCCGGTGCTGTGGATGATCGAGACGTCCATCAAGGAGAACCGGGACGTCTACGCCATCCCGGCCAAGTTCTTCGGCTTCCAGGTCACCCTGGACCATTTCAAGGACGTGTTCGTCGCCTCGGGCGGCGGTCGCTCGACCTTGTCCGTCGCGTTCCTCAACTCCGTCGTGGTCGCCGGGGCCTCCACGGCGCTGGCCACCGTGCTGGGGGTCCCGGCGGCCTGGGCCTACTCACGCTTCGCCGTGAAGGCCAAGAAGGACCAGCTGTTCTTCATCCTGTCCACCCGCTTCATGCCGCCCGTGGTGGTCGTGATCCCGATCTTCCTCATGTACCGCCAAGTCGGGCTCATCGACACCAAGCTCGGCCTGATCCTCATCTACGCCGCGTTCAACGTCCCGTTCACGATCTGGATGATGAAGGGGTTCGTCGACGAGGTGCCCGCGGAGTACGAGGATGCCGCCATGCTCGACGGCTACACCCGATTGCAGGCGTTCTGGAGATTCACCCTTCCCCTGCTCCTGCCCGGCATCGCCGCGACGGCGGTCTTCGCCCTCATCTTCTCGTGGAACGAGTTCGTGTTCGCCATCTTCCTCACCTCCAGCGACAGCGTGCGGACGGCCCCACCCGCCATCGCCGGCCTCATCGGTGGCACCACCGTGGACTGGGGTCTGGTGGCCGCCGCCTCCGTGGTGTTCGCCCTGCCGGTGCTCGTCTTCGCCTACCTGGTGCGCAAGCACCTCGTCGCCGGTGTGACGCTCGGGGCGGTGCGACGCTGATGGCGGGCATCGAGGTGACAGCCCTGCACAAGCGCTACCCGGACGGGACGGTCGCGGTCGATCACGTGGACCTGTCCATCCGCGACGGCGAGCTGTTCGTGATGCTCGGTCCTTCGGGCTGCGGCAAGACGACCACGCTGCGGGCCATAGCCGGCCTGGAGAGGCAGACGACGGGCGACATCCGCATCGGCGACACGCTGGTCAACGACCTGCCGCCCGCCGAGCGCGACATCGCCATGGTGTTCCAGTTCTACGCTCTCTACCCGCATCTGAGAACCCGCGACAACCTGGCGTTCCCCCTGCGGGCCGAGGGACTGCCCAAGGCGGAGGTACGCGAGCGGGTCGACGAGGCCGCCCGGCTGATGCGGCTCGGCCCGCTCCTGGACCGGCGGCCGCGCCGGCTGTCCGGTGGGGAGCAGCAGCGCGTCGCGCTTGCCCGCGCCCTGGTGCGACGGCCGCGCGCATTCCTCATGGACGAACCTCTCACCAATCTGGACGCGGAGCTGAGGGCGGACATGCGCACGGAGATCAAGCACCTGCAGGGGGAACTGGGGACGACGATGGTCTACGTCACCCACGACCAGGTCGAGGCCATGTCGCTCGGTCACAGAATCGCCATTCTCAACAAGGGCCGCGTCGAGCAGATCGGCACGCCGCTGGAGGTCTACGACCGTCCGGCGAGTCTCTTCTGCGCCGCGTTCATCGGCTCCCCGCCGATGAACCTGATCGAGGTGGAGGTGGCCGACGGGAAGCTGCGCAGCAAGGACGGACTGGTCTTCACGCCACCGCCAGGCCTGCCGCGCGACCGGCGCCTGGTCGCAGGCGTCCGGGCGGAGGCGCTGGAAGTCACAGAACCAGGGGCGGAACGTTCGGTCCCGGCCCGCTTGGTGTCGGCGGAGTGGCTCGGCGACGAAATCATCTACGTGGTCGACCAGGGCGGCCGGCACGACGTACGGGTTCGGATGCCACCGACCGTCCGTTTCGCCGCTGACGCGCCGGTCGGGCTGCGGCACCTCGGCGGGACCCCGGCGGTCTACGACGTGAGCACGGAAGAGCTGGTGGCCTGATGGGAACCGTGGCAGTGCACGGGCTGCGCAAGTCCTTCGGCAAGGTCCAGGCCCTGGACGGGGTGACGCTGGACGTGCCCGACGGATCGTTCTTCGTCGTGCTCGGCCCCTCCGGGGCAGGCAAGACGACGACCCTGCGAGCGATCGCCGGCCTGGAGAAGCTGGACGCCGGGTCGGTGCATCTGGACGGGAGGGACGCGACCGGTGACACCCCGGCCGCACGCGACCTGGCCATGGTCTTCCAGAACTACGCCCTCTACCCGCGACACACGGCCTACGAGAACATCGCTTCGCCGCTGCGGGCCCGCCGCTGTCCGGCGAGCGAGATCGCCACCGCCGTCGAGCGGATCTCCGGCCTGCTGCACATCGAACGTCTGCTGCAGCGCCGTCCGGCGCAGTTGTCGGGCGGCGAGATGCAGCGCGTCGCCCTGGCCCGGGCGCTGGTACGCCGCCCACGCGCGTTTCTCATGGACGAGCCGCTGACGAACCTCGATCTCAAGCTCCGCGTCGAGATGCGCACCGAGCTCGCCCGCATCCACCGGAGCCTCGGAGCGACCTTCGTGTACGTGACCAACGACCAGGTCGAGGCCCTGTCCATGGCCGACCAGGTCGCGGTACTCAAGGAGGGGAAGGTGCAACAGGTCGGAACGCCGACCGAGGTGTACGAGCGTCCGGCCAATCAGTGGGTCGCGGGATTCGTGGGGAGCCCGCCGATCAGCCTGCTCCCCTGCCACGCCGAGGGAGATCGTCTGGTCGGGGCGGAAGGCTGGACGCTGCCGCGGCCCCGCTGGACCACGGCTGAGGCCGGTCGTCCGCTGCTGCTTGGCCTGCGCGCGGAGGACCTGTCCGTCGAGCAGCGTGGGGACGCGTCGTTGTCAGGTGAGCTCTACGGCCTTGAGCCGCTCGGTGACCGGACGGTGGTCGACGTCCGAGTGGGGACGGAGATCCTCAAGGTCAAGGCACGAGCCACCGTCACCGGTACGCCGGGCGAGCGGCTGCTCGTCACGGTCGACCTGGACCGCGCGCACCTGTTCGACGCGGGCACCGGGCTGGCGCTGTCCGAGGCCGGGCGGTAGTCACGCCGGACAGCACCAGGAACATCACAGGAGGCGACGCAATGAGTGACCCGATGAACGTCCTGGCCCCCGAGCACCGGCGGCTCCGGATCGGCGACGCCTGGCGCGACGCCGCCGGCGGAGCCACCTTCGTCGTCGAGGATCCGGCCACAGGCAAGACCATCGCCGAGGTGGCGGACGCCGACGTCGCCGACGGGCTCGTCGCTCTGGACGCGGCCGCCGAGGCGATGACGGAGTGGGCGGCGACCCCGCCGCGAAAACGGTCAGAACTGTTGACCGCGACGTACCGGGCACTGACCGAGCGATCCGAGGAGGTCGCCCGGCTGATAACGCTCGAGATGGGCAAGCCGCTCGCCGAGGCTCGGGGAGAGGTGGCCTACGGCGCCGAGTTCTTCCGTTGGTTCGCCGAGGAGGCGGTGCGCGTCGAGGGGCGCTACAACACCGCTCCCGCTGGTGGATATCGCATCCTCACCGTGCCGAAGCCGGTCGGACCGTGCGTCTTCGTGACGCCCTGGAACTTTCCGTTGGCCATGGGCGCCCGCAAGATCGCTCCTGCGCTGGCTGCGGGCTGCACGACGATCACCAAGCCGGCGGCCCAGACGCCACTCACCATGCTGTTCCTGGCCCGCATCATGGAGGAGGCCGGAGTTCCCCCGGGCGTCGTCAACGTCGTGACGACCAAGCGCGCCGGCGAGGTGGTCTCAGCACTGCTGGCCGACAGCCGGACCCGCAAGCTCTCGTTCACCGGGTCGACCGAGGTCGGGCGCGTGCTCCTCCGGCAGGCGGCGGGCAACGTGCTGCGCACCTCCATGGAGCTGGGCGGCAACGCGGCCTTGATCGTGTGTGCCGACGCGGACCTGGACGTCGCGCTCGACGGTGCCATGGTGGCCAAGATGCGCAACATCGGGGAATCGTGCATCGCGGCCAACCGCATCTACGTCGAGGAGCCCGTACGCGAGGAGTTCGCGGCGCGCTTCGCCGAGCGGATGGGCGCGCTCTCGATGGGCCACGGTCTCGACGACGGCGTGGACGTCGGGGCGTTGATCGACGAGGCGTCGGTCACCAAGATCGACAAGCTCGTCGCCGACGCGGTCGATCGCGGCGCCCGTGTCTTGGTGGGCGGCGAGCGTCCGGACGGGCCGGGCCACTTCTACCCGCCCACGGTCCTCGTCGACGTGCCCGAGGACGCGCGGATACTGGCGACGGAGATCTTCGGCCCGGTGGCGCCGATCATCTCGTTCACCTCCGACGACGAGGTGATGGCGAAGGCCAACGACACCGAGCACGGCCTCGTCGGATACGTCTTCACCCGCGACCTCCAGCGGGCGCTCCGGTTCACCGAGGGGCTGGAGACGGGGATGGTCGGTATCAACCGTGGTCTGATCTCGGACCCGTCAGCTCCGTTCGGAGGCGTGAAGCAGTCCGGGATCGGCAAGGAGGGGTCGCACGAGGGCATCCATGAATACCTCGACATCACCTACGCGGCGATCGACCTACCGTGACCGGCCCGCTGCTCCAGGTGCCCGGGGACGCCGTCGGCTCCGCCGGTGCGCGCGCCACGGACGCGGCGGTGGACGGGGCGATCGCCGTCCCGGTCTCGCAGGTGAGCTGGGCGTCCGTCCAGCACATCACCGCCGACGCTCCAGAGAGGCACTGACATGCTTGAGACCGTCCGCGCACCACGCCAGCTGATAGTGGGCGAAGGGGTCGCGCAGAACATCCCGCGAGTGGTGGCCGAGTGTGGCTCGCGCGTCCTCATCGTGACCGACCGGGTTCTTCTGGGGCAGCCGGGCGTGGCCGAGATCGTGGCCGCCGTGCGGGAGAAGGTCGAAGTCGTCGAGGTGTTCGCCGACGCGAGTCCGGACGTGCCACTCGCCGATGTCGCCCTGGCCGTCTCGGTCGCCGCAGAGGTGGACGCCGACGCCATCCTCGCCATCGGCGGTGGCACGGTGATCGACCTCGCCAAAATCGTCGGCGTCATCCGGTGCCATGGTGGGACGCCGCGCGACTTCTACGGCGAGTCGAAGGTGCCCGGGCCGACGATTCCTCTCGTCGCGGTCCCGACGACGTCAGGCACCGGCTCCGAGCTCACGCCCGTCTCGGTGTTGACCGACCCTGACCGCGAGCTGAAGGTGGGGGTCTCCAGCGTCCACATCGTGCCCGACTTCGCCATCGTCGACCCTGAGCTCACCTACACCTGCCCGGCGACCGTCACTGCCCACTCCGGCATCGACGCGTTCTGCCACGCGGTGGAGAGCTACACCGCGCGGCCCCGGGCCCACGGACCACGCGACCCGGTGGAGCAGGTCTTCCTCGGCCGCAACTCGATCACCGATCACTACGCGCTCCTGGCCGCGGAGCGGATCGCCCGCAGCCTGCCCCATGTCGTCAGGGACGGAGGCGACAAGGAAGCGCGCGCGGACATGTCCTACGGGTCCATGCTGGCCGGGCTCGCGTTCTCCCACGCGGGCAACGCGGCTCCGCACGCCCTCCAGTACCCCATCGGCGCCGCCACCCACACACCGCACGGCCTGGGCGTCGGGCTGCTGCTGCCCTACGCGCTGGACGCGGCCAGGGGCGCCATCGGCGACCGGTTGGCCATCCTCGCCGAGGTGTGCGGGCTCGATGTGACCGACGCCTCGGACGCCGAGGCCGCAGATGCGTTCCTCACCTGGCTCGACGGGCTCCTTGCCGACATCGGCATCCCCGCCACCTTGGCGGACATCGGCGTGGCACGCGCTGACCTCCCGCGCTTCGCGGAGATGGCCAGTGGTGTCACCCGCTTGATCCAGAACCATCCAGGCCCGACCGACACCGCCAGCCTGACCGCGATCCTCGAAGCGGCCTGGCTGGGGGACCGAAACCGACACGTCCTGACTCCGGAGGATAAATAGTGACAGGCCTTTAATATGAAGTATCGGGAATTGTCAGCGATGCCTTAATGGGAGCCCTCTATTCTCAGGCATGGCGCGCGGCCGCATGCCCACCCGGCCGGCCAAGGCGCAAAAGCCATAATGGCCACCGTGCTATTTCGCTCATGACGTATGGATGCCCGAAAATCGGCCGCAGAGGTCGAAGGGGGCGGAGATTCCGGTCTTGCGGCCATCCACTCGCGCGTCGAGCGGCATCTGCACGGGAACGGAGAGCGTGCGGATCTCCGCCGGGGCGGCGGCCACCTGCGGCCGCCGCCCCGGCGTAACGGCGTCACTCGGAGGAGAAGGCGGCGTCGAAGGCGGCGGCCGGCGGGGTGATGGCGTTGAGCGAGCGGATGTAGGCGAGGGATTCCGGCGCGCCGTGCAGCCGGTCCATGCCCGCGTCCTCCCACTCGATGGAGATCGGGCCGTCATAGCCGATGTGGTTGAGCGCCCGGAAGCACGCCTCCCACGGCACGTCGCCCCGGCCGGTGGACACGAAGTCCCAGCCGCGCCTGGGGTCGGCCCAGGCCAGGTGGGAGGACAGGCGGCCGCGCCGTCCGTCGCGGGTGGCGACGCGGGCGTCCTTGCAGTCCACGTGGTAGACGCGGTCGGCGAAGTCGAGGATGAAGTTCGCCGGGTCCAGGTCCTGCCACACCATGTGTGAGGGGTCCCAGTTCAGGCCGAAGGCCGGCCGGTGCCCGATGGCCTCCAGCGTGCGCACCGTCGTGTGGTAGTCGTAGGCGATCTCGCTGGGGTGCACCTCGTGGGCGAAGCGCACGCCGACCTCGTCGAAGACGTCGAGGATCGGGTTCCAGCGGTCGGCGAAGTCGGCGTACCCCGCCTCGATCATGGGCGGGGGCACCGGTGGGAACATCGCCAGCGTGTGCCAGATCGACGAGCCGGTGAAGCCGACGACGGTGTCGACGCCGAGCGCGCGGGCGGCCCTGGCGGTGTTCTTCATCTCCTCGGCGGCGCGCTGCCGCACGCCTTCCGGCTCGCCGTCGCCCCAGATACGGGCGGGCAGGATGCCCTTGTGGCGCTCGTCGATGGGGTGGTCGCAGACGGCCTGGCCGACGAGGTGGTTGGAGATCGTCCACACGCCGAGGTTGTACTTGGCCAGGGTCTCCTTCCTGCGTTCGACGTAGGAGTCGTCCGCGACGGCCTTGTCGACCTCGAAGTGGTCGCCCCAGCAGGCGATCTCCAGGCCGTCGTAGCCCCATTCGGAAGCCAGCCGGCAGACCTCCTCGAACGGCAGGTCCGCCCACTGCCCGGTGAACAACGTGATCGGTCTCGTCATGAATCCTCCACCATCGTGAAGCGGCTGCCTCAGCCGCACTCTGCTCGACGGCCGCCGTCACGCGCCGCACCCGCGGGCCGTCCTCGAAGGACGGGGAGGGGCCGGCGCCGGCGGCGATCGCCTCCAGGAAGTCCTTCGTCTCGTGGACGAAGGCGTGCTCGTACCCGAGGCCGTGGCCGGGCGGCCACCGGGCGCGGGGAACTGCTTGACGATTGCCCGCATCACGAGCAGGGACGAGGAGCCGGATGCTGACCGCGGCACAGGGCCTCCTCGGTTCGGTGGGGCCGTGCCCCGCCCGCCTGACGGCACCGGTTGGCACCGCCGCGATGGCACCGAGGTCGGCGTCGACGGTGCCGCTGCGGCTCTGGCGGCCGATCAGGCGGGCGGGACGTTCTGGGGCGGAAGGGCACGGGAAAGGCATGGGAAAGGAACGGTGGGCAGGGACGCGGCGGCGTCCGTCCGCCGGACGGCATGCGCCGTGGCCGCGGCGCGCGGAAGGTGCGGAACAGCGATCAGGCGGACGGAAGGTGCGGAGGACGGGGGCGGGTCAGGGCGAGCGGATCTCCGTCGGCTCGGCGCTGCTCGATCTCGGCCAGGCGCTCCTCCGTGTCGCGGACGACCTGCGGGCCGGTGCCGTACGGGTGGTCCGGGGTGGCCGTGCCCACCAGCGCGGCCGGCCCGACCTCGGTCTCCCGGCAGCAGAGGCGGCCGCAGCGGCACCGTGCGCCGGACGGATCGATCATGGCATGGCCGATCCCCGCGAACCCGTCCGCTCCGCCCAGGAGCCGGCCGCCGGAGATGACGACGCCACCGACGCCCACCTCGGCGGTGAGGCAGGCAAGGTCGGGGATGCCCGTCGCGACGCCCGAGGTGTACTCGGCGATGTGGTCGACGTTGACCTCCACGCCCAGGGAGCCGCCTAGGGCGAGCGCGACACCCGGGAGGCCGACGGAGCCCGCGTGCTGAGGGCCCCGTCTCGTTGACGGGGCTGGTGACGGTGGCTTTGTTCAGCCTGGTCGCGACGGTGACGGCCGGCAGGGAGCACGGGTTGTTCGCGCTCACATGACGCGGCACGAGGGCGGGGTCGGGGCGCATGGTGGCCTGGTCCGCGAGGGCTCCCGCGGGTCCGTCGCGACTCGCCGAGTCGGTCGCGTGGCGGTCGGCCAGGTTGTGGTCCACGCTCCTCCTCGATCAGTGCGGATGGCTAGCCGAATTAAAGGGGCCGACCTCTGATGACACAAGAGGGAAACCGGTTGCAATGTGTGTAACGTTCCGATAACTGGCGCCGGAGTGGTCGCTGAAATGCGGGGATTTCGGCGATGCCAACTCGTTACGGATGTGAGGGGTGCACATTCCTGCATCCGCGTGTTACAACTGCAATTAATTGATGTCAAAGATAAACAAAGGGGCGGGTGGTACCCATGACGTACAAGCCGCCCAACCGTGCTCCGGGCGGCGCTCCGCCGGCGGGTCTCGCCGCGCTGCGCCGGGCCAACCTCTCCCTGGTGCTGCGCGAGCTGCGCGACCACAAGTCCCTGTCCCGCGCCCACATCGCCGAGGCGACCGGGCTGCACCGGGCCACCGTGTCCAACCTCATGGCCGAGCTCCTCGAACGGCGTCTGGTACGCGAGGTCGGCGTCGAGCACGTCGGCGCGGTCGGCCGCCCCAGACGGGCGGTCGCGCTGCACGGCGCGCACGTCGGCGCCCTCGGCATGGAGATCAACGTCGACTACATCGCGGTCCACGGCACCGACCTCAGCGGCCGGATCCTGGTCGAGCGCCGGGTCGTCCACGACGCCATGGGCAGCGGCCCGGACAGCGCCGTGCGCCGGCTCGGGCTCGTGGCCAAGGAGGCCGTGGAGGCCATGCGGCGGGCCGGAGCGTCGCCCGCCGGCATCGTGGTGGCGGTCCCCGGGCTCGTGGACGTGGTACGCGGCGTCGTGACGCTCGCGCCGAACCTCTACTGGCACGACCTGCCGCTGGCCGACCAGCTGAGCTCCCTGCTGAGCCCGCTGCGCGTGCCCGTGCGGGTGGACAACGACGCGAACCTCGCCGCGCTGGCCGAATACACCTCCGGCGTCGCCGCCGGCACTCCGTACCTGGTGTATCTCACCGGAGAGGTCGGGGTCGGCGGCGGCATCATCCTGGGCGGCGAGCTCCTGCGCGGCGCGGACGGATTCTCCGGCGAGGTCGGGCATCTGCAGGTGGACCCGAACGGCGCCCAGTGCGGCTGCGGCCGCATCGGGTGCTGGGAGACCAAGGTCGGCCTGGCCGCGCTCGTCCGCGCGGCCATGCCCGAGCAGGCCTACGGGCTGCCCGGCATGCCGATGCCCGACCCCGGCGAACGGGTGGCCGACCTCGCCAGGGGCCTGGCCTCCGGCGACCGGCGAATGACGACGGCGGTGGCGCAGGTCGGCGAGTGGCTCGGGCTCGGCGGCTCGATCCTGGCCAACCTGTTCAACCCGCGCGTGATCGTCATCGGCGGCTACTTCGCCTCGCTGGCACAGTGGCTGCTGCCGCATGCGCAGGATCAGCTGCAACGGCTCGTGGTGGCCGCTCCCGCCGCCCAGTGCCGGTTCGTCGCCTCCACTCTCGGCTTCGGCGCCGCCTCTCGCGGCGCCGCCAGCATGGTGGTCAGCGACATCATCGACGACCCGACGACGATCATGGATTCATCGCCCCGGCCGGTACCTCACTGACGGCCCCACATGCCTGGAGACGGCACCCTCCAGCACCCCGCACCATCCGCTACCCACCAAGTGGCAACAGCGCGGCGGCGCGCGCCTTTGCCTGACGTCCCCCCGGTCAGGAAGGGTTTTCCATGTCACCACGTCATCGAACGTGGGCCAGGCTGCTCAACGCGGTCCTGCCAGCACGCGGACGACGCCCGAGGCGCCGGACCGTGACGACGATGGCCTTGGCCCTCGTCGCCCCCTTCGTCACCCTCCTCGCGGCGCCCGTGAGCGCCGAGGCCGCCACGGCGGCCGAGCCCGCGTTCAAGGTGCTCGTCTTCTCGAAGACGACAGGCTTCCGGCACGACTCGATCCCCGAGGGCATCGCGGCCGTGCAGAAACTCGGCGAGGAGAACGACTTCGCGGTCGACACCACCGAGGACAGCGCGCTGTTCACGGACCAGAACCTGGCCCAGTACCAGGCCGTGGTCTTCATGTCCACGACCGGTGACCCGCTGGGCACGCAGGACCAGAAGGACGCCTTCCAGCGCTACATCCAGAACGGCGGTGGCTTCGTCGGCGTCCACGCCGCCGCCGACAGCGGCTACGACTGGGCCTGGTACGGCAAGCTGGTCGGGGCGTACTTCAAGTCGCACCCGGCGATCCAGCAGGCCACGGTCAAGGTCGAGGATCCGGCGCACCCGTCCACGAAGGACCTGCCGGCGACCTGGACCCGTACCGACGAGTGGTACGACTACCAGGCCAACCCGCGCGGCACGGTACACGTGCTGACGTCGATGGACGAGAAGTCCTACACCGGCGCCACGATGGGCGCCGACCACCCGAACACCTGGTGCCACGACTACGACGGCGGCCGTTCCTGGTACACCGGGCTCGGCCACCTCAAGGAGAACTACAGCGAGCCCAACTTCCTGAAGCTGCTCCTCGGCGGCATCCAGACCGCCGCCGGCGCGGTCAGGGCCGACTGCTCGGCCTCGCAGAGCAGCAGCTTCGAGAAGGTCACGCTCGACGACAACACCTCGAACCCGATGATGGTGGACGTCGCCGAGGACGGCCGGGTCTTCTACATCGACCGGCTCGGCGATGTCAAGATCATCAAGCCGTCCGGCGGCACGGTGACGGCGGCGCGGCTGGACGTCTTCACCGCCAACGAGAGCGGCCTGCTCGGGCTCACGCTCGACCCCGACTTCGACACCAACCACTGGATGTACCTGTTCTACTCGCCCACCGGGACGAACGTCGACCGGCTGAGCAGGTTCACCGTCACCGGCGACACCCTGGACTTGGAGAGCGAGACGCGGATCCTCGACGTCCCGGTCCAGCGGGCCGAGTGCTGCCACCACGGCGGCGGCATGGTCATGGACCCCCGGACCGGCGATCTGTGGCTGGGCACGGGCGACAACACCAACCCGTTCGCCTCCGACGGCTACACGCCGATCGACGAGCGGTCCGGCCGCGCAAGCTGGGACGCCCAGCGCACCTCGGGCAACACCAACAGCCTCAGCGGCAAGCTGCTGCGGATCCACCCCGAGCCCGACGGCACCTACACCATCCCGTCCGGCAACCTCTTCCCGCCGGGCACGGAGAACACCAAGCCGGAGATCTACGGCATGGGCTTCCGCAATCCGTTCCGCATCGGCCTCGACCCGAAGACGGGCCACATCATGCTCGGCGAGTACGGCCCCGACGCCGGCTCGGCGAGCGCCACCCGGGGCCCGCAGAACACGGTCGAGTGGAACATCGTCTCCGAGCCGGGCAACTACGGCTGGCCCTACTGCGTCGGCGACAACACTCCGTACATCGACTACGACTTCGCCACCCAGCAGTCGGGGGCGCCGTTCAACTGCACCGCGCCGGTCAACGACTCCCCGAACAACGACGGCCTCACCGACCTGCCCACGATGGTGCCCGCGACGATCTGGTACCACTACGCGGCCGACCCGCAGAACTTCCCGGAGCTGAGGGGCGGCGCGCCGATGGGCGGCCCGGTCTACCGCGCCGACCCGGACCTGCAGTCGGACGTGAAGTGGCCGGCGTACTGGGACGGCAAGGCCGTGTTCGGCGAGTGGAACAACGACCAGGTGTGGTCGTTCCAGCTCGACGAGAGCGGCACCGAGCTCGTGGAGATGAACCGCATCCTCGGCTCCCTGTCGTTCAAGAAGCCGATGGACATGAAGTTCGGCCCCGACGGCGCGCTGTACATGATCGAGTGGGGCTCCGGCTTCGGCGGCGACAACGCCGACTCCGGCATCTACCGGATCGATTACATCAAGGGCACCCGCCCGCCGATCGCCCGTGCCACGGCGGACAAGACGGACGGGCCGCTGCCGCTGGCCGTCACGTTCTCCAGCGAGGGCAGCCGGGACCCGGACGACGAGCCGCTCACATTCGCGTGGGACCTCGACGGCGACGGCGACACCGACTCCACTGACCCCAACCCCTCCTACACCTACGAGGAGGGCGGCGACTACAACGTGGTCCTGACCGTCACGACCCCCGGCGGCAAGACCGCCACCGCCAGTGTCGCGATCAGCGCGGGCAACACCCGTCCCACCGTCACGGTGGACCTCCCGCCGAACGGCGCCTTCTTCGAGTTCGGTGACCAGGTGAAGTTCAAGGTGACCGCCACCGACCCCGAGGACGGCACGATCGACTGCGACAAGGTGCAGATCCAGGCGATCCTCGGTCACGAGAGCCACGGCCACCCGCTCGACCAGCACACGGGCTGTGAGGGCACCCTGCAGACCCAGCAGGCCGGCCACGGCGAGTACGACAACCTCTTCTACGTGATCGAGGCCAGCTACACCGACGAGGGGGCCAACGGCGCGAAGCCCCTGACCGGGCGGGGCGAGACGCTCCTGCAGCCCAAGCGCAAGCAGGCCGAGCACTTCACGCAGACCGGCCGGGTGGCCGACGGCGTGGGCACCGACACCGCGGGTGTCCAGGCCGAGACCACGAGCGACCCGCAGGGCGGCAATCAGCACATCGGGTTCGTCCAGGACGGCGACTGGTGGTCGTTCGACCCGGTGAACCTATCGAACGTCACCGCGCTCCGGTTACGCGCCTCCTCGGGCGGCACCGGCGGCACCGTCCAGGTCAGGGCGGGTGACCCCGAGACCGGCACGCTGGTCGGCTCGGCCGAGGTGACGCCCACCGGCGGCTGGCAGACGTTCACCGACGTCACGCTCGACGTGACCGGCGCGCCGGCGGAGAGCGGACCGCTGTACTTCGTCGTGCGTAAGCCGGCGAGCGCGGCGAACGACGCCTACCTGGCGAACTTCAACTGGGTGGACTTCGTCGGCAAGGGCGCCACGGACAACCAGCGTCCGATCGTGACCGCGACGGCGACGCCGGCGACGGGCGTCGCCCCGCTGACGGTCGACTTCGAGGCGACGGCCACCGACCCGGAAGGCGACCCGATCACCTACAAGTGGAACTTCGGCGTGAACGGCGCGCCGGAGCCCACCACGGCCGAGGCGAGCCACACCTACACCGCGCCGGGCACCTACACGGCCGTGGTGACCGTGTCCGATGACAAGGGCGCGTCGGCCACCGCGCAGGTCCAGGTCAAGGTGGACGCGCCGGCCGCGGTGTGCTTCACCGGACGTTCCGACGACTTCCTGGGCGACCAGCTCGACCGGGACCGCTGGTCGGTCATCAGGGAGAACCAGGACCTCAGGGTCGCCGACGGCAAACTGGTGATCCCGACCTCGACCACCGACATCTACAGCGCGGGCGGCAACACGCCGAACATCGTGGTGCAGCCGGCGCCGTCGGGCGCCTGGACCGCCACCGCCAAGCTCACGCTGGACGCACGGGACGCGTACCAGCAGGCGGGTCTGATCATCTACGGCGACGACGACAACTACGCCAAGATGGTGCTGCAGGCGCGCTCCACCTCGGGTCCGAACCACGCCGACCGCATCTTCCAGTTCATCCGGGAGGAGAACGGCAGCCCCAACGAGGTGTCGCAGAGCAATACGGCCACTCTCGGGGACGCCTACCCCGACACGGTGTACGTGCGGTTCATCAGCGACGGAACGAACATCACCGCCCACTACTCCGCCGACGGCACCACGTTCACCGCGATGCCGCAGACCAAGCCGCTCGCCGGGATCACCGACCCGAAGATCGGCCTGATCTCGCTGGCGGGGGCCGACCACCCGGTGGTGGACGCGTCCTTCGACTGGTTCCACATCACGCCGGACGACAGTGCGACCGGGCCGGACCCGGACGACGAGTTCGACGGCACCGCGCTCGACGCCTGCCGCTGGACCGCGATCGTGCGCCCCGACGCCACGGCGATGCGCGTGAGCGACGGCAAGCTGGAGCTCGACACCACGACCGGTGACATCTACGGGACCGACAACACCGGCCCGAAGAACCTCATCCTGCAGCCGGCCCCGAGCGGCGACTGGACGCTGGAGACCAAGGTGGACGCCTCGGCCCTCAACGAGCAGTACCAGCAGGGCGGCCTCATGGTGTACACCGGCGACGACGACTACGTGAAGCTCGACTTCCTCACCACCAACGCGGCCGGGTCGACAGCGGCGCGGAGCATCGAGCTGCGCAGCGAGGCCGGCGGCACCGTGCAGAGCCCGCAGCCACAGGTGAACAACCTCACCACCGGCATCTGGTGGCTGCGGCTCAAGAAGGAGGGCGACACCTACTCCGGGTCCTACTCCGCCGACGGCGAGACCTGGACCGAACTGTCCGCCGCGGTGCAGAACAGCGCGGTGGCCACCGGCGCCAAGGTCGGCGTGTACACGATCGGCACCAACCAGTCGGCGTCGAAGAAGGTCACGTTCGACTACTTCCGCCTCACCAAGGCGGCGGCCGAGGACAAGACCGCGCCGGTGACGACGGCGACGACCGATCCGGAGGAGCCGGCGGGCGGCACGTTCACCGGCCCGGTGTCGGTCACGCTGCAGGCCACCGACGAGGACGGCGGCAGCGGGGTCGACAGGACCGAGTACCAGCTCGACGACGGCGACTGGACCGCCTACACCGGACCGGTCACCGTGACTGGCGACGGGCAGCACGAGCTGCGCTACCGCTCGGCCGACAAGGCGGGCAACGTCGAGGAGGCCAAGACGCTGACACTGACGATCTCGGCGTCCACGCCGCAGGTCGACCTGACGGTCTCCGCCTCGTCCCGCTGCATCGGCACCTCGGCGTACGTGGCGGTCACGGCCGTCAACGGCTCCGACGTGCCGGTGACGGTGACGCTGACCACCCCGTTCGGCTCGAAGACCGTGGCCGACGTGACCCCGGGCAAGCAGGCGTACCAGTCCTTCAACAGCCGGGCCGGGCAGATCGACGCCGGCACGGTGACCGTGAAGGGAGTCGCGACGATCGGCGGCGAGCAGGTCACCTCGTCGTACGACGCCGACTACCCGGCGCTCAGCTGCCGCTGACCGCACCGGCGGTGACCACTGTCCGCGCGACCGTGGTCACCGCCCCCAGCAGAACCGGGGCCGGCCGGCCGATCGGCCGGCCGGCCCCGCCCCCCAGCGATGGAGCGAAGACATGAGAATCAACAGGACCACGCAACTGCTCGCCGCGGCGGTGCTCGGCGTCGCGCTCGCGGGCGCCGGCATGGCTGGTCCCGCGGTGGCGGACGACGACCCCGAGCAGGGCATCGACGTCACGGTGACGATCGAGCCCGGCACCACTCCGGGCCAGGTGTCCATGACCGTCGCCGACAACGGCGGCGTGTCCCTTCAGGAGGACGGTTCCAACGCCGCCGCCCGCCAGTTCGTCGGCACCCTGCCGACGGTCACGGTGAACGACACCCGCCGGCCCGAGGAGATCCCTGCCGGCGACTTCTGGGCGGTTGTCGGCCAGGCCGGCGAGTTCACCGCGACGAGCGGCTCCACGCCGCCCATCGGCTCCCAGTACCTGGGCTGGCGGCCGCGCCTGCTGACCGACTCCTCCTCCGGGGCGGTGGAGGCCGGTGAGCCCGTCTCCAGTGTCATCTCCGACGGCTCGGGAGCGCCGGCCGTCGGTCTGCAGGGCCAGGAACTGCTGGTGTCGACGGCGAACTCCGCCGACGAGATCGGCACCTGGCAGGTCAACGCCGACCTCACGCTGCGCACCCCCGCCGACGTCACCGCCGGCGAGTACCACTCGACCCTCACGCTCTCCCTGTTCAACCAGTCCTGAACGGCAACCGGTCCCGAACGTTCACCTGGTCCTGAACCGGAGACAGGACGCCATCGTCCGCTCCGGCCGTCCGGGGCCCGCGCCCGCCCGGCGCGGGCCCCGGACGGCCACGACGAGACTGGAGACCTCTGTTGACCGCAAGCCGCCCGCGAGGCGTCCTCGCCCGCCTCGCCGTCCTCCCCGCTCTCGGCGTCGCGCTGCTGGCCGCCATGGCGGCGTTCGCCACCCCGTCCGGCGCCGACACCACCTGGTCGGTCGTGCCGGCCAGCGCCGACGGTCCCGACGGCCGCAGCGTCATCGACCTCGAACTCGCCGGCGGCCAGCAGGTCGTCGAGCACGTGGCGGTCATCAACCGCTCCACCGAGCCGGTGGACTTCGCGATCGACGCCAACGACGGCTACCTGACCTCCAAGGGCTATTTCGACATGCGGCCCTCCGACGCCGAGCCCACCGACGGCGGTGCCTGGATCACGGTCCCCGAGAGGGTGACCATCGCCGCCGGGGCCACGTCCGTCGTTCCCGTGACGGTGTCGATCCCCCGGAACGCGACGCCGGGGGACCACCCCGCGGGCGTGACCGCGTCCCTGGAGACGGTCTCCGGCCAGGTACGGGTCCAGAACCGGGTGGGCGTCCGCCTGAACATCCGCGTCACCGGCGACTACGTGGCCAAGGTGGCCGTGACCGGCGTGCGGGCCGAGTACGCCGGCTCGTGGAACCCGTTCGCCGCAGGATCCGTCGAGGTGACCTACACCGTGGCCAACGAAGGCAACGTCCGGCTGGTCACGGACAACCACGTGCTGACGTCCACGCTCGCGGGGGAGAGCGGCTGGAACGACCCGTCCGCGGCCAGGGCCAGGGAGCTCATGCCGGGCGGCAGCCGCACGTTCGTCGCGCGGGTGCCCGGCGCGTGGCCGCTGGGACCCATCGGCGCGACCGTCATGGCGGTCCCCTCGCCCGCGGGCGAGCCGCTTCCCGGCGTCGCCGCCCAGCGGGCGGCGGTCGGCACCACGGTGTGGGCGCTGCCCTGGCCGCAGCTCGGCTCCCTCGCCCTCCTCGTCCTCGCCTTCTTCGCCATCCGGCTGAACGCCGCCAGGCGCCGCAGGCGCATCGAGAAGCTGATCATGCTCGCCCGCCAGGAAGCGTCCCAGGAGGCGTGAGCGCCCTCGGCAATCGCTCCCAGGAGGTGGCCACCATCAACCGACCCAGGCGACCGGCCCCAGCCCGGCCCGCGACGCGGGGCCGCGTGCTCGCCCTCGCGTTCGCGTTCGCGCTCGGCGCGCTCGTCGCCGGCGGCGTGGTGTTCGGCGTGACCCGGCCGAGCTCGATCGAGCAGGCGGCCGACCGCCTCCGCGCCGAGTCCGCGCTGCGCGACCGGACACAGATCAGGACCCTGACGGAGCTGGCCCGCGGCACGCGGACCCGGCTCCTCCCCGTGCTCGACGGGCTCGCCCTGGCCCTGCCCGGCGACGGCCCCGCGGGACCTGTCGCGGTGACCGCCGCCGACGTCGAGAAGTGGCGGCAGGCCGCCGCCGCGGCCGTCCAGGGCTTCGCCGACCCGCCGTCCGGCGAGACCGCCACCAATGTGGCGCGGTCGAGTCTCGCCTCCGCCGTGCGGCAGTTCGCCACGACCGTCGACACCTACACGATGGCGCGGGACCTCACAGGACCGGCTCGCGCCGCCGCCCTCGACCTGGCCGCACGGCAACGCGCCGGCGCGCTCTTCACCTGGTCGATCGGGGCCACCGCCCTCGACGCCGTGAACATCGACGCCGGCTACGGCCACCAGCACGTGTTCCTGCCCACATCACCCGGCGAAGGGGCGCTCACCCCCGACACCGAACCCGAGGGGAGCCACCAACCGTGAAAAAGGCACCGGCATACGTCCTCACCGTCCTGCTGGCCGGGCTCGCGCTGGTGCTCGGCGCACCGGCAGCCGCGGCCCACGGCGGGCCGATCAAGCTGGAGGTGACAGGAGACGGCGCCGACAACGTCAACGTGCTGGTGACATACAAGAAGGACGGCCATCCCGTCACGGAGATCGTCGCGGCGACGCTGAAGGCGACCTCGGCCGACGGCCGGTCCTTCGGGCCGGTGCCGCTCAGGTCGGCGCCGGAGGGCCAGAACCTCTACCACTCCGCCGAGCCGCTGCCGAGCGGGGAGTGGCGGGTCACCGTGACCGCGACCGAACCGTCCAAGGCGAAGAAGACGGTGCGGGTGAAGGCGGGCGTGGTCGCCGCCGCGCCCGCTGTCGAGGCCCTTCCCGCATCGGACCAGACGAGCCAGGCGACGGCGCCCGCGCGGAACGGGGCCGCCGCGGCGACGACCGCCGGGGATGACGACGGCGCGACGGGAACTCCCCTCAAGATAGGCGTCATCGTCCTCGCGGCGCTGGCCGCCGTCGCGGCCTGGATCGTCTTCGCCCGGCGCCACACCCGCGCGGGCGCGGGACACTGACAGACGTCGCGGACCGGTCGCGGCCGTGCGGTTCAGCCCGGGCAGGGCGGGGTCAACGAGACGTACCGGGGAGCGGGCACGCTCGCCCGATCACTTCGCCTGCTCGCGTCCGGCCAGGTCCGCTGAGGTGAAGCCCGCTCTGGTGACGCCGCCCGCCGCGTCGGCGCCGATCTTGGCCAGCTGTTGAAGGCGGGACGGACATGAAGTACGTGTCGGCGATGGGGTCCCCCCTCGGCAGATCTTCCACCCGCTGGCGTGGGCAGCCGGCGGGGATCGGTCTCGTGGAGGGCGTGCTGATGCCCGGTGGCCGCTCAGGAGGGCGGTAGACGAGGTAGGCGGGGTGAAGTAGCCGTGTTGGTAGTTGGAGCAGGAGCACACACCGCGCCAGGGCGTTGAGCTCGGCAGCCGAGATTCGAGCAGGTCAGCGGAGCAGTTCGATAACGGGCTCCATGGCACGCATGCCGTCTCCCACCCCTCCCTGGAGAACCGTGACGTAGCTGAACCCGTAGCGCTCGCGTTTCTGCCGGAGCTTGTCGGCGATCTGCTTCGCCGTACCGACGAGAAAGGCGTGGACGTCGCCCAGTTCGTCGTGCGGGACGTCCGGCGCGAAGTGCTGGAGCTTGGACATCGCCGCCTGTCGCTCGTTCGTAACAGTGATCGCCGGGATCTCGTTGTTCAGCTCCACTTGTGCCTGGCGGAAGCTGAGCGCGGCCCGTACGAAGGCGACGCGTTCGGCGATCATGGGCGCGCCGGCGAAGGCGGGTAATCCGACCTTGCCGTAGCGGCTGCAGGCGGCGCAGCTTCTTCACCGTGTGTTCGAGGATGCCGGCGCGCTCGGCGCCGGTGGGGTAAGGCATGCCGAGCTCGGCGAGCCGTTCAGGGGTGGTAGTAGCCGGCGTCCAGCACGTAGGTGCCGAGACGCGGTCGCGTGGTGTGCTCGGCGGCCAGCATGAGTGCCGGGAACGGTGCGGGCCGGCCCAGGTGGTCGATGACCGAGATCGTGTCGAAGCCGACACTCTCGGCCGTGCGGCACTGTTCGATCCAGTCGCGGCGATCGGCGGCGGCGCTCAGCGCCACACCGAAGCGGAAGGGTTTCAGCGCCATCACGCCCGCTCCGCGGCAAGGCGCAGCAGCTCGTCGACGGACCACTGGTCGCTCGCGCGCTTGCCGTACTTGACCGCCAGGACGACCCCGTCGGGGGCGATGAGGAAGTCGCGGGCAGGCCGAGCGCGGTCTCGCCGGACGAGGGCGCCGGGGAGCTTCCGGCGCGGAGCCCGGCGGTTACCTTTCCCGACATCATGACAGCGTGTCGTCCGCTAGGCGCATACGTCGGCGGGACAAGCAGCGATCGCGCCCGCGAGCGAGAGATGCGGTCCTGTCAGCGGAACGTGTTCCCATAACCCTTGAGAAGGCGTGAGGCTGCGAAAGTGACGCGATCCCCGACATATGATCCACCGCACACGCGGTGGCGAGCGCCTATCGGCTCCGCCTGCGTCGCGTCGTAGCCGAGGGCCGACGAGCCGAGACCGCTTTCTCGTTCAGGGCTTTGGAAGCAGCGCGGTCAAAGGCAGGGAAGGGTTGAATTCGGCCTCACGGCTTCCTGGGAGCCTTGCCCTGAAATTTTCACTATGTTTTCAAACTGAACGACGTGATACGTGCCAGCAAAACGGCATGGGAGCGCCGCCCGTCACCTCAGAGGAGCGAACCGCGCCTTGACGGGACCCGCATGCCTCGTATTTGCTCCGTCGCACCACCACCATCGGCAGGAACGGGCGCGGCAAAGCGATGTGAACGATGACGCGGTTCTTCCGCCGTGCCCTCCCATTACGCCAGTTCCGCACGGATGAGAGGACTGATTCAGCTCATGTTAACGCTAACTGACGCCCTGGCACCGTCCCTTCCGGCGGTGCCACAGGCAGGTGAGTGATGATACGGCGTAAATCCGTCCTCGCCGCTGTCATCGCGGCGGTGCTTCTCGCGGTGGCCACGGGTGGTACGGCGCTGGGCAGCAGCGAAACCACGTCCCGTGCGGCGAGCGCCGCCGCCACGACGCCAGGATGCGGCAAGACTCCAACACTCAGAAGTGGCACGCATACGATCCAGAGCGGCGGCCAGACTCGCTCCTTCATCCTGAGGATTCCCGACAACTACAACAACACCAACCCCTACCGGTTGATCTTCGGGTTCCATTGGCTGGGCGGCACCGCCAACGACGTCGACTCGGGCGGGAGCAGCGGATTCACCTGGTCTTACTACGGGCTCAGGCAACTGGCGAACAACACTGCGATCTTCGTCGCCCCCCAGGGACTGAACAACGGCTGGGCCAATTCCGGCGGGCAAGACCTGGCCTTCGTCGACGACATGATCAGATTGATCGAAGCAGACCTGTGCGTCGACACCACGCAGCGGTTCGCCGGAGGCTTCAGCTACGGCGGCGGCATGAGCTACGCCCTGGCCTGCGCCCGAGCGACGGTCTTCCGCGCGGTCGCGGTCTACGCCGGCGCACAGCTCAGCGGATGCAGCGGCGGCACCCAGCCCATCGCCTACATCGGGCTCCACGGCCTCAGGGACAACGTGCTCAACATCTCGCAGGGCCGGTCGCTGCGCGACACGTTCGTCAGGAACAACGGGTGCACTCCCCAAAATCCGCCCGAGCCGGCACAGGGCAGCCTGACGCACGTCGTCACCGCCTACTCGGGATGCCGATCCGGATACCCGGTCGTGTGGGCGGCGTTCGACGGGGGGCACACCCCTGGTCCAGTGGACGGGTCCACCGCTGACGACGGCGCACGTACCTGGACCAAGGCAGTGGTGTGGAACTTCTTCAACCAGTTCCAGAGCACGAACGACACCACTCCGCCGACCACGCCAGGCACCCCGGTCGCGTCCAACGTGACCGCCACCAGCGCCACGCTGACCTGGACGGCATCCACCGACCAGGGCGGCTCCGGCCTGGCGGGTTACAACGTCTACCGGGAGCAGGGCGCCACCGACCCGCAGCTCGGCCAGTCCATCACCAACTCGATCACCCTGACCGGGCTGACCGCCGACACCGAATACCAGGTCTACGTACGAGCACGCGACGGTGCGGGCAACCTGTCGGGCAACTCCGCGACGGTCGCGTTCACCACGACCTCCACCGGAGGCGACACCACGCCACCCACCGCCCCGGGCGGGCTGGCGGCCTCCGGCACCACCGCTAGCGGCACCAATCTGTCCTGGGCCGCTTCCACTGACAACGTGGGGGTCACCGGCTATGACGTCCTGCGCGCACCCGGGGCCACTGGCGGCACCTTCGCCCAGGTCGGCACCTCGGCCACGACCTCGTACAGCGACACGGGCCTGACCCCGAGCACCACCTACCGTTACCAGGTCCGCGCGCGGGACGCCGCCGGCAACCTCTCGCCGGTGTCCGGCACCGTCCAGGTCACCACCCGCGGCACCACCACCGAAACCTGCTCGGCGACGCCGACCGTGCAGACCCAGTGGGGCACCGGCTATGTGATCCAGCCGCTGACCATCACCAATACCAGTACCTCGACGACCACCAATTGGACGGTCACCTTCACGCTCCCGGCCGGGCACACGCTGACCGGCTCGTGGAACGCCACCGTCACCACCAGCGGGCAGACCGTCACGGCCAAGAACGTGAGCTACAACGGCACGCTGGCCCCCGGAGCCACCACCAGCTTCGGCTTCCAGGTCAGCCGCCCCAACGGCGACACGGCCCTGCCATCCGGATACACCTGCACCGGCGCGTGACCTCGCGACCGGATAACGGCCCAGCCCTCGGCGAACGTCTCAGTGAGGGCTGGGCCGCACCCGTTCTTCCTCACCGCTGCTGACAGCACTGGCGCGCTGGTGAGGACACGGTATCCGTGCCCGCATGTGAGAAGGCCACCCGCGGTGAAAGCGGACGGCCTTCTGGGAAGCAGGAGCCTCAGCTGTAGGAGTAGGACTGCGCGCCGCAGCCGGTGATATAGGGCCCGGGGTAGACCTGCTGGGTGGAGCAGCCCCAGGTGGCGGTCAGGGTCGTGGCCGAGGAGGGAATGCTGATCGCCGGTCCGTTGGTCCAGCCGACCTGGTCATATTGGTGACCGCCGCTGCAGATGGCCGACACGCTCACCGAGGTGCTGCCGCCGGGCAGGCTGATCGTGAACGACCACGTGTGGTTCGCCGGGTTCGCGACCATCGAGCTGAGGGGCATCGTCACGCCGTACGAAGGAGGCGCGGAGGCGACCGAGACGTACGAGGCGTACCAGTCGCGGGTGTCGCCGGAGTAGTTGACGTTGAGGCAGTCCACCGTGGCGTTGAGCGTCAGGGTTGAGGCGGCGGCGGGCTGCTGCATGGTCACGACCATCGCGGCGGTGGTGGCCAGCATCACGCCGGCCGTCAGTGCCCGGCGGATCAGGTTGCCAGCGATCATGGAGTCCCTTTCTTCGCGCCGTTGACTGTGGAGATTCGCCAGAGCCGCCGGCCTCGCCGTCCGCCAGGGGCGCCGCCCTGATCGGGGCGAGGCGGACGCGCACGTCGGTGAGGCCGGTCGGGTGTCGAGGGGAGGATCACACAATGGGTACGAACTGGACAGACCCATACAAGGGGCCGAGCTCCGAAACAAGCGGTGAATCGCGGTTCCGTACGGCCCGTAAAAGGGCGGCGATATCGCCCCGCGGATCAACAGGCTGGTCGCAGGCCATGTGACGCCATGCGATGTGGCGGTCGTACCCGCGTCATCACCGTCGTCCGCTGGGCGGTGTTCGTGAAACTTTCCACACGGGGACGCCTGGCGGCGAGCTGTCGAAGCTCGCGGTCCGGGAGCGCCCCAATGGTGATCTACGATGTAAAGGCATGGCCAAGGAGCGGTTGCTGATCATCACAAGGTAGTCACAATCCGTGCCCGAACTCCAACCCCCCAGGCATCAGGACGCGTCGTCCTGATGGACGAAGGGGTGAGGGAAATGACCAGCGGCCCAACCGGATACGCCGTCATCGACGTGGAGACCACGGGCCTGCGCCCGTCGTGGCACGACCGGATCGTCGAGGTCGGCGTCGTGCTGCTCGACCCGCGCGGACTCGTCACCGGCGAATGGAGCACCCTGGTCAACCCCGAACGCGACCTGGGACCGCAGCGCATCCGCGGCCTCACCGCCGCCGGCGTCCGTCACGCGCCGACCTTCAAGGAGATCGCCGGGAGTCTCGCCGGTCTGTTGCGGGGCCGGGTGCCCGTGGCTCAGAGCGTGTCTGAGAAGATCGTTCATGTACGGTATGGCAGCGTGACGACCAGCTCGCGAGCGGTCAAGGTGTCCAGGTGCTCCCGCAGCGCTACCCCACAGACCTGACCGACACCCAATGGGAACTCGTCGCGCCCTTACTTCCCGAGCCGAACACCGGCGGGCGACCGGAGAAGCACCCACGCAGGAAGATCGTCAACGCCATCCGGTACGTGGTCCGGTCCGGCTGCCCATGGCGCTACCTGCCCACCGACCTGCCGCCCTGGCAGACCGTGTACTGGGACGTCCAGCAGTGGGAGCAGGCCGGCGTGACCGAGACCCCGCTACGCGAGCTGCGCATCAAGGCCCGCCGCCAGGACGGCCGCGACGACGAGCCGTCCGCGGGCGTCATCGACTCCCAGAGCGTCAAGGGCGCCGACACCGTCGGGCGTGACAGCCGCGGCTATGACGCGAACAAGAAGGTCAACGGCCGTAAGCGATTCATCATCACCGACACCACCGGCCTGCTGACGACGAGCATGTGAACGAAAAGTCCCGTTAGCGGGTCCCCAGCTAACTACTTGATCTTCCGCTCGTCCTGCTTGCCCGGCTTGCCCTACCTTCGGCGTCTATGTCGGTTGAGTTCTTGAGGGATGATGAGGCGGCCGCTTCTCGGGTGCTCCGGCGCAGGCGGAGCTGGAGCGGTTCTTCTACCTGGACGACGCGGATCGAACGCTGATCGCCGAACGGCGTGGGACACACGCCCGCCTCGGCTTCCCCCTCCAGCTGACGACAGCCCGCTACGTCGGGCGCTTTCTGCCCGACCCGCTGGACGTGCCCGACAAGGTGCTGGTGTACCTCGGCGAGCAACTCGGGATCGAGGATGTCCCGCAGATCAGCCAGTACACCGAGCGGCGCAGCACGCCGTTCGAGCACCAGGCCGCGATCCGCAAGGCGTACGCGCTGAAGGAGTTCTCCCAGGCGGAGGCGGATTTCATCGTGTGGGCGAGCGCGCGGGCATGGAACATCGGCGACGGCAAGAAGACCATCTTCTATGACGGGGTGACGTGGCTGCGCACCAACAAGGTGCTGCCCCCGGGTGTGACCACGCTGGCCCGGCTGGTCCCCGAGTGCGGGATGAGGCCACCGACCGTCTCTGTGACACGCTGCGCGGGTGCTGTCGCCGCGGCAGCGGGTGACGCTGGAGATGCTGCTGGAGGTGCCGAAGGCCGGCGCTCCTCGGAGTGGGGCTGAGGGTGATGCCGCTGCCGGTGGAGGTGCCGCACCGGCGGATGGTCGATTCGGTGGCCGTGACCTCAAGGCGGGCCACATTGATCAGTGGGCAGAACCGCCGATGCCCGGTCGCATGGCTTTGAGGAAGGCGTCGACGAGGGCGTCGGCGTACTGCGGGGTGAGCGGGCCCGAGCGGAGCAGCCAGCGCTGATAGAGGGGGCCGTACAGCAGCTCCAGAGCCAGGTCGAGGTCGGCGTCAGGGGCGAGTTGGCCGGCTCGCTGGGCGCTGCGCAGCCGGGCCTTCTTGGCCTCGTCGACCGGCCCGGCCAGTTTCTCGCGGTATTGGGCGGCGAGTGCCGGATCGTTGATGATCTCGGTGTTGAGCGCGCGGATCGGCCCCTCGAACGCCGGATCGGCGAACTCGGCCACCGTCGCCCGCATTACCACCCTGAGGTCGGCCTTCAGATCGCCGGTGTCGGGCAGCGCCATGTCCTGCTCCGGCCCGCTCTCGCTGAGCGCCAGAAAGGCGTCCAGGACCACCGCGCCCTTGGAGGGCCACCAGCGGTAGATCGTCTGCTTGCCCACGCCGGCCCGGGCCGCGATGGCCTCGATGGTCAGCTTGACGTATCCCATCTCGGAGACCAGCTCGCGGGCGGCGGCCAGGATGGCCTGCCGGGAGCGCTGACTGCGGCGGGCGGGGTTGGGCTGCTTGGCCATGTGCCGAATCATAACACCCTTGCAAGACGAGACGTACCGTCTTGACGTTTTGGCGAGGCGAGACGTACCGTCTTGTCTCGTAAGCGCTGGACCCGAGCAGGAGGAGGTGGAGCCCATGACCCGGGTGTGGTTCATCACGGGCGCGTCACGAGGACTGGGCCGGGCGTTCACGGAGGCGGCGCTGCAAGCGGGCGACCGGGTGGTCGGGGCCGCGCGCAACGTCGAGCCGCTCGCCGATCTGGCCCGGCGCCATCCCGGCGATCTGGTACCGCTGCCGCTCGACGTCACCGACCGCGCGGCGGTGTTCGCGGGCGTGGAGCGGGCGGCAGCGGCCTTCGGCAAGCTCGACATCGTGGTCAACAACGCCGGCGTCATGCTCCTGGGCATGCTGGAGGAGGCGACGGAAGAGCAGATCAGATCCCACTTCGACGTCAACCTGTTCGGCGCGATCTGGGTCACCCAGGCCGTGCTCCCTCACCTGCGCTCCCAGGGCTCCGGCCGCATTCTGCAAGTCACCACGATGGGCACCGGCGGCGGCTTCCCCATGGTCGGCCTGTACGCGGCCGGCAAGTCGGCGCTCGACTCGGTCTCCGAGGCCGTGGCGGGAGAGGTCGAGCAGTTCGGCATCAAGCTGACCATCGTGCAGATGGGCGGCTACGACACGGGCCTGTTCACCACGGGCACCACGATGACCGCATCCGCCCCGCACTATAAGGAACTGCGCGACAAGCTGATCGAGATGTGGGGCGATGAGGCCGGTCCCGCCCCGGAGACCGCCGCTCCGGTGATCATGGAGCTGGTGGACCTGCCGGAGCCGCCGCGGCGTCTCATCGTCGGCGCCGCGTCCTACGACATGGTCCTCCAGGACCTCCAGGACCGGGTCGCGAAGTACCGCGCCTGGGAGCACCTCAGCCGCAGAGCGCCCGGATGACCCGCCCACAGGACCAGCAGAGCACGCCTGCCGGGGCGCTCGGGACGGAACACCCCGGCAGGGCGGCACGGTGACGCGCGATCACGCCTTCGATGACCGGCCATCCTCCCGGACCACGAGCAGGGCCGGCGGCGCCCGCACCACCGCGGACCGGGCGCGGCGCACGCTTTCACAGAACTTCCTGGCCGACCGCCGGGCCATCGATCTCGTGATCAGGGCAGCAGACCCGGCAGGGCTGGTGCTGGAGCCTGGGGCGGGCGCTGGAGCGCTGACCCTAGCACTGGCCGGGGCGGGCGCCCAAGTGATCGGCTACGAGATCGATCCACGCCTGGCCCGGCGGCTGGCCGCAGGCACACGCGATGATCCCCGCGTCGAGGTGGTGCACGGCGACTTCACCACCGCGCCGGTGCCGGGACGGCCGTTCGCGGTCGTGGGGAACATACCGTACTCGGCGACGTCGAAGATCGTGAACTGGTGCTTGAGGGCGCCGTCCCTGACCTCGGCCACGCTGCTCACCCAGCGCGAGTACGCCCGCAAACGTGCGGGCGGCTACGGCCGCTGGAGCCGCGTGACCGTGCGGTCGTGGCCATGGTTCCACTGGCGGCTCGGCCCCACGGTGAACCGGAGGTCCTTCCGGCCGGTACCGTCGGTCGACTCGGCGATCCTGCGGATCGAGCGTAGGCCCGAACCGTTGGTGCGCGGCCGCCGCACCTACCAAGAACTGGTCGAGCTGGGCTTCACCGGGCTCGGCGGCTCGGTGCGCGCCTCGCTGAGGATGCGTCACCGAGGAGTGGACGCCGCTCTGGCGGCGGCCGGCGTGTCTCGTGACGCCGTCGTCGGATACGTTCACCCAGACCAGTGGATCGCGCTGTGGCAGCGCCTGTACTGGTGACCCGCCCTGAATCCTCGGTTCACGTCCAGGGAGATGGTGTGCGGGTGATCTAGCCCATGCTGTGGTGCGGGTGAGATCCATGTGACAAGAGACGGCCACTCCGTAATCCT